>NZ_JBEYYI010000001.1:0-589010 GCF_040645495.1 Nocardia sp. NPDC046763 | reverse complement strand
CTCCAGCCAGATTGCCTCACCGCAAACCAACGTATCGGAATCACACCACGAGTGCGGCCGCCGACAGGTTGACGAAAACCATAGGGACACCCCCCCACCAGGGGTTTTGCTGATCGCCTCGACGCGCCCGCCGCCGGGTTGCTATGAATTCGGCTGTGTTCATGAAGAGGACTTCGCCGATCCGCGGCCGGATGGCTTGGTGGACAGCAGTATTCGGGCTTCTGCTGGCCGTGCCGGTGCCCGCCACGGCCGGCCCGGCAACCGACTCCTACGTCGACTCCCTCGCCGATGCCGCACCGGCGCCCACCCTGCAGTGGACCGACTGCGATTCCGGATTCTCCTGTGCGACAGCGCGAGTGCCACTGGACTACGCGCATCCCGAGGCCCGATCGATCGACCTGGCCGTGATCAAACTCCCCGCCGCCGACCCGGCCCGGCGGATCGGCACGCTGTTCGTCAACTTCGGCGGCCCCGGCCGGTCCGGGGTGCAGCGGCTGCGGGAACGGGCGCACTGGCCGTGGCTGTTCTCCGACGAGCTGCGCGCCCGCTTCGATCTGGTGTCCTGGGATTCCCGTGGCGTCGCGAACAGCGCACCGGTGCACTGTTTTCCGGATGCGACCGCACAGCAGCTGTTCTTCGCCACCTATCCCGCGATGCCCGGCACGCCCGGCACGGAGCCGCGGTTCTTCGCGGCCGCGAAGACGCTTGCGGACAACTGCGGGCAGCGCGCCGCCGACCTGCTGCCCCACCTGTCGACCGAGAACACCGCCCGAGATCTGGACCTGCTGCGCCGGGCCGTCGGCGACGACAAGCTGACATACCACGGCATTTCGTACGGCACCTACCTGGGCGCGCTGTACGCCAACATGTTTCCCGGCCGGGTCCGCGCCCTGGCATTGGACGGCTCGATGGATTTCCGCGGTAACGCCCTCGGTCTCGACGACGCCGCCGCCGACCAGCCCATCGACACCCGGCAGGACGTCGCCACCGGAATCGCGGGCACCTTCGACGCCATGCTCGACGCCTGTGTGGCGGCAGGGCCCGAATGTGCCTTCTCCCAGGGAGATCCGCGAGACAAATGGCAGCAGATCCTGGAACGGGTACGGCGCGAACCGATCTCGTGGGACGGCAAACGCTACGACTACGGCACCGTGGTGGCCGCGGCGGGCCAGCTGTCCAATCCGGCCGGCTGGCCGCGGGTCGCCGCCACCCTGCAACTTCTCTACGATCTGCGCAACACACCGTATCGGCCGACCGATGTGCTCGCCGAGACCGCGGCCCTGGTGCGGCAGGTGGCCGATATCGGCACGGGCAGCTCGCAAGGCCTGGGCGGCACCGGCGCCAACACCTACGATGACAACTACACCGAGGCCTTCCACGGCGTCCAGTGCGCCGACAGCCGGGTGCCGCGCGACGAGCGGCGCTACAGCGCCCTCGCGATCAGTGAGGACCAGCGGGTGCCCGTCTTCGGCCGGCTCGGCGTCCTGGACGCATTGACCTGCGCCTATTGGCCGCAGACCGCCGTGAACCCCTACCCGGGACCGTGGAATCGGCCGACCGCCCCGATCCTGGTGATCAACAGTCGCAATGATCCCGCGACACCGCTGGCCGGAGCCGCCGCCGGTGCGGCCGAACTGTCGGACGCGCGCCTGTTGGTGGTGGAGGGCGCCGGGCACAGCAGCATGTACGTGCACAGCACATGCGCGGAGGCCGCGAAACGCGAATATCTCATCGCGGGAACGCTTCCGGCCAGCGGCACGACCTGTCCGATCGACGGCAACCCGTTCGATTAGAGCGACGCGGCGGCCCGGGCGGGATCGCGCACGTCGATTCCCGCCTCGGCCCAGGCGTCGCGCAATGCCGCCGCGCCGCGGATCCGAACCCACGCCGCCTCCGTCGCGGTGATCGGCGCGACCGCCAGGAATCGCACAGGCTCAGCGGGTTCCGGCAGCGCCACCTCCGGGATGTCGCTCGCACCCAGTAGCACCGCGGTGAACGGTGCGTCGGCCCACAATGGTTCTCCCAGATCGAGCAGCGCATCCGCCTGCAGCACAACACCTTCCACCGCAGGTGCCGCCACCAGTACGCCCAGCGTGCGGGTCAACCCCGAACCCGCGCCCACACCGCCGCGTAGTGTCAGCACCAGCTCCGCACGCGGCCCGCGCACCGGATCGGCCAGCGCCGCGGCCGGATCCGTCATCGGATGCCGGGAGCCACCCAGTGTGGCGTAGTGCACGAACTCGCCGTTCGGGATACGCAGGATGTCGATGGGCTCCAGCCCCAGAAACGTCACCGATGCCGCGTCCGCGGACTCCACCCCGAAATGACCGAGCAGCGCGGCCCGGACCTGATCCATTACCTCCATGGATCTAGATGGCCAGCCTGGCGAGCATGTCGCGCGCCTGCTCGGCGGTCTTCGGGTCGCACAGCACGTCGTAGCGGCCGGCCACCAGCTGCATGGTGGAGGCGAAGTCGCGCTGGCCCCGGGTGGCCGCGTACGGGATGGACGCGGAGATGAGGCCGAAGATGATGCCGCCGATCAGGCCGACCGCCAGCGGGCCGATGGTCCCGCCGGAGGTGAACATGCTCAGGAGCAGACCCAGGAACAGGCCCAGCCAGGCGCCCGAAACCATGCCGCCGCCAATGACTTTTCCCCAGGTCAGCCGGTACAGCACACGCTCGACCTGCATGAGGTCGACACCGACGATGGTCACGCCCTCCACCGCGAACTGGTTGTCGGCCAGGTAGTCGACCGCCCGCTGCGCCTCGGCATAGGTCGGGTAGGAGCCGACCGGCCAGCCCGACGGTGGCGTCGGCAGGCCGGGACGGCCCCGGCTCGGATTCCCCATGGGATTCGTCATGAGTCCATCATGCTATTTCGCGTCGACGGGCGCTGGTACGAAACGCGTGGTTCGCGCCATTCCGGCGGCCCTGCCTTTATCAGCGATCACCTGAGCCATCTTGGCGCTGGCCTCGTCGATCATCTCGTCACCGAGCATCACCGCGCCCCGCGCGCCGCCCTCGGTCGAGGTGTGGAACGCGTAGGCGTCGAGGATCTCCTCGGCCCGGTCGTAATCGGCCTGGCGCGGGCTGAAGATCTCGTTGCAGGCGGTGATCTGATCCGGGTGCAGCACCCACTTGCCGTCGAAACCCAGTGCGGCCGTGCGGGATGCGTTGCGGCGGAAGCCGTCGATATCGCGGACCGCCAGGTAGGGGCCGTCGATGGCCTGCAGGCCGTGGGCGCGGGCCGCCAGCAGGATCGTCATATAGATGTGGTGATAGGCGTCACCCGGCTCGTAGCCCTCGGGCTGCTCGCCCACCACCAGGGTGCGCATATTGATCGAGGCCATGAAGTCGGCGGGACCGAACACCAGGGTCTGCACCCGCGGGCTCGCGGTCGCGATGGCGTCGATATTGCGCAGCCCGAGCGCGTTCTCGATCTGCGGTTCGATCCCGATCCGCCCGACCGGCAGCCCGTTGGCCTTCTCCAGCTGGGTCAGCAGCAGGTCGAGGGCCTGCACCTGCCCGGCGTCGATGACCTTCGGCAGCAGGATGGCGTCCAACTCCGAGCCCGCGCCCTCCACCACCGTGATGACGTCGGCATACGTGTGCTCAGTGGTCCAATCGTTGACCCGCACAACGCGAATCTGGGCACCCCAGCCGCCGGAGTTGAGGGCCGCCACGATGTTCGCCCGCGCGGCCGCCTTCGCTGCCGGCGCGACCGCGTCCTCGAGATCCAGGAACACCTCGTCGGCGGGCAGTCCCTTGGCCTTCTCGATCATGCGCGGGTTGCTGCCGGGGACTGCGAGCACCGATCGGCGCGATGTCATGGCTCACTCCTTCACATGGCGCGACATTTTGGACGCGCTCGACCCATTAGCCTTACCAAACATGGCAGCGACGAAGGTTTTCGCCGCCCGGTTGGCGGGCTTGGTGGTACTGGGACCGGACGGCGAGTCTATCGGCCGCCTCCGCGACATCGTGATCTCGATACGGTATGACCGCCAGCAGCCCAGGGTGCTGGGCGTGCTCGTCGAACTCCCCACCCGCAAGCGCATTTTCGTGCCCATGCTGCGGGTCCAGGCCATCGAACCGGGCGCTGTCACCCTCACCACCGGCACCATCAGCGTGCGCCGCTTCGAGCAGCGGCCCGGCGAGCTGCTGGCCGTCGCGCAGATCCTGGACTCCACGGTCCGCGTCGCCGATCCCGAGCTGCCGCAGCTGGCGAGCGCTGACGTGGTGGTCGTCGACCTGGGTATCGAGCAGAGCCGCACCCGCGACTGGGTAGTGTCCCGGGTAGCCGTGCGCGAACGCCGCCGCCTCGGCGTGGGCTTCGGCCGGCGCGGCGCGGTGCACGTGGTCGACTGGGCACAGGTGCGCGGCCTCACCCAGACCGAGCTGGACCTGCCCGGCCAGGACGTCACCCAGCTGCTCGAGCAGTTCGAGGGCATGCGCCCCGCCGACGTCGCGCACCTGCTGCGCGAACTGCCGCTCAAGCGCCGCATCGAGGTGGCGGCCGCCTTCGACGACGAGCGGCTGGCCGACGTGGTCCAGGAGCTGCCCGAGAACGACCAGATGGAACTGCTCGCACAGCTCGGCGTTGAACGCGCGGCCGACCTGCTCGAGGCCATGGACCCCGACGACGCCGCCGACCTGCTGGGCGAGCTGCCCACGGGCGAGGCGGAATCGCTGCTGGCGCTGATGGATCCTGAGGACTCCGAACCGGTGCGCCGCCTGCTCGAGCACGCGCCCTACACCGCCGGTGGTCTGATGACGCCCGACGCCATCGTCATCACCGCCTCCACCACGGTCGCCGAGGCGCTGGCCCGCATCCGCGATCCCGAGCTGACCCCGGCCCTGGCGTCGATGGTCTTCGTGGTGCGTCCGCCCACGGCCACCCCGACCGGCCGCTACCTGGGCTGCGTGCACTTCCAGCAGTTGCTGCGGGAGCCGCCCGCGAACCTGGTCGGCGGCATTGTCGACACCGATCTGGTGCAGCTGCGGCCCGATGCCCCGCTCACCGCCGTGACCCGCTATTTCGCCACCTACAACCTGGTGTGCGGACCGGTGGTGGACACGGAGAATCATCTACTGGGAGCCGTCACCGTCGATGACGTGCTCGACCACCTGCTGCCCGAGGACTGGCGCGAGCAGGACGAAGACCATCACGATGCGCACGGCATGCCCGTGATCGAGGGGACGGGAGGCCGCGCATGAGCGAACGGCTCGAAAAACTCAGCGCCCGCCAGCGTTTGGAGACCCCGGTGCAGAGCCGCTTCCGCGGTCTCGACTGGGATCCCGAGGCGATGGCACGTTCCAGCGAGAAGGTGGCCCGCTTCCTGGGCACCGGCCGCTACCTGGTGATCCAGACCGTCATCGTGGTGGTGTGGATCCTGCTCAATGTGTTCGCGCTGCGGCTGCAGTGGGACCCGTATCCGTTCATCCTGTTGAATCTGGCGTTCTCCACCCAGGCTGCCTACGCCGCGCCGCTGATCCTGCTGGCACAGAACCGCCAGGATAATCGCGACCGGGTCTCGCTCGAGGAGGACCGGACACGAGCGGCCCAGACGAAAGCCGACACCGAATTCCTGGCGCGTGAGCTCGCCGCGCTGCGGCTGGCAGTGGGCGAGGTCGCCACGCGCGACTACGTGCGCCGGGAACTGGACGACATTAAGGAATCCCTGGTCAGACTGGAGAAACTGGCCGTAGGCGGCGAGATCGCGAAGGCCAGGAAATCAAAGAAGAGTACCGATCGGAAGTCTGCTGAGGTCGCAATTTCGGCACAAAAAGATGGCGACTGACCATCGAAGTTGTTCCGATCGAGCTGACTGATGGGTAACCTGGATCACGTTGTTCCGAGCGACCTACCCAGACACTGCCGCTGTATGAGTGTCACCACGGGGCATCGGCCGCACGACTGAGGGGATTGTGTGGTGGCGAAGAGACTATCTGCTCCGGTGACAGCGTCGGCACTGTTGATTGCGGGCCTGGTCACCGCCGGTTCTGCCACCAATACGACCGTCCACACCGTGGCCCCGCAGGCCGCGCCGGACACGTTGCTGGCAGCCGCCTCGGCGCGCAACGCGAGTGTGAACAGTCCCGCCGACACCCCCTCGGATCAGACCGTCGGCCTCGTTCCGGCGGCTCCGGAGGCCCCCCGCAAACTCAGCGCAATGACCCCGCCCACCGACGGCTCGCCGCTCTTCGGCGGCGCCGTGCCGCTGCGGGACATCGCGTTGCCCGGCGGCAGTGGCGTGCTGGGCATTCCGGAGATCGTGCTGGCTGCCTACCGCAATGCCGAACTGGCGCTGCAGTCTTCGGACCCGAACTGCCATCTGCCCTGGTACCTGCTGGCCGGCATCGGCCGCATCGAGTCCAACCACGCCAACAACGGCCGCACCGACGCCGCGGGCACCACGGTCTCCCCCATCTACGGCCCGGCCCTGGACGGGACGCTGCCCGGCAACGAGATCATCAAGGCCAGCGACGGTAGTTTCGTCCGGGCTATCGGCCCCATGCAGTTCCTGCCCAGCACCTGGTCGGTGTACGCCGCCAATGGAAAGGGCAGCGGCACACCGGATCCCAACAATGTCTTCGACGCCGCGCTGGCGGCGGGCAAGTACCTGTGCTCGGGCGGCATGGACCTGGCCGATCCGCAGCAGCAGCTCCGGGCCGTGCTGCGCTACAACAATTCGGTGTCGTACGCGGCCAATGTGCTCAGCTGGGCCAATGCGTACAAGACCGGCGGCGCACCGCAGCAGGTGAGCATCTCGCCGGATCTGGTGCCCAACAACTACGTTCCGGTCAGCGGCCCGGATATCACGGTGGCCTCCACCACGATTCCGGCCACCGAGGCGCCCGACACAACACAGCAGACCACCACGCCGACGCCGACCCAGGTGATGATCACCATCCCGGGCCTGCCGCCGATCCCGTGCGGCATCTTCTGCCCGGCTCCGGTGGTGCCCGCGAATCCCTGTGAGCAGGTGGCGGTTCCGGCGCAGCAGCAGCCGGATCAGAAGGCCGACAAGGTCCCCGGCGACCCGGCCACCGACGACAAGACCAAGCCCGAGGACGCCGCCAAGCCCGAGAACGGCAAGCCGAACGAGCAGCAGTTCGGACCCGACGGCAAGCCGGTGGTCAAGGATCAGCCCGCCGTCACCTCCTGCAACACCCAGACGGGTCAGCAGAACCAGAAGCCCCAGGATCAGCCGCAGCAGGCCGTCCAGCAACCGCAGGACCAGCAAACGGTCACGCCCAGCAAGACGCCCGCACCCGAGGCCGACGTCCCGCCCGATTCCGCTCCCGACACCACCACGACCACCACCCCGGCCCCGGGCATCACGCTGCCGTTCGGCATCACGATTCCGCTTCCGGCCCCGGCCCCGGCGCCTGCCCCGTAACGACTGTGTGATTCGCGAGTTTCGGAGCGACGCTCCGGAACTCGCTTCTGACTTGCGTTTCCTTCAAATCCTGAGAGTTGGTCACGAAGGGGTAACAGGAAGGTCTCGGATAAGGTAACGTGGCCTCTGTTGCATCACCCCGGTATCAACCGATGGCAATGGAGGGTCACCACACAGTGGGTCGTCACCGCAAACCCCCGGTCCCGAAAGTTCGCCGTGGATCGGTCATCGCATTGACCGGGCTCGTGCCCGCCGGACTGGCCGCAGTTACCGGAGCCGGCGACGGGAACATCGCCGACAAGCTCGCAGCTACCGTCCAGCACCAGCTGTCGAACGACAGCGAGGAACAACTACCCAAGCCCGAGGCTGCCGTATTACCCGCCGCCGCACCGGAACCGCTGCTGCACGAGGCTAAACAGGTTGCACCCGTTGGCCCTCCGGAAGTGAAGTCCGTCGCGCAGCCGGACGGCCGGGTGCCGTCGGCGCGCCCCGCCGGGCCGCTCGGCATGCCGGGCGTCGCGCAAGACGCCTACGAGAACGCGGAACGCATTCTGGCCGTGGAGAATCCGACCTGCAATATGCCGTGGAACCTGCTGGCCGGTATCGGCCGGGTCGAATCCGGCCATGGCTACGGCAAGATCGATGACGACGGCTATCCACTCGAACCCGTCTACGGCCCGATCCTGGACGGCAGGCTGGCCGGGAACAACGTGGTCGCGACCTCCGGCGGCGGCGACCTGGACGGCTTGTCCGGCAGCTACCGCCGCGCCGTCGGCCCCATGCAGTTCCTGCCCGAGACCTGGCGCAAGTACGCGGCCGACGGCAATGGCGACGGCGTCGCCGATCCGCAGAACATCTACGACGCCGCGCTCACCGCCGGCAAGTACCTCTGCTCGGGCGGCCTCGACATGCGTGATCCGGGCCAGCAGACCCGGGCCATCCTGCGCTACAACAACTCCATGGCGTACGTCGCGAACGTCATGGCATGGGAGACCGCGTACGGCTCGGGGATCTCCCCGGCGGCCGCCGCGCTCCCCCGCATCTGACCGCTCCGCCCCACATCCGACCACGCCGTACACACCCGCCCCCGGTATAAGCGGAGGGCGAAAGCGGAACGGCTCGAGGCGCTCCTAGACTTGGGCGCATGCCAGTGCTTACGGAATCGGATGTGCGGGTCGCGCTCGCGAAGGTGATCGACCCGGAGATCCGGAAGCCGATCACCGAGCTGGGCATGGTGAAGAGCGTCGCGGTCGGCGCGGATAGCGGTGTCCACGTTGTGATCTACCTGACAACGTCGGCCTGCCCGATGAAATCCGCCATCCAGGAACGGGTCACGAAGGCCGTCGCCGACGTGGCCGGAGTCGGCGCCATCACGGTCGAGCTGGACGTCATGAACGACGAGCAGCGCACCGAACTGCGCCGCAAGCTGCGCGGTGACGCCGCGGAACCGGTCATCCCCTTCGCCCAGCCCGGCTCGCTCACCCGCGTCTACGCGGTCGCCTCCGGCAAGGGCGGTGTCGGAAAGTCCTCGGTCACCGTCAATCTCGCCGCCGCCATGGCCGCCAAGGGCCTCTCGGTGGGCGTGCTCGACGCCGACATCTACGGCCACAGCGTGCCCCGCATGCTGGGCACCGAGCAGCGGCCCACCCAGGTCGAGCGCATGATCCTGCCGCCCATCGCGCACGACGTGAAGGTCATCTCGATCTCCATGTTCACTAAGGGCAACACCCCGGTGGTGTGGCGCGGCCCGATGCTGCACCGCGCGCTGCAGCAGTTCCTGGCCGACGTCTTCTGGGGCGACCTCGACATCCTGCTGCTGGACCTGCCGCCCGGGACCGGCGACGTGGCCATCTCGCTGGCCCAGCTCATCCCGAACGCGGAGATCCTGGTCGTGACGACCCCGCAGCTGGCCGCCGCCGAGGTCGCCGAGCGCGCGGGCTCCATCGCCCTGCAGACCCGCCAGCGCATCGCCGGTGTCATCGAGAACATGTCCTGGCTCGACCTGCCCGACGGCACCCGCATGGAGCTCTACGGCGCCGGCGGCGGCCAGACCGTGGCCGACAACCTGACCCGCGCCATCGGCGCGAATGTCGCGCTGCTGGGCCAGATCCCGATCGAGCAACAGCTGCGCGAGGCCGGCGACGAGGGCACCCCCATCGTGCTGCGTGCCCCCGAAAGCCCGTCGGGTCGGGCCCTGCTCGACATCGCCGACAAGCTGTCCGTCCGCCGACGCGGCCTGGCCGGCATGTCCCTCTCCATCGACACCACCCGTCACCTGTAGCAATCACGATCGGGGAGCTCTCAGCGCGGAATTCGCTCGAATTCCCGCGCTGAGAGCTCCCCGGCTTTGCTCTCCCTTTGGGGGAGTGCGGAATTCGACGGCGCGTTTCCGCCAGGGGTACGGGCGGACTGCGGTGCGGGCGGGCCCTAAGCTCGGGGCATGCTCACGATGCTGCTGTACGTGCTGATCGTCGGATTGGTCGCCGCGCTGCTTTTCCTGGTGGCCAGTGCGATCTTCGGGCGGTCGGAGGAGCTCGGGCCGCTGCCGGAGGGGACGACCGTCACCGTGCTGCCCGCGGCGGGGATCAGCGGCTGCGATGTGCGGGCACTGCGCTTCCAGCAGGTGTTCCGGGGGTACAAGGCGGGCGAGGTGGACTGGGCCCTGACCCGGCTCGCCGCTCGCATCGACGAACTCGAGGGCGAACTCGCCCGCGTGACCGGAGCGGAGGCGGCGGCGGAGCCGACGGCCGAGCCCGGCACGGATTCGCAGCCCGGGTCGGGCGAGCCATCCGCGCCCCGGCGGAGCGCGGGCTCGAACGGCGAGGCGTCGGCCCCCCGGGTGCTCCCGGCCGAACCGGCCGCTCCGGCGGAGCATGGCGAAGAGCCGGGCGCGCGGTGACCGCGTACACGAGCGCCGACGGACTGATTCGGTGCGGATGGGCGGAGGGGTCCCAGCTTTATCGGGATTACCACGATCAGGAGTGGGGACGCCCGCTGCACGGCGATGACGCGCTATTCGAACGAATGTGCCTCGAGGCGTTTCAGTCGGGGTTGGCGTGGATCACGATTTTGCGGAAGCGGCCGGCCTTCCGTACCGCATTCGAGGGCTTCGCGATCGAACGGGTGGCGGGGTTCGGGGATGCCGATGTGGAACGTCTCATGGCGGATCCGAGCATTGTTCGCAATCGGGCCAAAATAGTGGCGAGCGTCCACAATGCGCGGGTTGCCCGCGATCTCGGCGAGAGCCTGGACGCCCTGCTCTGGTCCTATGCCCCGGCCCCGCACAAGCGCCCGCGGAGCATGTCCGATGTGCCCGCTGTCACAACCGAAAGCACCGCTCTCGCAAAAGAACTCAAGCGGCGCGGGTTCAAATTCGTGGGGCCCACGACCGCGTACGCACTCATGCAGGCGACGGGGATGGTAGACGATCACATCGCCGATTGCTGGGTGAATGTGAGTACACGCTGAACGCCACGACGGTCGGTTTTTGGAACTCAGGTACCCGCCTCGATCCGCGATAGGGAAGAATGGGCATGGTGTAGCCCGCCACATGCCGGCGGGCTGCCTGGTTGGTGACAACTGGAGTTCCATGAAAGTGCGCAGCAGACCGCGCAGATCTGGAGGGAGCAGAGGATGGCGGCCATGAAGCCCCGCACCGGGGACGGTCCCCTCGAGGCAACCAAGGAAGGGCGTGGAATCGTCATGCGGGTTCCACTCGAGGGTGGCGGGCGTCTGGTCGTCGAGCTCACGCCGGATGAAGCCGCGGCGCTCGGTGACGAACTCGTCAAAGTCACCAGCTGATCGATCGACTCGCCGGTGCCGGTGAGCCCAACTCCCGGGACTCTCAGGGGCTTCGCCCCCGAACCCCCTCGAGAATCCCGGGGGCTCCCAGGCTTACCGGTACCACGGTGAACAACAGCTCATATCCCCCCTCAGTCGGCACTGCCGAGCCCTCCCCCGCGGAACGGCTCCTGGCCTGCGCCGACCTGCTGGCCTGCCCACAGTGCAGCCGGT
This sequence comes from Nocardia sp. NPDC046763, assembly GCF_040645495.1. Lineage (NCBI taxonomy): Bacteria > Bacillati > Actinomycetota > Actinomycetes > Mycobacteriales > Nocardiaceae > Nocardia > Nocardia sp. NPDC046763. The sequence continues at coordinate 577,593 of NZ_JBEYYI010000001.1, read as the reverse complement.
CCCTCGCGGCTCCCGTGGTCGGCGACCCCGCCGCCCGGACCCTGCGCTGCCCGCACGGCCACAGTTTCGACCTGGCCAAGCAGGGCTACGTCAGCCTCCTCACCGGCGCGTCTACCAAAATGACCGGCGACACCCCGGCCATGCTCGACGCCCGCACCGCCTTTCAAGCCGCAGGCCATTTCGCCCCGATCGCCGCCGCCCTGGCCGAGACCGTCGCAGCAGCCATCCCCCACCGCGACGCCGAACCCGCCATCACCACCCCTCGCCCCGTAACTGATTTCGACACAGCAGTATTCGGAGCGGACTCTCCCGCGGCTGCCACCTCGCCCGCACACCCACCGGCACCCCACCGACACGGCGACCCCGCACACCCGGCGAGCTCCCACGATCCAGGCAAACCCGGCCCAGCCACCCCGCCCCGGCATCCACGCCTCCGCTCCGGAACCATCGCACCCGGAATGTCCGTTACTTCGGCCTCCGCGGCACGACTCGCCACCACCCTCCTGTCCGCAGGCGTGGCCCCCGCACCCAAATCGACCGGTGGCGCCGTCTCGGCCCCAGCACCCGGTGCCACGGATGAGGCCGATCACGAGGTCGCTGCCTCGTCGCCAGCGCCAGGCGGGCAGTGGCACCGGGGCGATGCCGGTCACGGGCTCGCCGCTGGAGGTCAGCCCGCCGAGAGCACGAGTCGGACGAAGGCACACGCCGCGCCTCGGGAATCCGCCGTCGACCGGTCCGCGACGGCGGCGGAGAATCCGTCGGCCGGTCCGAATTCAGCGGTGCGGGAAGGCACTACGAGCGGCACGGCACTGCTCGAGATCGGGGCGGGGACCGGGTATTACTTGGCGGCCGTGTTGGATGCGGTGCCGGGAGCTCGGGGAGTCGCCCTCGACGTGTCGAAGGCGGCGGCGCGGCGGGCGGCTCGGGCGCATGCGCGGGCCGGGTCGGTGCTGGCGGATGCGTGGCGAGGGCTGCCGGTGCGGGATGGCGTGATGGGGGCGGTGGTGTCGGTGTTCGCGCCGCGCAATGCGGACGAGGTGGCGCGGGTGCTGGCGGACGGCGGGCGGTTCGTGGTGGTGACGCCGACCTCGCGGCATCTGGGCGAGCTGATCGAGCCGCTCGGGATGGTGAGTGTGGATGCGGCCAAGGCGGATCGGCTCGCCGAATCGCTCGGGGAGCGGTTCGAGCTGGTAGGACACGATGCGGTCGAGTACACGATGGAGCTCTCGCACGAGGATGTGGCGAATGTGGCGGCCATGGGGCCGTCGGCATTTCATGCGGCCGAGCGGCGGGCGGAACAGATTGCGGCCCTGCCTGATCCGATGCCGGTAACCGCGTCGGTCACGATCTCGGTGTATCGCCCGCGCTGAGCCCGGGCGGTTCCGGGGGTTTCGGGCGGTTCGGGAGCAGGTCGAGGAGGTTGTGGACCAGGGGGCGGGTGTCGTCCGCCCGAGTGGCGATGTAAATCGTTGTGGCCGCGTCGGTTTCGGCGAGGGGGATGATGCGAACCGAGTCGGGGGCGGTGAAGGTGGCGCTGCGTGGGGCGATGGTGACGCCCAGGCCCGCGGCGACCAGGTAGAGGATGATGGTCCAGTTGGTGGCCTCCTGGACGATGCGGGCGCGGCGGCCGGATTTCAGGAGCGGCGCGAGGTTCTTCTCGTAGGCGAGTCCGCCCGCGGCGCGCGGGAAGAAGACCAGTGGGTGCTCGGCGAGTTCGGCGCCGGTGAGGGTGGTGCGTCCGGCGTCGGGGTGGTCGGCGGGCAGGATCGCCACGAACGGCTCGGTCATGAGGGGGACGGTCACGGTGCCGGGCTGCTCATCGGGGTCGCGCACGATGGCCATGTCGAGGGTGCCGTTGGCGAGGCGCTCCATCAGGTGGCTGGTGAACCCTTCGACCAGGTCGACCCGCACGAGTGGGAAGCGTTCGCGGAATTCGCGGACCCCGCGCAACGGTTCGAGCGGCAGCACCGAGGGGACGAAGCCCAGGTAGAGCGTGCCCTGACTGCCCTGGCCGATACGGGTGACCTCGGCCAGGTCGCGTTCGGCGTGACCTAGCAGGGCGCGGGCGCGCTCGCGCAACACGATTCCGGCAGCGGTGAGGGCGACGGTGCGCGAGGTGCGGTCGAAGAGCCGGGTCCCGAGCAGGGTTTCCAGGCGCTGGATCTGCTGGGTGAGGGCGGGCTGGGCGATGTGCAGGCGGGCAGCGGCCCGTCCGAAGTGCAGCTCCTCCGCGACCGCCAGGAAGTAGCGCAGGTGCCGCAGCTCCACACCGGGGTTCATAAGCTCATCGTATCGATCGCAGCTATCAAGTATTGGACGTTATGGTTCGACGTCCGACATGCTTCCCTGGTGACTCAGCAGACGGAAGCCCGCGCCCAGGAACTCGATTCGATCGTGGTCGCGCCGATGTCCTCCCCAGACGACGCTCGCGCCTTCAAGGACCTGAACCTGGAGTGGATCGAGACCATCTTCTCGGTCGAGCCCGCCGACCTCGCCACCCTCGACAATCCGCAGGCCATCGTCGATTACGGCGGCGAGGTGCTGATCGCCCGGCTGGACGGCGAGGCCGTCGGCTGTGTCGCGCTGGTCCAGGAGGAGCCGGGCGTGTTCGAGCTGTCGAAAATGGCTGTGTCGCCGCGTTTCCGGGGCCGCGGCATCGGCCGGGTGGTGCTGGCCACCGCCATCGAGCGGGTGCGCGACCTGGGCGCGACGGAGTTCTTCCTGGCGAGCAATGCCCGGCTGGCCAGTGCCGTGCACCTGTACGAGGCGATGGGTTTCGTGCACGTGCCGCCTTCGGAACTGCCGCCCAGTCCCTATGACCGGGCCGATGTGTTCATGCGGTATCCCCTGACCGCCTGAACCGGCGCCCCGCTACCCCTTGCGGACCAGGTCGTAGATGTGCGCGGTGCGCGCGGCGATCCGGTTCCAGTCGAAGGCGCCGATCGCCCGGTCGCGGCCGGCCGCACCCATCGCGGCGGCCGTGACCGGGTCGGCCGCAACGGTGTTCACGGCGCGGGCCAGACCGCGCTCGTAGTCCCGGGGCGCGGTCTCGTCGTAATGGACCAGCCGCCCGGTCTCCCCCGGCACCACCACCTCCGGAATCCCGCCCACATCCGAGGCCACCACCGCGGTCCCGCAGGCCATGGCCTCCAGGTTCACGATGCCCAGCGGCTCGTACACCGACGGGCACACGAAAACCGTTGCGGCCGCGAGCACCTGCCGCACCAGTTCGGTGGGCAGCATCTCCTTGATCCAGAACACGCCGTCGCGGTCGGCCCGCAGCGCCCGCACCGACGCCGCCACCTCGGCCTCCATGGCGGGCGTGTCGGCGGCCCCGGCCAGCAGCACCAGCTGAATGTCCGGATCCAGATGCCGGGCCGCAGCCAGCAGATGCGACACGCCCTTCTGCCGGGTGATGCGCCCGACGAACGCCGCGATGGGCCGTCCCTGGGACACGCCGAGTTCGGTGAGCACGTCCCGCGAGCCGGACGCGGGACCGCCCGGATGCCAGACGTCGGCGTCGATGCCGTTGTGCACCACATGGACTTTGGCGGGATCGATGTCGGGGTAGGCGGCGATCACATCGGCGCGCATGCCCGCACTCACCGCGATGACGGCGTCGGCGTAGGTCATGGCATTGTGTTCCGACCACGAGGACAGCCGGTAGCCCCCGCCGAGTTGTTCGGCCTTCCACGGCCGCCGCGGCTCGAGCGAATGCGCGGTCAACACGTGCGGAATCCCGTACAACTGCCCGGCCAGATGCCCCGCGAGCCCGGTGTACCAGGTGTGCGAGTGCACCACGTCGGCGAAGCTCGCGGCGTCGGCCATGCGCAGCTGCGCGGACATCATCTGCAGCGCGGAATTCGCGGCATAGAGCATCGGATCCGGTTGGTGCACCACGGCATCCGCACGCGCGACCCCCATGCAGTGCACGGTGACATCGCACAGCCGCCGCAACCGCGACACAAGTTCGGTGACGTGCACCCCCGCCCCGCCGTACACCTCCGGCGGGTATTCGCGGGTCATAACAGCCACTCGCAGTCCACGAGTTGCTCTGTCCAATTTGCCTCCGCTCCGCTCCGGCTGTTCGCGGCCCGGTGCATCCGTCTCAGGGTTGACGCGATGCCTACACCGGTCCAACGTAAACGCTTGCAGCGGAGCCAACCAATCGACAGTGCCCTCGAGATCGCGATGAACACGGCACCAGCTGGACATTCCGTGTTCGGGCACAACCGGTAGTTTCAGGGGTGTGAGGAGCCAGCCGCACGTACTCGGGATCGTGCTCGCCGGTGGCGAGGGCAAGCGACTCTTTCCGCTCACCAAGGACCGCGCCAAGCCCGCGGTTCCCTTCGGCGGCGCGTACCGGCTCATCGACTTCGTGCTGTCGAATCTGGTGAATGCGGGCTATCTGCGCATTTGCGTACTGACGCAGTACAAGTCGCATTCGCTGGACCGGCACATCTCCCAGACCTGGCGGCTGTCGGGCTTCGGCGGGGAGTACATCACCCCGGTGCCGGCGCAGCAGCGGCTGGGCCCGCGCTGGTACACCGGCAGCGCGGACGCGATCATGCAGTCGCTGAACCTGATCTACGACGAGGACCCGGAGTACATCGTGGTCTTCGGCGCGGACCACGTGTACCGGATGGACCCGGAGCAGATGGTGCAGGCACACATCGACTCCGGTGCGGGCGTGACAGTGGCGGGTATCCGGGTGCCGCGCAGTACGGCGAGCGCTTTCGGCTGCATCGATTCCGACGAATCCGGCCGCATCATCGGCTTTCTGGAGAAGCCGGTGCATCCGCCGGGCACCCCCGACGATCCGAATGTCACCTTCGCCTCCATGGGCAACTACGTGTTCAGCACCAAGGTGCTGGTGGACGCCATTCGCGCCGATGCCGACGACAACGACTCCGACCACGACATGGGCGGCGACATCATTCCTGGCCTGGTGCGTTCGGGCGCGGCCGCGGTCTACGACTTCTCCACCAATGTGGTGCCCGGAGCGACCGAGCGCAGCCGCGGTTACTGGCGCGATGTCGGCACCATCGACGCCTTCTACGAGGCGCACATGGATCTGGTGTCGGTGGATCCGGTCTTCGACCTCTACAACAAGCACTGGCCGATTCGCGGTGCGGCCGAGAATCTGCCGCCAGCCAAGTTCGGCCGCGGCGGCCTGGCCCAGGAGTCGATCGTGGGCGCGGGCAGCATTCTGTCGGCGGCGACGGTGCGCAATTCGGTGCTGTTCTCGAATGTGCTGGTGGAGGACGGCGCGACGGTGGAGGGCAGTGTCCTCATGCCGGGCACGCGGATCGGCCGGGGTGCGGTGGTGCGGCACACCATTCTGGACAAGAACGTCGTGGTATCGGAGGGCGAGATCATCGGTGTGGATCGGGACCGGGATCGGGAGCGTTTCGCGGTGAGCAATGGCGGCGTGGTGACCGTCGGCAAGGGCGTCTGGGTTTGACTACCAGGCGTTTCAATCCGTCCGGCCGTGCGGGCGACACGGATAAGAGTGGACATCCGGCCGATGCTGGTCCGAAAATCTGTGCATATGGAGCGCCGCCGTCGACGGGCCGCGCGGGAGGGATCACCATGCGCCGTCCGGCACGTGTCGTCACCGCCATCACCTGCCTCGCCTTGACCGCCCTACTGTCCGGATGCGGTAAGTCCGGCACCGCGGTTCCCGGTGAGCTGGATGTCCGCACCCTGGACACCGGGTCCTATCCGGTGAACCGCTACACCTACGACCGCAACAACGGCGGTAAGGGCAACACCCTCGAGGGCATCCGCATGACCGCGGCCGTCGCCCCGGCGGTGAAGATCGACTCCCATCTCAATATCGGCCGCGGCGGCGTGGTGCTGTCCACGGTCGACGATGTGGTGAATGTCAGCCACCTGTCCTCCGCGGTCAAGGGCGTGCTGACCAACCGCGGCTTCGTGGCCGGTGTCGCGGCCAGCGGCTCGGACCGCGAGGACGTCAACGACAATCCGGATCCGAACGGCACCACCATCACCACCCGCGTGCTGCGCTTCCCGTCCGCCGACAATGCCAAGCTGGCCGCCCGCGAACTCGAGGACGCCGACTTCAATGTGGCGCTGAACGTGAACCAGAAGCTCACCCTGCCCGACTATCCGGACGCCTACGCGCACTGGCGGCCCGGCGTGCCGAACATCGGATTGACCATGGCGCGCAAGGACTTCGTGATCTCACTGTTCATCCTGCGCCCCAGTGCCGATCAGCAGGATCTACTGTCCTGGGCCAAGAAGACCCTCGACGCCCAGGCCCCGACGCTGGACGCCTTCCAGGAGACCCCGAACGACCTTATCTCGCAGCTGCCGGTCGATCCCGATCGCCTGCTGGCCCGCACGCTGGTGACCGACCGCGACCACAAGACCGTCGATCCCGACAATTTCGCGGTGTTCCCGGCCAATTGGCTCATCCTGCCCTCCGACGACATGGCCTACTGGACCAAGCTGGTGTCCGATGGCGGTGCGGACGAAATGTCCAGTGCCGACGGCAATTTCGTTATCAGGCTGCGAAATGGCAAGGCGAGCACGGATTTCGTGACCGGCATGATCAGCAACCTGCAGGAGACCGCGACCAGCGGGCCGGACAAGGTGCCCGACGTCAAGTGCGTGCACCGTACCTCGGACAAGACGCCGAGCCGCTGCTACGTCAGCTACAAGCAATACGTGGGCGTGGTGAACGGGACCAATGATTCCGACGCCCAGAAGAAGGCGGCGGCACAGTACGCCCTGCTGGCCAACAGCCTGTAGCGGATCCGGTGCGGCGCTTCAGAATCGGAGGACATCCGAGTCCAGCAGCCGCCAGGCGGCGGGCCGGGACGCGGGACGGTGCGCCCGCTCCTCGTGCGGCTGCGGAGTGCCATCGGCCGGAGCCCGCACCTCGGCGCACCGGCAATCCGGCTCCGCTGCCGCGCAGTCCTTGTCGCAGGCATCCGGACGCACCGGGGCGGCGCTACGCGAGACCGCGTGCCCGGTGCGGGTGCGCCCGCCGCGCGGCGAACTGTCGTCGCGGAACCAGTAGTCGCGAAAACCGAACGGCTGCAACAGCGCTCGCAGGAAGGCGGCACCGTCCTCGGGCAGCACGGTGCGGTTCTCGCCGAGAATGTCGACGCCCTGGTGGTACCAGACGCGAGCGACCAGGCCTTCGACCGGGTCCACCGTCCGGAAGGTGGCGCGACCGTCCGCGGCGAGCCGGAATTCGGCGATGCGCCGCCACTGCCCGGCCTCGCGGAAGTACAACCCGACCACGGCCGGGATCCGCTGCCCCATGGGTACCCCCACTCGTCGAACCATTCCCGTGGAGTATCCGCGCCGACGGTCCGGAAACCTGGATACGACCGTTCAGTTCGGATACCCGGGCACCGGAGTCCGTGCACCGCAGAACGGTTCACACGTGTTGGTCGTGGTCGGCACGTACCGCGACGCATGGTCGTCGAAGCGGGCTCCGCTGACCAGTAGCAGTACCAGCATCCCCATGCAGATGATGCCGCCGAAGAAGACCAGTGCGGGCCAGAGCCATCCGGCCGGTAGGTGTACCCCGAGGGCCAGTCCCTCGAACATATCCCCCACCTCCTAGCAAAAATCGATCCCCTTCTGCTGTACCACCGCGTCACCGCCCGAATCCAGACCTCAGCACTGCCCCTTCGCCGCCCACCCCGCCCGATCGCCGTACCCGCACCGGCAACTGGGGATTCGCTGCCGGACCACCACGATCGCGATGAGCGAACGGCCGCCCCGGATGCCCGGGACGGCCGTTCGCGGAGGCTTCGGCCTCAGGCGGAGTGGAGATCTCGGCGGCGGAACGCGATCAGCCCCACCGTGAGCAACGCCACGTCCACCAGGAGCAGAACGACCAGCGGGGTGGCGGTGAACGGTTCGCCGGGCACCTTCGGCGCGTGCTCGAAGGGGTTGAGATCGCGGAACCATTGCGGCGCACCGGCCAGTGAGCCGAGCAGGAAGACGGCGATCGCGGCGGTCAGGAAGCCCCAAGCGACCGTGGTGAAGCGCGGCAGCAGGCCGAACAACACGACAGTGAGCCCCACGAAGGTCCATACCGCGGGCACCTGCACCAGCGCGGCCCCCATCGTCCACCCCACCTTGCCGCCGACATCACCCGCGGCGCGACCGTAGATCAGGCCCCCGAGCAGACCCGACACCGCCAGCGCCAACACCGGACCGAGCAGCGCGAAGGTCAGATGCGAAGCCACCCAACGGGTTCGGGATACCTCGCCGGTGAGTACGGTTTCCGCGTGCGCGGTGCTCTCCTCGGCGTGCAGCCGCAGGGCCGCCGACACCGCGTAGGCGGCCGCACCCACCGCCACCATGGTGAAGGCATAGTTGATCAGAGACTTCTCCAGCGATTCCGAACCACCCATGCGGGTGATCAGATCTCGGATGGTCTGACTGCTGCCCAGCTGATCGCCGACGCCGTGGGTAATGCTGCCGATCATCAACCCGTACAACCCGAGTCCGACCGTCCAGGACAACAGCGTCCCGCGCTGCAGCCGCCAGGCCAGTCCCAGCGGACCGGCCAGCGCGGGCCCGGCCACCAGCGCGCCGGGCCGTTCGGCGATCAGGCCCGCACCGGTATCGCGGTGTGCCAGTAGGTAATACGCGATGACGGTCAGCACGACCGCGGTGAGCACGTGCAGCCCCAGCACCGCGAAGTGGTCGCCCGCGAACGGCCGCACCTGCAGCGACCAGCCCTGCGGGGCCATCCAGGTGAGCGGGCTGGTCGGCCCGGCCGCGGAGCGCACGTCACCGATGGCCCGCAGCGTGAACGTCACGCCCAGCACCGCGAAGGCGATGCCCCGCGCGGTCCGCGCGCCGGCGGACAGCTGCGCGGCGACCGCCGCCACCGAGGCGAACACGATGCCCGACCCCGCCAGCGCCAGCCCGAAGGCCAACGATCCCGACTTCGGCACGGACGTGCTCGCGATGCTGGCGTATCCGATCAATCCGGTGAGCAGGGCCCCGCCGTAGGCCACGATCAGCGCGGCGGTCAGTCCGGCGAATCGCCCGACCCGGGTGGAAGCCAGCAGCTCGGTGCGCCCGGTCTCCTCGTCGGCGCGGGTGTGCCGGATGACGGTGAGGATGGTGGCCACGGCGATGAGCGTGTAGAACATCCCCGCCTTCCAGATGCCCGCCGCACCCAGGCTGCTGTCGTTGTATATCGGCCCGTACATGGCCAGCTCGGCCGGGTTGGACAGGACGCCGTTGGCGAAATCGTGGAAGTCGGAGGGCTGGTGGTAGAGCTTCTGGATGCTCTTGACGTACACGCTGCCCAGCGGCAGCGACAGCAGCAGAATCCACAGCGGCAACACGATCCGGTCACGCCGCAGATACAGCCGCAGCAGCTTCCCGGTCCCGGTGAAATCCGCCGCGAATGCCGGTGTTTCGAAGGTGCGCGGCGCGGCGGCGGTGACGGAGGTCATTTCGACACCTTCTCCGGTTCGCGTTCGTCGGCCGCGGCCCGGTCGTCGAGCGAATAGTGGCGCAGGAACAGTTCTTCCAGCGTCGGCGGCTGGCTGACCAGGCTGCGCACCCCGGCGTCGCCGAGCACCCGGATGAGCTCGCCGAGGTGCTCGCTGTCCACCTGGCAGTGCAGGGTGTGGTCCTCGATGCTGATGTCCTCGACGCCGGGAATGCGACCGAGATCCCCTGGGCTGCCGATCATTTCGGCGGTGATGGAGGTGCGCGACAGATGCCGCATCTGTGCCAGCGTGCCGGTTTCGACGGTCTTGCCCGCCCGAATGATGGTGACCCGTTTACACAGTCTCTCCACCTCGGACAGGATGTGGCTGGACAGCAGCACCGTGGTGCCGCGCGCTACCGCCTCGGCCACGCACTCGTTGAATACCTGCTCCATCAGCGGGTCCAGGCCGGAGGTCGGCTCGTCCAGCAGCAGCAGCCGCGCGTTCGACGAAAAGGCCGACACCAGAGCGACTTTCTGCCGATTGCCCTTGGAATAGGTGCGCGCCTTCTTGCTCGGATCCAGCTCGAACCGCTGGATGAGCTCGGCACGGCGCTGCTGTTCGATGCCGCCGCGCATGCGGGCCAGCAGGTCGATGGTCTCGCCGCCCGACAGCGACGGCCACAGCGTGACATCGCCGGGCACATAGGCGATGTCGCGGTGCAGCGCGACCGCGTCGGCCCACGGGTCCCGCCCCAGCACCACGGCCTCACCGGACGTGCGCGACAGGATGCCCAGCAGGATGCGGATGGTGGTGGACTTCCCGGACCCGTTCGGCCCGAGGAAACCGTGCACCTCGCCCTCGGCGACCTCGAGGTCGAGGCCGTCCAGGGCTCGCACTTGCCCGAAGTTCTTGTGCAGATCCCGGACTTCGATCACGGGATTGGCAGGAACGTTCATCGAATCTCCTTGTAGGAAAACGACGTTGATGGGTTATTGCGCAGTGGCCGTCAGTGCGTCCAGCGCCGTGGAATCGGTGAGCATGCCGTGGGTGTAGATCTCCAGCGCGGGCAGCATCATGCGGTCGGCGTATTCGCGCAGCGCCTTGCGGAAGTCCATGGGCCCCGGCTGTTCGGCCGCGTAGAGCTGCAGGAACATCATCATGCCGCCGCCATTGTTGGTGGCCACGTAACGCGCCGTGGCCCGTACGTCGCGCATCGGCTTGATGGACCCGCCCTCGACACCGGCGCGCAGATACTGTTCGGTGTCCTCGACCATGTGCTCGAAGAAGGTCTTCATCAGTGACCCGCCCGCCTGGAAGCTGCGCATCAGGTAGGCCATGCCCGGGGCGAACTCCTCGATCTCGGCCAGCTGGCGCATGAGCCCGCCGGGCGAGGGGTTCTCGATGTACTCCATCTTGGCGGCCCGGATCGTCTCCCGGACCCACTCGTCGCACGCCTCCCGCAGCCCTTCCTTGGACCCGAAATGGTGATTGACCAGTCCGGGAGAGACTCCCGCCGCGGCTGCGATGGCTCGCACGCCGACCCCGAAGCCTTGCTCCCCGAACACGGTGATCGCGGCATCGCGAATCCGTGCCCGGGTTGTCAGATCGTCGGTTGAACGCATGTTCAATACCTTAAACACGCGTTCAAGTCGAGGGCAAGGGCCTTTCGGCTCGAGTCGCGGGGATTTACGAAATCCAGACGTCCGGGTACTTCGTCACCGGAGAATTTCCGCGCGCGGAAAGCTCTCCGCTCGCAGTTGTTGCCACGCGGACTATCGCCGCGCGGAACGCCACGTACGAATCGAATTCCACACCGGGCGTTGAGTTTTCACCCGCGCGAAGCGCAGAATCTCACCCGCGCGAAGCGCAGAGCAGCCCGTCGCCGACCGGGATCAGCACACTTGTCAGATCCGGATCCTCCGCGATCGCGCGTGTGGCCGCCCGCACGGCCATGGTCTGCGGGTCGCGCTGGGCGGGGTCCGGGACCCGGCCACCGAGCAGGGCATTGTGCAACAGGATCGCGCCGCCGTCCCGCAGCAGCCGCACCGCCTGCGCCACATACTGCGGGTGCTCGAGCGGCGCGGCATCGATGAAGACCAGGTCGTAGGCCCCATCGGCGAGCCGCGGCAGCACATCCAGGGCCCGCCCGTTGATGAGCCGGGTGCGCGCCGGCGCGATCTCGGCCGATCGGAACGCCTCGCGGGCCGCGCGCTGATGCTCGGGTTCGGAGTCGATGGTGGTCAGGGTGCCGTCCTCGCGCATGCCGTCCAGCAGCCACAGCCCGCTCACCCCGGCCCCGGTGCCGACCTCGACCACGGCCCGCGCCCCGAGCAGCTGGGCATACATGCTGAGCAGCGCGCCGACCGCGGGCGCGACCGGGGCCGCGCCGAGTTCGAGGGCGCGCTCGCGCGCACCGACGAGGATGTCGTCCTCGGCGACGGATTCCTCCACGTAGGCGAGGTTGCGCTGCAGGTTCTGTGCCGCGGGAGTCTGGCTCACGAAGTAGAGGCTAATGGCGATACACCGGTAAGGCGTGGCGGTGACCGGCCGGTGTGGCGATTTTTCTCAGGTGTCCCTCAGCCTCTGCATACAGCGGCCACATCACGAGCGACCAGAGTATTGCTCACGCCAGGCCAGCGACCGCTGGCTCGGAATCGGGAACAGCCGATCCAACAGATTGGTTGTCCTCGATATCGGGTCCACGGTCCCGAGTAGGAGGTAACCCCATCCACATGGTCGACGCGGCGCGTGAACACGCCAACACTCTGCACCCGCAGATCAAGCCGCTGGACAGCGACACCGCGCTGGACAGCGACATTATCCTGTCCCCCGCCGACGACGAGGCCGCCCTGTCCGGGACCGCCGCCTTCGACGCCACCGGCGATCGCTCTGTCATGCCCACCTGGGACGAACTGGTCCGCGAGCACGCCGATCGCGTGTATCGCCTGGCCTACCGCCTCACCGGTGATCCGCAGGACGCCGAGGATCTGACCCAGGAAACCTTCATCCGGGTCTTCCGGTCCCTGCAGAACTATCAGCCCGGCACGTTCGAGGGCTGGCTGCACCGCATCACCACCAACCTGTTCCTGGACATGGTCCGCCGCCGCAACCGCATCCGCATGGAGGCGCTGCCGGAGGACTACGACCGGGTGCCCTCCGAGGGTCCGGGTCCCGAGCAGGCCTATCACGACGCCAACCTGGACCCGGATCTGCAGTCCGCGCTGGACTCGCTGGCCCCGGAGTTCCGCGCCGCGGTCGTGCTCTGCGACATCGAAGGTCTGTCGTACGAGGAGATCGGCGCGACGCTGGGCGTCAAGCTGGGTACCGTGCGCAGCCGCATCCACCGAGGACGTCAGGCACTGCGCGAGCACCTCGAGCATAATGGGATTGAGCGGCGATTCGCCGCCACCGAAAAGGTCGGGTAAGCCGCGGGCACTGCGCCCGCGCTTCCTGGGCACCGTCTTCGCGAGGGCACCGTCTTCGTGAGCAGGTGCCGCCCGAACAGCTCGAGTCCTCCGGAAGGGTGTGCAGCGTATGAGTGGCGAGGACCGACCGCACCGTCGTCCCCCGCGTTTCGCCCCCACCGAGCATCTGGCCAGTGAGGCCATCGCCGCCTATGTGGACGGCGAGCTGCGGATGAACGCGTATCTGCGCGCCGCCCACCATATTTCCGTGTGCCGCGAGTGCGCGGCCGAGGTGGATGCCCAGCAGCAGGCCCGGATCGCGCTGCGGCAGTCCTCGGATCAGATCTCCGCGCCGCTGAGCCTGCACGACACGCTGAGCCGGATTCCGCGGGCGTTGCTGCAGGAGTGCGGCAATCACCAGACACCCGACCCCGCCGACCGCGATCGGGGTCCGCTGGCGCGCGGCATGAGTTCCTTCGGCCTGCGCCAAGATTCGTTCGACAGCAGGCGATGGACGTCGTGGTGGCGCAAGTAGAGTCCATAGCGTGACCACCGAATCGAAGAACACGGGCCCGGGGCCCGAGCGGGATGCGGCTTACGATTCGGCGGCCAATCGGGGGAACCTGAGGCCGTCGGACGCACCGGTGCTGGGGCCGCGGCCGGTGCTGCGGCCACATGTGGACACCCACACCGCGCGCGCCTTCCGCCGCCCGAACGGTCAGCACGGCTCGTTCGCCGCGCGGCAGGCGGGTGCCGCCGGGGCGGCACCGCGGGGGGATACCGAGATTCAGAATCGCCCGCCGGACGCGGTGCTGGCGGAGGCGTTCGGTCGTCCGGAGGGTTCGACCGACCTGCTGCAGCGGGATCCGGAGGCCAGGACCGAGGCGGCCGCACCGGCCGCACCCGCCGATCCGTGGCGCGACCCGAACTCGGCGGCGCGCCTGGGCACTCCGGCCGTGGCGCAGGCCAGGCCGCAGGCGCTGACGCCCGGACCCAAGCTGGGCGCCCGGGAGGTGCTGTTCGGTGGCCGGGTGTCCTGGCAGGCGCTGGCGCTGCTCGCGGTCATCGCGGCGGTCATCGGATTGCTGGGCGGGTTCGTCGGGGCGTTCACCGGCTCGTCGGCCTCCGCGCTGACCTCACGCAAGGTGGCGCTGCAGTCCGCGCCCGCGGGCAGCGAATCGCACAATCAGATCACCAAGGTGGTCAATGCCGTCATGCCCGCGGTGGTCACCGTCCGGGCGTGGCTGGGCGACACCGGGTCCACGGGCTCGGGGGTGGTGATCGACGGGGCCGGCTACATCGTCACCAACAACCACGTGATCTCGCTGGCCGCCAATGACAAGTCGGGCAAGGCCAAGCTGGACGTGGTGTTCTCCGACGGCTCGCGGGTGCCGACCCAGATCGTGGGCCGCGACACCAAGTCGGACCTGGCGGTGCTCAAGGTCGATGTGAAGAACCTGGCGGTGATCCAGCTCGGCAATTCCGGCGATGTGCAGGTCGGGGACGACGTGCTGGCCTTGGGTTCGCCGCTGGGCCTGGAGAAGACGGTCACCTCCGGCATCGTGTCGGCGCTGCACCGGCCGGTGAAGGTGGGCGGCGAGGGCACCGACACCGACGCCACCCTGGACGCCGTCCAGACCGACGCCGCCATCAACCACGGCAACTCCGGTGGCGCGCTGGTGGATATGCAGGGCCGGCTGATCGGCATCAACTCGGCCATCAAGTCCGAGAGCGGCGGTTCGGTGGGTCTGGGCTTCGCGATTCCGGTGGATCAGGTCAAGCGGATCTCGCAGGCGCTGATCCGGGACGGTTCGGTGCACCACCCGCGGCTGGGTGTGAGCGCCAAGACCAAGATCGTCGCCAATGACGTGATGAGCGGTGCGGCGGTAGCCGATGTGCAGGCCGGTAGCCCGGCGGCCAAGGCGGGCATCGTGGAGGGCGACGTGATCGTGAAGGTCGGCGATCGCGATGTGTCGGGTCCGGAGGAACTGACGGTTGCGGTGCAGTCGCACGAGATCGGGCAGACCGTGACGGTGCGCCTGATTCGCGACGGGCGTGAAGTTGATGTCCCGGTCACCCTGGAGTCGGACTGAGAGACCCCACCTGAAAGATAGAACGACCCAGAGTTCGCGGCCCGCCCCGGTCTGGACTGCGGCTTGATAGACCTCCGCCTTGGAGCGGGGGAGCGAAGCGGAGGAGAGAAGACCGGGGTCGATGTGCCGGCCACATTGGAGTCGGACCGAGGGACCCCACCCGAAAGATAGGAACGACCCAGAGTTCGCGGCCCGCCCCGGTCTGGACTGCGGCTTGATAGACCTCCGCCTTGGAGCGGGGGAGCGAAGCGGAGGAGCGGAGGAGGGAAGACCGGGGTAACAGGGCCGCGAACCGCCTGGAGCGAAGCGGAAGGCAAAATAGATACAGTGTTCAGCAATATCGGCTGGGGCGAGATGCTCATTCTGCTCGTCGCCGCACTTGTGATTCTGGGTCCGGAGCGACTGCCCGGCGCCGTTCGCTGGACCGCGCACGCTCTCAAACAGGCGCGCGATTACGCCACCGGCGCGACTCAGCAATTGCGCAGTGAGCTCGGCCCGGAATTCGACGAGATCCGGAAACCGTTGGAGCAGTTGAACGAACTGCGCAGTATGAATCCGCGGTCGATGGTTACCAAACACCTGCTCGACGGGGACGACTCGATCCTGAACAGCTTCAGTGACCTGACCAGTTTCGACAAGCCGGTGAGCACCCCGAACAGCGGAAACGGTTACACCAACAGCGGATCCGGCCCAGTTTCGATGCCGAAGGAACAAAAACCGCTGGAGCGCAACGAACGTCCGCCGGTGGATCCGGACGCCACCTGAGATCAAATATGTCGACCGTACTTGACGCATGATGCTGTCCAGCTATCTAGACTGCGCACATGTCGGCCGACGAGGTGGCCCGGGTATTCGCGATCGAGGACAAGGTCGAGCGCCTGAAAGCCGCCACCGAAGGCGTGGCAGCCGCGCAGCAGCAGATCAATGAGCTGACTCGCATCCGCCGCGCCGTCATCCGCGAACTGCATGCCGAGGGCTGGACGTTCGCGAGAATAGGTGCGGCCGCGGGACTTTCCCGCGCCCGCATCCACCAGGTGAGCACCCAGGGGCCAGTACCGGAAGGTTTGTTCTTCGGGCACGGGCCGCTCACCATCCTCACCCCGGACGTCCGCAGTACGACGCGCGCCATCGCCCTCGTGGGCGCGCCCGATGCCGCGGCGCCGCACCGGTTGGTCGAGCTACTGCGGGAACTCGGCTTCACCGCCAATGTCCAGCGCTTCCTGCCGGGCCGCCCGCTCGACCTCGACCGGGACGGCCTGATCGTGCTCGGCGGACCCGAATTGTCGCCCAGTCTGCGGTATCTGGTGGCCGCGGACCCGCGCCTGCGCCGCACGGTGGCGCGCGCCGGACGGGTACGCCGGGGCATCGAGGACCGGGCCGCCCGCCGCGTCTACCGCCCGGGCGGCACCGAACCCTACGACATCGCCTACCTGGCCCGCCTCCCCCGCCCGGACGGCAAGGGCAGCGTGCTGGTCATCGACGGCCTGCACCCGCCCGCCTCGCTGGGCGCGATCCGGTTGCTGGCAACCAGACTCGCGACCCTGCACGAGCGCGCGAGCACCCACCCTTTCTCAGCGGTGGTCGGTGTCCGGTACGACCGCTCCACCGGCGAACCGATCGAGGCCGACCTCCTGACACCGATCTACCGCCACGACCGATAGCCGGATCCATGACCGACACGATGGCAGCGATGGCCGACATGATGGCGCGCAACGGAATTCAGCGAGGTGGCGCGGGCGATGGCAGTGCGCCGCCGCCCGGCCCCTCGAGGTCAGGCGGCGGCCTCCTCCGGGCGGAGGGTGTTCATCGGGGGACGGTCGGCCAGCGAGACTTCGGTGGCGTGGGCGATGAATTCGCCTGCGACCATGGGGAACTGGGTCAGGGCCGCGCCGGAGTCCTGAATTCCGCTGCGACCCAGGACGGTGCCCAGGATCTGGCGGCTCATGACGCCCAGGTCGGCCAGCGGGCGGTTGCGGTGCTGGCGGACACCGAGATTGACCTGGCCGATGCTGGACAGGCCGAGGAGGTCGTAAGTGTCCAGCAGCAGGCCGATTTCGACGCCGTAACCGGGCGCGAACGGCACCGAGGTGAGCAGTTCGCGGGTGCCGGCGTACTCACCGCCCAAGGGCTGCAGCACATTCGACAGTTCGGGGCGCAGTGCGGCCAGCAGTGGGCGGGCCACCAGTTCGGTGACGCGGCCGCCGCCGTGGTGGTCCACCGACTCTCCGGTGCGCAGCGGGCGGCGGTAGTAGGCCTTGACCAGGTGCATGCCGTCGACGGTGAGCAGCGGGCCCAGCAGCCTGGGGACGAAGGCGGGGTCGGGGTCGATGAGGTCGGAGTCCACGAAGGCGATGATGTCGCCGCTGGTGACGGCCAGCGAGCGCCACAGGCATTCGCCCTTGCCGGGGACGGGGTCGAGTTCGGGGACGGCTTGTTCGCGGGTCACCACGGTGGCTCCGGCGGCCTGTGCACGGGCGGCGGTGGCGTCGGTGGACCCGGAGTCCAGGACGACGAGTTCGTCCACCAGCGTGCCGAGCAGGGGCCGGATGCTGGCCACCACGGCGGCGACGGTGGCTTCCTCGTTGAGGGCGGGCAGCACCACCGAGACGGTGCGGTCGCCCTTGGCGGCGGTGAGTTCCGCTACCGTCCAGTCGGGGCAGTCGAAGGTGTTGGTGTTCACCCAGTCTGTTTTCATGCGAGACCTCGCAGGGTACGGGCGGGTGGGCGGTGACCCTGGATGGCGGCGATCATGTCCACCACCCGGCGGGTGTGAGCCACCTCGTGCACTCGAAAGACGCGAGCACCCGCGGCGGCCGACCAAGCAGTCGCTGCCAATGTGCCCTCCAATCGTTCGGACAGCTCGACACCAAGAGTCTCTCCGATGAAATCCTTATTGCTCAGCGCCATCAAGACGGGCCATCCGGTTTTCACAAGAACGTCTATCGCACGCAACAATTCGAGCCCGTGATAGGTGTTTTTGCCGAAATCATGGGTCGGATCGATCAAAATCGAGTCCTTGGCCACCCCTGCCGCCGCAGCATTTTCGGCCGCGGCCACCACCGTCTCGGTGACCTGGGTCACCACATCCGCGTACCGGACCCGGTGCGGACGGGTCCGCGGAATCGCACCCCCGGTGTGAGAGCACACGATTCCTACGCCCAACTCGGCGGCCACGCCGACCAGTTCCGGGTCCGCCCCCGCCCAGGTGTCGTTGATCAGATCCGCACCTTCGGCGATCGCGGCCCGGGCCACGTCGGCACGCCAGGTGTCCACGCTGATGAGCAGATCCGGGTAGCGCTCGCGAATGGCCGCCACGAACGGCACCACCCGGCGGGCCTCCTCGACGTTGTCCACCTCGGCGCCCGGACCGGCCTTCACCCCGCCGATATCGACCAGATCCGCGCCCTCGGCGACGGCCTTGTCGACGGCCCGCATGGCGGCCTCGTCGCTGAACGTCGCGCCTCGGTCATAGAAGGAGTCCGGCGTCCGGTTCACGATCGCCATCACAAGCGCCCGATCCGTCGCCACCGGCTTCCCGCACAATGTCGGCAACGGCGCACACATGCCCTCGACTGTACCGAGGGCTATGGCAGCGCTGCTGGGCAGCCGACCGGAACCGGGCTCCGACCGGCTGCTGTTCAGTTGCCGGGCGCGCGCCCCGCGGCGACGTCGGCGGCGTATTCGGAGTACGCGGGAACGTAGCCCTCGGTGCGGTCCGCGAGGACGTAGAGGGTGCTCTCGTCGTCGGGGGTGTAGCCCTGCTTGCGCAGTTCCACCTTCCGGTTCTTGAAGGTGGAGGTCTGCTCCAGCTCCGGCACCACGCGGATGAACAGCGGCACGGCGTAGGTCGGCAGGTGGTCGTAGAGCACCTTGGCGGCGACCCTGCCGTCGAAGTGCGCACCCTCGTGCAGCGTCACCGCGGCCATGCCCGCCTTGCCGTCGGTGCCGGGGATGTCGACGCCGAAAACGACCGCCTGCGTGACGGAGTCGATGCCGTCGAAGGCGCCCTCGACCTCGGTGGTCGCCACGTTCTCGCCCTTCCAGCGGAAGGTGTCGCCGAGGCGGTCCACGAACGCGATGTGACCCCAGCGCTGATCGCGCACCAGGTCACCGGTGTCGAACCAGCAGTCGCCCGGCTCGAAACCGTCTCGCACGAGCTTGGATTCGGTGGCGGAGGCGTCGGTGTAGCCGTCGAAGGGCGAGCGCGTGGTGACCTTGGCCAGCAGCAGCCCGACCCCGCCCGGCGGCACCCGGCGCAGGCGGCCGTCCGGGTGCCGCAGCGCCTTGCCGGTGGCGTCGTCGTATTCGACGATGGCGAAGGGCAGCGGGGTGAAGCCGGCGGTCCGGGCGACCGAGAAGGCGTTGATGAAGGCGACGTTTCCCTCACTGGCCCCGTAGAACTCGACGATCCGCTCGATGCCGAAGCGCTGCTGGAACTCGTCCCAGAGCTCGGGCCGCAGGCCGTTGCCGACGCAGAGCCGGATGGTGTGTGCGCGGTCGGCGGGCCTGGCCGGCTGGTTCAGCAGGTAGCGGCACAACTCGCCGATGTAGATGAAGGCGGTGGCCTGATCGGCGATGGCCTCGTCCCAGAAGCGGGTGGCCGAGAACTTGCGGCCCAGCGCGAAGGTCGCGCCGCCGGCGATGACCGAGGACAGCGCCACCGTGAGGGCGTTGTTGTGGTACAGCGGCAGACAGCAGTACAGCGTGTCCCGGCCGTCGAGCCGGACGCCGAGCCCGCCGATGCCGGCCATGGACTTGGTCCAGCGCAGGTGGGTCATGACGCTGGCCTTGGGCAGGCCGGTGGTGCCGGACGTGAAGATCAGGTAGGCGCGTTCCTTGGCCGTGATCTGTTCGGTCACAACGGGATTCGAGGCGTCGGCGGTGCGCGCCTCGGCGGCCAGCTGCTCGGACCAGAGCAGGGCGGGCCGGGTCTCGGTGAGAGTGTCGAGGGCGTCGGCGCATTCCTCGCCGATCACGTCGAGCACCGAATTCAGCAGCCCGAAGCTGTGCTGCAGCACCACGTCCCGCTGGTTGTGGTTGAGCAGGCCCGCGGTGGCGCCGAGTTTCACGGTGGCGAGGACGGTGAACAGCGCCTCGGCGCGATTGACCATCAGGATGCCGACCACGTCGCCGCGCTCGACCCCGTGCGCGGCCAGCACCTTCGCGTACCGGTTGACCTCGGCGTTGGCCTCGCCCCAGGTGTACACGCGCCCTTCGAATTTCAGAAAGGGCCGGTCCGGATGCTTGGCCGCGCCGCGCTGGAAGAACAGCCCGATGGATGCCTTGTCGCCGGATTTCACCAGCATGTGCGCGACGTTGCGGAGCATGCCGGGGGCCTGCATCACCATGCTGGGCAGACCGCGGGCCAGGTCGAACAGGCTCACCGTCGATCGGACGTCGGTATTCACTTCGCTGTGCTCCTCGCGCTCACGTACCCCGACGCCCACCCTTACCGATTCGCCCGATCTTGTCGAGTGAAACCAGATGGTTCTCAACGGCCGGGACGCAGCGCCTCGAAAGCGGAGTCGAAGTCCTTGGTCACCAGCACCCGATCGACCGCTTCGCGGCCCGTGTACCCGCGCAGCCGCAGCTCTTCGACCCACTCGAACAGGCCCCCGTAGTGGTCCTGCGGATCGAGCACCACCACCGGCTTGGCGTGCACGCCCAGGTAGGCCCCGGTCCAGGTCTCGAAGAGTTCCTCGAGCGTGCCGATGCCGCCGGGCAGGGTCAGGAAGGCGTCGGCGCGGTCGTCCATGACCTGTTTGCGCTCGCGCATGGTGTCGGTGACGATCAGCTCGTCGGCGTCGGTGTCGGCGACCTCGCGGTGCACCAGCTTCTTGGGGATCACCCCGACGGTCCGGGCCCCGGCGGCCCGCGCCGCCTGCGCGACCGCGCCCATCATGGACACATTGCCGCCGCCGGACACCAATTGCCAACCGCGACGGCCGATCTCGTCGCCCACCCGGGTGGCCAGGTCGAGCGCCACCGGATCGTCCACGCTGGCAGAGCAGTACACGCAGATCGCGTAGGCGTTATTCACCACTGATCCTCCACGCCCGCCTCGTCCAGCTCGCGCCGCGCCTGCGCGGCCTCCACCACGATCCGCACCACCTCGTCCACGCTGTCGGTGACGTGCAGGAGCCCGAGATCGCCGGGGGCGACCTTGGCCGAGCCGAGCAGCGATTCGCGCATCCAATCCATCAGTCCCGCCCAGTATTTGGTGCCGAACAGGATGATCGGGAAGCGGGTGATCTTGCGGGTCTGTACCAGGGTCAGCGCCTCGAACAGTTCGTCGAGGGTGCCGAAACCGCCGGGCAGGCAGACGAAGGCCTGGGCGTACTTCACGAACATCGTCTTGCGCGCGAAGAAGTACCGGAAGTTGATGCCGAGGTCGACCCACTCGTTGAGGTGCTGCTCGAAGGGCAGCTCGATGCCGAGGCCGATGGAGTATCCGCCCGCCTCCGACGCGCCCCGGTTGGCCGCCTCCATGGCGCCGGGTCCGCCGCCGGTGATGACCGCGAAACCGGCTCGGGCCAAGGCACTTCCGATGGCCATGCCGGTCTGGTATTCGGCCGACTCGGCTGGGGTGCGGGCGGAGCCGAAGACCGCCACCGCGGCCGGCGCCTCCGCCAAAGCGCCGAAGCCCTCGACGAATTCGGCCTGGATGCGCAGTACGCGCCAGGGGTCTGTGTGCACCCAGTCGGTCGGCCCGCGCTCGTCCAGCAGATGCTGATCGGTGGTGCCTATCCCCTTCTTGCGATCCCGCCGCAGCATGATCGGCCCGCGGAATCGTGGCGTCTTGGGCGAACGCACACCCTCGTACTCGGCGTCAGCAGACATGCAGGCAGTATCCAATTTGCCCTCCGCTTCGCTACCGGCGGGGTTCGCTGCCGTGTTTAATTTGCCCTCCGCTTCGCTACCGGCGGGGTTCGCTGCCGTGTTTAATTTGCCCTCCGCTTCGCTACGGGCGGGGTTCGCGGCGCTGAAGGTCTCGTTCTTCCCTCCCTCCGCTCAGTCCAGAACGAGCGCTCCGCCTCCCCGCGCTTGCGCCGCGAACCTTTGGATCGGTCAGTGTTTTGCGCCAGTCAGGTAGCTGCGAAGCATTGCGGTTACCTGGGTGACCTGGTCGACGGGCAGGTGCTCGTCGCGCTTGTGGGCCAGGTTCGGATCGCCCGGGCCGAAATTGACGGCCGGGATGCCGCGGGCGGCGAACCGCGAGACATCGGTCCAGCCGTACTTGGCGCGGACGCCGCCGCTGCCGTGCGCGTGCACGATCTCGATGAGGTCCTTGGCTGCCGGATTGGACAGGCCGGGCAGGGCGCCGGGCGCGCCGTCGGTGCGCTCGAAATCCAGTTCCAGACCGGCGAATACCTCGCGCACGTGCTCGGTGGCCTGGTCCAGGGTGCGGTCGGGAGCGAAGCGGAAGTTCACGTCCACGGTGGCCACGTCCGGCACCACATTGCCGGCCACGCCGCCCTCGACGCGAACCGCGGACAAGCCCTCACGGTAGGTGCAGCCGTCGATCTCGACCTCGCGCGCCCGGTAGCTGGCCAGCCGCTCCAGGATCGGGGCGAGACGGTGAATGGCGTTGTCGCCCAGCCAGGCTCGCGCGGTGTGCGCACGCACGCCGGAGGTGGTCAGGCGCACCCGCAGGGTGCCCTGGCAGCCCGCCTCGATCCAGCCGCCGGAAGGCTCGCCGAGGATGGCCAGATCACCCGCGAGCCACTCGGGCAGTTCGCGTTCGATGCGGCCCAGGCCGTTGAACTCGGCCGCGATCTCCTCGCAGTCGTAGAAGATCAGGGTCAGGTCGTGCACCGGCTCGGCCACGGTGGCGGCCAGGTGCAGGAAGACCGCGTCGCCGGATTTCATATCGACACTGCCGCAACCCCACAGCTGCCGTTCGCCGTCCGCGGTGGTCTCGAAATGGCCGGGGACATTGTCGGCGATGGGCACGGTGTCCAGATGTCCGGCGAGAATGACCCGGGTGGGCAGCCCGCGATTGGTGCGCGCCAGCACAGTATTGCCGTGCCGCAGGATTTCGAATCCGGTGGTCTGTTCGTGCAGCGCCGTTTCGACGATGTCGGCGATGACCTTCTCGTTCTTCGACACGCTCGGAATGTCCACCAGCGCGGCGGTGAGTGAAATGGGGTCGGCACTCAGATCGATGGTCACTCGATCCACCATAAAGGAAGGAATAACCCCCGCTCTTCGCACGGCCGCTGCGTTGGCACAAATCGGCACCGCATGCGGTATGAATTCACAGCCCGGTAACGTAGGGGGACGTGAGTACACAGGGAGCATCTGCAGTCGGCCTAGCCACCATCACCGTGAACGGCACAGTCCTGGACACCTGGTACCCGTATCCCAGCCTCGGGACCTTCTCCGCCGACGAGGTCGGCACCGTCCGGCTCGACGCCTCGGATCCCGAATTCGCGAAGTTCGCCGCGTCGGTCGGCTCGGACGAGGCACGCCGCGTGGAGATCGTCGCGGTGCGCACCGTCATCGCCGATCTGGCCGATGCGCCGATCGACACACACGACGCCTACCTGCGTCTGCACCTGCTCTCGCACCGGCTGGTCCGCCCGCACGGCGCGAACCTGGACGGCATCTTCGGCCTGCTGGCCAATGTGGTGTGGACCAACCACGGCCCCTGCTCCAACGAGGAATTCGAGCTGACCCGGCTGAAGCTGCGCACCCGCGGCCCGGTCACCGTGTACGGCGTGGACAAGTTCCCGCGCCTGGTCGACTACGTGCTGCCGTCGGGGGTGCGTATCGCCGATGCCGACCGGGTGCGCCTGGGCGCGCACCTGGCCTCGGGCACCACGGTCATGCACGAGGGCTTCGTCAACTTCAATGCCGGCACGCTCGGCAATTCCATGGTGGAGGGCCGGATCTCGGCCGGTGTGGTGGTCGGCGACGGCTCCGACGTCGGCGGCGGCGCGTCCATCATGGGCACCCTGTCCGGCGGCGGCAAGCAGGTCATCTCGCTCGGTGAGCGCTGCCTGCTGGGCGCGAACTCGGGTCTGGGCATCTCGCTCGGCGACGACTGCGTGGTGGAGGCGGGCCTGTACATCACCGCCGGCACCAAGGTCGCGCTGCCGGACGGCGCGGCCGTGAAGGCCGGTGAGCTGTCGGGCAAGTCGAACCTGCTGTTCATCCGCAACTCGCTGACCGGCGCGGTCGAGGTCCGGCCGCGCAAGGGCACCGGCATCGAGCTGAACGCGGCGCTGCACGCCAACGACTGAATCAGATACGCGAAAACCCCTGCCGGCTTCCGCCGCAGGGGTTTTCGTCATTTCGCGCTCAGTGGTACAGGCCGCACCAGGGCGCCGCGGAGCCGTCCATGACGGGGAACGGGATGCCGCCGGAGTTGCACTGGCCCGAGCCGGTCTGGAACGCCTTGATCAGGTTCGACGAGCCGGTGGACGACGGGTCGAAGGATCCGGTGCCGGTGGGCCCGGTGTTCACCGAGCCGGTGCCGGTGGGGCCGGCGATCTGCTCGGCAGGCTGCTGCACGGGGGTGAGGGGCAGCGCGTCGGCGGTGGCCGCCGCGGCGGGAGCGAGCAGCCCGGCGAAGACGGCGGCGGCCGCCACGGCGGTGCGCAGAGAGGTGTGCATCGGGCGAATCTCCTTGGAACGTGACTATTTCGCTTCACGTAAGCTAGATGTTCGCTCGCGGCCCCGGCGAGACCCCGAAACCTCCGGCACCGGAACTCCGGTGTCAGAGACCGAAGGCGATGACCCGTTCGGGGGTGATGCGGATCAGCTCCGGGGACAGGCCCGGGTACCACGGCTCCACGTCCCGTAACGCCTGTGCGGTGCCGCGGATTTCGAGGCACCGCACCGTCCAGGGGTCCACGGAGGTGACATCGTCGACCACGAAGGCGACCCGCTCCTCCTTCAGCAGATTGCGGAACTTCTGGCTCGCGCCCAGATCGCGTCCGCCGATGTCGATGGTGCCCAGGGCCGCGTTGTAGCGGAAGCCCACCGGGTTGTTCTGCGGTGAGCCGTCGGGGCGGATGGTGGCCAGCCGCCCCAGTCGCTGGCTGTTCAGGTACTCGATCTGGGCGGGCGACAGAGTTGCGGTCATACCGATCACGGTAGGACCTCGAGTGCACTCGAGGTCAAGACAGCAGTTTCTTCTGGACCTTGCCCATGGCATTGCGAGGCAGGCCGTCCACCACGCGCACCTCACGCGGCCGCTTGTGCGCCGAAAGTTCGCCCGCCACATGGGCGATGAGCTCATCGGCGATCGCCGCGCCCGCCCCGGCGCGAAGCACGACATAGGCGACGATCCGCTGCCCCAGATCGTCGTCCGGGACGCCGACGACCGCGGTCTCGGCCACCGCCGGATGCCCCAGCAGCGCGGTCTCGATCTCGCCCGCCCCGATTCGGTAGCCGCCGGACTTGATGAGGTCCACCGACTCCCGGCCCACGATGCGGTGGAAGCCCTCGGCGTCGATGACCGCCACATCGCCGGTCCGGAACCAGCCGTCGGCGGTGAAGTTCTCGGCGGTGACCTCGGGCTTGTTCAGATAGCCGTCGAAGAGCATGGGGCCGCGCACCTGGAGTCCGCCGACGCTCTCCCCGTCGTGCGGCACCGGGTCGCCCGCCTCGTCGCGCAGCCGGGTCTCGACGCCCGCGACCGGGGTCCCGACCCAGCCCGGACGGCGTTCCCCGTCGGGCCGGGTGGAGAGGGTGATCATGGTTTCGCTCATGCCGTAGCGCTCGATCGGGGCGTGCCCGGTGAGCTCGGCGAGCCGCTCGAACACCGGCACGGGTAGCGGCGCGCTGCCGGAGATCAGGATCCGCGCCTTCGCCAATTCCCGTGCGGCGTCGGGATCTTCGGTGATTCGCGACCACACGGTGGGCACGCCGAAGTACATGGTGCCGTGCGCGTCGGCGTACGCCCTCGGGGTGGGCTTGCCGGTGTGAACGAGCGGGCTGCCGGCCCGCAGCGGGCCCAGCACGCCGAGGATCAGACCGTGCACGTGGAACAGCGGAAGACCGTGCACCAGAACATCTTTCGATGTCCAGCCCCACGCCTCGATCAGCGCGTCCAGACCTGCCGCGATGGCGTCACGGCTGAGCATCACGCCCTTGGGCGCGCCGGTGGTGCCGGAAGTGTAGAGGATGAAAGCCGTTGCCTTCCCGGCGGGTTCGGCGTATCGATGCCAGGACCGCGCGTGCTTGCGCACCGGGATCACCGGCAGGTCGGAGCCCTCGGGAGCCTTGCCCAGCCAGGCCTGCGCACCCGAATCCCGCAGGATGTGCGCCAGTTCCGCACTGCCGGAGTCCGGCGGCACCGGCACCACGGTCACCCCGGCGATCAGGCAGCCCACCACGGCGAGCACGGTGGCGACGGTCGGTTCGGCCAGCACGGCCACCCGGCGCGCCTGGGCGACACGTTCGGCGACGGAGGTGGCCGCGCCGAGCAGATCACTGCGCGACAACGTCTCCCCGTCGATGGTGACGGCATCCGGGATATCGGCTCCGGCGGCGATGGCGGCCGGGTTCAGCGAGCTCAGCAACAGCGGCGACACGGGCCCACGCTACCGGAGCCGCTCGGCAACGAATCGCTTGCGAAGCCACCGAGCCGGTTGACAGACGACCGAGTGGGTAAGAAAGTTTCTATATAACCTTCTCAACCGAGGATGTGGTCAACGATGACCAGACCGCTGCACGACCCATTCGACAATCACGCCGCCGAGGCCGCCGCCCCCGAGATCGATCTCCGGAGATATCTCGACGGCGCGGCCGGATTCTTCGGCGCGGCGGCGAATGTCATCATGCAGCTCTCCAACCGCCCGGTCGGATACGGCGTGGTGGAGAGCCCGGTGGAGTCCGGGAACGTCATGGTTCACCCGATCAAGCGGCTGCGCACCACCCTCACCTACCTGGCCGTCGCGCTACTGGGCAACGAGGCGGATCGGGCGGCGTACCGGGAAGCCGTCGACTCCGTGCACAAGTATGTCCGCTCCCGCCCCGGCAGCACGGTGAAGTACAACGCCTTCGACCCCGAACTCCAGCTCTGGGTGGCGGCCTGCCTGTATTGGGGTGCGCGCGACCTCTACGAGCGCATGCACGGCCCGATGGACGACTACGACGCCGACGCCTTCTACCTGCACGCCGCGCGCATGGGCACCACGCTGCAGGTGCGGCCGGAGATGTGGCCCGCGGATCGCGGCGCCTTCGACCGGTATTGGGCCGAGAACCTCGCCGCGACACGCATCGACCCCAAGATCAAGGCGTACTTCGAGGACCTCATCGACCTGAAGATGCTGCCGCGCCCGTTCCAGCTGGCCTTCGGCGGCACACACCGGTTCTTCGTGACCGGGCTGCTCCCGCAACATCTTCGGGACGAGATGGGCATGACCTGGACCCCGCGCCAGGACCGGGCGCTGGCCCGGATACTGCGGGTGGCCGGCGCGGCCGAGTCGGTGGTCCCCGCCCCGATCCGCGCCTTCCCGCTCAACGCGTATCTATTGGATATGCGCCTGCGCCGCAGGCTGGGCCTGCGGCTGGTGTGAATCCCGGTGCGGGTCAGAGGATCCGGAATCCGGGGATGATGTGGTCGCGAGCGAACTGCCGCAGCGCGACGGGATCGTCGAGCGGGATGACCGTCTGCGGCGTCAGTGCGAGCGACAGCGCCGCGCGGGCGATCATCTCGGCCAGCGGTAGCGGATCATATTGCGGCAGTTTGTCTTCCGCCTGCAGGCGGGCGATGAACTCGGCGAGGTAATCGCGGCCGAGCTCGATGACCGGCGCGCCCTGCACGGTCAGATAGGGCAGCACGACCTCGGGTTCGGTCTTGAGCAGGCGGACCAGCAGCTGATTGCCGCGCAGGCCCTCGATGAACGCGATGAACAGGACGGTGATCTGCTCCTCGGCGCTGGCGTCGCGTTCGATCGGAACCCGCACCGCGGCGTCGACTTCCTCGACGAGCTGGCGGGCCTGCCGCAGGCCGACGGCCTGGATGAGGTCGTTCTTGCCCGCGAAGCGACGGTAGAGGGTGGCCAGTGAGAGCCCGCCGCGACGGGCGACCTCCACCATGCTGGTGCGTTTGATGCCGAAGTCCAGGAAGGCCATGAGCGCGGCGTCGAGGACCTTGGCCTGGTTGTGATCCTCGGGGCCGGATCCGCGGACGAGCGGTAGCAGTTTGGCCAGTTTGGCCATGGTCCGGGCCCTTTCCGGTCGCAAAGAAACGGTGAGGCACTAATCTTCGCACATTGACATGGCCACCCCCACGATGAGAAGGTGAGTGGCGAAATTTCTCACACTCTCCTCAGGGCGAGGAGTGACGACGAGGAGCCGAGTCAACGATGACCGCCCCCCTGCGCAAGTTCGACGAGTTCCCGCCGGCCCACGAGCCGATGACCCCCGAATCCGTGCGAGAGCACATCGACGGCGTCACGGCCTTCCTCGGCGGCGCGGCCAATGTCGTCATGCAGCTGTCGCTGAAACCGGTCGCGTACGGCGTCATGGAGAGCGACGTCGACAGTGGCAAGGTGACGCTGCACCCGATCAAGCGGCTGCGCACCACCCTCACCTACCTGTCGGTCGCGCTGCTCGGGAACGAGGACGACCGCCGCGACTACCGCGAGGCCGTGAACCGCTCGCACCGCAGCGTCCATTCCAAGCCCGGTAGCGCGGTCAAGTACAACGCCTTCGACCCAAAGCTCCAGCTGTGGGTGGCGGCCTGCCTCTACTGGGGCGTCGACGACCTCTACCACCGCATGCGCGGCCCCATGAATCCCGAACTGGCGGAAGCCTTCTACCAGTACTGCGCGCGGCTGGGCACCACCCTGCAGATGCGTCCCGAGATGTGGCCCGCCAGCCGCGACGAGTTCTACGTGTACTGGGAGGAGAACCTCGCGACCAAGTCGATCGACGGCCCCACCCGCAAGTACTTCAACGACCTCACCGATCTGAAGATGCTCCCCTGGCCCCTGCAGATCACCCTGGGCGGCCTGCACCGCTTCATCGTCACCGCCCTGCTCCCCCCGCACCTGCGCGAGGAGATGGCCATGACCTGGGCCGCCCGCGACGAACGCATCTTCGCTGGCTTCCTCCGCTCGATCTCCGCGATCTGGACCCGCATGCCCACCCCGATCCGCCTGTTCCCCTACAACTTCTACCTCGCCGACATGCGCCTCCGCCGCCGCCTCGGCCGCCCGCTGGTCTGAACCAACTCTCGGGACAACCCGCGACCGCGATTCTCAGGCGCGGTCGGTCAGGGCTCGGAAAAAGAAGGCGAGGTTTGCGGGGCGTTCGGCGAGGCGGCGCATGAGGTAGCCGTACCACTGGGTGCCGTAGGGGATGTAGACGCGCAAGGAGTGGCCGTCCGCGGCGAGGCGGCGCTGTTCGGCGTCTCGAATGCCGTAGAGCATCTGGAACTCGAAATCGCCGGGGTTGCGGTGGTTTTCGGTGGCGAAAGTGAGGGCGGCGTCGATCATGGCCGGGTCGTGGGAGGCGATCATGGGGTACCACGCGCCGCGAAAGAGGACGTCGAGGCAGCGCAGGTACGAGGCGTCGATCTCGGCGCGGCGCTGGTAGGCGACGGTCACCGGTTCCTGGTACGCGCCCTTGCAGAGGCGGACCCGGGTGCCGTCGGCGGCCAGGTCGCGGGCGCGGTCCTCGGCCTGACGCAGGTAGGTCTGCAAAGCGACGGCGAGCCAGGGGAATTCGGCGCGGGCCTGGCGGACCGCCTCCAGGGTGCGGGCGGTGGTGGTGTGATCCTCGGCGTCGACGGTCACCCAGACGTGGCGCTCGACAGCCTTGGCGCACAGCTTGTGCAGGTTCTCCGCGGCGATGGCCGGACCGTCCTGACCCAGCGATTGGCCGAGCGCCGACAGTTTGACCGAGACCTCGACCCGGGGGATGTCGGTGTGTGCGCCGGGCCCTGTCTGGTCGGCTTCGGCCAGGTCGTCGATGAGCGAAAGATATTCCGCCACCGCGGCATCGGCCTGCGCATGCTCGGTGGTGTACTCGCCGAGGAAGTCGACGCTCACCGCGCGGCCGCTCGCCAGCAGCTCACGCGCCACCGGCACCAGCTCGGCCCGGGTTTCCCCGGCCACGAACCGCCGGACCACCGCGGCGGTGACCGGCACCCGGGTGATGGCGTCCTTCATCCGCGACGATCCGGCCGCGGCCAGAATCGCGGGCCGCAGTGGGTTCATCGCGTCTCCATGTGGGGGTAGCGGTAGTCGGTCGGTGGAACGAAGGTCTCCTTGAGCGTGCGGGGCGCGACCCAGCGCAGCAGGTTGAGGTAGGAGCCCGCCTTGTCGTCGGTGCCGGAGGCACGGGCGCCACCGAAGGGCTGCTGCCCCACCACCGCGCCGGTGGGCTTGTCGTTGATGTAGAAGTTTCCCGCGGCGAATCGCAGTGCGTCCGAGGCGGATTCGACGGCCTTGCGGTCGCGGGCGAAGATCGCGCCGGTGAGGGCGTAGGGCGAGGTCCCGTCCACCACTTCGAGAATCTCGGCGAACGAGTCGGGGGCGCTGTCGTCGTAGACGTACACCGACAGAATCGGCCCGAAGTACTCGGTGGCGAAGGCATCGTCGCCCGGGTCATCGCCGAGCAGCACGGTCGGCCGGACGAACCAGCCCTCGCCGTCGTCGTAGCCACCGCCCGCTGGGACCATGAGCCCCCGGTCCTTCGCCTTCTCGATGGCGGCCACGCACTTGTCGTAGGCGCGGTTGTCTATCACGGCCCCACCGAAATTCGACAGATCGGCGACATCGCCGTAGGTCAGCGACTCCACCTCGGACAGGAAATCCTGCCCCATCCGCTGCCACACCGACCTGGCGACATAGGCGCGCGAGGCGGCCGAGCACTTCTGCCCCTGATATTCGTAGGCGCCGCGAATCATGGCCGTGCGCAGGGCATCCGGGTCGGCGGACGGGTGGGCGAGGATGAAGTCCTTCCCGCCGGTCTCCCCCACCAGCCGCGGATACCCGTGGTAGCGGCCGATATTCGAGCCGACGCTCTGCCAGAGGTACTGGAAGGTGCGGGTGGAACCGGTGAAGTGGATGCCCGCCAGCCGCGGGTCGGCCAGCGCCACCTCCGAGAGCTGTACCCCGTCACCGGTCACCATATTGATGACGCCGGGCGGCAGCCCGGCCTCCTCCAGCAGCTTCATGGTGTAGTAGGCCGAAAGTGTCTGTGTCGGTGAGGGTTTCCAGATGACGGTATTGCCCATGAGCGCGGGCGCGGTGGGCAGGTTCCCGGCGATGGCGGTGAAGTTGAACGGCGTGATGGCGTAGACGAAGCCCTCCAGGGGCCGGTAGTCCATCCGATTCCACACGCCCGCCGCCGATTCCGGCTGGGCCGCGAGAATCTGCCGGGCGAAGGCGACATTGAAGCGCCAGAAGTCCACCAGCTCGCAGGGTGCGTCGATTTCGGCCTGCTGCACCGTTTTCGACTGGCCGAGCATGGTGGCGGCGGCCATGGTCTCGCGCCAGGGCCCGGCCAGCAGGTCGGCGGCCCGCAGCAGAATGGCGGCCCGTTCCTCGAAGGGCACGGCCTGCCAGCCGGGCGCGGCGGCCGTCGCCGCCGCGATGGCCGTGCGTGCTTCATCGTGGGTGGTGTGGGTGTAGGTCCCGAGTGCGTGGCGGCGCCGGTGCGGCATCACGATGGTGTGCCGCTCGCCGCCGCCGGGCTGATGCTTGCCGCCGATGACGAGCGGCACATTCACGGGGTCGGCGGCGAGAGCGGCGAGCCGGCCGGCCAGCAGCTCGCGTTCGCGGCTGCCGGGGGCGTAGGTGTGCACCGGTTCATTGCCGGGAGCAGGGACAACCGTGACAGCGTCCATATCCAAGGCTAACGCGATCGCCGCTGCCCGACCGGAACGAACACGCCCCGGCCGGCCCCGCCGACGGAATTTCTCCGTCAGCGGGGCCGCTTCCTCAGTGGAAGTCCTGCGAAATGATCGTCTCGATATTGCGTTCCGCCAGCGCGGTGATCGTGACGAAGGGGTTGACGGTGGTGAGGCCCG
Organism: Nocardia sp. NPDC046763; assembly: GCF_040645495.1. Classification (NCBI taxonomy): domain Bacteria; kingdom Bacillati; phylum Actinomycetota; class Actinomycetes; order Mycobacteriales; family Nocardiaceae; genus Nocardia; species Nocardia sp. NPDC046763. Next base: position 545,657 of record NZ_JBEYYI010000001.1, on the reverse strand, counting down.
GAATCAGGGAGCCGTCGATGACGTACAGGCCCGGATACTGGGTGAGCCGCCCGTAGTTGTCGGTGGACACGTTCAGCACGCAGCCGCCGAGCGGGTGGTAGGCGAAATCGTCGCCCCAGGTCTTGTATTCGCCGAACAGGTCGGTCCGGTAGATGGTGGCTTCCGTACTGTTGATCTTGTCGAAAATGCGCTTGGCGCAATCGATACTGGGCTGGTTCCAGGCGGTCTGCCAGTTCAGGTCCACGCCACCGGTTCCCGAGTTGTAGGAGAAGGTGCCGCGGTTCGGGTTCTTGGTGATGGCCAGGTACAGGCTGGCGAAGGTCTCGATGCCGGCCGGGAACGGCGACACCTCCGCGAAGGCCGGGCCGCCGCTGTCGGCCCAGTTGTCGATGCCGACGCAGGGGATGCAGGACTGGAGGCTGCCGGTGGCGTCCCAGGCCTGGTTCTGCCGGGCCACCATGACATTGCCGTTGTTGCCCCAGCCGGCGCCGATCGAGTCCGGCAGATTACTCAGCTTGCCGGTGGCCTTCTGCGTAACCAGCAGCTTGCTGGTGCCGACACTGCCCGCCGCGAAGAAGACCTTCTGCGCCGTAACGGTTTTCGCCTTCACGGTATTGCCGCTGGTGTCGATCTGGTTCATCGACACCGAGTAGCCGCCGCCATTGGCCGGCGCCACCGTGGTGACCACGTGCTGCGGCACGATGGTCACCTTGCCGGTGCCCGACGCCGCCGCCAGATAGGTCTTGTCCAGCGAGTTCTTGCCGTAGTTGTTGCCGTAGATGACCTCGGCGTTGAGCGCCGAGCGCGGGGCGGTGCTGGCCTGCTCCTGCTTCATGTAGTTGAAGTCGTAGACGTTGGGCACGAAGGTATACGCGAACCCGGACCGCTGCGCCTGCTTGATGCCGACCCGCGCGAACTGATAGCAGTCCGCGCCCTGGAACCAGGTCTGGTCGATGTTGTTCACTTTCAGCCCGGCATTGGCGCGCGGGTAGTAGGTGCTGTACATCGAGCCGGCGTCCACCGACGGCAGGATGCTGGCGAAGTTCTCCTGCTTGGGCGTCACCGCCATACCACCGTTGACCAGCGAGCCGCCGCCCACGCCGCGGCCCTGGTAGATCCGGATGCCGCTGAACTGCTCGGAATCCAGCACGCCGGTGTAGCTGGAGATGGACTTGTTGTAGGGCGCGCCCATGAAGTGGTTGATCGGCTGGTCGGTCTCGGTACGCAGCCAGAAGGACCGGCCGTCCGGATTCAGCATGTTGCAGAAGACCTTGCCGTCGGACCCGGGCTGGGTCCAGGACATGCCCTTCTCGACCATGATCACGTTCTGCCCGGCCTGCGCGAGCCGCAGCGCGGCGACCGCGCCGCCGTAGCCGGTGCCGATGACCAGAATCGGCATCGTGTCACCGTCATTGATCGATCCCGTGGGTAGAGCTCGAGCCAGAGGCGCCTTCGGTAGTAGCGCAGCCGCCCCTAGAATGACACCTGTTGCAGCTAGGAACCCGCGTCGGCTGACATTGCTGCCATAGACACTCTTGCCGGGGGTTTCATAAGACAGACCACGCACTGAAAGACTCCTCATCGAGTTGCGATGAGAACCTGTTATAGAGGCTGTGAAGTGAACGCGTATCACTTTTTGAGAAAATGCGTGGTCAGCAGACAACGCTGCGACGGGTGGCGAGAGCGCCTGGAGAGAACTTCGAGATTCGAAGAAAAAATATGCGACCCTGACGGGACTCGAACCCGCGACCTCCGCCGTGACAGGGCGGCGCGCTAACCAACTGCGCCACAGGGCCTTGCAATCGCTCGGCCGCCGGGCCTTGCAACGTCGTAGACGCTATCACGGGCCCGGCGGTAACGGGAAATCAGCTGGTCAGACGATCAGCGGCCGCGGTGATTCGTTCGTCCGTCGCGGTAAGGGCAATGCGCACATGCTGATTGCCACGCGGGCCGTAGAACTCGCCGGGGGCCGCCAGGATGCCGCGCTCGGCCAGCCAATCCAGGGTCGTGCGGCATTCCTCACCGCGCGTCGACCAGAGATACAGACCCGCCTCGGAGTCGTCGATCCGGAATCCCGCGCGCTGCAGGGCATCTCGCAGCACGACCCGCCGCGCCCGGTAGCGGTCCTTTTGCTGAACCTCGTGCGCGTCATCGCCGAGGGCCGCGGTCATGGCCGCCTGGATCGGGAAGGGCAGCATCATGCCGGAGTGCTTGCGCACCTCCAGCAACTCCGCCACGAGCGCCGGGTCACCGGTCACGAAACCGGCCCGGTAACTGGCCAGATTCGAGGTCTTGGACAGCGAGTGGATGGCGAGCAGGCCGGTGTGGTCGCCGTCGCTGACCTCGGGGTCGAGGATCGACACGGCGCGGCCCTCCCAGGCCAGCCCCAGGTAGCACTCGTCGGAGGCGACGATGGCCCCGCGCTCGCGGGCGAACTGCACCACCTTGCGCAGATGGTCGACGCCCAGCACCTTGCCGGTCGGATTCGACGGCGAGTTGAGGAAGATCAGCGCGGGCCGCTCCGGGCCGAGCTGCGTGGTGCCGTCGGCGCGCACATAGCGGGTCCCGGCGAGCAGCGCGCCCACCTCGTAGGTCGGGTAGGCGACCTCGGGGATGACGACCAGATCCTGCGATCCCAGGCCGAGCAGCCGCGGCAGCCCGGCGATGAGCTCCTTGGTGCCGATGGCCGGCAGCACCGCCGCCGGGTCCACACCCGTGATCCCGAATCGCCGCTTCAGCGCCGCGACAACGGCTTCGCGCAATTCGGGCGTGCCGTGCGTGGTCGGGTAGCCCGGCACCTCCGCCACCGACGAGAGTGCCGTGCGGATCAGCGGATCCACCGGATCGACCGGCGTGCCGACCGAGAGGTCGACGATGCCGTCCGGATGCGACGCCGCCTTCGCCTTCACGGAAGCGATGGTGTCCCAGGGGAAATCGGGTAGCAGAGCGCTGACCCGGCCACGCGCGGTCAAATGCTCGTCCTATTCGCCGGCCATCGGCGGCAGCGCGGCGATGAACGGCGGGTCGTAGTCGACCTTGCCGACCTTGGTGGCGCCACCCGGCGAACCCAGGTCGTCGAAGAAGTCGACATTGGCGTTGACGTAACCGGCCCACTGATCCGGGGTGTCGTCTTCGTAGAAGATGGCTTCCACCGGGCAGACCGGTTCACATGCACCACAGTCCACGCACTCGTCCGGTTGGATGTACAGCATGCGGCCGCCCTCGTAGATGCAGTCCACGGGGCACTCCTCGATGCACGCCTTGTCCTTCACGTCAACGCACGGTTCAGCGATGATGTACGGCACTGCCGCTCTCCTAGTCTGTCCTCACATGCGGGATACTCCGCCGGAAAAACCCTATCCTGGCCAGCCAACATTACTACTGCACAGCCTGCCCTAACTTCCGACCGCCGCACTCCGGGTGGGTTCGTACCCGCGGTGCAGCGATCGGAAACGCAACAACTGATCTCGCTGCGCCGGGGTACCTCGTCAGGTACCCCCAAAATCGGTTCGGCTCTCGGCCGTTGGCACGGGTTGCCAACGGTGAGCGGCTCTCAGCCGTCCGCCAAAGTCACGGAGAGGCGGGTCCGTGGCACACCGTAGGTGGTGGTGCGCTGCCGGACCGGGCGGCCGATACCCGACGCGATCTCCGTCAGTTCCCCGACCGTCTTGGCTGATCCATGTTCGGAACCGGCCATGCGGGAGATGGTCTCCTCCATCAGCGTGCCGCCGAGGTCGTTGGCGCCACCGTTCAACATGAGCCGGGTTCCGGTGATACCAAGTTTGACCCAGCTGGTCTGAATATTCTCGATCCGGCCGTGCAGCATGATCCGCGCCAGGGCATGCGCGGCGCGATTCTCGCGCACGGTCGGGCCGGGCCGGGAGGCACCCGCGAGGTAGAGCGGGGCGCTCTGGTGCACGAACGGCAGCAGCACGAATTCGGTGAAACCACCGGTCTCGTCCTGGATTCCGCGCAGAACGCGCAGGTGGCCCACCCAGTGCTTCGGATTGTCCACGTGGCCGTACATCATGGTCGAGCTGGAGCGCAGGCCCAGCCGGTGCGCGGTGGTGACGACATCCACCCACGCCGAGGCCGGCAGCTTGCCTTTGGTCAGCACCCAGCGCACCTCGTCGTCCAGGATCTCGGCGGCGGTGCCCGGAATGCTGTCCAGCCCGGCCTCTTTCAGCGCCGACAGCCAGTCGTGCACCGACTGCCCACCGCGGGACGCGCCATTGACGATCTCCATCGGGCTGAACGCGTGCACGTGCATCCCGGGGACCCGAGCCTTGATGGCGCGCACCAGGTCCGCGTAGCCCGTGACCGGCAGCTCGGGATCGATGCCGCCCTGCATGCAGATCTCGGTCGCGCCCTCGACCCAGGCCTCCCAGGCGCGGTCGGCGACCTCGGCCGGGCTCAGGCTGAAGGCGTCGGCATCGCCCTTGCGCTGCGCGAACGCGCAGAAGCGGCAGCCGGTGTAGCAGATATTGGTGAAGTTGATGTTCCGGTTGACGATGTAGGTGACCTCGTCGCCCACGGCGTCGCGGCGCAGCTGGTCGGCCAGCGCGGTCACGGCCTCCAGGGCCGGGCCGTCGGCGGTGGCCAGGGCCAGGTACTGGTCGTCGGACAGGCCCGCGGGGTCCTTCTCCGCGGCGCGCAGGGCGGCCATCACGTCGGCGTCGACACGCTCCGGGGCGGAACCGGCCAGCTCGAGCACCTGCTCACGGATGCTCTCCCAGTCACCGAACGCCCCCAGCGAATCATTGGCAATACCTGCGTCACTGCGGGATTCGGTCAGGCGGCCCTCGGCGTCGATGGCGGTGTGCAGGTCGATGCGGCCGACCGATTCCCAATCCTGGTCGGGCTCCTGCCAGAGCAGGCCGGACGGCTTCACGTCGGCGGCCAGGCCGGTCTTCGGATCCATCAGTGCCGCAACATGTTCGGAAATCCGCGGATCGATCCACGGATGGCCCGCCAGCACGTACTTCGGGTGCGCGGTGATGCGCTCGGTGAGGACGTAGCCGCAGTCGGCGGTGATCTGCGCGAGGGTCTCCAGATTCGGCCACGGCCGTTCCGGATTCACATGATCGGGGGTGAGCGGCGAAACCCCGCCCCAGTCGTCGATGCCCGCCGCCAGCAGCGCCCGGCATTCCTCCAGCGACACCAGATTCGGCGGCGCCTGGATGCGCATCTTCGGCCCCATCAGCAGCCGGGTCACGGCGATGGCGGCACGGAACTCCTCCAGCCCGGCATCCGGACTGTGGCGCATGGCGGTGTTCCGCTTGGCCAGGAAGTTCTGCACGATGACTTCCTGCACATGCCCGAAAGCCTTGTGCACCTTGCGAATCGCGAGAATGGACTCGGCGCGCTCGACCACGGTCTCGCCGATGCCCACCAGGATGCCGGTGGTGAACGGCACCGACAGGCGTCCGGCGTCGGTGAGCGCGCGCAGCCGCACCGCCGGGTCCTTGTCGGGCGAACCGTAGTGTGCCTGACCGGGTTCGGTGAACAGCCGCGTCGAGGTGGTCTCCAGCATCATGCCCATGGACGGCGACACCGGCTTGAGCCGGGACAGCTCCTCCCAGCTCATCACGCCCGGATTCAGATGCGGCAGCAGGCCGGTCTCCTCCAGCACGCGAATCGCCATGGCGCGCACGTAATCCAGGGTGGAGTCGTAGCCGCGCTCGTCGAGCCACTGCCGCGCCTCGGGCCAGCGCTCCTCCGGGCGGTCACCCAGGGTGAAAAGCGCTTCCTTGCAACCGAGTTCGGCACCCTGCCGGGCGACCTCGAGAATCTCGTCCGGCTCCATGTACATGCCCTTGCCCTGCGCGCGCAGCTTGCCGGGCACGGTGACGAAGGTGCAGTAGTGGCAGCGGTCGCGACATAGATGCGTGATGGGGATGAACACCTTGCGGGAGTAGGTGATCGGCAGCACCTCACCCGCGTAGCCGGACTCCCGCAGACCGGCATCGCGCACCCGCGCGGCCGACGCGCACAGATCTTCCAGATCGGCGCCGCGCGCGTGCAGCAGCACCACGGCCTCGTCGAGGTTGAGGGTCGCACCGTCCCGGGCCCGGCGCAGCGCGCGGCGCATCGCGGAATCGGTGGGCACGGCAGTATCGGTGGACACAGCAGTATCGGTGGACACAGCGGAACCATTGCGTATGGCGGAACCCGTGGGCGTAGCCGAACTGCTGGTGGGCCTCGGCGGCAGGCTCGGGTTCGGTAGATCCGTCACGGTCTCGATCATGCGCCATCCATCCGGCTGTTCCGACTCGGGTGCCATGGAACGAGCCAACCTGCCGCCCACGTCCGATATTCCGAGGCGATTATTCGTATCATCGAGTTCATCTATTCAAATTTCAGTTCCGATGAAATAGCCTCGCGGGCGTCCACTTCGCAGAAGAAGAGGGAGAGACCTTCGTGCTCGCGAAAATCCGCCGCGCCGCAGTCGTCGCCGGCCTGGGCGCCACCGCCCTGCTGACCATCGCCACCAGCACCGCCTCCGCATTCGGACCGGTGCCGCCCGCCAATCCGTACCTGGGACCGGTGGGCACCGCGACCATGCACGGCGACGCCGAGGCCTCCGACACCACGCCACTGCCCGGCGTCGGCACCGGCGGCGTCAACGCCGACTTCCACGAGGAAGGCGCAGCCTGCCCGACGATTCTGCAGGGCGCGGACGGCTTCCCGCAGGCGCTGTGCACGAAGATCACCGATCGCGCGCCGGAAGTGCTGCTGCTGGACCCGAACAACGGCAACACCCTCGCGCACCTCGACCTCACCAAGGGCAGCCTGCTCGGCGGGGTCTACGCCTACCTGGACGACCACGACCGGATGGTCACCGTGGACGGCTCGGGCAGCCTGCTGCAGATCGGGCACCAGCGCGGCTCCGACGGCTCGTGGTCACTGTCGATTGCCTCGAAAACTGATGTGACACAGGCGATTTCCGGGCACTGCGGCGGTGGCACCTGCGACTCGGTCAGTTCCGTGTCCCCCGACTACCAGGGCCGGGTGTGGTTCGCCACCGACAATGCCGCGGCCGGCTTCGTCAACCTCGACGGCACCGCGCACTCGATCGTGCTGGCGCCCGGCGAGATCGTGGCCAACAGCATCGCGACCGCGCCCGAGGGCATGGCCGTGGCCACCGACCACGCGCTGTACCTGTTGACAGTCGACGGCAGCGGCAACCCTCGGATCGCGTGGCGGCAGGCCTACGACCGCGGGCCCGCCCGCAAGCCCGGCCAGCTGAGCTGGGGCACCGGCGCGACCCCGACCTTCTTCGGGCCCGGCGACGGCACCGAATATCTGACCATCACCGACAATGCGGTGCCCAAGGAGAACCTGCTGGTCTACGACACGAAAACGGGGAACCAGATCTGCTCGGTGCCCGCCATCGACGGCACCGAGAACTCGCCCATCGGATCGGGCAACAGCGTGTTCGTGGCCAGCACCTACGGCTACCCCTACCCGGCGCTGCCGCCCAACGCGGGGACCAGTCAGCCCGCGAGCGCACCGATTTCGGGCGGCATGACCCGCATCGACGTCACCGGCTCCGGCTGCACCGTGGTCTGGACCAACACCGTGCCCTCCTCGGCGGTGCCGCGACTGTCGGTGGCGGACGGCAAGATCTACACCTTCACCCGACACTCCCTGCTCGGCAGCGGCAGCGGCGCACTCGGCAGTGGCAGCAGCAGCGGCAGCAGTGGCCTCGGCAGCGGCAGCGCGGGGGTGACCGACAACTACAGCTTCGCGGTGATCGACGCCGATACCGGCAAGGTCGACACCGAGCAGTTCGTCGGCGCGACCACGGTGGACGACACCCTCCAGATGGTCGGTACCATCGCGCCCGGGCGAATCCAGTACCAGGGCACCACCACCGGACTGTTCCGGATAACGATGCGCTAGCCGACAAACGGCACATGCAATGTGCCGTCGTGACAACCGATCTCGTTCGGCGAGGGTAACTCGCCGGGTACGACCAGCATTGTTTCGGCACTCGACCGCCGGCACGGTTGCCAGCCGTGAACGGCTCTCAGCCGCCCGCTGAAGATACCGGGAGGCGGTACTGTGCCAGCATGTCCCAGCCCATCGCTCCCGGCGGCATCCTGGCCGATCCGTCGCGGCGTCCCAGCCCACGCGCCAAACTGCTGTGGGCGCTGAGCGCCGCGCTGTCGTGGGTGGTGCCGATCCTCGGAGTGGGGGTCTGGGCGCTGTTCGACACGCACCGCCGCGGCCCGCAGGCACTGGTGTTCGGAATCGTGCTGCTGGCAGCGATATTCAGCATCGTGGCCGTCCCGCTGTGGCGGTACGCCGTGCACCGGTGGGAGATCACCGACGAGGCTGTCTACACCCGGACCGGCTGGTTCACCCAGGAGAGCCGGGTCGCGCCCATCACCCGCGTGCAGACCGTGGACACCTACCGCGGACCGCTGGAACGGCTGCTCGGACTGGCCACCGTCACCGTCACCACCGCCTCCTCGGCCGGGGCCGTGCACATCAGCGCGCTCGCCCTGGCCGACGCGCGCGACACCGTCGCCCAGCTCACCGCCATCGCCGCACAACACCGGGGGGACGCCACATGACCCAGCCGCCACCCCCGGATCCGGACGTGTTCCCGGATTCCTCTCCGACGGAAGTGCTTTCACCGATCACCGCGGCACCGGGGACGGGGACGCCCCTCGGTCCGGACACCGAGAACTGGCAGCGGCTCGACAAGCGCATGCTGCTGGTCCATCCGGTCACCGAGCTCATCCGCTTCATCCCGGTGCTGATCGCCACGCTGGTGGCGGGCGCGAGCAGGGACAATCCCGGGTGGAGCGTGGCCGTGGTGGCGATCATCGTCGGCTTCGCGCTCACCCGCTGGTTCACCACCACCTATCGCATCACCCCCGACAATGTGGAGCTGCGCACCGGACTGATCCGGCGCAAACGACTTTCGGTGCCGCGCAACCGGGTCCGATCGGTCGACGTGCAGGCCGACCTGCTGCATCGGGCACTCGGACTGGCGGTGCTGTCCATCGGCACCGGGCAGCACGCGGAGAAGCGGGAACAGTTCAAACTGGACTCACTGGATGCGAAGCTGGTGCCGGAACTGCGGCTCGCACTGCTGGCGCACACCCGGGCGGGCACGGAATCCGTTGATGCCCGGTCGGTTACGACCGAAGGCGAGACACCGGACGCGGCACCCGGCCACCCGGTCGTGGAAATCGGGCACTGGCAACCGGATTGGGTGCGGTACGCGCCACTCTCGTTGACCGGCTTCGCAATTATCACGCCGGTCGTCGGTCTGGCCTTCCAGTACGGGTTCGCCCAGCTCTTCCTGAGATCCGGCACGGTCCAGGATGTCGGGCATCGCAGCGTGACCGTCATCGCGGGGGTGATCGCGCTGCTCGTCGTGATCCTCGTCGTGGTGGTCAGCCTCGCCGCCTGCGCGCGCTACCTCATGACCTGGTTCGGCCTGAACGTGCTGGACGACGGCAAGACCCTGACCGTGCGACACGGGCTGTTCACCACCCGCCAGACGACCCTCGACCTGGCGCGCCTGCGCGGCGCGACCGTCAACGAGCCCCTGCTGCTGCGCCTGGCCGGAGCCGCCGAACTCGAAGCCATCATGACCGGCACCAGCCCGCGGCAGAAGATCCTGCCGCAGGCTCCCCGCGCCGCCGTGCACCGCACCCTCGCCCATCTGCTGGGCACCTCCGCCGTTCCGGCCGGGGCCACCCTGCCGGTACCCCCACTGGTGACCGTGCCGCTGGTCCCCCACGGTCCGGCCGCCCACCGCCGCCGCTACACCCGCACCCTGGGTCCGCTCGCGGCCATCGCGGCGGTACTGCTCGTCATTTCCCTTGCGGGCGGCCACATCCCGCTCTGGATGTGGATCGCGCTCGCCATCGCCACCCCCATCGGCGCCGCCCTCGCCTGGGACCGCTACCGCGGCCTCGGCCACGCCGTGCTCCCCGCCACCGACGGCAAACCGGCCTGGCTCATCACCCGCAGCGGCTGCCTGGACCGCGACCGCGACTGCCTGGAGGCCCCCGGCGTCATCGGCTGGACGGTCCGCCAGACCCTCTTCCAGCGTCGCGCGGGCGTGGCCACGGTCGTGGCCGCCTCCGCCGCGGGCAAGAAGCGCTACCACGTCATCGACCTGCCGGTCGACCAGGCGTGGTCCCTGATCGACGCGGTCTCCCCCGGACAGCTGGGCAGCCCCGCCGGGCGGTGATCGAAACGGCTGATCGAATGCTCCACCGCCGGGCCGGAATTCGGCAGCGTCAGCCGAGCACCGGGAAGTTCGAGCGAATCACGTTCTGCGGGTCGCGCTCACGCTTGATCGTGCGCAGACGGTCCACGGTCACCGCGTCGAAAGCCGCGGCGGCCGACTCACCGGGGGCCAGGAAGGTGAAGGGCTTCTTGCCCGTCACCAGCGCACCGAACTCCGCCACCAGTGCACTTGTCCTGGCGTGCACCGCTTCTCGCAGGTGGGGCAGACCGAGGCCGAGGGTGGAGACGAGGTAGCGGTCGGACAGCGCACCGCGCGCACCCGCGGCCGGGCGGGCCAGCGCGCCGCCCAGATGGCGGACCTGAATGCTGACCAGCGGTGCGAGGGATTCGCCGAGAATGATCTTCTCCGCCGCCGGGGAAAGGTCGTCGAGGAGCTCGCCGCGGGTGATGGCCGGGCTGGGATCGACCGGCTCCTTGGTGATGTCGCCGAGGTCGGCCACCGACAGGGCGGCCCGCGTGTCGGTGAGCGCGCCGCCGATCCGGTCCAGCGCGGACACCAGGGTCCGGCCCTGCTCCGGATCGCCCAGATAGGCGAGGTCCACGCCCACCATCTCCGGCGCCTGCGGAAACTGGAAGCGGTTGAACCACACGGACAACTCATCGGGGGCTCGAGAAGTCAACTCGCGGAAGGCTTCCCACACCTCGGGCAGCCGATCGGCGGTCCAGGTGATGCGGCCGCCGTACAGTCCCGGCGCGGGGAAGAGCTCGAACTCGAGGCCCGTCACCACGGCGAAATCGCCACCGCCACCGGACAATGCCCAGAACAGGTCCGGATCACTGTCCGCGGTCACCCGGGCCGGGCGGCCCTCGGCGTCCACGATCTCGAAGGCGCGCACCGCGTTCGACGCCCAGCCGTATTTGCGGCCGAACCAGCTCTTGCCGCCGCCCAGCGTGTAGCCGGTCACGCCGACCACCGGATTGCTGCCCGCGAGCCCGGTCAGGCCGTGCGCGGCCGCGGACGCCTGCACCTGTCCCCACCGCACACCCGCACCGACCCGGGCCACCCGCGCGACCGGATCGATCTCGAGCCGGTTCAGCGCACCGGTCCGCAACAGGATCGCGGTATCGATGCCGCCCGCCGCGCCGTGCCCGGTCGGCTGGGTCGCCACCGGACGGCCCACGGCACACGCGTAGCGGACCACGGCCGCCACATCCGCGGCATCGGCGATCTCGGCGACCGCCGCCACCGGCTGCGTCACGGCCAGGCTCCACGGCCGCGCGACCTGCTCGAAGTCCGCGTCACCGGACTCCAGGACGCGGCCCCGGACAGCATTGCGCAGTTCGTCGAATCCCATCGTCTTCCCTCGTTCCTGATCGTGATTGCGATTCACGACGGGGACGAGACAGGGCGCCGAAGTGTGACACCGGGGTGAAAAGGAACCGGAAACGCAGGACGATCCGTTCAGGCTCCGGACCGGGCCAGGCGCACGGTCGCGCGGTAGTAGAGGTACATGCCCGCCGGCAGCAGGCCGCAGATGAGCAGCAGCATGGTCGGCCAGTCACCCATGAGCAGGGCATACCCGCTCGGGCTGAAACCCGCGCAGATCAGGAAACCCAGGACCCACACCAGAATCGGCAGGGCCATCACCCCGATCCGCTTGGTGATCACACCCATGCCCATCACCAGCAGCACGTTCACCACCGCGGCGGCCAGGGCCGTGAGCGGCACCGCGATCGCGCCGTCGGTCGTGCTCGAGGCCAGGGTGCCGGCGGCCAGCACCGGCGTCGGCTCCGGGATGTGGGCCCGACCGGCGTAGATCGGCAGGAACAGCACCTCGAACCCGAGCGTGATCACCGCATCGGCCAGCAGCAGCGTGCCGATCAATGCGGTCAGCACCCCGCGCACCGGTCCCGCCGCCATCACCGCATCGCCCGCCCGGGCGCCGACCGCCGCCGTCACGGCACCGGCGGGAATCCGAGCAGCGTCAGCAGCTGACTCTGCATGTCCACGAAGCCGTAGAGCACCGAGAGGTACAGCTCGTGCTGCCACTCGAAGTAGGGGCGCTGGCTCTCGACGAACGCCGCGATCGCGTTCTGCAGGTCCCAGTTGTACATAGCGTCAGTCTCTCATTCCAGGCCACCGAAAAGATCATGTTCGCGGCCGTCGGGGCCCAGCGGGCCGCGCTCGCCACGCACCAGAATGTAATGCTCCTCCGGCAGCACCGGCTGGGCGACATCGTTCGACAGCGAGAACTCCCGGCCCGAGGGGGCCACCGTAACCTGGGTGGCGTGCGCCCGCAGGGCCGCGCGCTTGGCCGCCAGCACATCCGAGACATCGATCGTGGTGGTCACGGATTCGGCGGGGACACAGGCCAACTCACCCGCATGCGGCAGCCGCCACCCGCGCGGCAGCGCACCCGGCAGCTGTTCCACCGTGCGGCGCTTCAACGACTCGGTGTGCATGGCCAGCACGGTCCGGTCGGTGACCGTCCAGTACACCTTCGGGACCGTCCAGCCCCAGTCCGAGGCGGCGTCGATGGCCGCCATGGTGATCTGGTGCGCACGAATGTGATCCGGATGCCCGTAGCCGCCGCGCGGGTCGTAGCCGATCACCACGCGCGGGCGCAGCTCCAAGATCATCTGCACCAGCGCGTCGGTCGCGGCGGTGCCCGAGTTCACGAAGGCGCGGGGGTTGCGCGCCGACGGCGTCCCGGCCATGCCGGAATCCCGCCAGCGGCCCGCGCCACCCAGGAAATTCGGCACCCCGGCATCCAATTCGGCCAGCGCCCTGGTCAATTCGAGAATGCGGTAACCGCCCAGCTGATCGGCCTGCCCGGCCACCAGATGCGCGTAGTCGTCGCCGATGACCTCACCCTCTTCGCCGAGCGTGCAGGTCACCACGGTGACCGGGAGGCCGCGCTTGCGATAGTGGGCGATGGTGCCGCCGGTGGTGATGGACTCGTCGTCCGGATGCGCGTGCACCAGCAGCAGGCCGTGCCGGGAAGCATCGAGAGGATTCACGGCAGCCTCCGCCAATTGGCGGCATCACCGAAGATGCCGGTCTGAATGGCGCCGCTCAGCGAGGCCCCGTCCACCCGGGGGCCCGCCGCGGCGACCTGGGTGTCCTGCACGATGGGCAGCACCGTCGCCAGCTCCCACAGCTTGGGCTCGGTATCGCCGATCACCTTGCCCACATCGATGCCGCGCAGGGCGGCCTCGATGGCGGGCTGCAGGGTCGGATCGCACACGCCGGAGACATTCGACGGGGACTTCTTGGCCCCGTCCGCGACGGTGGTGTCGGCGGTGTCACCGGGCGGCGCCACCGGCGTGCACCCGTAACGCGACGCCAGCACCGTGGCCGGATCCTCCCCGGTGCGTTCCCAGCCGATCACGGCGTCGACCCCGACGTCGGTCAGCTCCTTGCCGTACAACTCCGAGGCCGTGACACTGCGCACGACGACATCGATTCCGGCACTGCGCAATTGGTCGGCGGCGGTATTGGCCACCGCCAGCGTGGTGGTGTCGCCGTCCACCGCGCCGATCCGCACCGTCAGCGATTTACCGTTCTTGGCCAGCGACCGCGGCTGCGGGGCGGGCGAGGTCGCCGACTGCGTGGCGGGCGTCTCCGCGGCCCGCGCGAATCCGGCCTCGGCCAGTAGCCCGAACGCCTCCTCCTGGCTCAGCCGCGGCGGCTCGGTCGCGACATAACCCGGATCCGAGGGCGAAAGCACCTGTGCCCGAGCCGGTTCCACCCAGCTGCCGGTCTGTGCGCCGACCGTGGCCAGCAGCACCGGATCCATCAGCGCCAGCACCGCACGCCGCACCCGCACATCGGCCAGGTCGCCGCTGCGGCCGTTGAGCGCCAGCTGCATCTCCCGCGACTGCGGCATGGTGGCGGTGCGCACCGACGGAATCGCCGCCAGCTGCGCCTGCAACGCCACACCGCCGTGCACCAGCGCCATCTGCGCGTCCCCGACCCGCAGCGACTCCGCCACCTGCGCGGGAGTTCCGCCGCGCCGCAATAGAATCTGATCCGGCACCGCGGGCTGACCCCAGTACCGGTCATTGCGTTCCAGCAGGATCTCCTCGCGGCCGCGGTCGGCCTGCTTGATGCGGAACTGGCCGCCGGAGATCCGGATGGTGTCGATCAACCCCTGCTCGAAACCCGAGTCCTTGACCAGATGCTGGGGCAGCAGATCCGAGAACAGTTGCCGCCAGGCGGGATACGGCTGCGTCATGGTGACCGTCACCGTCTTGCCGCCCGCCGACGAACTGACATCCGAGATCAGCCGATAGCCCGCGGGATCCACCGTGCCCGGCTGCGTGATCATCTGCTGCCAGAGGTATTTGAAGTCCTCGGCCGCGATGGGCGCGCCGTCGGACCAGGACGCCTCGTTCTTGAGCTGGTAGGTGATGGTGAACGGCTCCTGCGCCGTCACGTCCGCCGACACCATGAGCGCCGGATCCAGAATCCAGTCCGTGCCGCCCGGCACCCCCGGCGTCGGACCGGGCCGGAACGGGCTCGGCAACACCATCGACGCGACCGCCGCCGTTGCCGGCGACTGCTGCGACCGCAGATGCGGATTGAACCCGATCCCGATGTCATCGACCGCGACCACGACCGAGTTCTTCCCCGGCTTGGCCGGCTGCGTCTTCGGACTGTCGGTGGATTCGATGGGCGGTGGCGGATTCGCGGTGCATCCGGTCGCGACCGCCAACAGGGTCGCCACCAACACCAACACCGCGCGCAGCTGTGTCATTTGCCCTCCGCTTCGCTCCGGGCGGATTCGCGGCCCTGAGGTCTCGATTCTTCCCTCCTCCGCTCCTCCGCTTCGCTCCCCCGCTCCGTCGGTCCAGAATCGAGACGGCCGCGAATCATCGCGCGATGGTTCGTGGTGCTGGGTTGCCTGCACAGTCCGCAGCGCGGAGCGCCGTGAACGGAGTGCTCTCGGAGATCCTAGGCGAGCATCGCAAGGGCCGGGCAAAGGCTCTGCCCGGCCCTTGCGCTCGGTTGGTTACTGGGCGGCAGCTTTGTCGCGGGCCTTGCGGCGCGAGATCTCACGCTGGCGGTCGTTGGCGTTCAGGGTGACCTTGCGCACTCGCACGATCTCCGGGGTGACCTCGACACACTCGTCGTCGGTGCAGAACTCCATCGCGCTCTCGAGATCCAGCTGCAGCGGCTTGGCCAGGGTTTCGAGCACGTCACCGGTGGCGGACCGCATATTGGTCAGCTTCTTCTCGCGGGTGACGTTGATGTCGAGGTCCTCGGCACGCGGGTTGATGCCGACCACGTGGCCTTCGTAGGTGTCGGCGCCGGGCTCCACGAAGAACTGGCCGCGGTCGGCCAGCTGGATCATGGCGAACGGGGTGACCGAACCATTGCGGTCGGAGACCAGCGAACCGGTGTGGCGAGCGCGGATCTCACCGGCCCACGGCGCGTAGCCGTCGAACACGGCGTTGGCGATACCGGTGCCGCGGGTCTCGGTGAGGAAGTCGGTGCGGAAACCGATCAGACCACGCGACGGGACGATGAACTCCATGCGCACCCACCCGGCCGAGTGGTTGCTCATCTGGACCATCTTGCCCTTGCGGGCGGCCAGCAGCTGGGTGACGGCGCCCAGGTACTCGTCCGGGCAGTCGATGGTCAGCTCTTCGAAGGGCTCGTGCACCTTGCCGTCGACGGTCTTGGTGACCACCTGCGGCTTGCCGACGGTCAGCTCGAAGCCCTCGCGGCGCATCTGCTCGACCAGGATGGCCAGCGCGAGCTCACCACGGCCCTGCACCTCCCAGGCGTCCGGGCGGCCGATGTCGAGCACGCGCAGCGACACGTTGCCGACCAGCTCCTGGTCCAGGCGCGACTTCACCATGCGGGCGGTCAGCTTGTGACCCTGCACCCGGCCGACCAGCGGCGAGGTGTTGGTACCGATGGTCACCGAGATGGCCGGCTCGTCGACGGTGATGCGCGGAAGCGCGACCGGGTTGTCGACGTCGGCGAGGGTGTCGCCGATCATGATGTCCGGAATGCCCGCGATGGCGACGATGTCACCGGCCACGGCCTCCTCGCCGGGCTGACGCTCGACGCCGATGGTCTTGAGCAGCTCGGTGATCTTCACGGTCTTGACGCCGTCACCGTGCATCCACGCGACGTTCTGGCCCTTCTTCAGGGTGCCGTTGTGGATGCGCACCAGGCCGATTCGGCCCAGGAACGGGGAGGCGTCGAGGTTGGTGACGTGCGCCTGCAGGGTGGCCTTCGGGTCGCCCTTGGGAGCGGGAACGTACTTCATGAGGACCTCGAACAGCTCGTCGAGGTTCTCGGCGTCCGGCACCTGGCCGTTGTCGGGGCGGCTGGTGGAGGCAACGCCCGCGCGGCCGGAGGCGTAGAGCACCGGCAGGTCGAGGGCCAGCTCGGCGGCCTCGGAGGCCTCGTCGTCGAGGTCGGAGGCCAGGTCCAGCAGCAGGTCGTGAGATTCCTCGACGACCTCCTCGATGCGGGCGTCCGGGCGGTCGGTCTTGTTGACCACCAGGATCACCGGCAGCGAGGCCGCGAGGGCCTTGCGCAGCACGAAGCGGGTCTGCGGCAGCGGACCCTCGGACGCGTCGACGAGCAGCACGACGCCGTCCACCATGGACAGGCCGCGCTCCACCTCACCACCGAAGTCGGCGTGGCCGGGGGTGTCGATGACATTGATGACGGTGACCGATCCGTCGGCGTTATGCCGGTGAACAGCGGTGTTCTTGGCGAGAATGGTGATGCCCTTCTCGCGCTCGAGGTCACCGGAGTCCATCACTCGGTCGACGAGTTCGGCACGTTCGGCGAACGCACCGGATTGCCGGAGCATGGCGTCGACCAGTGTTGTCTTGCCGTGGTCGACGTGCGCCACGATGGCGACGTTGCGGAACTCGACAGACGACACGTTTGATTCCTCCTGGTGAAAAAGTCTGTTGCCGACCCGGATGGGTCTCATGCGTGGGGCTGCCTACGACGAGACATGGCGAACTCCACCGGGCATGCGGCGAGCTACACATTACCGGGCGACCTAGGTCACATGGTCAATGGGCGGAGGTTAGGTTATGCTAACCAACATGGGCAAGGTGAAGGCCAAACACGTCTCGGGTCTGAAGCCGAAGAAAAAATGCTGCCGCAAGAAGACGCGGTGCCTGAAATGCCCTGTTGTGATTACGCGGATGAAGAAGGCCGAAGCCGCAGGCTGCTCCGGCAAGGAACTCGAGAAGTGCCTGAAACTCGCGCGGGCAGCCTGAATCCGGAGTACACCGGAGTCATGAGTCCTGCGCTGCTCTCCGACGACGACATCGCCAAGGCCCTCACCGAACTGCCCGAATGGACCCGTGAGGGCGACAGCATCACGCGCACCATCCAAGCCCCATCGTTCCCGGCCGGCATCGAACTGGTGCGCCGGGTGGCCGCTGCGGCCGAGGCCGCCGACCACCATCCCGATATCGATATCCGTTGGCGGCGGGTCACTTTCACACTGTCAACCCACTCCGTGGGCGGTCTCACGAAACGGGATATGGCTCTCGCTCGCGAGATCGATCGACTGAACGCTCAGAGCTGAGCCGCCCGGCCCACATGATCCAGACATAGAGCGCCAGCACGCCGCTCGCGAATACCGTGCCCAGCCAGGACAGGATGCCCGGACGCGAGACGTCCCACATTGTCTTCTGGAGGGTTCCCAGCAGGAACGGCACCCCGACCAGTGTCGTGATCAGCCAGTATCCGGCGAGATGGCGAGCACCGGCGACCTCGGGCAGCGGACCGTAGCGCAGCCACAGGACGCAGTGCACGCCAGGCGAAGAACGCGAGCACGGCCGTCACCAGCACGGCCGCCTTCCACAGCAACCCGGACCCGATGTCGTGGCCGGCCAGGCGGCTGAGCGCGCCGCGCAGCGATTGATTGATCACCGAACCGACCGGCAGGGGGCGATGCGGGTCGCCGGGCAGTTCCCCGAAATATCTACGGGTCTCCTTCGGTGTGAGCAGATAGGTCACACCGATGGTCCAGGCGAAGGCCACCGCCGACCCGATCGCCGCAGGCCATTGTCGGCGGGCCGTGAAGTACAGCCCGGTCACCGCCGGGGTCAGCTTGACGCCCGCCGCCAGACCGACCAATGCGCCCGACACCCACCACCGCGGCCCACCATCAGCTCCAGCGAGATCCACACCACGCCGAACAGTGCCGCGAAAGTGGCCAGCAGCCAGCCGACGGCTACCACGCCGAAAGGCAAGAAGTGCAGCGGATAGAGGAGGAGAGCCGCGAACGGTGGATAGATGAACGGCAGCGGAAATTCTGGGGATCTACTGGAATCGGTCCAGTCGTACAGGTTCCCGCCGAACAGATTCGCCGCCCCGTCGACATAAACGTGCAAGTCCACCAAGATCAGGTTGTTCGGCCCGAAGCACACCCACAGCAGACGGACCAGCACCGAGATGCCCAGCGCGGCAGCAGACAGGCGGAAACGTCGATTCACGGCAAGGACTTTCGGTCGGCTGGATCACCGACCGGAGTTCACGGCTGGCGAATGCGGCTTGCGGCGCGCCGACAAGCGTAGTCACGCAGTCGAATATGTCGCGCACCCCGAAAACTCAGGGCATTGCGGCCCCCCGCGGCAAGATTCATATCACCGTCGGATCGATTCGTCCTCGCGAGATCGATCGACCGCCTGCCCGGCGCCCCGCCGGCCGGCCCGGATGATCCAGACGTAGAACGCCAGCACACCGATCACGTCCACCGCGCCCAGCCAGGACAGAATGCCCGGCCGCGAGATGGTCCAGATCGAGTCCTGGAAGAAGCCCAGCACCCAGGGCACGCCGATCAGCGTCACCACCAGCCAGTACCCGGCCAGCACCCGGGCGCCCGCCGCCTGTCGCAGCGGGCCGTAGCGCAGCCACAGGATGACCGGGAGGAGCCAGATCCAGTGGTGCGACCAGGAGATCGGCGAGACCATCAATCCGAACAGCTGCACGATGATCAGCGTGCCCAGCCGGTCGTCGGAATCCAGTGCGCGCCAGGCGAAGAACGCGAGCACGGCCGTCACCAGCGCGGCCGCGATCCACACCGGCCCGGACACCACGTCGTGGCCGAGCAGGCGACTGAGCGCGCCGCGCAGCGACTGATTGGTCGCCGATCCGACCGGCCCGATGCGATGCGCGTCGCCGAGCAGCTCACGGAAGTACTTGTTGGTCTCACCGGGGGCGAACAGATAGGTCAGCAGGATGGTCCCGAAGAAGACCAGCGCCGACCAGATCGCCGTGAACCAGCGTTTACGGGCCGCGAAATACAGCCCGGTGACGGCCGGGGTCAGCTTGATGCCGGCCGCCACGCCGACCAGCGTGCCCGACACCCACCAGCGCGCGCTGCGGACCGCGATCATGGCGAGCAGCACCAGGAACACATTGACCTGGCCGTAGTCGAAGGTCGAGCGCACCGGCTCCAGCCACATGCCGATCGCCGTCCACGCCACCGCGGCGGTGCGCCAGGACTGTTCACGCATGGCCTCGCGGCCGACCATCATCTCCAGCGCGCACCACACCACACCGAACAGCGCCGCCACCGTGGCCAGCAGCCATCCGATGGCGACCACGCCGAAGGGCAGGAAATGCAGCGGATAGAACACCAGCGCCGCGAACGGCGGATAGGTGAACGGCAGCGGAAAGTCCGGCGTCTTACTGGAATCGGTGTAGTCGTAGAGGTTCCCGCCGAACAGGTTCGCGGAGCCGTCCACATAGACGTGCAGGTCCACGAAGTTCATGCCATTGGGCAGGCACAGAACCCACACGAGACGGGCCAGCACCGAAATACCCAGTGCCGCGGCGGCCATGTGGAAGTGTCGATTCACGGCACTGTCTTTCAGCTCGGGCGGGTCACCGGCCGAGTGCACGGCTGGTGAATGCGGCTTGCGGGCCTCGCGAATGCGGCGTTGCGGCCCCGGCAAGCGTAGTCGTCCAGCGGAATGAGCCGTGCAGCGCGGACCCTCCGCTGTAACATTTGCATCACTGACCCCATCTGCAACACGCATTCTGTTCGGCCGTTCGATAGCGTCAGCTGATCGAGTTCGCCAAGATCACACCGCGGCTGTACAACACGGCGGCCCGGTCCCTAGAGTGACGCGGAGCGATGGCTCCATCGCTGCTAGATGTCCCTGAAGGTAAGGACGGCTACACCAGTGCTTCGCACCCGAGGATCGCGGTTCGCAATGTCCGCATTGGCCCTGGCGGCCTGCGCCACCGTCGCCGTGCCGACGGCCTACGCGAACCCCGCGCCGGCACCCCAGAGCGCGTCGATTCCGATGATCCCCGAAGGGGTTCCGGTCGACGCGCTGGCCTCGCTGATCCCCGCCATCATCGGCGCGGCCACCGGTCCCGCCGATATCGCGGACGCGGGCCCCAAGAACGCCATTCTCGCCCAGGCCAAGCAGCTGCTGGAGAGCAGCAACCTGCCGGCGCAGGTGAAGACCACACTGCTCGCCGTCATCACGTTCCTCGACGGCAGTGGCGGTGGCGGCCCGGACATCCCGAAGGATGGTCCGGTCATCTCGCAGTTCCTGTGGCCGACCATCGGCAAGGGCTGCATCTCCTCCACCGCGGACTCGGTGGGCACCGCGCTGGCCGTCGGCGGTCCGGCGCAGCTGCCCCCGCCCGGGCCGGCGCAGGGCCAGGCCGGTTTCGTGTTCACCGCGCTGGGCACCAAGCAGCCCACCGATGTGCAGCCCACCCCGATGACGGTGCAGTGGCTGAACCTGGACACTCGCGCCACCGCCACCCAGAACCTGACCAATGACGCGCACATCAACCCGGACGGCCCGGCCACCCTGTCGGCCATCGCCAATACCGGTTCCGGTCGTGTGGTCGCCATCGTCTCGGGTTCGCTGACCACCCAGGCCGATCCGGAGGCGCAGCCGATCACCTGCTCGTTCCTGCCGACCATCGGATTCTTCACCGTCGCGTAGCGGACGCCCCGAGGTAGCCGAGAATTTCGCCCCCGTTCCACTCCGCCACTACGCGGAAGGGACGGGGGCGAAATCGTTTGCACGGCCGGTTTCCTGTGGTAGACCGACATCTATGGCCGCTGTGACCAACCCCGTGCAGGGACTGCATTCGCGCCGGTCGATCCTCTCGATCCGTTCGGAGGGATCGATCCTGTCGATCGGCTCGGCCTATTCGATCCTGTCCATCGGCAGCGTGGGTTCGGTGCTGTCGATCGGGTCGGTGGGCTCGTTCGGCTCTCTCATCTCCTCGGCTTCCTTCGGCAGCCTCGGCTCCGCCTTCTCGGCGTTGTCCCGCTGGTCCCTGTTTTCCTGGAACGGGAACGGTGAGGTCTTCGCCGACGGCAGCGGGGACGAACACACCGATCCCCACCTCATGCTCCGGGTCGTCCCCGAGGAGCCGGACCTCGCACTCGACCCGACCTGTCACTGCCAGACCTAACCGGTTGCCTTCAGGGAGAGTCGGGCTACCACCATTGGCCGTACTGCGGGGCCAGTACGGCATTGACGTCCACGGAGACGCCACCGACCTCGCGCTCGTCGATCTCGAATTGGTGCAGGGTGGCGGCGGGGTGGACATACCCCTTCGGGGTGCCCCAATTGTGTTGCCAGAAGAAGGAACACAGGCCCACGTCGCGAATGTTGTCGATGGTCGGCGAGTTCGCGTAGACGCCGGTGCGGCCGTGCCCGATGACGGTCTCCCAGCCGCGCAGGTAAGGCTCGATGAACTGCTCGAAATCATCGTCGCCGGGGTTGTCGTCGATGGCGGCGTAGATGGGCGCGGTGTCGGGCCCGCCCGCGGCCTTGTGCAGGATCAATCCCCGTGCGGCGTGCTTCAATCCGGCCGGGTAGCCGCCACGCCAGTCGGCGGTCTGAGCCTTGCCGAACTGGTAGCAGGAGACCACCGACAGGCCCGCGGCGCGCAGGGCTTCGACCTCGCGTGCGAGCAGCGGTTTGCCTTCCATCCATTCGGCGCCGGGCCGCCGGTCGGAGACATAGCGGATGACTCCGATATGGCCGTCGTCGCTGATGGATTGGGCGGAGGGGACGCCGCCGGCGTAGTCGAGGAGGGTGCCGAGCTGTTGCTTGGCTGCCGCGGTGGCGGGTGAGAGGGTCAGTCCGGCGGTGATTCCGGCGGCGAGAGCCGTGGCCCCGGAGAGGAAGTTCCGTCGATCGACATGGGCAGAACGCATCATGGGCTCCTTCGCACACACTCGCTGGTCGAACATTCCGGTCGTGACGATTGGGAGACGGCGTCTCACCGGTGACCGGTTGGAACTACTGGCGGCGTGCCCGGCGCACCTTCCCCGATGAAAACAAGATCATCCGTGCGCCGGGAGCCCTGAACGTGCCCTCATTTCACCATATTCACATTGGAATCGCCAGACTCATCGAGCACATCGGCACCATATGTCACATCGGGGCGAAACCGGGCGACGACCGGCCGGTGGCGAACAAACAGCTATCGAATTGCTGCGGCCGGGGACCTCAGACGCGCGTCGAGTCCAGCCGGGCGCCCACATCGATGGTCCGGCGCGACACGTCGGCCACCTCGGCCCGCACGACCGTCGCCACCTGGGCAGCGATCTGCTTGCGCATGCCGGCCAGCTTGCCCAGCGCGGCCGCCCGCCAGCCCTCCGCGGTCATCTCCAGATCGATATCGCGGGCACGCGGCGGCACCGCGTCGATGACGATCAGCAACGGATCGGCAGCACGCGCGGTGAGGGCCACCGGCACCTGCAGCTCGGCCCGATAGCGGTTGGTCTTGAGCACGTCCACGGAGATGTCCAGGCTCACCGGAATGGTGAGGTCGAAGCGCACCAGCGCCGGATCATGGGAGTTCGCGTGCGCCGCGGCCGCCGCCGATTCGGCTGCGGCATGGGGCAATTCGGCGATCCGCGGCTCGGGCACAGGGGTGACGGTGACCGGGCCGGCGGCGGCGACCCGGGGCAGCCGCACACTGCCCTGCACCCAGACCTCGGCCTTGTTGCCCGGGCCGGTGCGCAGCGGGCCGACCTCGATGGGCTTGCCCGCCATCGATTCCACGACCTGCCGCACCCGTTCCGTGGTCACGATGCGCGCGAAGAACCGGCGGCCGAATTCGTCATAGCCGATCCACTCGTGGGTGGGCCGCCCGCGGTAGGCCGAGCGGGTGCCGTCCATGATGGCCTGCACGTCGAAGGTGCGGCCGCGTTGCGAATCCGGGTCGGCCAGAATGCCGTTGAGACGATTGGCGACCTCGCGCTGCACCAGTTTGGCGATGGGGTCCAGCAGCAGTTCCCAGGCGCTGCCGATGGCCTGCGCGCGCATGACGAAGCTGACGTCGCGGCCGGTGACCGGGGGAATATCGATGACGATGAGCAGCGGATCGGCGGTGCGGGCATGCATGGCGAGGTCGATCTCCACAACCGCCTCCAGCCGCAGCCGCTGCCCGCCGAGGGTGACGTCGACCCGCAGCTTCACCGGGAGCATGACGTCGAAGTGCACGTGCGGCCCGCGCCGAATCACGGTGGGTTTGCCGATGCTGCCCTTGGCCACGAAACGGGCGAGCCCGGCGGGCCCGATTCCGAAGGGGCCGATGGTGATTCCCCGCCCGGCCACGCTGGAGACCGCAGACTCGATCCGGGTTTCCGTCACCGCCGCCGCCACGAAACGTTCGCCGAATTCGGCGTAATCGATCCAGGTCGGTTGGTCGGACGACGTCATCAGCTACTTTCGTCGGGCGGGGACCCCTGTCCTGCCGATGAGGGGGCAGCAGGACAGGGATCAATCGACGACGCTGCCGGGCGCCGCCGAAACCCATCGTAAGCGGAAGGTGCGCTCAGTTGTACACCCCGCCCCGCGTGTTTCCAGAATGTGGAATCAGCGTGTTCCCAATCACCCGAATCCGACCAGCCCCGATGTGCCGGACGGGCGGAATTTGTGGATGGCGACACCGCCGGATTCACCGGCCTCATTGCCGCCCACCGTGGTGATGGTATACGAATCCGCCGCGATAACGATATTCGTGTGCTGATGGAACACACTGGAATCCGAGTACATCACCACATCGCCGACCCGCGGGAGATATCCGTTGTTCGCCTGCTCGAAACGATGCTGCCACCGGTAGTACTCCTCCATGGTGTACACGCCGGGAATCCGCCAGGATCCGGAATTCGGATTGCTCAACGGTTGTCCGGCCGCCCGCATCACCCAGCTGACGAAGTCGGCGCACCAGGGTTCGGCAATGCCCTCAGAGTATTTGTCCCGGCCGCTCTGTTCCTCGAATTGCTGACGCAGGACATCGACCACCTGCGTCTGCTCGGGACTCAACCCGACGGAATCGACCTCCGGAAAGTCGTGCAGCAGGCGCCCGTCCAGCTCCCGCGGGCCGTAGGACTCCTCGTGCCGGTGCTGCTGCCACCACCGCACGCCGAACACTCCCCCGGCACTCAGCGCCGAAATCACCACCAGCGCAACGGCACCCACCACCAGCCATCGTCGCCGTCTGCGCCGCGGGCGCTCGAGCTCGACTGTCATTCGGCCCTCCCCCGTCCCGGCCGGCCGTCGGCCTTACCGGGTAGGGCGTTCCACCCGGCCGCGGAGTTCCCTCAGGGTCGGTGGACCAGCCGGCTGCGGCCCATCGGACCGAGGCGGCCGGCCTGCACGAGCCCGACACCCTGGGGTGCGAGTTCGGCCAGCTCGGATTGCAGTCTGGCCTCCAGTTCCTCGGCGTCGGCGCGGTGACCGGCGGCCCGCTCGGGGTCGTCGAGGTAGGTGGCCAGCTCGGCGAGGATGTAGTCCATGGGCCCGAGCACCGAAGCGCCGGTCTCCAGACCGCAGACGGTGCCCGAGTACGGCAGCAGCTGCTGGTAGACACCCAGCGCCATGGCCGGATCCTCGAGGGCGATGGCGAGGCGGGCCTTCACTCCGGTGAAGGTGGACCAGAACTGCGGGGCCAGTGAGGGTGCGGCGGCCAGCACGCGACGGGCCTCCTCCGGGCGGCCCGAATGCACCAGGGCCAGTGCGTAACCGTGGATGAACAGCTCCGGTTTGAGGGCGGTGCGCTCGCGCAGATCGTTCAGGTAGACGGACATGTCATTGCGCAGCCAGCCGATGGAGACGGAGATGCCGACGTGCAGTGCATTGGCGTCGCGGGTCGGCTCCGCCGCGCCCTCGCCGGAGTGCGCCACCAGGTCGTCCAGTTCGCCGGAGCCCTTGCCGAGCAGGCGCAGCACCTCATCGGTATTGCCGCGCAACAGTTCCAGCACCATGCCGAAGGGCGCGATGGCGTCCAGCAGGTGCCGTAGCTGTCCATCGGTGGCGTATTCGCCGGCCCGTCCGGCGTGTTCGGCGGCGGCCACCAGGTCGGCGTCGGCCAGAGAGGCGCGGAACAGCAGATAGTGTGCGAGCGCGCGGAATTCGGTGAGTTCGGCCGCGGAGGACACCTCGAGCAGCCGGGTCGCATACCGTTCGAGGTCGTGGGCGCGCAGGAAGCCACCCGCCGCGAAGGCGGCGAACGCTTGCGCGTTGAGGACCGTGCACAGCAGGTCGGGGTCATCGAGCGGTTCGACCAGGGCCATGGCCGCGCCGGCCAGGATGCGGGCCGCCGAGGGTTCCTCGACGGCGCGATCGAACACGGCGGTGACATGCAACAGAATTCGCGTGCGCACCGGCAACGCGGTATCGACGCAGGCCAGGCGCAGCGGTTCGCGGATGCGCGGGTCCGGGGTGTGCCAGTCGTGCACCGACCAGATGAGCGGCGTCGGCCAGCAGGTGACGGCGTGCGCGAGCAGCTCCGTCCCGCCCGGCGATGACGCTGTGCCGCCGAGTGATTCGGCCAGATCGAGCGCTTGCTCGCGCGCCGCCCGCGCGGCGATGTGCTGCCCGTCGTAGGCCAGCGCCACCACCAGCTCGCATCGCGCCTCGAGCACCGCGAGCCGATCCGCGCGTGCGGCTCCCGCGGCGGCGTGCCCGGCGAGATCGTGCAGCGCGAGCACCGATCGCCACCGCCGCACGGCATCGGCTCGCATCCGCCGCTCCACACACCGCCGCGCCGCCGCGCGGACGTATGGCAGGGCCACCGTGGCGGTTTCGGCATCCGCCCCCAGCGCCGCGTGATGTGCCAGCGCATCGATGTCCCGCCCGCGCGGTACGTAGACCGCATCGTGCGCGGAACTCGTTCCGGCATAGGCGAACTCGGTGATCGGGCCGGGGCCGGTGGGGACGACCGTGCCGGGATCGGCGATCACCGCGGCGTCCGGTTCCGTCTGCCCGGTCGACGAGTCCGTGGCCACCTCGTCGGCCCCGCGGAGGGCCGCGAGCGTCCGGTCGGTGCGACGCGTGGCCCTGGGCCGCGGCGACCCGAGGAGCGCCGCGACCAGATGGTCGGCTCCCCACAGCGCGCTGAGCACCCGGTTCCCCGTGCCCGGAAGGTCTTCCGTCCCGGTTCGGGGGTCGGGTCGTCCGTCGTACCGGCCGCCGGGCGCGACCTCCGCGCGGGTCGAGCCCGGTGCTGTCGCCCCGGGTTCCGGGTCGCTGCGCAGGTATTCGAAAGCGGCCCAGTGCATTCGGGTACGGCGCAGGGTGGGGAGGTCGTAGTAGACGGTTTCGCGGACCAGGGCGTGATCGAAGGTGACGCGGCCGGCCCGGTCGGTGCGCAGCAGGCGCGCGGATTCGGCGGTGGCGATCAGGTCGATGACGGTGTCGGCGGGGTGGTCGGCGGACGCGGCGAGGGTGGTGATGTCGCTGTCCTCGCCCCAGACCGAGAGGTGGCGCAGCAGGTCCACGACGTCGGCGGGGAGCTGGCCGATGCGCCGGCCCAGCAGGTCGCGCACGCTGTCGGGCAGGCCGTCGGTGGTGCCCTGGGTGGCAACGAGTTTGGCGAGTTCGCGCACGAACAGTGGGTTGCCGCCGGTACGCCGGCGTAGCAGCTCGACGGTGCGGTCGTCGGGGGCGGCGAGCCCGGCCGCGGCCGCGGCGCGGCGGGTGCCCGCCATGTCGAGGCCGTCGAGTTCGAGGCGGTCGGCGGTGAACAGGGCCAGAGCGGCGGCGGTGTCGCGGACGCCCAGGCCCGCCTCGGTGCCGCGCAGGGTGGCGACGATGAGGATCGGGCGGTCCCGTAGCCAGTTCACCACCTGCCGCAGCACCTGCAGGGTGGCGGTGTCGGCGCCGTGCACGTCCTCGAGCACGATGGCGATCGGTGTTCCAGCCGAGCGTTCGCGGCAGGAGCGGACCACCCGCCGGGCCAGGGTGAAAGCGTCGGCGGCGGTGAAGGTTTCGGGGTCGGCGGCGTCGAGGCCGGTGAGCACCTCGGCCCAGGCCCAGGCGGGCGGTGCGGACTCGACCTCGGGGCAGCGGCCGAACACGGTGGTCCAGCCGCGGTCGCCCAGGTGTGTGGTGAGGACGGTGGCGAGGGTGGTCTTTCCGGCTCCGGCCTCACCGGAGAGCCAGACCAGCCGCACGTGCCCGGCGGACGCGGCGGCGGCGGCGGCCAGCACGGCGGCGCGCTGTGTGGCATATCCGGTGTCCGGCAAGGGTTCCGGATCGAGCAGCGGTTCGGGTTCGGCGGGCCGCGCGGGTGCGGGCGGGGTGACCGTCTCGTTGTCCACCGAGTGGGTGAGGATGGCGGTCTCCAAATCCCGCAGTCCAGGACCGGGATCCACCCCGAATTCCAGGGTCAGGAATTCACGGCTGCGGCGCACCGTCGCGAGTGCGTCCAGCGACTGTCCCAGTCGGTACTGGGCGACGGCCAACAGCCGCGCGCATTCCTCGCGTCCGGGATGCTCTTCCAGGATGGGCCGCAGCGCCAGCACCACCTCGGCGGGCCGGTTCAGTTCCAGCGCCGCCTGGGCGCGCAGTTCGGCGGCGGTCAGCCGCAGGGCCTGCAGGCGGGCGGTCTCCTGTGCCGCCCACGGCATTCCGGGGAAGGATTCGAAGGCGCCGCCGTGCCAGCACGCCAGGGCGGCGTCCAGCACCCGCACCTGTTCCAGCGGGTCGGGTCGCCCGGCGGGGTCGCGCATGGCGGCCTCGTGACCGTGCAGCAGTTGTTCGAAGTGCCAGGAGTCCACTTGGGACGGCTCGAGATTGAGCGCGTAGCCGTGTGATTCGGACACGATGACGCGCGAGTGCGCCCGCCGCGGCCGGTCCGGCTCGAAGACCCGGCGCAGGTTGTGGATGTACACCTGCAGCGCCGCAACGGCTTTGGCGGGCGGGTCACCGTGCCAGAGGTCGTCGATGAGCCGTTCGGTCGGCACCACCCGGCCACCTGCGGCGACCAGTCGTCCCAGCACCGCGCACTGCATGGGCGCGCCCGGAGGCACGCGCTGACCGTCGATGCTGATGTGCAGTGGGCCCAGCACCCCGATGCGTATGAGCGCCATGTCGCTGTGCGACCCCCGTACCCACTTCGAATAAAACCAAACAGGATCCTCTCAATATGACAGAAATTCTGCGGCAGTACCCAGTCTTGTGATGGGGCTTAACTCGATACGAAGACGCTCCGAAGAGTTGTCCCGCACACTGCCTAGAGTGTTCGCCCCCTCCCTGCCGCCGGACGCCGATCTCGCGGTCCTGCACAGCCTTCCGCATCCGGCCTGCCTGCACGACGGTGGCTACGACGTGGTGGCCGCGAACGAAGCCTTCCGGAACCTGTTTCCGGGCACCGGTCCGGGCGCGAACCTGATGACGGCGATCCTGCTGGAACCCATGGCCCGCTACCGGCTGGGCGACTGGGAGGCCGAGGCACAGGTCATGGTGTCGGCCTTCCGGTCCGCCGCCCCCGAGCTGCGGCCGGATCGAGTCGAGGAGATCGTCAACCTGGCGCGCCGCTCCCCGGACTGGGATCGCTTGTGGCACAGCCATGTCGTCCCCCCGGAGCCACGCGAGCGCACGGTGCTGATGAACGATCCGCTGACCCGCCGGGAACGCCGGATGTACGTGCAGACCTTCGAGTTCCAGTCTCCGCAGCGGCCGTGGTGGCTGCTGACGGTGGTGCCGTTCGACTAGCCCGGTCAGGCCTCGGCGGCGGGGACCTCGAACCAGCCGTCCTCGGGTTCGGCATAGCCGTGATACATGAGCGGTATGCGCTGGTCCACGCCGAAGTGCCGATAGACCGCGAGCATGGTGCTACGCACGGCCTGGTCGTGGAAGTCGTCGATGCGCCGCGGGCCGAGCCAGTGTTCGGGGAGCAGTGCGAGCCGGGTCATCTCGTCCGGATCGTCCATGTCCAGGCCGATGGGGCCGGGGTCGACGATGAAGTGATCGTGCAGCACCGCGTGCACACTGTGCGGGTCGTGCTGCCCGGCCGCGAAGGCGCGGAAGCGGGCGCGGATGGCGGGCGAGCCGTGCTCCTGCAGCCACTCGATGAGATGCGGGTTGGGGCGCGGAATCGACCTCCCGGACAACGGTGTCTGCTCCACCAGGTGCAGCACGCTGGCACCGGGCACGCGGGGTTCGGGGACGAGGAAGAGGCTGAGCACCGGGGATCCGGACAGACTCTCGCAGAGGCAGACCTTGGTGCGCATGGGGTCGGTCATGCGCCACTCCTTAACGGGAGGGGTTGCTGGCTTCGTCATCCGAATCGTGCCGGCTCGTCGAGTTACCAGACTCGGACAGATCTCTCCTCGACGCCCGACCGGTGCAACACCCGGAATTATAGTCGCCGGACACCGATCGGACCGACCCGTCTTACGGTCGATCCGGTCGGCCACCCGGTCGCTGTACGGCCCGGTTACGCGCCCACCAGACGGCTGCGCGCGCCCTGCCCGGTCGGCAACGCCGCCAGCTGGCCCTCGATGGTGGCCCGGACAGTCGGCCACTCCTCGTCCAGGATGGAGTAGAAGGCGGTGCTGCGCACCTCGCCGTCCAGCCCGCGCGAGTGCGCGCGCCGCACCCCGTCGCTGGTGGCGCCGAGACGCTCGATCGCCAAGCGGGACCGAAGATTTCGGACATCCGCGCGCATGGCGATCCGCCGCACCCGCCACACCTCGAAGGCGTGCTGCAGCAACAGCAGCTTGGACTCCAGATTGATGCCCGCGCCGCGCGCCTGCGGAGACAGCCAGCTATTGCCGATCTCGGCGGCGTCGGGCACCGCGAGCAGGGGATCTCCGCTCGGCAGGCCGTGCACCAGCGGCCACACCACCGGACCCTGCCAGTAGTCGAAACGGGTGAACCGGGTCGAGCCCAGCACCCGTCCACTGGCGACGGCGATGATGGCGAAGGCCAGCGAGGTGCCCGAGGCATGCCCGGAAAGGGCCTGAGCGACGTATTCCAGCGCCTCGTCCACACCGTGTGGGACAGGCGTGAAGGCGTAGTCGTCTCGGTTCCCCGCAGCAGCCTCCGCGAGCCCCGAGGCATGCTGCGGCGCAAGGGGTTCCAGCCGTACCAGACGGCCGGTCAGAGTTACGGGTACGGGCACGTTCCCTCGATCTTTCAGAAGGGGTCGGGGGCTCGCGTCAGGCAATGGCCGCCCCGGCCACACACTCCGGAATCGACGAACCAGCCCTGGCGCGCCAGTAGCAGCATCGGATAGTGGGATGAACGATAGCGGAACACCAGCGCACCGCGCCGCAGGCGGCATGTAAATTTCATGCGCTCTACCGCGCGTCGCACGGGTTATTTCGCAGGTGTCTTACAGCGTTTGCAGGCACGGCCATCCGCTACCTGCCGGCGACCCCCTTTCGGGCTGCCGGAAATGCGAATACCTATGCGCTGGAAGGTATTACTACGCCGGTCTTCCCCGCCAGAAACCGTCGTGTACCGCCCTTGCGTCCGCAAGCTCGATCGGACCGATGACCGGCAGCGCGCGCTGACCGGCGGCGAATACCGCACGGCAGGGCAGCGCCATGGTCGGGTTCTCGGGATCCGCACCGGTCAGGGCCAAGAGTTGGTCCTCACCGAGTGCATAAACCACCCGCCCGATATTTCCCCAGTAGATCGCCCCGGCGCACATCGCGCAGGGTTCGGTACTGGCGTAAAGCGTGCAGCCACGCAGAAACTCGGCGTCATAGCCGGCGCTCGCCAGCCGCACCAGATTCGTTTCCGCATGTCCTGTCGCGTCGCGCGCGGTGATCACCGTGTTCTCCGCCTCCAGCAACACCCTTCCCCCGGGCTCGGCCAGCACCGCCCCGAATGGATGATTGCCGTGCTCACGCGACCGCCGCGCAATGCCGACAGCCGTCAGCAGATTTTCCATATCCCGCTCGCTGAGCGATTCGACCACTCGAACACCTTGCCACACAGCCACTTCGGCGGCACCGGAGGGGTTCGACGTTCACCGGGCAGCGAGTGGTGGCCACAAACGCGGGCGTCTCTTGCTTTTAGCAGGCACCCCGCCACTTTTAACGCTAGTTCAACTAGTTTTAGGGAGACGGCATGGCGAGCGCGGCAGTTCCCGGGGGTGTTCCCCGCCCGGCTGATTCGCGAACACCAGTGGCACCTGGCCACGGAGTTCAGCAATTGGACGATCGCGGCGGCCCCGGTCGCGGCCGGAACGTCGTCGATGCGGTGATCACGGCCGCGGACCGGAGATCGCACCGTCGAGCAGCAGGTCGACGAGGCGGACACACAGCTGCGGGTCGATCGGTTTCCGGGTGACCAGCGTGCGGAATTGCAGTGGCGCGATCAAGGTTTCGAGCAGCAACCGCGGGTCGGTCCCGGCGGGCAGCTCGCCGCGGTCGATGCCGCGCTCGACGATCGGCCGGGTCAGTTCCAGCCGCGTGGTCCAGAACGCCTCCCGCACGCGCACCCACCGCGGTTCGCCACCGCCGAACGACAGCGCCTGATTGAGCGCCCGGCCGTGCGGCGTGCCGAGGTAGGCCGCGACGGCGTCGAGCAGTTCGTAGAGGTCGGTCCGGATCGCCCCGGTATCGGGCACCGGTATCCGCTGTTCGCTGTAGCTCAGCAGGGTGTCGATGATCAGCTCGTCCCGGCTGCCCCAACGCCGATAGATCGTCGTCTCGTGCACCCCCGACGCCGCGACCACATCCGATACCGCGAACTCGCCGACCCCTTTGTCCGCCAGCACATTCAACGCCGCCTCGAGCACGGCCTCCCGCACCCGGGCGGACCTACCGCCCGGCCGCCGCCGAACCTCACCACCCGTCACCGAACCTCCGCAAACACAAGCCGAACTGGCGTTTAGCAGTGTAAGGCGGGGGGTTGTCGCCGGGAGGTCATCGGCGGAAGATCGATTAGGCAGCTGTTCCGGGTCGGGGGTCAGACCGCCATCGTTCATCGAAGGAACGGAACACAAAAATGAAAACCAGGATTGCCTCGTTAATCGCCGCGACGGGCATCGCCCTGTCGGTCGCCGGGCTGGCCGCTCCTGCCGCAACGGCCGCCCCGCCCACACCTGTGCCGGTCACCGACACCTTCGGCTCGGTCACGTTCTGCTTCGGCATCCCGCTGGGCTTCTTCATCTTCAACATCTGCATCTGACGCGCAGAGCGAGGTCACGGCCCCGCCGTGCACCGCGCGGTGGGCCGCTCGCGCGCACCCGGCTCAGACGTTGAAGCGAAACTCGGCCCCATCGACATCGGTCGGCGGCCGTTGGCCGTCGTTGCTTCCAACACACCCTGATTTTCTCGCGCTACGTCGGGCCGGCCTGGACCCGGACCACGACATCCACCCGATCGTCCGCCCGCC
Source organism: Nocardia sp. NPDC046763 (assembly GCF_040645495.1). Classification (NCBI taxonomy): domain Bacteria; kingdom Bacillati; phylum Actinomycetota; class Actinomycetes; order Mycobacteriales; family Nocardiaceae; genus Nocardia; species Nocardia sp. NPDC046763. The sequence continues at coordinate 512,813 of NZ_JBEYYI010000001.1, read as the reverse complement.
CGGCGACTACGGGATGGACCTGCGCATGCTGCACGACGGCACGATCGACGCCGCCGTCGTCGGCAGCACCATGGCACCCGAAGCGGTCGCCACAGCGGAGGGCTGGCAGGTAGTGGCCTGGGTCGGCGACCTCTTCCGGATCCCTACCGTCGGTGTAGCCGTCGATCCCACCTGTCTCAGCCCTGAGGCCCCCGCTGTCCAGGCCGTCGTACGAGCCCACCGTCGTGCGCTACAGGTGATCCACGACGACGCCGATACCACGGTGCCGTATCTGCGAACCTTCCTCGGCCGGCACACCGCGGACGAAGTCCGAGCCGACTACAAGACTTTCATCGCACCGTATTTCACCACCGACGGCCGCGCCGACCTCACCGTCGGCGATAGCGCGATCACTGCGGTAGCCACCGAACTCGGGGTGCCCGCCACCGTCACCGCGGGCGAGTTCTACCGCACCACCTAGCAGCCGGAAGCGGCGGCGCTGAGACGTATTCGGCGCAACCACAACAGGTTTCACGAAATCAGGCAGGTCGATATCCCATCCGGAAGGACACCTCATGGAACTCGCAGTCATCGGCGGCACCGGACTGATCGGATCGCAGGTCGTCGAGGATCTGAATGCCGCCGGACACCGGGCGATACCGCACTCGCATTCCACCGGTGTCGATGTCATCAGCGGCAATGGATTGAACGAAGCCCTGGCCGGCGCCGACGTCGTCGTCAACTTGACCAATTCTCCGACCTTCGACGACGCCTCTCCGGCGTTCTTCCAGACCTCCATGGACAACCTCCTGACCGCTGCCCACAGCCAGGGTGTCGACCATTTCGTCATCCTGTCGATCATCGGCGCGGACCAAGTGCCGGACCTGGACTACTACCGGGCAAAAGTGTTGCAGGAGAACATCCTGGCGGCCGGTCCGATCCCCTACTCCATCGTCCGGGCCACACAGTTCATGGAGTTCATCGACGCCGTGCTGTCGTGGACCACCGACGGTGACACCGTCCGATTGCCCACGACGCCGATCCAGCCGATCGCCGCGAAGGACGTCGCCGCCGCGGTGGCAGAAGTCGCGATAGGCGCCCCTTTGAACGGCGCCCGCAACATCGCCGGACCCGAGATCTTCCCACTCGACGAATTGGGCCGAATTACATTGGCCCGCAAAGGCGGCGGCCGAACCGTCGTCACCGACCCCACCGCCGGCATGTTCGCCCTCGTCAAAGGTGACGTCCTCACCGATAGAGACGCCCATCTCGCCCCCACCCATTACTCCGACTGGCTCTCCTGATCGATTGCGCGACGAACAGCAACTCCCCTCGGCAACGCACCTGGGTGTGGGACTCGGATATAGCCGACTACACGCCGCCTCCCACACCGATATCGCGCCATCCGCGCAGCTCCTCGGCCTACGGCCGGGATCTCGGCCGCCGGCCCTCCGCATCCCGGGCGGGGCGACCCTGTCGGCTCAGTGGTTGTCGCGATGTCGCTCGATTACGCCCTCGGCAAGCGCACAACGCCGGCGCGGCCGCGGGAAGCAACCTGATCCGGCCCGCGAATCGACCAATCGCCCTGTTGCGCTTCCTCATCCACACGAGCACCGCTCGATTGTGTTGGAAATCCCGCCACATCGCTCACAATTCACTCACCCGCAGTCTCGTTGCCGAACGTACTTCCGAACGCCGATTCGCGGGCGGACCACGGATCTTCAACATGGGACTGCTCGCGTTTGTGACTCGCAGTGGTCGGTGGCGGTGTTCTTGCAGTCCTGGACGACGTTCCGCTGGCCAGTGCTCGGCGTCCTGCATTCGAAACAGCCATCTTCGAACGCAGGACGCCGACGAGGCAGCGAGAGACCGGTGGCTCAGGGGCCGCAGGCGAGGATCAGTCGATCCACAAGCGGGGGTCGTGGGCCTGGATCAGTGCTCGGATGCGAGCTATGGCGTCACCGGACGACTGGGTGGGTAGACGACGCCCGTCGCGCAGTCGTACCGCCACGTCTCCGTTGCCGGCTTCGATCTGGCCGAGAATGAACTGATATGGCGCCAGCCGGGTTTCGCGTACCCTCGCGCCGAGGCTTCCTGCTTCGCTGCTGACCACCTGTGCGCGCAGGCCCGCGCGCAGGCAGCGCTCGAGGAGCTGGTCGGCGGCGGGTTCCTGGGCGTCGGAAACCGGCAATAGCACTACCTGGACCGGGGCCAGCCAGGCTGGGAAGGCCCCGCCGTGGTGTTCGATGAGGTGCGCGACCGCACGCTCGACGCTGCCGATGATGCTGCGGTGCACCATGACCGGCCGGTGCTTTGCTCCATCGGCTCCGATGTAGTGCAGGTCGAACTGCTCGGGTTGATGGAAGTCGACCTGCACGGTGGACAGGGTCGATTCGCGGCCGGCGTGGTCGCTGACCTGAATGTCTATCTTCGGGCCGTAGAACGCGGCTTCGCCCTCGACGGCCTCATACGACATGCCGGATCGGTCGAGCACCTCGCTCAGAATCTTGCTCGCACGCTGCCACATGTCCGGTGCTGCAACGTATTTTCCGCCAGCACCTGGCAGTGAGAGCCGGTAACGAGCGCTGGTGATCCCCATAGCCCGGTAGGCGGAGCCGATCAGTGCCAGCGCGGCGGCAGCTTCTTCGGCGACCTGGTCGAGGGTGCAGAAGATGTGCGCGTCGTTGAGCTGGATACATCGCACTCGGGTCAGACCGCCGAGGACACCGGACAGCTCTGAGCGGTACATGGCGCCGAGTTCGGCGATTCGCAGGGGCAGTTCGCGGTAGCTGTGGGAACGGGACCGGTACATCACCGCGTGGTGCGGGCAGAGGCTGGGACGCAGCACCACCTGCTCACCACCGATGTCCATCGGCGGGTACATGTCGTCGTTGTAATGTGCCCAGTGGCCCGAGATTTCGTAGAGTTCTCGTTTGCCGAGCACCGGCGAGTACACGTGCTGGTAGCCCGCTGCCCGCTCTGCGGTGCGGATGTATTCCTCGAGACTGTGACGCACGATCGCACCGTCGGGTAGCCAGTACGGTAGTCCAGCCCCGATCAGTGGGTCGGTGTCGAACAGGCCGAGTTCCCGGCCCAGTTTTCGGTGGTCGTACACGTAGGTCTTCCTTCCAGTCGAAGGCGGATGACCACACGCGAAAGCCCCGGGCATCCGCCCGGGGCTTTGATCAGAACAGAGTCAGCGCGCCGGGACGTCGTCCGGCGTCGTAGTGAAGTAAGCGCGCTGCACGCCCAGCACGCTACCGCGCAACATTGCGCAACACAATGACAGAGACACACGAACTGATCGAGAACGTCTCGGTTACGAACGTTCACGAGACACATTGGGTCGCTACCAGAACCCCGATTCGACCACGCGGCCTGACTGCTCAGTCTGCCGAAACCCAAAGGGCCCCTGCGTCACAGCAGGGGTCCTTTGCTGGTCGGGGTGTGGCCCCGCGGAGGCAGCTGGGCACCGCGGAGATCGGCGAACCGGGCGATGTAGGTGTGGGCGCGGGACCAAGGGTCGTGCGGGTATTCAGCGCGGGTGCGGTGCCAGTGCCGGGCGCAGAGTTCGTCGAACTCCAGGGTGATCGGCCGGGCCTGGTAGTCCGCGGCGGGCTCGGCGGCGCGGGAGACGGTGAGCAGCTCGTGTTCGAGGGTCCAACCGCAGTGGTCGAAGGCCCAGGTGCCGTCGGAGACGTAGACGTGGCTGGGGTCGCGGGAGTTGGCGGGCCACAAGCCTTTCGGGGTGAATACGTCCGGGTGGATGGCGAGGAAGGCGTAGGCGAGTATGTGGCAGGCACCGGCGGCGAAGAACCATTGGTCGTCCAGGTGCCACGCGAGCTCCTGGTCGAACCGTTCGAGCGGGGTGCGGCGGAAGGTCGCGCACGGAACGTACACGCACCCAGCGTATTCCGCGGCCACACCGTGTTCTACACACCCAACGTCGCCGTACCCCTGCGCGAACTGCGCGACGACATCAAGCAGCTCTACAGCCGCGTCAACATCTGCATCGACCAGCACGTAGCCCCCGGCCGGCGCGTGCACGAGACGGTCGACTACATCGATCTGGTCGTCATCGACGAGTCCGAACGCCTATCACCACGGGCGCACCCGGCGACCGGCCGCGGGGCGCCGATGACGACATGGGCCCCATCACCAGAGCGGCTGCCGGCCACTGATGAACATCCGCACTCCAGCACTTCCCTCGACCGATTACCGGACCGCTCGGAGCAGTCCGACCACACGGGCGACGGCGGCCCGTACCCGCCTCATCACAAACGACCATTTCCACCGTGACGGTCCAACTGCTGCTCAGGCCGAGTGGATCGAAAGAATCTGCGGGCCGATCCACCCGGCCGCCGAGCACGATGCACCGCTCGGAGTCGGCGAAGCGGGGCACCGATTCCGGAGCCGTCCACATTGACCCCGGCCGGATGATCCGAAGTGAGAATGCGGCGCGATAACCGCACCCGGATCCCCGCCACGCTCCACGATCAGCTCACCCGCATCGCACCGTACCGAGATCCTGCGCCGAACGGCCCGAATACCGCGCTGGTGGCACGAATCGAGAGTGCCCAGGCACGGAAGGTCACCGATATCTCGGAATTAGCTACCTTATCGAGATTGTCGTGCAGAATGCCAGACAGAACCGGCCCGACCGGTCGGTGAACCTTAATGGGGTGAAATGACCGATCTGATGGGATCGACCGTGCACGAGCTGCTCGCGCAGGTCCTCGCGCGCTACGGCAGCATCGACGTCTTCATCGCCCGTCTGCACGTTCTGCTGGACACGCCCACAGTCGTGCGCCCTGCCGCGGTGGCGCCCTCGGCCGGTGGCCGGCACCGGCTCGCAGAGCACACGGCCACCGTGCCGACTACCTGAATACCGGTCTCTGCCAGTCCGGAACCCCAGCCAGTTCGGAACCCCAGCGTGGACACCTCGCCCAAGTGCCTGTCCGCTCGCGCAGCCTGGTCATTTTCCGAACACCCGTGCTCTGGCGTGGGGGCCGGTGGCGTATGGAGCGTGAGGTCGCCGGGTGGTGCAAACGGCGGGCGGCCGTTGATCGAGAAGACCGCAACTTCCCACTCTGGCGGCCCGTCCACACCGTACTCTCGAATGGCATTGCCTCACGAGGGAGAAACCCACCGGTTACGAATTCAGGAGGTCGACATGCGAACCCACGACAAGATCAGCACGGGCATGTTCCGCATCGATCTGGACAGATTCTTTGCGGAACAGGTGCGCAACGTGGTGTCAGGTCTCGGCGATGGACACGATGGCCGACAGCCGGAGGCCGAGCAGCGTGAGGTGACCATCACCCGGAACCCGGACAAGAGCGAGGTTTTCGATCGCTGGATCCGGCAGTCACTGAAGGACCCCCTCGGCTCGAGAACGAACATCACGATCACCGAACTGGACAACCATGGGAAGCCCGTCCGGGCGATGATTCTGATAGACGCTTGGACTCGCTCGTGGAACGTTCCCTCGCTCTCGTCCGGCAGCGCTGGGTCAGCGAGCGAGACCGTCACTCTCTCCTGCGAAATGCTGAAAATCGAGCAGCTCTAGCCCGCAGCTGAGAGACACCCCCCACGTTCCCTCCGACCTTTGCACCGCAGCCCGGAGGGCAGCTCAAAGAATTGGCTGACCTCCGGCTGTCGGCGGATACCCCTTTGGTTGGGCGCACAACCGATATCACGCCCCTCGCTTCCGCCGCCCGGGCGGTGTTCGACGATCCTGGCGTCTACACGGTCAACCCCGGCCAGTGGGCCGACGGCGAGGAAGTCCCAGAACTGCTGTGCCACACCGGGGCTCATGCCGGTGATAGTTATGCACTCGCCGGAGATCCAGCGTCGACAGAGGTGTCCGAACTGTCGCCTTGGTTCGCTTTCTCCGATCTGCGCCAAGGCTGCCGCTCGCATCCTATGCTTGATCGGTCTAGGCGTTCCCCAGTGACACGAACATAGGTCGTAATCATCCGAGGATAGGACGCATCATGACAATGAGCTCGGGGATGTTCGAGATCAGCAGCATGGCGAATGGCCAGCGAACGGTCAGTATCAACCTCATTCGCACGGCATGGCAGCGCGTCTACCTGGGAGGGCCGGTAACCTCTTGGGCCGTCAGGCAAGTCGACGACAAGGTGTTCAGCCTCGCCATTGGCGGTTACCCATATACCGGCATCCTCGACGGAAACCTCGTCGCCACCATTTTCGACGACCAGGACCAGGACTGGCGGATCCAATACCAGGACTCCCAGAATGCCTACACCATCGCATCGAGCTCCGACCCCACCCGCGTTTGGACCTTATCGGACCTCGATCCCAGTACCTCCGAGATCTCGTTGAAGCCCCTCGTATCTACCAAATCCATGCCGCCGCAGATCCTGTCCTCTCAGCTGTGGCGACTGAAATCAGCGATCGATTAGGCAATCGCCGTCGCTCCTCTGGCTGAACGCACAGATCGACGCTTTCGTCGCTCGGCTCGACCATGCCGCTCCTCGGGACCCTTCCCGGGTTCTGGTTCTGGACGGTTGTGCCGAAACGATCTGCCGCTAGTCCAATGCTCAGGCGTAATACACAGTCGCACAATGCTGTTCGCGCATTGTCAGGCGTTCGACCGGCAGGAGATGTTCAGCTGTCCAGATCGGTATGGAGGGAGCCAGCAATGAGCGACCGGGTCAGCGGAGTGGTCAGATGGTTCAACCAAGCCCGGGGCTACGGGTACATCAATGGCGACGATGGAAGCGAGGTCCGTATCAGCCGGGAAGCGATCGATGACCTTACGTTCGTCACCGAGGGCATGCGGGTCACGTACGTGCCCTCACTGGAAACTGATGACACGGTGCGGGCCGAGCATGTTCGGGTCGTCGAATAACTCTCTCCCTGATCTTGGCCCGTGCGCTCATTCACCGTTGCGTCGGACGCACTGCCCTGCCGTTTACCGCGCCGACGAAACGACTGCGCCCCCACCCGGCCACCGGATGGGTGAGCACCCGCGAAATGTCCTTCGGCAGCAGGTCCGACGACCGCCCATGTCCGCGCGAGCCGCGAAACCTGTCATGCCGTTGCGCGAAACAGCAGGTCAACGAGTGTGGACAATGCCGCACCGATCGCGTAACTGGATGTTAACCGAATTCGTCGTCGCGTAACACCGGCCCCGACGCACACTGCGGTCATGCAGTTCAGAACACATCCACCCCTCCCGGCCGGGCAGGACGATTTCCGCGATGGGCGGGCGAGGTTTCGCGACCAGTTGCGGGAGGTGCTGCCCTCGGCATCGCAGCTGCTGGCCCGCCGCCTCCATGATGCCCTGCGCGCCGCCCTGCGCGCGGGGGCCTTCGGCAGCGGCAGGCTGCCGGCCGAACCCGAGCTCATGGCCGAATACCACGCGTCGCGCGACGTGGTCCGCGAGGCGCTGGACCTGCTGCGGCGGGCCGGATTGATCGAGCGCCGCCGGGGGATGGGCACGCTGCCGATCCGGTCGGAATACATTGTGACCGGGGCACTTCCACCCGCGGGGTGTTCCCTCGAGGAGCATCTCGCGCTCGGCCGGATCGCGCCGAGGCTGCTGCATTGGGCGTGGATTCCGGCGCCCGAGGTGATCAGCGATCGGCTCACCGGAGTGGACCCCGGCGACGACTGCCTGTGCATCGAATACCTGCTCCTGCTGGATGATCGCCCGCTGGCGATCTTCACCAATTACCTGCGCTCACCCGAGGCGGCCCGTGTCGACCGGGTCGCGTTCGTCGATGACTTCTATTCGCTGCTACATCACGGCGGCGTCGATATCGACGCCTTCGACATCGGCGTGCAGGCCGCACGCGCCGATGACTACACGGCCATGCTGCTGCATGTGATGCCGGGAGAGCCCGTCATGTTGCTGGAGCAGTCGATTCGCAACCGTGACGGCGAGATCGTCGACTATGCACTCGGAACCTGGTGCAGCGACTTCCAATTGCGCATCGACCGGGTCGTGCGCATCGATATGACCGGAACCCTGACCGGCGGACGTTTCCAGGAGCCGAAGTGAGCACCGTCGCGCCAACCATGCAAAGCCTCACCGGCGCCGTTGCGGCCTTGCGGAACGGCGAGATCAGCGCCGCGGAATTGGTCGAACAGGCCACCGCCAATGCCGACCGCCGCGACAGTGAGGTCGGTGTGTTCCTCGCCCGATTCGACGACCGCGCCCGAGAACAAGCCGAACGCGTCGACGCCAAGATCGCAGCGGGCGCACCGCTATCGCCGCTGGATGGAATCCCGTTGGGAATCAAGGACATTCTGGCCCATCCGCACGGCCCGACCACCGCCCAGAGCCTCGTCCTCGATCCCGCCTGGGCGGATTCCGTCGGGCGCGCGGTCGCCGTCGACCGTGTGGAAGCCGCCGGTGGCATCGTCATGGGTAAGACCACAACCATGGAGTTCGCGATCGGAATCCCGGACCCGGACAAGCCATTTCCGGTCCCGCGCACCCCCTGGGACCTGGACTGCTGGGCGGGTGGCTCGAGCTCGGGCTCCGGCAGCGGTGTCGCGGCGGGAATGTTCCTGGGCGCGGTGGGCACCGACACCGCCGGCAGTATCCGGATCCCCGCCGCGTTCAATGGAATCACCGGTCTGAAGCCGACATTCGGCCGTGTCCCGAAATCCGGTGTCGTGCCACTGGGCTACACCCTGGACCACGTCGGTCCGATGGCCCGCACCGCCGCCGACTGCGCCCTGCTGCTCTCCGTCCTGGCGGGCTACGACCCCTCGGATCCCGTCAGCGCCCCGGCGCCGATTCAGGACTATCCGGCAGCGCTGACCGGCGATCTGCACGGCATCACCGTCGGCGTGGACAATCTAGACCGCTATGCCGCGGCAGGCATCGATCGCGAGCAGCCGGCACGGTTCACGGCCGCCCTCGATGAGCTCCGCGAGGCGGGCGCGACCATCGTTCCGGTCGAGATCCCGATGTATCCCGAAGTGGTCGCCATCGACATCGTGGTCATGCTGGCCGAGGCGCACGCCTACCACCGCAGCGATCTGCTGGAGCGGTGGACCGACTACGGCCGCGGCACCCGCATCATCCTCGCCGCCGGCGGAGCCGTCACCGCCGCGGATTACGTTCAGGCGCAACGAGTCCGGCGAATAGCTCAGCATCAGGTAGCCGACCTGCTGGACCGCGTGGACCTGATCGTCACCCCCACCGGCCACCTCGGCGCTCCGCGCCTGGACACCATCGACCAACTCCAGCCGTTGAACGTGCTCGCCTCTCTTCACACTCCGTATTGGAACCCGCTCGGGTACCCGACCCTCGCCCTCCCGATCGGTCTGTCCAGCACGAACACGCCGCTCTCGATGTCCATCACCGGCAAGTACTTCGACGAATCCCTCGTCCTCCGCGCCGGGGACGCCTACCAACGCCGCACCACCCATCACCTCACCATCCCCACCGCCCTCAGGAAAGGCCAATGATGACAACGTGGTCCGAAGCCCCGGAGGAAACCGAGGCAGTCGAGGCCCTCGCCCGCTTCGTCTCCGATCTCGCTGAAACTCTTCACAAAGTCCCCGGCGCCCGATACGCCGACCCGGCGTACTACTTCGTGATCGAAAACGCCCCGGCTCAGCTCGTCGTCCATCAGCCAAGCCGTACCGGCATCGGGGAGTAGCGCGTTCCACAGCGGTGGACGGCTCCGGCGGCTCGAGGCGTTCCGGCCTCCTGGCTACGGTCGGTTCGAGCGAGCTATGCCGCTGACCGCGCTGACAGAACCGTCCATCGCCAGTGCCGGTGGTCCGCTTCGGAATTCGACCTCTTGACGTCGACCAGCAGCGGTGAGCCGACGATCACTTCGCCCAGAACGGGTGAGGCGATCGATGAATATCACTGCTGCGCAACCATTTCCGACCCCTCGGCCCGCTCCCGGGGGTCACCGTCTCCTGGCGGGGTCAAGTTCCGAAGCGGAATAACCGCTGGTCACAAGCGGAGTGGCCGGCGTCAGGTCGGAACACCTTTCCTTCGATCAGGAAAAGCAGGCCTCAATTGCCGTGATCGGCCGAGGCTAGGCGTCCTCGAGGACTTCCGCGAAGGCAATCACTACGCCTCCGGTGGCGTGCTCGACCGTAGCGGCGACAAGGGGACCCGCCTCTGCGGCGGCGGCGCTGGCTGCCGCGTAGTCGGCGAAGTACAGGTCCAGCATTCGATACGCCGGGGTCGGGCTGCCGTCTTCCTTGGGCCAGACCTTCGACGTCTGCAGCCGAGTCAGGCCGGGGAGCTTGCGCGCCAGCGTGAGCTGCTCGGGATAAGCCGCCTCGAAGGCGTCCGGATCTGTGGGGTTGGAATAGACAAAGCTGATCCTGGTGGGATTGCCTTGCTCCGTCATGGCTGACCTCTCGGTTGAATCTCCGGTTTGATACCAGCGAGCGCACCCGCTCACGGTTGTCGACAGTAATTGGAGGAATAGGTAGCGACCATGACCGCTCCGCCAGGAAATCTTGCCAATCGTCCAGCGGCGCACGCCGATTCGCTCGGATCGCCGCAGAAACATGCCGGCCCGGCGGCGCTCGAGGACGCCGTGCTGCGTCTCGACGCAGATAGTCGGTCGGACGACTTGCTCTCAGAGCTGCTCCGGAGCGTCCGCCTGAGCGGAGAACGGATCGCCGCGTACGCTCCGCCGCGGACTTTCTCGATCGGCTTCGCCGATTTCGGCAGCCTGCACATCATCGAAGAGGGCGAACTCGAACTTCGGGTCGACGGAGACCCACACGTCGAGCACGTACGCCGCGGCGATGTCGTCCTGCTCCCCCGCGGCGACTCCCACCACCTCAGCAGCGCAGGCAAGCGCACGCAAGCGATCGCGCACGCCAGCGCCACCGAGAACGCCACCCCCGAGCCGGCCCGCTGGCTCTGCGGAACATTCAGCATCGGCGCCCCGCAGGCGAGCCACCTGTTCGGGAGCCTGCCGTCCGTGATCATCCTCGGCGGCGCCGGCGCCCCAGCGCCCGAAGGGCTCGAAGTCGCCCGCCGGATGCTCGTAATCGAGATGCAATCACCCTCGCAAGGATCAGCGGTCATGATCTCCCGCATCCTCGATCTGATGTTCATCCAGATCATGCGCACCTGGGCCAGCGGCAAGGATGCCGAACCGACCTGGCTGACCGGTGCATTCGACCCGGAGCTCGGTAGGTCCTTGAGCGCCATCCACCGAGACCCCGGCCACGATTGGACAGTCGAGGAACTGGCTCGAGTGTCCAACCTCTCCCGGTCGGCGTTCGCTGCGCGGTTCGCCGCTCGCGTCGGAACGCCGCCGGCCACCTATCTCGCGCACGTACGCCTGGACGCCGCCACCGACCTGCTCCGCGACACCTCCCTTTCGATCCCGCTCATCGCGGAGCGAGTCGGCTACACATCGGAGGCAGCATTCAGCCGCGCGTTCAAGAACCGCTACAGCACGCCGCCGGCTCGTTGGAGACGAGACGTACGAGGTCGCTGATGGACCACGACCGGCCGCGGAACCACCGAGCCTCACGAATCGGAAATCGCGGCAGGTGATGCCCTCGTCGGCGATGCCGGAGTACGGTAGCCGCCGCCCAACATCCGCATATGCCTGCGAGTTCAGGCGGTCATCGCGCCGTAGACGGCCTGCTCGTACAGCTGGGTGAACTTGGTTCCACTGACGGTGATGCAGACCGTGTCCGGATGCGGCTCTCGCGAACATCACTAAACCGGAGGAAAACGGACCGAGGATTCCTTGCGGACGTGCCGCTGCTGGACGGTTGCTGGATTTAGCGGTGCCATTCTTCAAGATCGGCATCCATTGCAGTAGAACACTTTTCACGCCATCACCGTTGGAGGCAGACCCATGTCACCCGTTATTGCTTCGCTCACACCCTCTTTCGGCCCCGGAGCCGGTGGGAACTCTGTGCAGATCACCGGCTCCGGGTTCAGCAATGCCGGTCCTTTGACCGTGCGGTTCGGCGCTACGGTAACCACATTCACCATCGACTCCGATACCGAGATCACGGCCATCGCCCCGTCCGGGACGGGCACGGTGAACGTCACCATCACCGCAAATCTGGACGGCACGAGCAACCCGCTGCCCTACACCTATGGCCCCGGCCTTCTCTATGTCACCGATAGCGCCAACCCCGGCACGGTGTATTCGGTACCGGCAACCGGCGGCCCGGCAACCCCCTTGGCGACCGGACTGAATCAGCCCAGGGGTCTCGCACGTGTCGGTAACACCCTCTACATCGCCGAAGCCGGGGCCAACAGGGTGGTGTCGGTGCCGACAACCGGCGGCCCGGTAACCCCCCTGGTGACGACCGGCCTGAGCGGCCCTAGCGATGTCGTCGTCTCCGGTAGCACCATGTTCATCGCCAACCTCGGCAACGGGACGGTGGTGTCGGCGCCGATCAGCGGCGGTAGCCCCACTCCGGTCGCCATCATCCCCATCGGCGCAGCCGGTATCACGCTTTGAGCTCAGCAGGGCTGCTGAACTATTCACGTGTTGTCCCCGGCCGGCACTGTGATCGGCCGGGGATACTCGCATAATGCGAGGGTGCGGTGCGCTGAAATCGCCGACGATGTGGGGCGACGGCGTAGCGGCGTTTGCCGTGGCCGTCGTGTTCGTAGTACGTCTGCCGCGCGAGCTGTATCCGGCGGCGGCCGAGTTTCGACTTCTTCCAGTGTCTCTACGTCCAACCGGACCGAATCCCCTTCGGAATCCATACTTTTCGACCTAGGGATCAACGGGCTCGACCAGAGCCCACAACTCGCCCGGGACAAGGCATTTCGACAACTCATCGATCACGAACCGAACACCATGCGGCACCCCGCATTCCGAAACCGCAATCACAACTGACGTGAGACACGTTCTTAGAGAGATTCTCTCGAAATTGGGCACGCACGTCGCGAAATCGACTTCAACGCAACATATTTGGTGCACTCACCAGCTTGGAGTGACTTTCGGCCCGTTGGACCCCACGGGCCGACACCACATCCAGGAGTTCAGCGGGGGCGCCGGTCGAGTATCGGGCGGCTCCCCGGACAGATCGAGGCCCGCAGCGGTGATGTCGCGGGCCGCCTGCTGACCGGCCTCGCCGGAGCAGCGGTCACGATCATGCTGCTGTCCAACCGCGTTCCACCGTATACGGCGACAAGCTTGCCATCCCGGAGCCGGACGGTGCGAAGCACGCGGTGAACCATTGATCCGGCTCGCTTTCGGGTGTTGCCAGTTCGGTGCCTTCGAACGCCCACAGAAATACTGGCATTTCATTGCGGGCCGTCATCGATAAGGTCCATTGAGTATTCGATTCCGAAAGGTGAGAACATATGAAGCGCACGGCAATCGGCATGATCGCGATGTCTGGTATCGCACTGGGGGTGTCGCTGGCCCCGGTCGCGGCGTCCGCGCAGGCCCCGACTGTCACAACAGTCGCCGGCTCCCCCGCGACCGGTTCGGCCGCCCTCCCGGGCGTCCTTCAGAACACCCTGTTGGAGTGTTTGGCCAGCGGTTCGGCCAAGGGCGCCGCACCCGGCACGCCCGGCTCCACCGGCTGCCCGCTCTGACACCGAATCCTCTTGCGGTACAGGGGTCTTCGGGCTTCGAAATTCGGTAGACGTGGTCGACGTACATCGTCGGCCGAGTCGGCGCCCGGTTGATCGACGTCGGGCCGGGGTGAGCCCGACCAGGCCCGAGGCCCGGTAGCGGTACAGCCACCGTTGTGCGGTCCGCACCGGGCACGCCTGCCCCGCCCGTCGGGACGGGTCAGCGGCACACCGTCGTCGAGGTGCGGGCGCAGCACCGTGATCGGGAAGTACTGCGAGATGACTGGTACCAACCGGGTCGTCTGGAAGCTCCACACCCCCTGCGCTATGCCGACGGGCAATGGTCCGCGGAGACTACCACTTTGTTCACCTCACAATGCTTCTCCTACGAGCTGTTTCCCCTCGGTCCAAACCTGTACGGGATGAATTCGCCGAGCTGAACGAATTTGCGCTCGAGGATCTTTGGTGGTCATGCGACCTAGTTCACGCAGGGCGCCCCGCCGTCAGAATTGGACTTCACCGGAGCACCGCTCGGCCCCTGGCTGGACTGCTCGTTTCCTCCGCCGGTGTCAGAGCCGCCACCGGGGGAACCGGAACCTGCGCTGGCCACCGAATTCGTGCCGTAGAAAGTCGACTGGATGATTCCGCGAATCGTGTCCGGGTCGACGCGGTTGGCGTCCTCGCCGTTCACGGTGTAATAGCCTTCGATCGGAAGTGTTTGGAAGACCGTGTTACCGCCGGTGAGAGAACGTAATTCCCACGCCATCGACAGCACGTTCCACCGGTCGTCGATGACGACGTCCCGTTTCGCCGCGTCCGTCATGTTGGTCATCTTGATCGGGTCGAGGATCGTGCCGAGGCCGCGGACATTGTGCGATGCCGACGACAGGAACGCCTGCTGCCGGTGGGTACGGTCGAGATCGCCGTTGGGCAGCCCGTGTCGTTGCCGCACGAACGCCAGCGACTGCGCGCCGTTCAGCGTCTGCTCGCCGGCCGGGAACACCGCGCCGGAGTAGTCGGAGTCGTCGACTGCCTGATTCAGACAGACTTTGACGCCGTCGAGAGCGTTGGCGAGATCGTAGAAACCGGCCAGGCTGACCTCGGCGAAGTGGTCGATGGACACGCCGGTGAGGTTGCGGACGGTCTCCAGCTCCAGCTTGCGCCCGGCTTCGCGGCCGATGGTTTCCAGCTGGTGTTGGTTCGTCACGCCCTGCTTGCGCGCGGCCTGCTCGGCGTCGGCTTTGGCATTGCCGTACGCCTCCTTGATCTTCATCTTCCCGTAGCCGGGTACGTCCACCGCGTCGTCACGGGGAATCGAAAACGCCTGTGCCTTACCGCCACCGGCCGGGATATGGATGAGGATCAGGGTGTTGGTGTTGTAACCACCTTCTTCCCCGTCTCCGGCGTGAAGCTGGGACAGAATCGCAGCCGGCAACTGCTGGCCGTTCTGATCGTTGCGGGTGTCCAGACCCATCAGCAGAACGTTCGTGCCGTTGGACGAGGTGGACGCGCCGTCCAGCGCATGCGAGGAGGCCATGGTGCCGGACATCTTCGTGAACAAGTAGACGTAGTACCCGGCCAGCGCCACCACCAACACGATCACCAGCGCCAGCGTCCGACGAATCATCCGCCACCACCGCCGCGGCGAGCGCCGCCGCAATACGGCGGGTGGGCCCGGCGGCCTGGGTGGCGGCGGAGAGGCGGGATTCATAGGCCGCCGCGTCCGCGGGTTCATCGGTGCCTGCCGCCCGGCCGCGGCCGGTGGGCCTGCCGGCCGACGCGGCGCCGGAGAGCCAGGGTTCGCCGGACGCCGCATCCCCGGGTTCATCGGTGCCTGCCGCCCCGCCCCGGCCGGCGGGCCTGCCGGCCGACGCGGCGCCGGAGAGCCGGGATTCACCGGACGCCGCCGCTCTCCGCCTCGTCCCGACCAATCGCCGCTCATGAATCCTCCAATAACGCGGGGTCACCTGCTCAGGCGCACGGCATCGAAGCATTCCCGAGCGAAGACGGGTGTGCGCTCGAACTCCTGCAGCGAGCCGCCTGACCCGCGAATGTACAGCGTGCCAATGTGCGGGACTCACGTGATCCCTTCACCGGGTATCGCCGGCGGATCCTTGATCGTAACGCGGCATGGGCGCCTTCCCAGTGAGGTGAACGGTTCAGCGCCGAGGCAGGGGCCGGCTATCGCTTTACCGCTGCTGTAGTCGCGGGCAGCGTGGTATCTCATTCGGTCCGGCATCGATCGCAACCAATCGAAACCGGGCAGCTGCAAGCACCTCGTGCGGTTATAGCGACCGCTACGGCCGACGACCGATGTACCTGATCGGTGCGCTCGCCGCCGGTACGTGGGGCTTCTTCGCGTTCCCGATGATGGACAGCAGCGAGAACTGGGTCATCCTGACGGCCGTCGTCGTCGGTCTGGTGTTCCATGCCTTCATGTATGCGGGGCAGCCCGCGCTCATGGCGGAGATGTTCCCGACTCGGATGCGGTATTCCGGTGTGTCCCTGGCTCATCAGGTGACAGTGGTGGCTGCGGGCTCGCTTGCGCCGATCATCGCGGTCCGGCTGCTGGACGCCTACGGGTCGTCGGTACCGATCGCTGTCTACCTGGCGGTCGCGGCCGGTGTCACTGTGGTGGCGCTGCTGTTCTACCGCGAGACGCATGGGGTCGATCTGACCGACGTCGATCGGGCCGACGCGGCTCCTCCCCGGTCGCGCAGTGTCGTCGAACCGGCGGAGGTCGCCGCCTGACGGAGGCGGTCTCAGACGAGATTCAGCGCTACGGCGAGGACGCCGAACGTCGCCATGATCGAGGTCACGCCGACGTGCATCCCGATCGACACTCGAATGTCCTTGTAGCGCCAGGCGAACCAGAACCCCGGGAACATGAAGATCACCCGCGACACGAACACCCACGGCGTCCAGAAGTGATAGAGCGAGAACAGGATTGCGCTGGCCACCGGTGCCCAGCCGCCCAGACAAGCGATGCGGGGCAGCAGGAAGCCGCGGAAGTACAACTCCTCGATCAGCGGGAGGGAGATTCCCGTCAGCGGCAGGCAGATCAGCATCGTGGTGACCATGGTCGAGTGTGAGTATCCGCTCATGAATCCGGTGAAGCTGCCCGCGCCGGAGGTGAACGGGACCCAGGTGAAGAAATGGTGAAGCAAGAACCGGTTTACCGGTTCGGTCAGGACACTCAGCACCATCATCCACACGATGAGCGGGATGATCATCGCCACGAGCTTTCCACGCGGGACCGGCCTATCGGTGTAGTGCAACACCCCACGGACGGAGAAACGGCCGTTGAGCTGCCGACCCAGCCACAGCAATCCCAGCAGGATCGGTATCAGAACCAGGCACAGCGCGATCGCCCAGCCGAGAAGGGTCGGGTAGTTGATGGCCTCGATGAACGGCTCACCAATGAGCAGGTAGGCGGCAATGATGAAAGCGCCGGGGAGCAGGTGCAACACGATGGACAGCGGCAGGGAGTGGCGGTCGTTCAGCAGCGACTGGACCATCGCCTGTCGTGTTTTCTCGATGGTGTGCATGATGAAGGCTCCTCGGGCTGTTGATGAATGGGTTTCGATCCGGTGGCGTCGACTCGACCGCGGGACCGGACCGGCCCATCGCTTGAACATCATCGAGCCGCGTACTCAACGTTTGGTCTCGTGAATCGGATTGTCTTGCAGGGCGTTTCACCGTCACCCAGCGAGCGGGGTGCAGCGATCGCGGCCCAGCCCCACCGTGGCCGACATGCGCTGGCTTCGGCGGTTCAATTGACTTGCCGGATGGCTGAATATCCGAGGGCGGCCCCTGCGGTCATCGGTTCGAGGCGCCTCGCTGGTCCGCGGCCGTCTCGCGCACGGCCTCTGCGACGGCGTGGAAGTCTTTGGTCAGGATCTTGGAGTGGTTGCTGGCCACGGTCGCGCTCACGGTCAGGTTCGGGTTGCTGACCAGCAGCGGCTCCAGCGATTCCCGCACCGCCGCCATCTCCTCCTCGGCCGCACCGAGATTCGCGCCATTGGCCACCACGTACCGGACCGGGCCGGTCAGGCGATCCAGCACTGGAGCGAGGGCGGCACAGAGCTGGTTGAGCTCGATATTGACATCGGCGTGCTGGTCGGCGCTCATGCGCGCGGCCAGACCGAACGGACGCAATACCGGCATCATCGGGCCCATCTTGTGGAACATCTTCCGGATCCGCTCGATGTTCTCCTCGTCGGTGAAGCCCCACGGCATCGCGCCGTCGGCCGAAACGACCCCGGCGATGCGGTCGGGGTTGCGGTCGGCCCAGTGCACCGCGACCAGCCCACCGTAGGACCAGCCGACCAGGATCGGCTTCTGCTCGACCCCGCGCGCCGCGAGCACGGCATCGACATCGCGCACACACGCCTCGAACGAGTAGTCCGCCGAGGTCTTCGACTTACCGCGCGCCCGCTCGTCGAAGGTGATGTGCCGGAAGCCGGGACCGAGATCCGCGATGACCTTCTTCCAGTTCTTCTGGGTGGCGTAGGAGCCGTTGAGGTAGACGACAGGGATGCCGTTGCCGCCGGTATCGGTGACGGCGAGGGCGGTGTCCTCGACGGTGACCATGCCGGTCCAGGTCGAGGTGGCCGAAGCGGTGTTGTTGTTCGACATGGCGGGTTGCTCCTTGAAATCGGTTCGTATGAAGTGGCAGTGAGTAATTGGTTGTGGTGTCAGCGGCCTCGGCCGGTGCACGTGACTACTGTCATGGGCTCGCCTGTCATGCCCCTGATATGGACCTGACACGTCCGCTGACACGGTGTTGGTCAGTGGTCGGCGTTCACGAGTTCGATCTCGCCGATCCGGTTCGGGGATTATTCAGCGGCTGCGGTGGTGCGGCCGCGCAGCAGCACCAGGGCGAGGATCGCGGCTGCCGCGACCCCGGCCGCACCGGCCAGGAAGCTGCCCGACATGGCGGTGGTGAACGCGTGGCGGGCGGTGCCGGCCAGCGCGGTAGCGACCGTGAAAGCGGTCCTACCCGGCATGCGGGAACGGCGCGGCGGCCACATCTTCGTCATCACCTCGATGGCCGGGCACACCACCTTCCCCGGACTGGCGTTCTACGAAGGCAGCAAACACGCCCTGGAAGGCATCACCGACACCCTCGCCCAAGAGGTGCCTCCGACTTTGGTGGTGGCCTGCCCATGTTGGGTCGGCAACCTGGCAGGCTCGGGGGCTTACCTTGCGATGGGGCGTGGGTACGGGCTTTGCATCGACAGGAAGCGGATCTCCAGGTCACGATCCAGGTAGTCCATACGACGCTCCCAGAATTCCTGCATGTGCGGTAGTTCGAGGTGGCGGTCGAGGTGGGCTTTGGACTGCCAAACCTCGTAGAACACGAAGGTCGAGGGGTCGTCGGCGTCTTCGTGGAAGTGGTACTCGAGCGCGCCGTCTTCGTCACGCGTCGGGGCGACGAACGATAGGAGCAGCTCTTTGAGTTCGGCGGCACGCTCGGGCTTGGGATGCGCGAGTCCCATGAGGGCGAACGGAACAGGTCCGGTAGGTACGATTCTTGCCATACCTCGGACGGTAGCCAGCGTTGAGGTATGGTGCAAATCGTACCTAGAGGAGGATGAGCAACGTGGCGGATGAGGAGCAAGCGGACGCACCGGAGATGGAACTGGGGCAGGTGCTGAGCGCTCTGGCCGACCGGAATCGTCTCGAAGTGGTGCTCGCCTTGCTGGCCGATGCAGAGGGCACGGAGCGGCATTGCAGCTCGTTCGGGCTGCCGGTTTCGAAAGCGACTCGCACGCACCACTTTCGGGTGTTGCGGGTGGCAGGCCTGATCCGTCAGGTCGATCGCGGAAACAGCAATATGGCACAGCTGCGCAGGACTGAGTTGACGAAGCGGTTCCCGGGTCTAATCGAGCTCCTCACCGCAGAGAATATTCGCCGGACCGCCTTGGCTACCGACTAGCGCGGGTCATCGCGACGGCGAAGGGCCGCAACCTTGGTACGCCGTTCGACGCACTGCAATGGCCGCATACCGCGCTGACCGGACCGGCCAGCTCACTGCGCCGACGAAACGACCGAACCCCCGCCCGGACACCGGACTGCGATATGACGGGTGATGGGAACTTGCGCCGGTCCAGGTCAGGCTGGGTTCGATTGTTGCTCGAGCTCGGCGATTTGGGTGCGGAGCCATTCTTTGTCGGCGCGGCGGGTGGCGGCGCCGAGGGTGAGCATGCCGCGGCGGAATCGATCGGTCATCTCGGCTGCGCGCAGGGGGCGGCCCTGGTCGTAGAACCAGCTGGCGGGTTGTTCGTAGAAGGTGAGCCGGCGGCGTAGGACTGCCGCCTGTTCGGCCGGGTCGGTGAGGTAGCCGAGGAAGGCGAGGAGGGTGAAGAAGTTGTTGCGGTCGGTTATCTCCAGGTCGGATGGGGTTCGCAGGCGGCGCAACAATTCCGCCCGGCCGGCCTCGGTGAGGGAGAGCAGCTGCCTGCCGGTCGCGGGGTCGGTCTGCTTGTCGAGCAGTCCGGCCACGCGGAGGCGGTTGATGGCGGGGTAGAGCGCACCGTCGCTGACCGGCCGGATGTGGCCGGAAAGTCCGGAGATGCGTTGCCGCAGCTCGTAGGCGTGCATCGACTCCTCGTAGAGGAACCCCAGAATGCTCAGCTCCAGCATGCGCTCACCCTACCCTCGAATCGACTTACCTCTAAAAGAGTTGCCTCGATTAGAGGCTCTCTATTAGAGTCAGCCCTCATGACCGAGTACCTCACTACCCCTGATGGAGTTCGCCTGGCCTACATCGATTCCGGCGGGCCCGGCAGCCCGGTGCTGGCGCTGCACGGCGCCTACGGCCGAGGGCGTGGCTGGATGCCTTTGGCGCATCGGATGAACCGCCGGATCATCGCCGTCGACCAGCGCGGCCACGGGCTGTCCGATAAGCCCGGCGACTATTCGCGCACGGCGTACGTGACCGATGCCGCGGCCGTCATCGAGAAATTGGGCCTGGGCCCGGTGCCGGTCATCGGCCACTCCCTGGGCGCCATCAACGCCTACCAACTGGCAGCGCAGCGCCCGGAACTGGTGGAATCCTTTGTGGCCATCGACTTTCCGGCGGTAGCCGGCGCATTCGAGGATCCCT
Organism: Nocardia sp. NPDC046763; assembly: GCF_040645495.1. Taxonomy (NCBI): domain Bacteria; kingdom Bacillati; phylum Actinomycetota; class Actinomycetes; order Mycobacteriales; family Nocardiaceae; genus Nocardia; species Nocardia sp. NPDC046763. Next base: position 492,198 of record NZ_JBEYYI010000001.1, on the reverse strand, counting down.
GGCTCGACGAGCTGCCCGAACGGTTCGCGAGCCTGCACGAAATGCGTGACACCATAGGGCGATTGAGACGACCGGACGCGCGGTTGCATTTCCAGGAAAGCGCGGTGGAAGACGAGCGCGGCTGGCACTTCCTGTGGAACACAGCGGATGTGCGAGCGGCGAAGCGTGGCGTCATCGGCGACTGGTGGTCCGACTGGACAGGCAGCCCGCACCGCGCGCTGCTGCTGCTCGGCGGCGACAGCACGGTGGTACCTCCGGAGCACGCCCGGGAAATGATCGAGCGCCGACCCGGCACCGAGCTGGCGGTGATCGAAGGCGCCGGTCACGATCTCTACATCAGCCACGTGAACGAGACCGCCGAGATCATCGGCAATTTCCTCGCCTGATACTGCAACGAGCCGGCGTCGCCAGTTCGTGGACGCGTCCCCGAATGGGTTGAAACGACAGTGGATACACTTGGCCGTGCCGCTCACCTTTCCGTCGCATGCGTTGGCAGTGGTCCCGTTGAAAATCCGGTGGCCTCGTCATCTGGATGGTGTCGCGTTGGTGGTCGGCTCAGCGGTTCCCGATGCCTCCTATCCTGTGGCAGGGTTCTTTTCGATGCCGGAGACGCATGCACTACCGGCGTTGCTGTGGTGGTGCCTACCCATGGGAATCGTCGCAACGGTGGTGATCCGTTGGGGTGCCGCGCAGATTGCCGCACATCTACCACGGCTCGGGGCGTTCGATCTGCCCGCCTATGGCGTACTCGGTGCCGTGCGATATCGGTGGTATGTCACGGGATACTCGATTCTGATCGGTGCGTTCACTCATATCTTCTGGGACGGGTTCACCCATGATCCGGCCGGCGGGCATGGCTGGGGAGTAGCCAGATTCCCCGTGCTGTTGCAGCCAAGTCCGCTCGGCAGGCCCTGGTGGTACCTGCTGCAGCAGACATCGACCCTGGGCGGTGGGGCACTCGCGGTCGGGTTGTTCTACTACATCGGCCGGCGCGGACTGCTGCGAGCCTGGCACGGTGACCCACCGGCCACCCGGCGCGCACCGAGACGGTTCTGGCTGGCGGCCGGACTGGTCGCGGTGTTGACCTTGTCGTTTATTCCGCTGATGCCCTTGGCATTTCAACCGTTCGTGTTGGGAGTCCGGCTGCTCTATGTAGGGGCGCTGTCGTTGCTGGCAGGCGCAGCGTCGATGCGCCTGGCGGGTCGTGAACCCCACAACGCCGACCTCGCCGACGCCGACGCCAGCAAACCAGACCTCGGCGTTCACGGTGTCGAAGACGACATACCGAGGCGCTGAGACCTCGAGACTCGCCGATGCTGATCACCGACAAGCCCTCGGATTCCGCACACCATCAGAAGCACTCGATGAGGTGTTGCGATAACCGCCTGAGGCCGCACCGCATACCGCGCTGACCGAACCGGCCAGCCCGCGGCGCCGGCAGAAACGACTGAGACCGACCCTCCGGGCACGTCGACGGTGAAGTTTGCCGACGCGGAGCGGATCGGCCAGCGGCGAGGGTCGGGAGTACGGACGGATGCGGTAGCTCCGTGCACAAAGGCTCGGGCTACCGTCCCGTCTTATTCACTGGAGTCGTGTGTGTGTCCCATCTGGTAGGGGCAGAGCCGAATTGGGTGTGGAACCATCGCGAGAAGGCGCTGAGTTCGGAGAAGCCCAGATCGCCGGCGATCTCGCTCATGGTCCGGTCCTGTCTTGCGACATAGCGTTGCGCCAGGTCGATCCGTACGGTCTGCAGGATCGAGGAGAATGTTTCGCCGGTCCGGGTGAGATGCCGGTGCAGGGTGCGGCGGTCCATGCCCAGGCTGCGGGCGACCTGGGCTGCCGAGCACCGTTGCGTCGGCAGCAAGGATTCGATCACGCGTCGCGCGTGATCGGCTGTGGTGTCGCCTGGGAGGGCGAGCGATTGCAGGTATTGGCGGGTGTAGGGGCGCAGGAGCGGGTCGGCCAGGGGGTTGGTGGCGTCGAGGTCGCGGGCGTAGAAGACGATGCCATCGAATTCGCAGCCGAAATCGATGGTGTCGCCGAGCATCCGGTGGTAGACGTCGACGGCGGCGGGCGCTGGGTGGGTGAAGCACACCGTGACGGGTTTCCAGTCCTCGTGCAGGAGATCGCGCAGGATCTGGCAGATCGCGGCGACTGTCAGCTCGATCGCCTGCCGCCCCGGAGTGATACCTGGTGCGGCCTGTACGCGTATCGTCGCCAGACCATTGACTTCGGTCAAACGGTTATGGAGAGCTTCGTTGTGCAGGTTGCCGTGGCGCAGCATGATTTCGAGCGCGCTGCGGACATCGGGTTCTTCTCGGGCGATCAGGCCGAGCGGACCCAGGGTCTTTATGCTGCGCGCGGCGGCCAGTCTGAGCCCGAAGTCTTCGCAGGTGGTTTCGGCGGCCGATAGTTCCAGCAGTTGATCGATGGCCTCGACCGAGACCCAGCCGTCGGTGTTGGCGACCGCGGCCGGGTCGATCCCGACGGTGCGCATGAGTGGTTGGGGGTTGAGCCCGAGCGACAGGGCCAAGTCCACATATCCGTTCAACACGGCGCTACGCACCATCAACATGCTGGCGACACCTCCTGTCTCAAATAATCAAACATATGCCCCGCGTAGTCAAGTTTCTATGCCTTTTCGGCGTTAGCGTGTCCTGCATCACGCCGTATGGAGCGGCGGTGCACCGCAGGAGTTGCTTTGACTATCTCGCCACCGAGGCCGTCCACGCCGGTCGTCGATCACATGCGTGCCAGCGGTACCTGGAATCCGCTGTGGGACAACCTGTATGAGTGGGACCCGGAGTGGACCGAGCAGTTCATGGCGATGGGGTCTACGCCGGTCCGGCGGGGAGTGTTCTCTCCGCAGTTCATCGAGCTGCTCAGCATCGCCATCGATGCCGCGTGCACGCACATGTACTCCCCGGGTGTGCGCCGGCACATCCGGGCCGCGCTCGAGCTCGGTGTTACTCGCCAGGAGATTCTCACCGTCCTGGAAATGGTCAGTGTGCTCGGCATCCACGCCTGCAACATCGGCGCACCGATCCTCGCGGAGGAACTCGAAGCATTCGAGCGCCGGTCACGAGACCAGAGCGAAGACCGTCCCGAACAAACCAACTGAAAGGACTCGATCATGCATTATCTCGATGATTCGCTGCTGCCGGAGAACCAGGAAAAGCTCGTCATTCAGGTCGCCCCGTACGGTCCGGAATTCCTGCCCGGGGATTCCGACGACATCCCGGTGACGATGGACGAGCAGATCCAGAAGGCGGTGGACTGCTACAACGCCGGCGCGCAGGTGCTGCACGTGCATGTGCGCGAGGAGGATGGGCACGGGTCGAAGCGACTCGAACTGTTCAACGAAATGATGGGCCGCCTGCGCGAGGCGGTGCCGGAGATGATTCTGCAGGTCGGCGGGTCGATTTCGTTCGCGCCGCCGGAAGGCGCCGACCAGGCGAAATGGCTGGACTACGACACCCGCCACCTGCTGGCCGAGCTGGATCCGAAGCCTGATCAGGTCACCATCGCCATCAACACCAGCCAGATGAATATCGTCGAGTTGCTCAGCGACGACGACATCGCCGGGACCTCGATACAGAACCCCGTGCTGTACAAGGCATATCGCGACATGGTGGTCGAGGCCGGACCGGAGTTCTACATCGAACACCTGCGGCGTCTTACCGCCGCGGGTATCCAGCCGCACTTCATGCTCGGCAACCTGACTCAGCTCGAGACCGTGGAACGTCTGATCCGCCGCGGTCTCTACACCGGTCCGCTGGTGCTGAACTATGTCGCCATCGGCGGCGGTGCCGCGGGTACGCACCCGGCGGATCTGATCGAATTCATTCGCCGCACCCCGGACGGTGCCGTGCTGACCATCGAGACGATCATGCGCAACGTGACGCCGATGTGCACGATCGCGATCGCGCTCGGCCAGCACGTGCGGGTGGGCATCGAGGACAACCTGTGGGGCCGCAAGGGTGAGCGCCGCACCTCGGTGGAGCAGGTCGAGCAGATGGTCCGCATCGCCGACGAACTCGGCCGCGATGTCGCCTCCTGCAAGGAAGCACGCGACATCTACCTGTTCGATGAGGTCTACAGCGACACCGACGACGCGCTGGCGAAGATCGGATTCCCACCCAACCGCAAGCCGGGCCAGCTCGGCTTCCTCCACCACGCCTGATCGGCACCCCGGGCAGCGTGCGGCTGCACAGCGCGGTACGCCGCGCGCTGCCCCCTTTTTCCTTCTTTCTGTCGACCGGCCGCGCTCATCCGGTCATTGCACAGTTCCGCCAGGCTCGAGGAAGCGCCATGGACCTTCACACCACGCCCGCAGACCCTACCGCCGGCGCATCGACGACGACGCTGGGCCGCTCCCGGATCTTTCCGTGGGTCGTATTCGCCCTGACCTTCGGGCTGATGCTGTCGGACTACATGTCCCGGCAGGTCCTCCCGGCGGTGTTTCCGTACTTGAAAACACAATGGGAACTGTCGGATTCGCGGCTGGGCGCCCTCACCAGCGTCGTCGCATTGATGGTTGCGTTGGGTACGGTGCCGCTGTCGCTGCTGGCCGACCGCTGGGGACGGGTGCGCAGCTTGTTGATCATGGCGACCTTCTGGAGTGTCGCCACCCTGCTGTGCGCATGCGCCAGCAACTTCGGCCAGATGCTGGGCGCCCGTTTCCTGCTCGGGGTCGGTGAGGCCGCCTACGGCAGCGTCGGCGGAGCCATAGTGCTCAGCGTTTTCTCACCGCGGTTGCGGGCCTCGGTCAGCGGAGCCTTCCTCGCCGGCGGTTCCTTCGGCTCGGTCCTGGGAATCGCCCTGGGCGGGGTGATCGCCCGCCACATCGGATGGCGCTGGACCTTCGCTGTGATGGCGGTCTTCGGTCTGGTGCTGGTGGCCGCGTTCCGGCTGCTCGTGACCGAACGTGGCCTGCAACGCCACCACATCGCTGATGACGCCGTTGCGCAACAAGATTCGGGGCCAGTCGTGCGGGTACCGCTGTCGAGCCTGTTCTCCACCGTGTCGGTGTGGTGCGTGTATCTGGCCGGGGGCCTGCAGCTGCTCGTGTCGGCGGTGCTGATGGCCTGGCTCCCCAGCTTCTTCAACCGCTCCTACGGGATGACCCCCGATCGCGCCGGTCTCACCGCTGCGGCGTATGTGCTGTTGATCGGGGTCGGCATGGTCGGCTGCGGCATAATCGCCGACCGGGTCGCCCGCACCGAGCCCGCTCGCCTATGGAGCATCACGGCGGTGTATTGCGTGGTGTCGCTCGTCGTGCTGATGGTGGCCTTCCAGCTGCCCACCGGCCCCGCGCAGCTGATCGCGCTCGGCATCGGGGCACCGTTCGTCGCCGGTTCGACCGGCGCGATGTCCTCCCTGATCGTCGGCCTCACCCACCCCAGCCTGCGCGCCACCGCATTCGGAACGGTCACGTTGTGTAACAACATCTTCGGGCTTGCGGCCGGTCCGCTGGTCGTCGGTATTCTCGCCGACCACTACGGGCTCGCCACCGCGCTACAGCTGGTGCCACTGGCCTACCTCGGCGTCCTCGTCGTCGCGGTCGTCGGCAAACGCGCCCACCCGGCCGGACTGCACCGGCTGGCTCGGTTGCAGACCGTATCGCCATCGGCTTGACCGGCCGATCCGCACGGCCGATCGGCCGGTCACCGTTCACGAACACCATGAAGGTTTGTCATGCTCAATTTGTCTGTGTTGCTGGAAGATTCGGCTCGCAACAGCCCACATCGGGACGCGGTCGTCGCCGCCGGTGATCGCCTCACCTATGCCGAGGTGGACGCCGCGGCCAACCAGGTCGCCAACCTGCTGGTCGCCCGTGGCATCGCACCCGGTGACAAAGTCGCCCTGTCGTGCCCCAACCTGCCGTGGTTTCCGATCATCTACTACGGCATCCTCAAAGCAGGCGCGGTCGTGGTCCCGCTCAACATCCTGCTCAAGGACCGCGAAATCGCCTACCACCTCGACGATTCCGACGCCAAAGCCTACTTCTGCCACGACGGCACTGCCGACCTGCCGATCGGCGACTACGGCCGCGCCGGCTTCGACCAGGCACCCGGATGCGAACACCTGTTCCGTATCGACACCCTTGCCCCGCAGCACGACGGCACCGCCGACGGCCTGTCCGCAACACTGCGGCCCCAGCCCACCGAGTTCGCCACCCGAGTCCGGGAAGCGAGCGATACCGCGGTGATCCTCTACACCTCGGGCACCACCGGCAGACCCAAGGGCGCCGAACTGACCCACGCCAACATGCTGCTCAACGCGTTCACCGCGAACCGGCAGTTCGACAGCCACCCGAACCGTCACGACCGGCATCTGCTGGTGCTGCCGCTGTTCCACACTTTCGGTCAGACGGTGAACATGAACGCCGGATTCTCCGTCGCCGCCACCCTGGTACTGACCCCCCGCTTCGATGCCGCCGCAGCACTGGCGCTGATGCAGACCGAACAGATCACCGTGTTCGCCGGCGTTCCCACCATGTACTGGGGCCTGCTCAACGCCCTCGACGACACCGAAACCATCGACATCGACGCCATCGCTGGGTGCATGCGGCTGGCCGTCTCCGGTGGCGCCGCATTACCGGTGGAGATCCTCACCCGGTTCCGGCAGCGGTTCGGCATCGACATCATCGAAGGCTACGGTCTGTCGGAAACCGCCCCGATGGCCTTGTTCGGCAGTGCCGAGCGTGGTCCGCGCCCCGGCTCCATCGGGACACCGGTATGGGGAGTGCTGGCCCAGCTGGTCGACGAAGACTGGAACACCCTCACCGGTAGCCATGTCGTCGGCGAGATCGCCGTTCGCGGCCACAACGTCATGAAGGGCTACTACAAGCGGCCCGACGCCACCGCCGAGGTCATGCGGGACGGCTGGTTCCGCACCGGCGATCTGGCCCGCCGCGACTCCGACGGCTTCTACCACATCGTCGATCGCGCCAAAGACCTGATCGTGCGTGGCGGCCTCAACGTCTACCCCCGCGAGATCGAAGAAGTCCTCATGACCCACGAGGCGGTGTCACTGGCCGCTGTCGTCGGTATCCCGCACGAGAGCCACGGCGAGGAAATCAAGGCCTACATCATCCCCGCTCCCGGCGCCCAACCGACCGAAGACGCCCTCATTGCCTGGGCCAAAGATCAGATGGCCGCCTACAAATACCCCCGCCACATCGAATTCGTCCAAACACTGCCGATGACCGCCACCGGCAAAATCCTCAAACGCGAACTCCGCACCCACAACTGACGCCCGCATTTGCGAAAACTCCAGCAGTACAACAGATTTCGGACCGACAAAAGGAGAACATCGTGACATTGCAAGGAAGAACAGCTGTGGTCACCGGGGCCGCCCAGGGATTGGGCAAGGCGATCGCGCTGGCGCTGGCCAGCGCCGGGGCCGACATCGTCGCCTGTGACATCCAGGACGACAAGCTGGCCGATCTCACCGAGGAGATCCATACGCTGGGCCGGGCCTGTCTGCCTGTGCGCTGCGATGTCTCCGATCCGGTCGCGGTGGACCAGATGTTCGCCGAGGCCGCCGACTGGTTCGGCACGGTGCACATCCTGGTCAACAACGCGGCCATCGTGCCGTCGTCACCCGCGGACACCGAGCGCCGCAACCTGCACTACGCCTACCTGACCACTCCCATCGGACGCCGCTCGCTCGGGATCACCAGCAGCCTCACCGACGAGGACTGGCTCAAATGGTGGGATGTCAACGTCCACGGCGTGTTCTACTGCACCCGCGCCGCGCTGCGCTACATGGAACCACAGCGCCACGGCCGCATCGTCAACATCAGCTCCATTGCCGGTATGTCCGCCGCCAGCGCACACAGTCCCGGCTACTCGGCCGCCAAGGCCGCCGTTGCCAGCCTCACCAAAACCGTCGCGCTCGACGTCGCCGGAGCGAACATCCTGGTCAACGCCATCGCCTGTGGCGGTGTACTGACCCCGCCGTTCCAGGCATACCTCGATAACGCCACCCCTGAACAGAAGAACAGCCTCTACCAGATGATCCCCGTCGGCCGCCTCGGCACTCCCGAGGAGTACGCCTCCCTCGCCGTGTACCTCGCCGGCGACAACCACTACCTCGCCGGTCAGATCATCAGTCCCAACGGCGGAGCCGTCATCTGACACCGCGCGCGAAGCCGGTCCGCAAGTTTCCTGGAGCAGCACCATGAACCACACCACCACACCCGTTGTCGTGATCGTCCCCGGCCTCGGCGATCACGGCGGCAACCACTGGCAGAAGCGGCTCGCCGCAACACATCCCGGCACCCACACCGTGCGCCGGCCGCCGGGCGACGCGCGACTGAACCGCGACGCATGGGTGACCGCACTGGACACCACCCTGCGAGAAATCCCGCATCCGGTCGTGCTGGTCGCCCACAGCGCCGGCGTGCTCACCACCGTGCACTGGGCCCAGCACCCCACCCGCGACATCCACGCAGCCCTGCTGGTCACACCACCGGATTTCGAAAACCCGCTCCCGGACGGCTACCCGACCACCGACCAGCTCACAGCCCACGGTTGGAACCCGATCCCACGCCGGCAGTTGCCGTTCCCGAGCATCCTCGCCGCCAGCAGCAACGACCCGCTCGCCGCCCGCCGACGCGTCGCCGGCCTGGCCGAAACCTGGGGCAGCCGCCTGGTCGACCTCGGCCCCGTCGGGCACCTCGACCCCGCCTCCGGCTACGGACCGTGGCCCCAGGCCGAACGACTGCTCCACGAGCTGACCGCCACCGCCGACACGTAACCGGACTCCCCCCGACGACGGTCTATCCGATGCCCCCGACGATCGGCGTAGAACCGTCCCTCATCGGCGCCACCGCGGTCGGCCGGCCACTACGTACGCCGGCGCCCGCGAGAGTGGCGTCCACGCCAGCCCATCTACGGACAAGACTTCAACGTTGTCGTAGGCGCGCACCCGTTCCGACAGGGTGTTGTAATGCCGCCCGGCAGGTTTCTGCGCTTTTCCTCGGCCTCTTCCTGTCGTTTCCGTTCTTCCCAGTAGCAATCCACCAGTACTTTTCCCTCAAATACTCTTTCATCGCTGAATTTGGCACGGAGAAGGCCTGACCCGTGACATTCATGTGCAACAACCTGAAGGTCTCCAGATCCGGCTAATACGAATGGAAGTACCGACCGATCTGTTAATCCGCCGAGCGGCGTGAGGTTTCGAACCGCGGTCGAGGACCGACTGGTCCTGCCTCGCTGAATTCGGACAACACGATGTCCTTCGCACACACGACATTCTGAATCAGTCGACCGACGGCCGAATTCTGCAGGCGCGCCGGCTGATTTCAGCTACGCGAGGAGTGCCCTGCAGTTCGGGTGATCGAGCGTGGCATACAGATGAGTTTCGATCTGAACGCGACACGAACATGTTGGAGATGGCACCGGAGCCATCACGTCCGGCGATGCCACTATGCCGGCACCTAGCACCACCGACGGGTTCGAATCATCAACAAGCGCCGCCCATCCCACGCCCCTGTTGAACCCCGCGTCCTCTCCAATGCCGTCGCCCACGAGCTGTTCGAAAGGCTCCTCGAAGACCACGACACCGCTGGCGCACCATCAGCATGTTGGCCCTACTTCCTGTCCCGGAAAGTCAAAAATTCGACCCGGATTGTCAAGATTTGAATCGTTTTTCCGGCTTATCGTGTCCTGCATCACGTCGCTAGCCAACGACTATCACAGTGCCGATTACCGCGGCCAGCAAGATCCTCGAACGCGAACTCCGCGTCCAACTCTGAAGCCACACACCGCGTGGTGCCTGGCGACCATCCCGACAGCACAACATGCGTGAGGAGATCGCCATGACATTGCCCGACAAACCAAGAATTGCCGCCACCACGAAACCGGGGCCTACTCCGGTGCTCCACCTCCCTAAGAGCACAGTCCCCCGACGGGCTGTGCCGATCTCACCGATGAAGTTGAGGAACACCATGAAGATGAGGAAAACCGCTGCGACCGCCATCCTCGCGGCAACAGCCATCGCTATCACCACCGCCACCGCGAACGCCGCACCCCAACCCGGCGACCAACCACCGAACGCCGTGCACTACGAAGTGCACCGCGACGGCGGTTCCGCCGTCCTCACCACCACCGACGGCACGCTGAAAATCATCGACGACCAACTGGTCCTCACCGACCACAACGAGCAACCCGTCGCCGCCATCCCGCTCACCTACCAGATGGACAACACCGCTCACCCCATCGACGCGCACATCGACGGCACCACAGCCACCCTGACGCCGTCGAAAGACAACCCCCGGCCGGTCCAGGCCGTCAGCCGCGACCAGATCATCCCGGTCGACAAAGCCGCGCAGATCGCCGAATCAGTCAACCCGCGCGACGCACAAGCCCTCGGCACCTTCGCCCAGCGAGTCACGATCGGCGCCGCCGTAAGCGCCATTCTCGGCGCGGTACTCGGCGGCGGAATCGGCTGCCTGGTCGGCGGCGCAGCCGGTGCCGTGCTGACCAGCCCCGTCATCGTCTTGCTGGCGCCCTTCGTCGGCGCCACCATCGCAGGCTGTGTCCTCGGCGCGGCCACCCTCGGCGCGGTCGGCTCGATGGCCGGCCTCATCCTCGCGGGCGGACCCATCACCCTGTTCGCCGCCTTCCAATACTTCTCCACCATCCTCTCCCCGTGCCCGCCCGACGTCCCCGCCTGCAAGGACCCCATGCAGCCCGCAGCACCCGCGAAATAGGGCTCCGCTCACACTCATTGAGGATCTCCGTGCTGATCGCCGGGAGCGACCGGCAAGTCGGACCGAGGCGTTGCGAATGATCACCGTCATTCACAACGCCGAAGGCCCGAAATACCTGGTGCACGGCACGGTACCGCTGACCTCGGCCGATGGGATAACCCGGTGCTGGTGCTGCCCGACCACCGCTCGCGGGCAGCACCAGGCCAGACCACAATCGATCCGGCGTTACTTGCTCGAGCCGAGACCGCCAAGCCGTCGCCAGTCGTCGAATCATTTTCCGGCGGCGAGCATTTCGGTGAAGCCGGCGTTGTCGGTGCAGTATCTGCCGACGGCCAGTTTCATACCGGCCTGTTCGATGCGCTCCTCTTATGCGGCTGCCCACCATCAGGATTGGTGCTGGTTCAGCCAGTTCGTCGATGAGCGCCAGGATGTCGTCGGCGAGAGCGACGTCGTCGTAGGAGCCGAAGCCGGCATCGCTGTCACCGTGCCCACGGATATCCATGATCGCCACCCGGCACCCGCGCTCGATGAGCATGGGCGTCAGGTGCCGATAACCCTGCCGAAGTTCGCCCCAGCCGGGTGCGCAGATCACCAAAGGTCCTCTGGTGCCGATCAATTCGTAGGCGATGCGCCCTTCGGCCCGCCCAAAAAGCTAGATTGCATAGCTTAAAAGCTAGCTCTTATAGCTTTGATGGCAAGGGATCACCCGGAAGGTCTGACCATGGTCAAGACACCGGCTCGGGATCAGCCGATCTTGGTCGTATGGCCATCCATCGGTCAGGCGTGAGAATGGGGATTCACGATGCGATTGAGCGCCGCCAGATCCGATTGCAGGGCGTAGAAGGTGCGCAGGGTGACGGCAAAGGCGACAAGCCCACCGACACAGAGAGCTACCATCGAGCCGATCACCGTGTGCTGCTGTTGCGGAGTCAAGAACATCAGCCCTAACGGCACGCCGATCAGCGGAACCGATGCCGCCACACCGAGGTACACGCGGCTGCGTTGGATCAGCCGATGCAGCCGGGTGGCGTCGTCGGGAGAGAGGTGCCCGGTGGCGACCAAACCCGGGTAGTACCAGCGCAGCACGAAGAAGGTGGCCGGAAAGTACGTGTACACGACCGCTACCGTGGCTGCGACGAGGCTCGAGGCGATCAGATTAGCCAGCAGCCCGCCCGGCAGCGGCCCTAGTGACAGCAGTTTCACCAGGAAGATGCCCATGGCCAGGATCCATCCGATGAACGCGACTGCCGCGATCCGGTCGCCGCAGGCGAGGGTGTCGGCACGCGCACGGGCGAGGGTGGTCTCGTCGAAGTGTTTGCCGCGGCGCAGGCCGTCGGGCACTAGGAAGACGTTGCGGCACCAGTACAGCAGTCCGGCGATGGCGACCGGATAGGAGATCGCGATCACCACGTAACCCAGGTGGGTCAGCCGCCCGGCAGCCTCGGAACCCAGTTCGAGTTGGATCAGCCGGACGTTGTGCGCCGACAGGTACAGTCCGGCCGCAACCTGGCCGAACATGGTTGTCGGAAGCACCACCGGAATCGGCCGCATGCGCAACCGTGCCCGCAGGCTGTGTGCGGGCGGGTCGACCAGGTCGCGGGCGGCCCGGTCCTGGCTCAATTCGAGCCGCTGGGCCAGTTCGGCACCGCTGGGGTAGCGGTCGGCGGGGTCGGGCGCGAGGCAGGTGAGCAGTGCGTGACGCAGTAGGGCCGGGCAGTCAGGGGGCAGCTCGGCCTCCAGAGTCGCGTCGATGGGCCGGCGGCGTCGATCGATCATCGCCTGCAGCGATTGCTCCGATTCGCCGGCCCCGTCCCCGTCGTCGAACGGTCGCAGTCCGGTGAGCAGTTCCCACAGGACCACCGCCAGTGCGTAGAGGTCGCTGCGGGTGTCCAGATCGGCGGCAGTGGTGGCCACGTTGGGGTGGCAGGCCTCGAGTTGTTCGGGGGACATGTAGCGCAGGGAGCCGCCGAAGTAGGCGACGGGGTTCGCACCGGGCAGATGCCGGCTGAAGCTGATGTTGAAATCGGCCAGTTTGGGCTGCCCGTCGGCGGTCAACAGCACATTTGCGGGTTTGATGTCGCGGTGCAGCACACCGTGGCGATTGGCGTAGTCGAGTGCGGCGGCCAGCCGGGCGCCCAGCCAGGCCACGGTTTCCGGCCAGGTGAGCTGTTCCAGTTCCGCGCGCGCGGGCGAGGGCTGCGGCTGGAGCACGCCCGTGGTCGTGGTGGCGGCGTCGATAGCCGCCAGCAGCAGCTTGCCGCTGCGTCCGGCCCGTGGGGTGCGTTGCAGCAGTCGCAGCACGCCCAGCAGGGTGCCGCCGGGCACGTACTGCATGTACATCAGCTTCAGATGCTGTTCAGTGATCTGACGCTGATCGAAGACGCGGACGATATGGTCGTGGTCGAGCTGGGCCAGCGTCTGCGGTTCGGCGCCGCGGTCGCGGGAGATCTTCACAGCTACCAGTCGGCTCAACGATCGCTGCCGAGCCAGGAATACGCGCGCGAACGCGCCTCTGCCCAGCGGCAGCAGCAGATCGAAATCGTCGACGGATGCGCCCGTATTGATGGAGTCGAGAGCATCGACTGCCGTGGGGTCGGCCAGCAGCGTGCTGCGCAGGCCGCCGACATCGAAAGTCTCGGTGATGCGGGCCATTTGGGTCGGATAGTCGTGCTCGTACTCGGTGAGGTCGATGTCGTTGCGACAGCTGCGGGCACTGATCTCCTCGTAGATGAGATCCGGCGGCAGCGGGGCAGTGCCCAGTTCCGGGAACTGTTCGCGATAGTCGGCAAGGCGCGGCGCGTCGTCGCTGCGCCGCCACCGTTCGTGCAGATCCACTTTGATCAGTTCGATCAATGTGGTCCGCCGCAGCGCGGGCTCGGCCGGCAGGTGGATCGACAGATCGGGTGGTTCGCTCGATGAGTGCCAGTCCTCGGCGAACTGGGCAACCAGAGTCGTCAACGCGGTCTGCGTTGCAGTCGCGCGGGCGGCACCGGGGTCGAATGCGCTCGCGCCGAGGTCCTTATCCATCGTCGCTCGCCTCGAAGCGGTTGATCCCGCCTCCCCAACAAGGGGTATTGGATCCCTCAGGTGGATGATCGGCACTTCATCAACAGCCTTACACCGTTGCCGCCCAGCTGTCCACCCCCTGCCAAGGAGCCATGAAAAACTCGCGGCGACAACAAATCACAGGTACCGGGGCGATCGTGATGACTGGTAGACCGTTGGCCTCCGCATCTTTCGCAGGTGGTCGAGGCGCAGGGCAGGGGTCGGAGTGCCCTTGGATGTGTTGCGCGACGCCGAGCGTGCATTGTGTCCTGCACCTTCGAACACCCGGATCCGAGTACCGCCGACACGGACAGGTGGTGAGTGAACGGTCTTCGCTGGCGTCCCCGCGGTCGCATCCCCCGGTGACGGATCGGTCGAGGAACGCTTCGAAGGCGCGAGTCGCTATCCACCAGACGCGCTCAACCGCACTGCTGCGTCGTAGAGCGAATGGGCATGCAGTTCGAACAGTGAGACGAGATCGACGCTGTCGCCGCCGATCTGTTTGGCGATGAACAGTCCGTCCGCGGCAGCCAGCCCGTACGTGGTCAACAAGGCCACAGACTCATCGGGCAACTCCGGAGCCAACTCGCGCAGCGTGGCGGCAATCTGCCCGCATGCCCGATCGCGCACCTGCAGGAACATGCGGCGGGCACTCACCTCGACCGGCCGGTTCTCGAGGGTGAGCATCAGGCCCAGCCGCAGAAAGTCCGGCGAATCGAGCAACGCCTTGGCGACCTGCATCGACAGGGCCGCGAAGCGCTCACGCGGGCTGTCGCCATCGGGCATCACCCACCCGGAAAGCCAGGTGCCGAAGCTGCGTTCGATGACCGCGGCGATCAAATCGTCCTTGTCCTGGAAATGCCAGTAGATCGAACTGGCGGGCAGGCCACTCTTCTTGCTCACCAGCGCGATGCTCGTGCCGTCGTAGCCACGTTCGGCGGCCACTTCCACGGCCGCGTCAAGGATGCGGCGCCGGGATTCCTCGCCATTGGCACGCCGCCTGCGGGGCGTCTTCTGCTCGGCCACGGACTTCTCCTCGGGTCGACGAAATGTGGGTTGACTCACACGCAACACCATCTTACCGTAGTGATCACTACAGGAACAGTTCCTGGTTTGGCGGCACGATCCCCGCCGACACATTTCACTATCTGACGAGAGGTCCCGACGTGGCCGATATCCCGCTTTACGACGTCGCCGTCATCGGTTACGGCCCCACCGGTGTGACCGCCGCGAACATGCTCGGCCGGATGGGCTTGAAAGTTGTTGTCGTCGAACGTAGTTCGGACATCTACCACCGGGCGCGTGCGATCTCGACCGACGAGGAGGTGCTGCGGATCTGGCAGCAGGTCGGCCTGGCCGACCGCCTGCAGTCGGACATGCTCGCCGGTAGCACCGCAGCCTTCGTCGACGCGCATGGTGAGCCGTTCTTCGAGATGACACCGGTGTCGCACGGGTCGGGTCACCCGCCGCAACAGTTCATCTACCAACCCGCGCTCGAGAAGGTGCTGCGCGCCGGGGTGCAGCGGTTCCCGAATGTGGAGGTGCGGCTCGAGCACGAATGCCTGCGCGTGCTGCAGGACGGCTCCGGGGTCGAGCTCATGCTCGCCGATCTGCGCCAGGATGCGTTCGAGCGTGTGCGGGCGTCCTATGTGATCGCCGCCGACGGCGGCGCGAGCCCCACCCGCGCCCAGCTCGGTATCGGCTACGAGGGCCGGACCTACGCCGAACGGTGGGTGGTCATCGACACCAAGGTCCTGCAGGAATGGCCCGGCCACGACCGGTTGCGGTTCCACTGCAACCCGGCACGGCCCACCGTCGACTGCCCGACGCCGCTGGGTCATCACCGGTGGGAGTTCCCGGTCCGCGACGACGAGGACGAGCAGGAGCTGGTCACCGATGCCGCGATCTGGCGGGTGCTGAACCACCAGGGCATCGACGACACGCAGGTGAAGATTCTGCGGGCGGCCGTGTACAGCCACCATGTGCGCTTCGCCGATCGCTGGCGGGTGGGCCGGGTCTTCCTCGCCGGCGACGCCGCCCACGCCATGCCGCCATGGATCGGCCAGGGCATGTCCGCCGGCGTGCGTGATGTGGCGAACCTGTGCTGGAAACTCGGCGCGGTGCTCGACGGCGCGCTTCCGGAGTCGATTCTCGACTCCTACCAGACCGAACGCCTGCCGCATGTGCGAGAAGTGACCGACCGCGCCGTCAAGGTCGGGCGCCTGATCACCCAGCACCACCCCACCCTCGCGATGCTGCGCGACCGGTTCTTCCGCATCGCCATGCAGGTACCAGGTGTCCCGGAATGGCTGCGAGATCACCGCTGGATCCCCGACGCCTTCCACCCGCACGGCTTGATCGCCACATCCCAGGCGATCAAGTCCGCGGCGGCGGGCTGGCTCGTCCCGCAACCGTGGGTGCTCGACGCGGGGGGCAGCCGCGAACGTCTCGACGACGTACTCGGTGCCCGATGGACCATCCTGCATCTCGGCACGGCCGATGCCTGGCCCGGCTGGCGCAACGCCGGCGTGCCAACGCTCCGCCTGGCCCCGCCCGGGACCGCCCCGGCCACCGACACCGTCGTCGACCTGGACGCGACGCTGCTGCGGTGGATGCGCGCCAAGGGCGCCACCGTGCTGGCCATCCGCCCCGACGGCGTCGTCTACGCCGCGGCGGGCCCCGACACCAACCTGGCCCCGCCCCCGCCCGGCCTGACCATCCGCCCTGATCTTCTGCCACGAAACGGAGAACTCGTATGACCCGCACAGCACTGACCGAACGCACGGTGAGCGTCGGTGGCAAAGACATCTACTTCGCGGAAACCGGCCAGGGACCCGCGGTGGTGTTGCTGCACGGCGGCGGCCCCGGCGCGTCGGGAGTGTCGAACTATTCACGCAATATCGACGCGCTAGCCGCACACTTCCGGGTGATCGTGCCGGACCTGCCCGGCTACGGGCGCTCCAGCAAGGGTGTGGACCAGTCCGACCCGTTCGGCTATCTCGCCGACAACATCCGCGGACTGCTCGACCGCCTCGATCTCGACCACGCCCATCTGGTCGGCAACTCCTACGGCGGAGCCTGCGCCCTGCGCCTGGCGCTGGACACCCCCGACCGGGTCGGGAAGATGATCCTCATGGGTCCCGGCGGCATCGGCCTCACCCGGGCCCCGCTCACCGCCGGGCTGCGGTCGCTGATGTCGTACTACACCGGTACAGGTCCGTCACGTGACAAGCTCGAAGCATTCATCCGTGACTACCTCGTGTTCGACGGCACGGAGATCCCCGCCGAGGTGATCGACGACCGCTATCGCTCGAGCATCGACCCGGCCGTGCTGGCCGATCCGCCGCTGCGTCGCCCCTCCGGACTGCGCGCCCTGTGGGGGATGGACTTCACCCGGGACCGGCGGCTGCGCACCCTACAGACACCGACCCTGGTGATCTGGGGTGCAAACGACAAGGTCAACCGCCCCAGCGGCGGACACATGCTGGCGAAAACCATGCCCCACTGCGACCTGCTGCTCACCGCGAACACCGGCCACTGGGTGCAGTGGGAACGCGCCGACTTCTTCAACACCGTCACCACCGCCTTCCTCACCAGGAGCACACGATGAACACCGCCGATTCCCTGTTCGGATCCGTGCACCTCGGATACATCGTCATCGAGACCAACCGGTTCGACGACTGGCACCGCTTCGGACGTGACGCCATCGGCCTGCACACCGATCGACTTTCCCACCACGCCATGCGATTCCGGCTCGACGACCACGAATGCCGCTTCCTGCTCCAGCGCGGTGACGCCGAGGACGCTACCGCCCTCGGCTGGCAGATCGACGACCACCAATCCTTCGACCGGATCGTCGCCCGCGTACGCGACCGCGGCGTCCCCGTCACCGAGGGCACCGACGAGGAAACCGCCCTGCGCGGCGTCGAACGCCTCCTGCGCTTCCCCGGCCCCAAAGGAATCGACCAAGAGATCTTCACCCGCGCCCGCACCACCAGCACACCACTCGAGATGAGCAGCACCGGATTCGTCACGGGCGCTTCCGGGATCGGGCACGTCGCCATCACCACCACTCAGCCGCAGAAGCTGCGCGGCTACTACGACACCGTCTTCGACGCCCGCCTGTCGGACTACATCGACGAAACCATCAACGGCGCCAAGATCAAGATCCGCTTCCTGCGCGTCAACGAACGCCATCACTCGATAGCGATCGCCGCCGTGCGCGGACTGCCCGTCGACCCGGTCCGCACCCGCATCCAACACCTCAACATCCAGGTCGCCGAACTCGACGACATGACCCGCTCCTACCAGCGTGTCAAAGAACTCGGCTTCGACATGGCCCTGGGCGTCGGCCAGCACACCAACGACCGCGAACTGTCCTACTACGCGACCACACCGTCGGGCTTCGAATGGGAGCTCGGCTGGAACCCCATCGTGGTCGACGAATCCACCTGGGAACCGACCACCCACCGCGGCATCAGCATCTGGGGCCACACCCCCGAAGGCCAGACCATCATCGACAAACTCACCCAATTCAAAACAGCCGCACTGTCCCTGCGCCACCACGAAGAAACCGTCCCCGCCCTCAGCGGAGCCGGCATACCCGACTAACAGTTTCCGCCCGCCCCACATTGTTCTTCTCGGACCAGGAACCGCGTCGATGCGATCTGCCGACGTTCCACCTCACCCGCACAACCACCAGGGCGGGCCTTCGGGCTCATGCTGACTGGCCTGCCCAGCTGTCCTCGGCTGGCACCGTCAGGGCGGTCAGCTCCTGCGGTAGTGGGTGGGACGATCGCGGGCCGGTCGCGGGCGGCGAGCAGCAGCGCTACAGCCGGTCGCGCCGAGAATCGCGGTGGAGATGGCCCGGCGAGGTCACATGTCGTCGACCAGCTTGATGAGCTGACGGCTGAGCCCGGTGATCATGGCGCGCTGATCGGGGGTGAGCTCACGGAAGGCGCGCAGCTGGCGTTCGCGCAGGCGGCTGCGATGCTCAGCGAGCAGGACGGCGCCGGCGTCGGTGAGCGCGACCTGGACGCGGCGTTCGTCACCGGGCGTGCGGGTGCGGGTGACGATGCCGTCACGTTCGAGCTGCTTGAGCATGCGGGTCGCGGTGGGAGTGGCGACATCCGCGTGCTCGGCTATCTCGCCCACGCCGAGAGCACCGTGGTCAGCGAGCGCCTCCAGCAGCTGGATCTGCGACAGCGACAAGGCAGGGCGGCCCTGACCGGCCAGTCGGCCCCGAGTGCGGCGGACGGCACCGAGAAGGTCCTGTACCGCCCGAGTGAACTCCTGAAACTGCGGGTCATCGGCCTGGGGCAGCCCGTGAGCTGCCGGTTCGGTCGCGGAGCGGTCGCCTTGCGCTGGTGGAATCACGAACCTACGATAGCAGCAAGCTAATAATTAGCTTGCTAAATAAATTGAGACCTCGGAGGGAAACCGCCATGACCAGCCCCGCACGCATCGACACCCACCACCACATCGTTCCGCCGCTCTACCGTGACTGGCTGCTCTCCCAAGGCGAGACCGCCGGCGGCCTGCCCGTCCCGACCTGGGACGTCGACACCGACCTCGCCTTCATGGACAGTCAGGGCATCCAGGCCGCCGTACTGTCGGTCTCCACCCCCGGCACCCACCTCGGCGACGACACCGAGGCCCGCACCTGGGCCCGCAAGGTCAACGACTACGCCGCCGAGATCGTCAAGGACCGCCCCGGCCGCTACGGCTTCTTCGCCACCCTCCCGCTGCCCGACGTCGACGGCGCCCTCGAGGAGGCCGCCTATGCCCTCGACCAGCTCGGCGCCGACGGCATCATCCTGCTCGCCAACCACCGCGGCACCTACCTCGGCGACCCATCCTTCGAGCCGCTCATGGCCGAACTCGGCCGCCGCGGCACCACCGTCTTCGTCCACCCCGCCGAGCTGCCCGGCCCACTGGTCCCCGGCGTCCCACCCTTCGCCGCCGATTTCCTGCTCGACACCACCCGCGCCGCGATGAACCTCGTCCTGTCCGGCACCACCACCCGCCACCCGGACACGACGTTCATCCTCTCCCACGGCGGCGGCTTCCTCCCCTACGCCGCCCACCGCATCAGCCTCACCCTTGAGGGCTACCAGCAGATCACCGGCGTCGAATCCGTCATGCACCGCGAGACGATCCTCGCGGAACTGCGGCGCTTCTACTTCGACACCGCCCTGACCGCCAACCCCGACACCCTGCCCACCCTGCTCACCTTCGCCGACCCCACCCGCATCACCTTCGGCAGCGACTTCCCCTACGCCACCCCCGAGATCTCCGCGTACTTCACCCACCAGCTCGACGCCTACCCCCTCGACAACCACCAGCGCACCGCCATCGACCATCGCAACGCCGAAGCTCTCTTCCCTCGCCTCGCCCGCTGACGAACAATCCCTCGCTGTTAGGGACCGGCCCGTAGGTAGAAGCATCCGATGAGTTCAATGAGCGAACGACCACACTGGGAGCCTGCCCCTTCAGTAACCTACGGAACCGTAACCTACGGTACCGTAACAACCATGGCGATATCGGATGTCAAGGAATATGCGCACCTCACCCCGGAGGACATGGAGGCGATCGGAGCGGAACTCGATGCGATCCGGCGTGATATCGAGTCCTCGCGTGGTGAACGCGACGCGCGATATATCCGCAATGTCATCCGTCTGCAGCGTGCTCTCGAGATCGGCGGACGTGCCGTGCTGTTCGCCAGTTTCCTGCCGCCGGCCTGGCTGGCGGGTGTGGCATTGCTGAGCACCGCCAAAATCATCGAGAACATGGAGATCGGCCACAACGTCATGCACGGGCAGTGGGACTGGATGAACGATCCGGAGATCCACTCCTCGACGTGGGAATGGGACAACGCCGGCCCGTCCGAACACTGGAAGATCACCCACAACTACCTGCACCACAAGTACACCAACGTGCTGGGCATGGACGACGACATAGGGTTCGGGCTCCTGCGCGTGACCCGGGACCAGCGCTGGTCGCCGTTCTACCTGGGCCAGCCGGTGTACAACCTGCTGCTGCAGATGTTCTTCGAGTACGGCGTCGCGATCCAGCATTTGGAGCTGGGCAAGGTCGCCAAGAAGAAGTGGGCCAAAAACAGCCCGCAATGGAAGCAGTTCCACTCCGACCGCCACACCGTGCTGAAGAAGATCCGCAAGCAGACCGCCAAAGACTACCTGATCTTCCCGCTGCTGACCGGTCCCGCTTTCCTCTCGACGCTGACGGCGGACCTCACCGCCAACATCGTGCGCAATATATGGACCAATGCGGTGATCTTCTGCGGCCACTTCCCCGACGGTGCCGAGAAGTTCACCAAGTTCGACTGCGACAACGAGACGCAGGGCGAGTGGTATCTGCGGCAGATGCTCGGTAGCGCCAACATCTCCGGCGGCCCGCTCCTGCACTTCATGACCGGCAACCTCTCCCACCAGATCGAGCACCACCTGTACCCGGACCTGCCGAGCAACCGCCTGGCCGCGATCGCGGTACGGGTCCGCGAGCTATGCGAGAAATACGACCTGCCCTACACCAGCGGGGCGCTGCCGCTGCAGTACGCCAAGACGTGGCGCACGATCTTGAAGCTGTCGCTGCCCAACAAGTACCTGCACCGCACCGCCGACGACGCCCCCGAGACCAAGTCCGAGCGTGCCTTCGGCGGCCCTGCCGCGATCGACCCGACCACCGGCCGCCGCCGCGGCCTGCGCACCGCCCTGCAACAAGGCCGACGCCGGATCACCCGCCGCCGTTGATCCCGGTCCCGAGCCCGCCTCGGCACCTCGGTCTTCCGTCGTTGCGGAGCCGCGGATCGTGGTGCCGACGGCATCGGCCGCCGACTACATCTATTCGATGTGCCCGGGGATCGCTTCTAGAGCCGCGACCTTCGCCACAGACGCATCGATAGATAAGGGGGTAGTGACTGGTAGGGACCAGTGGATCGGTATTCCAGGCCGAGGTGATGGTCAGCCGGACAGGTATGAGCACATAGATCAGGCCGTCGTGGCGTTGTCCGTCTGGATTGTGATTGGCCGTGCGGAGGTTGGCGGCTCTGGCTGATCCGTTCAGTGCGATCTCGATGAATTCGGCGTATGTCGCGGTCAGTCCTTCGAGTACGTAGCGGGGATTGAAGGCGACGGTCACTAGGATTTCTTCGCTGAACGAGAGGGCGCGCCACATATCCGGGGCACCGAGACTGCCTCAACCCGGCGAAACAGGACATCAGCACCCGATCTAATGCCGACTAACCGAACAGCGGTTCCTGCCAGTCCAGGAAGCCCGATTGTCAGGGTTCGGTTTCCACAGACCCTGAGGACGAGTCCTGGGGGCCGCCACGGCGATCTGTGGGGAGCGCACAGCCAAGATGGGCAAGCCGTGTTCGCCGGCCATGCGGCCGACCCAGCGGAAGAACTCCAGCGTCGATCCGGCGAACATCCGGCGCACACGGTCCTGGCAGGCACGTACATCGCGGCCGGGCAGGAAGTCGCGGGTGCCGATCTCGCCGCACCCGCACCCGCAGGGCCGTTCGCGGAACTGCGCCTCCTGCGCGAGGTCGCAGTAACCGACCGGGTTCTGCGAGGCATTGACCACCGGATCGGGTTTACCGATCCACTCGTCACCCCTGATCTCCAGTAGGCGCGCTTATTGTTAGCGTCAGCAATTACTTACACAGGAGGTCTCGCTGTGCCGCTACGTTCGATCCTCACCGCCACCCTGATGCTGGGTGCCGCCGTCAGCGCGGTTCCCGCGGCGGCCGACCCGCCGGACGCGTCGGCCCCGACAGTGTCGACGGTGGAGTCGTCGTACCCCACGACACATGGGCCGCAGGCCATGACCGTCTACTACCCGGGCGATCCGGCCGCGGTGCACGACGCGCCGGCGGTGGTCATGGTGCACGGCGGCGCCTGGGTCGTCGGATCCCGCAGTCTGCTCGACGCGGTCGCGCGGCAGACCGCAGCGGCCGGATTCGTCGTGGTCAACATCGAATACGACATGTCGGCGACGCCGCGGTATCCGCGCGAGATCGCCGACGTGCAGGCCGCGATCGACTACGTGCACGCCGATGCCCCGCACCTCGGCGTCGACCCGGATCGGATCGGCGGGCTGGGGACCTCGGCCGGCGCCAACCTGATCATGCTCGCGGCGACCACCCGGCCGGATTCGCTGCGCGCGGTCGTCGGCTGGTCGGGCCCCTACGACCTGACCACGGACGCTCCCGGCAACAGCGGCGTGCTCCCGGCCGTCCTGTACCCGAGCTGCGCGCCCGGCACCGCGCCATGCACCGCGATGGCCGCCGACGCCTCTCCCATCACCCACGTCGCCGCCGGTGACCCACCCGCATTGTTGTTCAACTCCGACCACGAACTGGTCGCGTTGTCGCAGCTGACCCGATTCGCCGACAGGCTGCGCGCCGCCGGTGACCAGGTGCAGACCCAGATCCTGCCGGGCACCCGACATGCCTCGCAATACGCCGCCGACGCCACCGAACCGTCGATCGCCTTCCTACGCAGCCAGCTGTAAACCCTGCACCCACGATCCGGACAACGCAGGGCCGCAACATAGTTCACCCATCCCTGCCCAGCCTGCGAGTGTGACCAACGTCCGACCGTCCCCAGCAAGACACCGCGGCAGCCCGACTTCGTCGGGACGGTTGGGTTGTCGGACTCCCGTTCGACAACGTCCCGTTCTGCCGCATGGCGCGCTGACCAAACCGGCCAACGCGCGGTGCTGCGGACACGACTGAGCCCCCACCCAGACACCGGATGGGGGCTAAGCAAAGTCTCTACCAGCAGCGATATACGCGCTGCCCTACTTCTTCGGAGCGGCTCAGACGTTGAAGCGGAACTCGACCGAGTTCCGAAGTAGAATAACGTGATGCCGATCGTTCCAGTCCGCGCGGCGATCTACCTCCGCGTCAGCCTCGATCACACGGGCGAGGGGTTGGCGGTCGAGCGTCAGCGCGAGGACTGCCTGCAGATCGCCGAGTCTCGCGGCTGGTCGGTAGTCGAAATCTATACGGACAACAGCGTCTCGGCATTCAGCAAGGTCAAGATTCGTCCTGAGTATGACCGAATGGTCGAAGACTATCGAGCCGGTCGGTTCAACGCATTGGTCACGTGGGACCTCGATCGCCTCACCCGGCAGCCTCGGCAACTCGAAGATTGGATCGATGCTGCGGAGAGCCAAGGGCTGCGGTTGGTAACCGCGAATGGCGAGGCCGACCTCCAGACTGATGGCGGACGGATGTATGCCCGAATCAAGGCCGCGGTCGCCCGGGCTGAGATGGAACGCAAAGGCGCCCGGCAAAGTCGCGCTCACATCCAACGAGCAGCCAAGGGCCGTCCGCCGCGAGGCGTTCGAGCGACGGGGTACACCCTCGATGGTGAGATCGTCCCTACCGAGGCCGACGCTGTGCGCGAGATCTTTAATGCCTTCGCCAACGGATCCTCGCTGAGGGCAATCGCCGCAGCGCTATCGGGAGTGACACCCGTTGTCCGACCCATCGGCGACAAAACAATGGTGCAGGATCTACCGCAGTCCGTGCCTGTGCTGCCAACTCGCAGCGGTCGGCCATGGAATCCCTCGACGATCACCGACATGCTCCGGAATCCACGGTATGCCGGCTGGAGCATGCTCGACGGCGCCATCGTTCGCGACGCGGCAGGCACTCCTGTCCGAGGGCAATGGGACCCGATTGTCCCCGATGGCGTTTGGCTGGAAGTCCAGCGGCGCCTCGATGACCCTGCCCGAAAGTCGAATCGTGTTGGTACCGAACGCCGCCACCTGGGCTCTGGGCTCTACATGTGCGGCATCTGCAACGCACTGGTGAGGGCGCACAACGACCGGTATCGGTGCGCCGGCCACCTCATGCGCTCGCGGGCGCAGATAGATGACATGGTTCTCAAGTACGTACGGGGACGGTTGGCAAAACCTGATCTTGCAGATCTCCTGGTTCAGCAAGATGACGAACGAATCGCTTCGATCGCGGACCAGCTTCAGAAGGAACGCGACCGAATCGTGCGTGCCAGAGCGGATTACAAGAGCGAGTTGATCGATGGGAACTTCTACAAAGAGATCAGATCAGAGGCCGAGGCCGAGATCGGGCGCCTTGAGGCGGAACGGATCGATCTGGCTGTCGGCACGGCAGTATCGGCGATCCTCACAGCCCCCTCCCCCGTGGATGCCTTCAACAAGTCTGATGATCTCGCGGCACGACGAACCGTAATCAACCTCCTTTGCGAGGTGCGCCTACTCCCAGCACCCCGCGGGCGAAAGGCGTTCGACCCTAGAACCGTTCGGATCAAGCCGAAGTAGCCGATCGTGCTAGCCAGCCAGCCCGGCCGGCGACGGCGCTCTCACTACCCACTACACGCGCTGCTTGAATCCGGGCACTACGCTTTGTCGATGGCGAAGCGCAGTAAACCACGCAAGGCCCAGCGCACGGCATCCAGCAGGCCGGTGCTTGCACGCGAACTGTTCACAGAGCTGAACGCGACCTTCTACCAGGATGATCCAAGTGAGTACCTGCTCACCAAGATCGAAGCACTCACTCTGATGCTCGCCCCCGATGAGGCTCTTGCTCCCGCTTACGCGGCTGAGCGGCAAATCGGCATTGCTCGCTTCGGTGGAATGCCGGTGCGATCACGTATCACTCGCGAGCGCTACGTCCGGACTGAGTGCATTCTCGTCCTTCATCACACTTGCGAGACTCTGCTGCGACTGTACTTCGCGCATACGGAGAAACCGGACTGCCCGTGGCTCGGCATGGCAGCATCTGTGAACTTCGCCGAGTTCAAGGACAAGGTTGCCAGGGCACTCGATACTGGGTTCGAACGTGACGCCGTGGCGCTTGTCTTTCTCGGCGGCATTGACCCGCGTGACGCCGTTCTACGCGTGGACGATCACCAGTTCGACGACGGAGTGCGGGCATTCCAGGCGCTCCTGGCGATCGCGGCGGAGACTGTGTTGTCCGAGTCCTTCCTCTACAACGCCGCCAAGCATGGACTAACCATTGTGCAAAGCGAGGACAGCACTCGGTTCGGTTTCAGTTCGCCCGACGGCGAAGGCATGCCGCTTCACTCCGGCCCGCAGTTCGCTTACCTGCACAAACCTCAGTATCCCGGCGCGCAAGGACAACCCGAGTGGCACATGTCGATGACCGGCCCCCTTCCTGACCGGGATATCGCGGTATCACTCTTGATCCAGCGGGCAATGGCGTCGCTGTGGAACGTCGCGAGGCGCCGGTACCTGGGGCAGAGCGGTGAGGTGTTCCTTATCTCGACCACCGCAGTGGACGACGCCGTGTTTGGTGCCGTGGTCGAAGCGGGCCAGCACGTACGCACCTACACGCTCGAACTGCCGAAGAAGGACAACGACGGCAACTTCCTCGCAACCGATCACAGGTTCACCGCACAGCGGATTCCGGACGATGCTGTCTGGAAGCCGGGTGCGTCGGCGACCAGCCCCACATGGAAGCGCGTCGATCTGCCTGCCCGCCAGCGCGATCGGCAAATCGTCAGTACCTCGAAACGCCGGCTGCTTCCGATCTCGCCCACCTGGTCATCGCGCGTCTGATACCCGGCCGGTCCACTATCTGCCGCCTCCAAAAGACTGGCGAGAGAGGCTGATTCAGCTGATCGGATCGCGCGGTCGTTAACCAAGCTCGGTAGACCGATAAACCGGCCGATACGTCCCCTGCCCCTCTGGGCGGCCTCCCCGCCGGAGGCGATGCTCTTCCGCGGCCTTGGGCCGTGCGGTCTTTCGGTCTCAGAGCACGCGGCCCTGTCCTGCTGTCTGTCCCTCCGGTATGGCCTGCCCCCAGCGGGCCGCGCCCGAACCCGGGTGTCCAGGGTGGCGCTTGCGCCATCGGCTTGCCGACGCCCGTCAGGGCGCCCTGGACGCCCGGGTTCTGGTGTGGCTCGCTTCAGGGCTGGCCATACCGGAGGGACAGGCAGCACCCGCGCGCCGGACCGCGCGAGCATCGCTCGCGGAACAACGGCTGATCTCCTGCACTCGCACAGCATTTCGGTTCGCGTCCGAAGTCTGGCGCACCACTGCCTGACCGCCGGCCGCGTTATGAACCGGTCACGGCACACGAACCAGGCGCAGAAACCGCCGCGTCCGCGCACGAGGTGCCCAGCAAGCCGGAGGTGACCCAACTTAGGGCCGCTGGCAATAGCGTGGCGAACAAAGGCCGTTCACGGCCGACTTCGACACGCTAGCCCGGCCCGGAACCACCTACCCAACGCAACATAACCACCCAACTCAACCACCCACACAACTCATCGATTCTCCCCGGATACCTACCCTCACCTACCACCAAAAAGAGTCCCACCACCCACCCAATGGAGAGCACATGCACACGCAGTGGGTATGTGCTCTCCATTGGGTGGGTGGTGGGACGGACACCCACGAAAACCCAGCTCAGGGTAGGTATCCGGGGAGAATCGACCTCGGTGAAAAGTCGTGAATGAAATTCATGACTTTTCACCGACCGTTTCGCGAGGTTCGCCGCGACCGTTTCCCGACCGTTTCTTGACCTTGATCGGTTGACCGGGTGATTGCCTCACGGCCCACGATCGCCGATCCACGAGGGCCTGCGGCCCGCTCCCTCAGCGGTGATTGTGTGCCACCTCCGGGACCGCCTCAAGCACGAAGGCGCCTGCGGCGTCGCTCCGCGATGGCCTGCGGCCACCTTCGCGCTTGACCCGGTCCCTGCGGCGGCAAAGACGCTTTCGGAGGGAGCGGGCGAAGGACGGGCTATCAGTAGAGACACCGACCACGGACACGAATAAGCCCCCGACCAGTCAGGTCGGGGGCTGGGTTTCGCCGCGGGCTACGCGGCAGGCGGGATGTAGGTTCCGCCGTCGTACTCGCGGCCGGATCCGTTCTTGGCCTTGCCGAGGAAGGTGAACCGCTCCAGGCGGCCACCGGGTGCCACCGCCTTGACGTTGGCCTTGGCCAGCGCGGCGTTCAACGCGGCCTTCACGTCGCGGTCCAGACGCAGGAACCGCTGCCCGTCGTCGTCCTCGTCGTCCTCGGCGTCGGTCTGGAAGATCAGTACCGAGTCCATGACCGCGGGCCCGGCCTCGACGGTGGACGGCTTGCGGTCTACCCAGAACAAGGGCTTTCCGTCCACGGTGCGGTGACGGCGTTCGGCGCCGATGATTTCGCCGGTCAGCTGGTCACCCAGCTGCACGTCACGCCCGAAAGCGTTGCGCGGGCCCTGCGCGCCGGCCAGGTCCGCGTTGATCAGATCGAAGTCCGACATGGTCATGATGTCCTCCTGAGAAATGCTGTGGTGAAGGGGAATTGGCGGGGCAGGCTCGCTGCCTGCCCCTTGGGCTCCGCCCGGGTGGTGCGAGGCTCGCGGGTCAGAGGGTCTCGATCGCTTCAGCGACGCCGCCGGCGCCCTTGACGCGGGAGGACCACCGCCCGACACACTCCCGAACCACCCCGGCAGCCGGTCAGCGAACGAACTGGAGCACCACCCCCGCCTCATCGATGGCGGCCGAGTCGCCGTGTTCGGCTTTGAGCCGCTTCACGACCTTGCCCGCGTAGCCGTACGACAGACCGGTCGCTGCGGCGATATCGCGCAGGCTCGCGCCGGCCGAATGCATCGCCCAGATAGCCGCATCCCGATCCGCCGGAGACACCTCCGTGTCCTCGACGAGCCCGGGAGTGTGTCCTGCGCTGTGTCCTGGAGACGGCAAGGACACAGCGGCTGTGTCCTGGGTGTGTCCTGCGGCGGGCGAGGACACAGCCGAGGACACGGGGGTGTGTCCTGAGGACACAGCAGGAGACGGGGCTCGCGGAGCCTCGAAATCCGGTGCGGGCGTGGTTCGCTCGGCGCTGCCTGCGGGGGCCGTGTTCTTGAGTGCCTGGCCGAGTACCTCGATCAGGATCGTCAGGCCGTGCATGACGGCCATCGCCGCGATCGGGGCCGCGCCCGCGACAGTCGCGGCTGCCCAGCCCTTGATGGTGCGTTCGGGCGACATCCAGGCGTGTGCGCCGTTGCCGACCAAGGAGACCAGCTCCGACATGGCCAGCATCCACCAGAAGAACTTGCGCTGACCGGGCTCGACGTCCGCGCCGCCCTTCTCGCGGCGCTTCAATACGACCAGCGCGATAGCGGCCTGGATCAGCGGCCCGTCCACGATGACCGGCGCACCCCACGCCAGCCACGACGTGATGCCCGCAGCCTGCGACAGCCCGTGCAGGGCGATAGCTGACCATCCGCTCGCGGCGGTCAACACCGAAATCACCATGATCAGCGCCGCCGTCTCGACATGATCGCGCCCGGGCCGGTTCTGCCGCATTGTGTCCTCCTCTGTGTCCTCGAATCGGTTCGGTGTGTCCTCCAGCCGCCCGGCTGTGTCCTGCCGGGCCGGGAGCGTGTCCTGCTGCGCGCCAACCGGATCGGAAGGACACAGCGAAGGGTCGACAGCCTCGGCGAAGGACACGGCGGGCGGATGGTCAGCGGTGCTCATCGGTCGAATCCCCCCCAGCTCATTTCCAGTGGGTCGTCCAGGGTCTCGGGCACTCCCGAGAACTCGGGCGCTTCCAGCACGCTGCCGATCAGGTCCGGGCAGTCGTAGGCCACCTCGGCCACCTCGTCGCGATCGAGCGGCAACTCCTCACAATCGGACTGCTCGGGAGCTTCCGGGGCCTCGGGAGCCTCCGGCCGCTCCGCTGCTGCCCGGCGCTGCGGGCTGCCGTAGCGCTGCTCGGGCGGAGTGCGCCGGACCAGCTTGGCGACCGCCTCGTCCCGCTGGCCTCGCGCGGTGTCGCGGTCTTGTTCAGCGCGCTCTGCCCGGGTCCGCAATCCGCGGATCTCGTCCTTGAGATCGCGCCGATCGTCGGCGATCCGGTTGTCCTCGTGCAGCTGCTCCCGCAACGAATCACGCTCCTGGCGCACCGCATCCAAATCGGAATCGGGATCATCAGGAACTACCGGAGCCACCGGAACGGCTTCGTCCCACGCCTGCCGCGAGTCCCTGAGATCTGGAGCCTCGGGGGCTTCCGGGATCGGCGTCCCGTCCGAGAACGCATCGTCGCGGTCGGGAGTCTCGGGTGCCTGCGGCGCACCGTGTTCGGGGCGCTCGGGCACTGCGCGGGCCCTGCGCTCGTCGGCGTACGCGAGGCTGCCGCCGTTGACCCACCAGCGCGCGAACCACTCGTGTTTGTCGAGGTTGTCACCGAAGCGCTTGTCCATCTCGGCGACCACGTTGTTCATCACGGTCGAATCCCGGTCCGCCCACGCGGTATCCATGTCGCGCTCGATGTTCGCGTGCTGGTCGAGGATCTGGTCGCGGAACATCAGCCACTCGCCCTGCCGGTCCGGGTGGACGTGCTCCTGGACGAAGTTGCTCCAGTCCCCGAAGTTCCTGCGGAAGTGTTGACGCATATCGGCATCGAGGACATACGGCACCTGTTCGGGGCGCTGTCGGTCCTTCGCCGACCACCGCGGCGGCTTCAACAGAGGATCGGTGTCCTGCCGGTGCTGATCCGCCAGCTGCCGGTATGCCTCCCGCTGGTCGGGGGTCGGGGCGGGCGGCACGCCGCGGCTCTCACGCAGCCGGGCCTGTGTGGCACTGGCCCGCCCGATCAGACCCGGCTGAGGCTCCGGCATCGCCTGCCGCTGCGGGGATTCCGGCGTTTCGGGAGTCTGCGGCGGCTGGAGACCGCTCCAGCGTTCGAACTCGGTCCGGTCGGTCACCGCGGCCCAGAGGCTGCGGTCCGGGCGCTGCCCGAGCTTGGCCTCGGTCTCGGTGACGGCCAGAATCTCGCGGGCCCGGGCACGCGCTTCCGGATCGAGCACTTCGTTGTGGTCGAGGGCGAAGCGGACGTGCTCGATGTCCTCCGACCAGCCGCTCTCCTCGCTGATCTCGTGGAAGGCGTAGCGCCCGATCCGCTCGAACTTCGCTTCGTACGCGGCGCGGTTGTGCGGCGCATGGTGTTTGAACCAGTCGGCTTCGCTCATGGTCCACACGCGCCCGGATTCACCGATGGAGTGGATCTGGTCACCCTCGCCGATGTTGCTGGCGCGCACCGAGTTCCACGAGTTCCAGGGCGCCTGCCGGTCTTCGCCGAGATCCTCCATGCCCGGCACCGACAGCTCCGGCGGGATGGTGCGGTCCCGCGCCCGATCCATGGTGAGCTGACGGAAGTGCTCGTAGCGGCGGTCCAGATCGCCGTCGATGTTGGCGTACAGGCCATGGATGCTGTCGATGGCGTACCCGCGCACCCGGTTGTTCGCGTCCAGCGGGACGGCCCGGTCCCACACGGTGATGCTGACCGGGATGTGGGGTTCGGCGGTCCAGGCCATCTTGCGCTGGACCCAGTCGTACCCGGAAGACGGGTAGCCGAAGGCCCGCACATGCGACTTGCCCGGGTTGCCCTCGTAGTCGAGCAGGAACATGAACCGGTCGGTGGCGTCGGGATCGACCGGTTCCCAGCCCGCCGGCGGATTCAGGAACTCGCGCCGCTGCCGGTCCTCGATCTCGGGGAAGTCGTGCCCCCACCGCCGGTAGTCGTCGGACAGGACGTGATCGACGTGCCCGTCCCAGGAGTTGATGCGGTAGCAACGTTCCAGATCCCACTGGCCCTGACGCTCCATCCACCGCCGATTCGCCTGCCTCTCCGGCGCCTCCGGCACCTGAAGCTGGAACTGCACCTCCGACCAGTCGTCATACGACATGCCGGACCCGATGATGCGGTCGTTGATCTCGCGGTCCAGCCGCGCCAGGTTGCGCTGATGCCCGGTGGCCATCTGCTCGGCGTCTCCGGCGAAGTGCGCAAGGTCGGTGCCACGCTCCCGTAGGCGCTCGGCCAGAACCTCGGCGTTCAGCGCCATTTCGTGGCGCTCGGCGATCAGGTGCCGCAGCTCCTCGCGCGACTGCTGCGGAGTCTTCGGCGTCGCGGGCCGGTCGGGCTGCGGGCGATGCCCGGTCCGGCCGCGCTCGGTGATCCCGAGCCGGATCCGGGACAACCGCTCGGCTGCACGCGCTTTCAGCACCGCGACACCCGACAGCGGCCCGGTGCGGACCTTGACCTCCTTGGCCCCGGGCCGCCACGCCTGATGCGCGGCGGTCAAAGCCCGCACCGCCTGGCCGCGCTCGGCGGCCGAGAACAGGGGCGAAGTGGTGATGACGCGCTCGATCTGCTCGCGGTCGCGCAGCAGCTCCCACTGCCGGCGCATGTGCTGGTCGTAGCTGGCGCCCGGGTTCCGATGCCAACTCAGCATGTCCTTGCGGTGCTGACCGACCCGGGTCTCCAGATCCTTGTACAGGGCCTCGCGGTCGGTCTTGCGCTGCTCGCCCTCGGCGCGGACCTGCTGGCGCAGACGGATTTTCGCGGTCCACCGCTGGTCACGGTCTGCCAGATCCATCTGCTTCCACACCCCGCGCGGCACCTTCGTGGCGTTCGGGTTCGCGCGCCGCCACTGCTGGAACGCGTAGACGGCGGCGCTGCCGAACTTCGACAGCTCGCGGGTGATCTCGTCAACAGTCTTGTCGGACATGGTTTCTACTCCTCGGTGAAGGTGGCGAAGCGGATGACGCCGTCGATGGCCCAGAGGGCCGCGATCGGCGTGGGGACTCCCAGCACGTCGGTGATCTCGCGCCAGGACATGCCGTCGAGCCAGTCGCGGGCGATGGATACGCCCAGTTCCTGCACCGCTTCGGTGGCGGTGAGCGTGCAGCGGCCCCAGTTCAGGGCAGCGGTCGGGATCCGCGACGAGAACGGGCGACCACGCGCGGCCCGGCGAGCCTCGATGTACCAGTCCCGCAGTGCCTGCTCACGACGAGCTTCGATGTCGTCGGCGCAGGTCTCCAGGAACGCGGCCAGGCCACCGCCCCAGCCCTGATGGACGAACGAGATCACCTCCTCCGGCGACAGGGCCGCCAGTTCGGCGGAGGTGACCTCGGGCCACTCGCCGAAGTCGTTCTTGCAGACGAGCAGCCAGTCACGGGCCACGCTCACGACAGCCGCATCAACGGCTGCCCTCTCGTAATCAATACTGTTGCTGGACAACGGTTTTCCTTCCAATCGGGGTTACTGAAATACGGAAATACGGAGGTCAGATGTCGTAGTCGCCGCTGTCGGCCAGCGCGAACAGGGTGCGGACGGGAAACAGGACCCCGTGCGTGCGGGCGATCTCCCACCCGCAGTGCTCGTCCTCGAAGTCGGTGTGCGGGTGATCGACTGCCCAGCCGGACACGCCCCAGAGCGGGCACACGTCGAACCAGAGCACGCCGATCAGCACGGACACTTGGTCGCCGCCGACGCAGAAGGTCAGACCACGCAGGCACAGCTCGATGCACAGCACTGCCCGGCGTATCCGCTGCGGCCACACACGCACGCACCGGGTGAGGCTGAACTTGTTGCGGCTCATCGGATCTCAGCCCTTCCTGGTCAGGCGGTCGCGGGCCGCTGGGCGGCCTCGGGATCGGCGCGGTGCAGCAGTCGAGAAACTTCCGAGAAGGCGACGGTCAGCCAGTCCCACACGGTCACCGCGGCACGGCTGATCAGGGCGGCGGTGGCGCGGGGGCCGGGGCGGCCCAGGCTGATCCAGAATCCGAACAGCGCCCAGCCGATGCTGTAGACGCGCAGCGGACCGGTCAGCGGCGCGAACAACAAGGCCAGGAACAGCGCGGTCCCGGCCATCGCGGGTGTCCAGCGCCGGACGGTGTCGCGGGCGGTTTTGGCGCGTTTGATCTGGGGTTTCACCCGGGCTTCGAGCTTGCCGCCGGACGGGGTGATCGGCTGGGGCATGCGGGCGATGGCCTGGTCGGCGTCGTCGACGGCGGCCAGTTCCGCGGCGAAGCGGCCCACCAGGACCTCGTTGTCGGCGTTGTTCGGGTCGATGCTCATGGTCAGGCTGCTTCCGGGACAGGGGCCGACTGCGCGGCCTCGGGGTTGGTGGATTCGGCGAGCCCGCGCAGGGGTCGCACGCTGGCGGGGTCGAGTTCCTTGACGTGCCCGAACGTGGCCCGCCCGCCAACGACGTGCACGATGTCGCCCTTCTCGAAGGAGGCGAGGATCGCGGGCGGGGCGATGAAGGTCTCTTCGGGCTGTACGTTGCCCTCGTCGCCGTGGCGGACACCGCCGATGAGCTTGCGGGACTTGGCGAAAGTGGTTCGGGTGCCGAGCTTCTCGGCCAACCGGCCCGCGCTGTAGGAACGCATCACGAACACCCCGCCGGAGCAGGAGTCGATGAGCCGCTCGCGGGCATCGTCGTTGGGGCCCAACCCCATCCAGGACTGGGTGAACCACCCGGATCCGCAGTTCGCCGACCGCAGCAGCTCCACGGTCCGCGCGGCGCCCTCATCGCCGCACACCTGGGCGAACTCGTCGACGAACAGCTGCACGGTGCGGCCGTGGTCGGTGCCCGCGAGCGCGAAAATCATCGCGATCAGGCCCGCGAACTGGGCCTTCGCCAGGATCGGGGCGGTGGTGCCTTCCAGGCAGCAGTACACGACGTCGAACTCCGACAGATCCCGGTCACCGTCGAGCGAGTCGCCCAGCTCCCGGAACAGGGTCGACATGGTCGAGCGCTCCGACAGCAGGACCGGGGTGCTCCTGCCCTCGTAGGTGACCGTGTTGATATCGCTCAGCTCGCCCTCGTGCCCGGCCCACCCGGTGACCAGCACCTTCTTGTTCATGCGACGCAGGAACTCGGTGCGGCTGCGCGGCGGGTTCTCGCCCGGCCCAAGCCCTTTCACCGGGTCGGGCATATCGACGATCAGGTGCAGCAGCGTCTTGCGCTGACCCAGGTAGTACGCCTCGGCCGGGTCCATGTTGCTGGTGTCGACTCCAGCGCCGATGAGAGCCTCGAACCGGGTCCGCATCTCCTCGGCCTCGCCCATCCAGATGGACAGGTGCACCTCGTCGGGGAACACAGCGATCCGCTCACGCGGGATGCCCATCGCCAGCGCGCCCTCGACGATCTTCTCGGCGTTGCGGCGGGCATCCTTCGCACCCTTGAGATCGAGAATGATCGCCAGCGGGCGGCCGGAACGCTCTGCGCGCCACCACTGTTGATGCATCCGCCACGCCGTCGCCCAGAAGGTGAAGATCATGCGGTTCATGGCGGTGGTCTTGCCTGAGCCCGGGCCGCCGACTGCGGCGAAGTGCTCGCGGAAGTGCAGCCAGTCCACGGTGAACAGGTCCTGGTAGCGGCCCGTCAGGTGCCCGGCACTGGATTTGGCCGGCGCGACGCTCGTGCGCCGCGCGGCCCGGCCGATCACCATCTTCGGGTTCAGCGTCCCGTGGGTGAGCGGTAGGCTCGGCATGGCAGCGGCGGGTCGCGGCGGCCATTTCACGCTGCTGGCGGTGCCACACCGCGCGCATCGTGCGGTCGATGGACTTGCGCCCACGCGCCTCCAGGATGTGGGTGTAGTGGGCTGCGGCCATCGCCGCGACCGCCCACCCGGTCGGTACCAACACCACTGCCGCGCTGGTGATCCCGGTGATCGGCATCCCGGCCAGTACCTCGTGCGCGCCGCGCAGTACATCGTCGTGTGGGCCGGACCAGCCCTCGGCAACCACAGCCGCGCCCGGGATCGATGCGGACCCGAACGCCATGTTGCGCAACTGGACCGGTGTCCACGTGAACAGCCACGACGCCGCCAGCGCCGCCACGCCGACACTGGCGATCGTGGCGCCGAATACCCCGGCGACCTGCAAGCCTTGCGCCGCGTCGTGCAACGACAGCGACGGGATGTGCTCCAGGAAGTTCAGATGCTCGGCACCGTGGATCGGCGGAGCCTGCGGCGTGATCTGCGGAATCTGATGCCCCGCACCCGGATCCGGGCTGGACTGCGCCATCAGGACCGGGCAGTCATGGTCGGTGAAGACCGGAGCGCAATCTGTGGCCTGAGTCGGAGCCGGGGCGGCGATCGGCACAAGGGTGTTGCATTCGGCGCGGAAGTCGATGATCGGCGCGCAATCGGCCGGACGGTCGGTGAATTTCGAGGTCATGACGCTGCACCTCCAGCAGCGGGAAGGTCCGCGTCGAACTCGACAGCGGGATGGAAGAGCTTGGATGCGTTGTTGGCCCGCACTTCCGGGCCGTCGAGACGGGGCGTGATGTGCTCGGCAGCGGACCGGACCCGGGCCAGCACGTCATCGGAGCCGCAGTAGTAGATGAGCTGGGCCGCGCCGGCGTCCGCGGCGGCTTCGTAGGCGGCCTGCATGGTCGCCCGGGCTTCGGCGGAGCCCTTGCGGGTCAGTTCCACCTCGATCGCGTGCAGATGACCGAGGTCATCGACCCAATGCCCGTCGTGCAGATGCGGCATCGACTCACCCGGACGGGTCCGGAATCCGTTGCGGTGCCGCAGCACCCGCTCCGAGATCCAGCCGTCCTCGCGCTTGCCCGCGGCCAGATGCAGCCGCAACCGGGCCAGCGCGATCGTGTGGGCGGCCATCATCGGGGACGGAAGCCATTCCGGGACACGGAAACCCAGCAGCGCCGACGCGGTTTCCTTCTCGACGACCACCCAGAACGCGCCAGGAACCGGCCGCAGGTTGTCCTCGATGAGCCGCCCGGCCTTCCGCCACCGCTGCGCGACCCGGTAGGCGTTGGCCTCGCTGGAGCTGGGACGAGCAGCTTTCGAGCGGCCCATCGGCCACAGCGTCAGCAGCTCGCCCAGCAGATCGACGGGCACACCGCCCATCTGGGCGACCCACAACAGCCCCCAGATGTCGCGGGGCCCCAGACGCGCGCTCATCGGTCGAATCCCGACCACTCGGGCACCGACCACGCGCCGGTCACCTCCATGTCGAAGGCGTCCGGCCGGGCCGGGGCGGGCAGCGTGTGCTGCGGCTTCGGGTGCCCGTGCTGGGCCCGCGGGGCACCGTGCCGGTCGATCGCGGAGGCCGTGGTCAGCCGCTCCATGTCCGCGTCGTAGACGTGCATGGACTCGCGGTCCAGCAAGCCCTCGACCAGGCGGCCCATGGTCGCCATCTCGCGGTTCTTGGCGGCCAGCGCTTCACGCAGCCGGTCCACCTCGCTGGTCAGGGCCGCGAACCGGGCGGCGGACAAGTCCGCAGCGGGCCCGGCCGGGCGCACATCGAAAGTGGTCATCGGTCGAATCCCTCCCAGGCTTCGGGCATTTCGGGAACATCAGGGGTGGTCGCGGGGCTGCCGGGGCCGACGAGCATCTCGCCCGACATCAGCCACTGGCCCGGCACACGGCCCGGGGTCTGCAGCTGCTGAGGCTCGGGGCGGTCCACCCAGATCCGGCGGTCGGTATGGCCCAGCCGCTTCGCGGCCTCGGACAGATGCGCAATCTCGGTAATCGGCGTCAGCGCCGCCTCATCCGTTCTGCCACTGGTAGAGCGCTCCGAACGGGGAAGATCCACCGCCGGTGTGACCGACCGCGTGTGCGAGTTTCTGCCGCTCAAGCGGCGATTCGCGCTCATCGGTCGAACCCCTGCCATGCCTCGATCTCGGGGACCTCGGGGACCTCGGGGACCGGATCGATGCCACGGCGCTCCATCGCCGCTTCGGACTGGGTGCGATGCCCCCGGGCCAGCGACTCCAGCTCCGCGGGCGTGGCCGGGCGCTTCGGCACCGCGTCCTCGACCCGGTACAGGTAGGCGGCAAGCGGTTCCCGACTGCCACCACGCGGCCGGATCACCTGCGCCGCAATGTCTTTCTTGTCACGGGGCCGCAGCGGCGGCTCATGCTTCGCCAGCTGACGCTCGGTCTCACCCAGCCCAGACGGCGCGGTGCCCCAGTAGTAGGTGGGCACACCGAACTTGCTGCCATCCGGATCCGGAAGATCCCGCGTCCGCGCGTCCTTCGGGCCGATCACCGGACCACCCCCAGCTGCGGAGCGTGCGCAAGCTGCTGCGGCGCAACGCAATCCGCACGATGGCCGACCTCATCGGCACGGCAGATGTTCGGCGACGGCGTGTAGGACTGCTGATCAATCCACGCCGCCGTGCACCCAACCATCGCGAACAGCAACCCAACGGCCAGCAGCGCCAGCCGAACCGCCACCGGGAGCAAGGACAGGCCATCACCGAGACCCCGCAGCACCGCCGCGTCCGTACGCACTACCGGCCCGATCATCGCCGCGCCCCCGACCGGCGCGGTCGACGCCGCCAAGCGGCCCACAGCACCATCAGGAACACCACCACCAGCGCGGTGCTCGGCGACACGATGACCAGCAGAATCGCCAGGATCACAGGAATAGCCAGGATCTCGGTCGCGAACCTCATGCCGGATCACCTCCGACAGGCAACGCCGCGCGCGACTCGATGACGGTCGCGGCCATCGCGTCCGCGATGCCGGCGCCCAGCAGATCGTGGAGCAGGGCAGCCTGTTCCAGCGTCAGCTGCATCGACATACGACCCCGACCGGGGTAACCATCGTTCACCTCGACGCAGACCCGGTCGATGTGGGCGGCGTACACCACCCGGAACGAACCCCACGTCGACGTGTGCACACAGATCTCGTCGGCATCGACCGCGTCCCCGAACTCGTCCAGCTGAGACACGTGATTGCCCATGCGGTCGCGCATCACGCTGCACCCTTCGCTTCCGTGGGGATGCTGAGGAGTGCAGAGAGTTTGGTGCGCACGGCTTCCGAGATCGGCGGAGCCTCGGCCACGAGCTTGGCGACATGCTCGGCGACGTCAGCCTGATTCCGGTTCCATCCACCCGCCTGCTTACGTCCAGTGCTGGCGCTCATGCCGCACCGCCTTGACCAAGCGGTCGCACCAAGGCGAGCACCTGGTTGCGGTCGACCTTGATCAGTCGCGGGCCGACGCGGTGCCCCTCCAGGAGACCCTCATGCGCCCAGCGCCGAACCGTGTTGGGGTGCACTCCGGCCAGCTGCGCCGCATCTCGCAAGCTGATCAGCGCTCGCCGGCCACTGCCGGAGTGGTGTCGTGTGGTCATGAATGTTGCTCCTTGAGTGCGTAGGTTCTGTGTATACATAGGAGCGTATACGCAGCTGCGTATACGCACAAGACCTACCGCTAGAACTGGAGCAAGTACGCAAATAGGGCCTGATCAGCGACTGATCAGGCCCTACTCGAAGATGTGAAGCGACTGTCTACAACGTGGCGTCACCCACCGGGAAGAGCGCCATGCGGAACGAGAACGCCTGGTATCGGTCCCGTGGATACGAAACGTCCGACGTCATCAGCAACCGGTCGCCCTCATCCAGGAACCGTTGGCGGATGGTCGTGACCGGATCGCCTGTCGGCGTCTTGAGCCATTCGGCGTGTCGCGCTTCGGGGACCCGCTCGGCGAGAGTCTCCTCCAAGTAGGCGGCTCTGGGTTCCGATTGACCGGGCAAATGGTACGTATCGGAGATCGAGACTGGCTGACCCCCCGCCGCCGCTCGGGTCACGACATATACCAACTCGTCGCCGGCGTCGATGCCGAAGATCTCGGCCTGCTCGGCGCTAGCCTGAACCCGTTCAACCTCTCGTTCGATGCTGACGGGCCGGTCGGATTCGTTGCCGTAGGTCGTTTCCGGAGCCTCCATCTGACGCTCCGGTGCGAGCCGAACGAGGTTTGGGCGGTCGAGAACGTACGTCCCGCGACGCTCCACTTTCCGAACGAGCCCCCACCGATGCAGTTGATCTACAGCCTTGCGGACAACGATCTCAGATACGTCATTTTCGCTTGCAATATCGGCATAGCTA
Organism: Nocardia sp. NPDC046763; assembly: GCF_040645495.1. Lineage (NCBI taxonomy): Bacteria > Bacillati > Actinomycetota > Actinomycetes > Mycobacteriales > Nocardiaceae > Nocardia > Nocardia sp. NPDC046763. Next base: position 452,751 of record NZ_JBEYYI010000001.1, on the reverse strand, counting down.
GGCAGCCAAGTCTTTGAAGGGATTGCGCCAGAACGTATTTCACGTGCAAATTTGTTCGCTATCTGGACATACTTCGGCTCGGTCATCGACCAGATGTCCCTTCTCTTCGGGGGGAGGCGCAAGTGCCGCCTATGTATACACAGGGAGGATACATCAAACGACGCAGTATTCCACACTGAATCGGGGCTGACTCGACCTCGAATCGATCATGCGCGCCGAATCCAATATTGAGCCACATCGGTCAGGTTCCACCAAGATGTAAACATGGGGTCTACGGCCAACAACTCCCATTCGTCACGTAGCGCACCAAAGAATTCATCGGTCGCATTCTTGCCGCCCTGCAATTCCCCGACATAGATCAGACTATTGCCGCCAGCACTACTGAACCGTTTAAGCGAATCAATCGCCATTCCGTCGCCCCACCCGGGGGGCCAGCAAAGAAACAAGGTTCTCCCCGAGACGTCTGATGTACCGTATAGGTTCGCGAGGTCGCGAAGGTCTCCGACTGGAAACCAAACACCTTTCTGACCCGGAGAGTCCGGAAACGATACGTTAAAGGTTGCATCCGGCGGTTCGCTGTCGAACGCTTTTACGTCGACACCCAGAAGACTTATCAGATATGCCCAATATCCGCGCCCAGCTCCTATTTCAAGCAAGCCGCCTTGTCTGCATATATCGGAAATCCAAGCCAACGTATCCGGCGACGGTATGGCATAGGCATACACTTCCTGAAGCGCCATCTGCGCGAACGCCAAACGAGGGCTTCCTTGAGGGAATCCACCGTTTACTTCTCTCCGATTATCCCGTTCGTTTGGCCCAGCGTTAACTAGGGGTGCGACAATTTCCCAATAAGGATTTACGCTTTCACCGCCAGCCAAATAGTGAATCAAGCGAATATCGAAATTGTTGTCAATATCGATATTTCCCGTTCCGGGTATATTTGGAGCCGTGGACAAATAATCAGCCAGCTTGGGAAACTCAGTCTTTAGCCGCTGTTCGTTGCCAAGGAGCGAGGTGAGCTCCTCCCGACGGTCCGGTGAGAGCGCAAACTCAGTCATGACAGCCATTCTGCCCGTAGAGCTTTCACTCAGGCCACCAAATGCACGAGTGCCTATGTCCTAATCTCCAGAGACGACTCATTGCACCACCGTCGGCCGAGCACGCACGCATACCGGACTACCCGGCTGACCGAACCGGCCTTCGGGCGGCGCCGACGAAACGGCTGAGCCCCCACCCAGACACCGGGTGGGGGCTCAGCAGAGTCTCTACCAGCAGCGATACGCGCGCTGCCCTACTTCTTCGCAGAGGCTAATCCGCTTCGGAACTCGACGACGTCGCCGTCGGCCATAACGTAGTCCTTGCCTTCCATCCGGACCTTGCCGGCGGACTTGGCGGCGGCCATGGAGCCGGCCTCGACGAGGTCGGTGAAGGCGACGATCTCGGCCTTGATGAAGCCGCGTTCGAAGTCGGTGTGGATGACACCGGCGGCCTTGGGGGCGGTGTCGCCCTGGTGGATGGTCCAGGCGCGGGCTTCCTTGGGACCGGCGGTGAGGTAGGTCTGCAGGCCCAGGGTGTGGAAGCCGGCGCGGGCCAGGGCGTGCAGGCCCGGCTCGGTCTGGCCGATGGACTCCAGCAGTTCGAGGGCGGATTCCTCGTCCAGCTCGAGCAGTTCGGCCTCGACCTTGGCGTCGAGGAAGACCGCGTCGGCGGGGGCGATGGCGGCCTTCAGCTCGGCCTTCTTGTCCTCGTCGGTGAGGATCGACTCGTCGGCGTTGAAGACGTAGAGGAACGGCTTGATGGTGAGCAGCGAGAGTTCCTTCAGCAGGTCGGTGTCCAGCTGGTCGCGCGCGGCGAACAGGGTCTTGCCACTGTTGAGGATCTCCTGCGCCTGCTTGGCGGTGTCGGCGACCGGCTTGCGGTCCTTCTTGACCTTGGCTTCCTTGTCGAGGCGGACCACGGCCTTCTCGAGGGTCTGCAGGTCGGCCAGGATGAGCTCGGTCTCGATCACCTCGATGTCGGACAGCGGGTCCACCTTGCCGTCGACGTGGATCACGTCGTCGTCGGCGAAGACGCGCACCACCTGGCAGATGGCATCGGCCTCACGGATATTGGCGAGGAACTTGTTGCCCAGGCCCGCACCCTCGGAGGCGCCCTTCACGATGCCCGCGATGTCGACGAACGACACCACCGCGGGGACGAGGCGCTCGGAGCCGAAGATGCCGGCCAGCGTGTTCAACCTCGGGTCCGGCAGCGGCACCACACCGACATTCGGCTCGATGGTGGCGAACGGGTAGTTCGCGGCCAGCACGTCATTGCGCGTCAGAGCGTTGAACAGCGTCGACTTTCCGACGTTGGGCAGGCCGACGATTCCGAGGGTGAGACTCACGAGAGTGGGAGTCTACCCGGACCGGCGGCCCGCTCCGTCACCGCAGGTCCGGGGGCCGGTCCGTCAGGCCCGGGGGTGGCGGCCAAGGTAGGCCAGCAGTTCGTCGGCCACCGGGGTGCCGGTCGCGGGCAGCTCGGTGACGACGGGCGCGTAGACGCCGTAGTCGCGCAGCGGCTCGACGAGGCCGCGGGCGGCGGTGAGCAGGTGCCCGGCCAGTTCGTCGGTGAGCGGCGAGGGCTGCCCGGTGCCGATGGCGATGTCCCAGGCGTGCACTGCGGCGTCGAGCGCGCACATGACCGCGGCCACCGGGGTGGGGAGCTCGCCGTGCGGCAGCGGGGTGGGCACGGTCTCGGTGCCGTCGGTGACGGTGGCCCAGGCGGTGGCGGTGGGTTCGATTGCGGCGGAGACCAATTCGACCGCGCCGCCGTCGATGTGGCCGGAGGGCTCGAACGGGTTGTAGGCGGGACCGTCGCCGATGCCGAGGGATTTGGCGTAGGCCAGCTGATCACCGGCCGCGTGCTGAACCACCTGCGTCACAGTCCATTCCGAGCACGGGGTGGGGTTGTCCCACTGGTCCGCGCCCACGCCGGCCACGACCTCGGCGAGCGCGCGGTGCGATGCCGAGAGGACCTCGCGCCAGGCCGGGGCGAGGACGGTGGCGGGCGAGTTGTCGGTCTTCGGGTCGGCGTTCATTGTTCTTGCCTCTCAGGTCGTTTCGATCCGTTGAGATAAAGGTACGACCCGATTAGGCTGGTTTTCTTCCTAATCATCCGGCCGGACGAAGGGGTGCCGTGTGACCTCCACCACAACCCGTTTGCTGCGCCTGCTGTCCCTGCTCCAGGAGCGCACCCTCACCGGCCGCGAACTGGCCGAACGGCTCTCCGTCACCGACCGCACCCTCCGCCAGGACATCGCCCGCCTGCGCGAACTCGGCTACCCGGTGCACGCCGCCCGCGGCCCGGTCGGCGGCTACCGCCTCGGCCAGGGCGCCACCATGCCCCCGCTGCTGCTCGACGACGACGAGGCCGTCGCCGTGGCCGTCGCCATGAACGTGGCCGCCGACGGCAGCACAGGCATCGCCGACATCCACGCCAATCTCGAACGCGCCCAGGCGAAAATGGACCGCATCCTCCCGAAACGCCTGCAACGCAAGGTCACCGCATTGCGTTCCGTCACGGACATCGGCCCCGCCGTCACCGGGTCCCGGGAACCCGACGCGCCCGTCCCCGCCGAAACCCTCGCCACCCTCGCCACCGCCATCCGCGCCGCCACCACCCTGCGCGCCGACCGCGCCGAACTCGAGCCCTACCGTCTGATCAGCTGGCAGCGCCGCTGGTACCTGGTGGCCTACAGTCTCGAATCCCACTCCTGGCAGGCACTCCCGGTGGCATCTATCACCGAAATTCTGCCCGGCACACGCCATTTCGCCCCACGCCCACTCCCCGACTCCGACCTCGTCGCCTTTGTCCTGCGCGAAATAGCCTCCACCGGTTGGCAAGTCCACGCCCGCGTCACCGTCCTGGCCCCTGCCGAAACCGTCATAGCCCGCATCAACCCGACAGTCGGCGTAGTCGAACCGCTCGACGACACCTCCTGCCTCCTCCTGACCGGAGCCGACCACCTGGAAACCATCGCCATCTACCTCAGCATGCTGATGATGGACTTTCGCGTCACCGACCCGCCCGAACTGGTCGCTCATATCCGCACTCTCGCCCACCGCTACGCGGCCGCGACGCCGTAATCGCGGACAGGACTGCACTATCGCTTCGCGACGAGGTCGTGCGGCGAGCTCGGACTATGGTTCGGTAACGAAAACGACTGGCTGGCCGGTAATTCGCGCGATGGACTTGAAGTCGCGATCGTCGCACAGCATCGTGAGCCGATGATGCTCGGCGGTCGCGGCGATGAGCAGGTCGACCGGTCCGGCCGACCGGTGGATTCCCTGCTCGGTCATCAGCTGTTGAACGGTCTCAGCACGCTCGTATGCGCGATCCGGCATGGCTACCCAACCGAACAAGTCTCGGAGCAGACGTTGCTTTCCGAGCCTGTCCGCCAATGAGCGTGCTGAATAGAGAAACTCGAGTTCGACAGCCGGACAGGTTGCGATGACGCCCGCCGTCAGCCGATCCATCCATGCTCGACGGAGCTTGTCCTACAGAATTCGGAAGAGGCCCGCTGTATCGATGAGATAGACGGCAGGGGTCACTTGCGGTAGGCCGCCTTGTTGTCGAGAAACTCGTCGAAGTCGCCGCGATCAGCCATCTCTCCGAGCCTGGCGAGGGCCCGGATACGAACCAGCCGCTGTCCGACCTCGCGGAGCGCGGCGTTGACCGTGTCTTTCTTGGTCTTGGTACCGAGGACCTCGGCAGCGATTGCCAGAGCTTCCTCATCGATCTCGATCGGGGTCTTCGAACCGGCCATGAGACGCCTCTAGACATCCAGGAACTCCACCTCGGATATCCGAGGACTACCAGCATTGCCGGCTTGACGGTCAGTAGCCTCCGAGGGCCCGACCGAACCACATGCCACGAGCCCGGAAGAAGGCGGATGTGAGGTACCCGGCCGTGGCGGCGTACACGCTGTAGTCGAACCACTCGGTGGCATTGTCCGGGGCACTCACGGCGACCGATCTTCGCAGCGGAAAGCCGGCCCTGTTCGGTTCCGTCGCATCTCGCACGAAACAGACCGATAACAACGCACATCATCCGCAAACTGCGGAGGCCGCGTGAGCCCTTCTCACCCGCTCTCACCAGCACGAACACCGCGATCGGGATTATCGTCACAAATGCGGCAAATTCGTCTCAACGGCCCGATCGATGAAGCCGGATACCCACCAAACTCATCTCGTCCGTCTAGGGTGTAGGCGCGGCGATGCCGCGCAGTCAGTGATGCATGAACAGCCGGTATGTTCCGTGGCTTTTCCACCGAATCCGAAAGGCGCTGCATGGCTAGGGACTTGACGCAATTCGAATTACTGACGGAATTGGAGCCGGTTGTCGCGGCCAATATCGACCGGCATCTGTCCACGGCGAAGGACTGGTGTCCGCACGACTATGTGCCCTGGAGCGAGGGGCGCAACTTCGCGGCCATGGGTGGCGACGATTGGGAGCCCGAGCAGTCACGGCTCTCCCAGGTCGCCAAGGTCGCGATGATCACGAATCTGCTGACCGAGGACAATCTGCCCTCCTACCACCGGGTGATCGCCGAGAACTTCTCCCAGGACGGCGCCTGGGGCACCTGGGTCGGCCGCTGGACCGCCGAGGAGAATCGCCACGCGATCGCCATGCGGGACTACCTGGTGTGCACCCGCGCTGTCGACCCCGTCGCCCTGGAGAACGACCGGATGGTGCACCTGACCCGCGGCGTTCACGCGCCGGAGGGCTTCAGCGGCGTCCTCGATCAGGTCGCGTACGTGACCTTCCAGGAGTTGGCCACCCGGGTCAGCCATCGCACCACCGCACGGGTCTGCGACGACCCGATCGCCGAACGGATGCTGCAACGCATTGCGGCCGACGAGAACCTGCACATGATGTTCTATCGCAACATCACCGGTGCCGCCTTCGACGTCGCTCCCGACCAGGCGATGGAGTCGGTGACCAAGATCGCGAGGACCTTCTCGATGCCGGGCACCGGCATGCCGAACTGGCGTCGCAACGGCGTCTTGATGGTCAAGCATGGAATCTACGATCTGCGCCAGCATCTGGACGAGGTCCTGTTGCCGGTCCTGCGCATCTGGAACATCTTCACGCGCACCGATTTCACCGCGCGCGGCGAACGCAGTCGCGAAGAACTCGACGTGTACCTCGAGAAACTCGGTCGCGACGTCATCCGGTTCGAAGAGCAACGCGAACGCATCCTCAGCCGCGAAGCGGCACGGGTCGGCTGACCGGTAGGTCGAGCATGCTCCGAGCGCATGCTCGACCGTCGACCGGCCTGTGTATCAGCGACCACCCAGGCCGGAGAGAGCTATGCCGCGGATAAAGGCGCGCTGGGCGAGCGCATAGAGCAGCAGCAGTGGCAGCAGGATGACCGTGGCCGCGGCCATGAGCAGCGGCCAGTTGGTCGAGTACTGCCCCTGGAGCCGGACGAGACCCAGGGTGGCGGTCGCGTAGTCGTTGCGTTGAATCATGATCAGGGGCCAGAGGAAGTCGTTCCAGACGGTGATCCAGGTGAGGACCGCCAGGACCATGACCGCCGGTTTGGTGTGGGGCAACAGGACTCGCCAATAGGTCTGCCACGGGGTGCAGCCGTCGAGAATGGCCGCTTCCTCCAATTCGATGGGGAGGGTGCGGAAGAACTGGCGCATCAGGTACGTGCCGAACGCGCTCCCGAAGAGACCGGGCACGATCATCGACCAGGGGGTGTCGATCCAACCGAAGGCCCGCATGAGCAGGAACTGCGGGATGACGGTGACGGTGAGCGGGACCATGAGGGTGGCCAGGTAGCCCACGAACAGAACCTCGCGGCCGCGGAAACGCAGGCGGGCGAAGGCGTATCCGGCCAGAGAGCAGAAGAAGACCTGGCCGGCGGTCACACAGCCGGCGTAGACGACGGTGTTGAAGAGCATGCGGCCGAGCGGGATGGCGTCGAAAGCCTCACGGTAGTTGGACCATTGGGGGTGCGACGGCAGCGGCGCCGAGTCGGTCAGCTCACCGTCGGACTTCAAGGAGGCCGAGACGGACCACAGGATCGGGGTCAGCGCGCACCACGCCACCACGATCAGCGCCAGGTAGGTCAGCACCCCGGCGACCAAGCGCCGCGCTACTCCGCCGCGACTCACAACTCCACCTCGGATCGGCGGGCCAGCCACTGCTGAATCAGGGTGAAGGCCAGCAGGATTGCGAAGATCACCCAGGCCAGGGCCGACGCGTAGCCGACCTCGTAGAAGCGGAAGGCGTTCTGGAACAGCATGATCCCCAGGACGTAGGTGCCGGTCTCGGGGCCGCCATTGCTGCCGGTGAGGGCATAGGCCTGGTCGAAGGCCTGGACCGAGTTGATGACGGTGATGACAAGGACGAAGGAGAGCGCGCCGCGGATCAGCGGGATGGTGATCGAGCGGAAACGGCGCCAGGCATTCGCGCCGTCGATTTTCGCTGCCTCGTACAGATTTTCGGGGACGCCCTGCATGGCCGCGAGCAGGATGACGGTGGCGAAGGGCACCGATTTCCACACCGTCACCAGGCTCAGCGAAACCATGGCCCACTGCGGATCGGTCAACCACGGCACCGGGCCGAGGCCGATCCAGCCCAGGAGGATATTGGCGAGCCCGTCATCGCTGGCGAAGATGAAGCGGAACACCACCGCCATGGCGACGGTCGATGCCACCAGCGGCAGGAACGCCACGGTCCGGAACACCCCGACACCGCGTAGTTTCCGATTCAGCAGCCCCGCGATCGCGAGGCTGACCGCCACCGTCGGCACCAGGGTCAGGATCGTGAACACGGCCGTATTCCGCAGGGCGATATAGAAAAGCGGGTCCTCGGAGAACAGCCGCCGATAGTTCGCCACACCCACGAACCGCGGCGGGCTGAACAGATCCCAGGAGTGGAAGCTCAGATAGAGCGAAAACCCCAGCGGGAACAGCAGAAACACCAGGATGGCGGCCAGATTGGGTGCCACGAAAAGCCTTCCGGCGCGCGCCCGCCGCCGCTGCAACACCCGCCCACCCCTCATACCGCAGCCCGCAGTAGCTGATCGATATCGGCGCTGGTCTGCCCGCCCAGCGAGTCCGCTGTCGCCGCACCCCGCAGCACTCGATTGCAGCCGCGCTCGAGCAGTGCTTCCACCTTGCCCCACACGGGCGTCACGGCCAGCGGACGCGAATTCTCCGGCCCCTCGGTGAAGACCTCGAGATTGCGCAGTGTCGGATGGGCCGCGGCGAATCCCGGTGACTGCATGGCCGATCGCAGGACCGGTACGAACAGACCCGACTCCGCGATGATGGCCTGCCCCTCGGGCCCGGTCGCGAACTTCACGAATTCCCAGGCCTGTTCGCGCCGCGGACTGCTCGCCGCGATGGCCAGTCCGGTGCTGCCGATATCGGTGATCGCGCCCGGACCCCCGTCAGGCCCGACCGGCAGCACCGTGACATCGAAGTCGAGGTCGTCGTGCCCGGTGAACTCCGAGTACAACCAGTGGCCGCCCATGAGCATGGCGGCCCGCCCGCTGCGGAACAGATCCTGCGCCGAAACCGATTGCCGGTCACCGACACTGGGCGCGACCCGGTACCGCACGGCCAGGTCGGCATAGAACTGGAACCCGGCCGCGAACCGCGGATCCCCGAGATTGACGCTGGTGGGCCGAACCGGCGGACTGAACCATTCGGCGCCGTTGTTCATGCCGAAGCAGGCCGCCGAGAAATAGGGCACCCAGGCGTCCACGAATCCCCATTGCCCGGTGCGCCCGTCGGAGTCGCGACGGGTGAGCGCCCGCGCGGCCGCCAGGAACTCCGCGAAGGTCCAGGCCTCGGACCAGTGGGTGGGCGGGCGAATCCCGGCCTCGGCGAACAGCTTCCGGTTGTAGTAGAGGAACACCCCCGACCACTGCTCCGGCAGCGCGTACTGCCCGCCGTCCCAGACGAAGGTGTCGCGCAGTGTGGCGTACCCGTCCGCCCGCAGCCGGGCGGCGTAATCCGGCTCCCGGTCCAGGAATTCGCGCAGATCCACCAGCACACCCCGATCGGCGAGCCCGGCGTAGAGCAGCTCCCACGCCATCAGCACGTCCGGGCATTTGCCGCCCGCGCAGTAGGTGAGCATCTGCTGCAGGGGATCGGGCCCGGACATGATGGTGCGGATCCTGATATCCGGTCGCCGCCGGTGGAATTCGTCGATGATGCGCAGCCGCGCCCGGGCTTCCTCGGGCCGCGCCTGGAAGAAGAAGGTGACCGCGTCGTCGCCCCCGCCCGCGCAGCCGCCTGCGGCCAGCAGCGCCGCCAGCGCGGCCGAGCGCAGCAGGCTACGCCGATCCATTCCGCCGGGCCGGGCTGCCCATTCGCTCGCCAAAGATATATCTCCGTGAACTAAACGAACTAAAGGACCACAGTGACGCAGATCTCGAACCAGCATGGCAGCATACGGGGAGCAACCTGCGACACGCGGCAAACACGCGAAATCGCGGGAGTTCGGCCGGCTCGCACCACCCCCGCGGGTCGGCCGCAGCGTCCCCCGGGCCACCCGTACCCGGCGATACGACACCAGGTGAACAGCTGCTCGAAGCCGGTTCACCCGCATGTCGGTTGGGCTACGTTGTGACCATTTAAGTTAGAAGCCGCAGTACCGCAGGGAGAGTTGTCGCATGGCGACCATCGAATACCTCCGGACGGATCCCGACCTGCCTCCGGTAGGTGTCGTGGACCGGACGCCCATGACGCCCGCGAAGAAGGGCATCTTTCTCGTCATAGCCGTGATCGGCGCAATCGCCTGGGCCATCCTCGCTTTCATGCGCGGCGAGAACGTGAACGCGGTGTGGATCGTTATCGCCGCCCTCTGCACCTACATACTCGCGTACCAGTTCTACGCCCGGCTCATCGAATACCGGATCACCAAGCCGCGCGATGACGTCGCCACTCCCGCCGAGGAGATGGAGAACGGCAAGGACTACATGCCGATGGACCGCCGGGTCCTGTTCGGCCACCACTTCGCCGCCATCGCCGGCGCCGGCCCGCTGGTCGGCCCCGTGCTGGCCGCGCAGATGGGCTACCTGCCCGGCACCGTCTGGATCATCGTCGGTGTGGTGCTGGCCGGTGCGGTGCAGGACTACCTGGTGCTGTGGGCCTCGGTGAAGCGCCGCGGCCGGTCGCTGGGCCAGATGGCGCGCGACGAACTCGGCGTGGTCGGCGGCGTCGCGGCCATCATCGCGGTGCTGGTGATCATGATGATCCTGCTCGCGGTGCTGGGCATCGTCGTGGTGAATGCCCTTGCCGCGACCAAGAATCCGGCCACCGGCGCACTCGAGGGCGGCAGCCCGTGGGGTGTGTTCTCCATTTCGATGACCATCCCGATCGCCCTGTTCATGGGCCTGTACCTGCGCTTCTTCCGGCCCGGCAAGGTCGGCGAGGTGTCGCTGTTCGGCTTCGTGCTGCTACTGGCGGCGATTCTGCTCGGCAACCCGGTGTCCCAATCCGGTTGGGGCCGCGACCTGTTCACGCTGTCGGGCACCACCATCGCCTGGATGCTGATCATCTACGGCTTCATCGCCTCGGTGCTGCCGGTGTGGCTGCTGCTGGCTCCGCGCGACTACCTGTCCACCTTCATGAAGATCGGCACCATCGGTCTGCTGGCCATCGGCGTGCTGGTCACCATGCCGGTGCTGCAGGCCCCCGCGGTCTCCCAGTTCGCGTCCAACAGCAATGGTCCGTCCTTCGCGGGCAGCCTGTTCCCGTTCCTGTTCATCACCATCGCCTGTGGCGCGCTGTCCGGCTTCCACTCGCTGGTGTCCTCGGGCACCACGCCGAAGCTGCTGGAGAAGCAGTCGCAGGCGCGCATGATCGGCTACGGCGGCATGCTGATGGAGTCGTTCGTGGCGGTCATGGCGATCATCGCGGCGTCGATCCTGGATCAGCACCTGTACTTCGCCATCAACAGCCCCGGCCTCACCTCGGCGCAGGCGGCGGCCGACAGCGTGAACAAGCTCGGTGTGGGCGGCAGCCCGATCGACGCGAAGTACCTGAACGACATGGCGCAGGGCGTCGGTGAGTCCCGGGTCTTCTCGCGCACCGGTGGCGCGCCCACCCTCGCCATCGGCATGACCGAGGTGATGCACAAGTTCATCGGCGGTACCTCGCTCAAGGCGTTCTGGTACCACTTCGCCATCATGTTCGAGGCGCTGTTCATCCTCACCACCATCGACGCCGGCACCCGTGTCGCGCGGTTCATGCTCTCGGATTCACTGGGCAACCTGGGCGGGGTGGCCAAGAAGTTCCGGGATCCGTCGTGGTGGCCGGGCGTGTTCGTCTGCTCCGGCGTGGTCGTGGCGGCGTGGGGTTCGGTGCTGCTGATGGGTGTCACCGACCCGCTGGGCGGCATCAACACCCTGTACCCGCTGTTCGGCATCTCCAACCAGCTGCTGGCCGCGATCGCGCTGACGGTGGTGCTGGTGATCGTGGTCAAGAAGGGTCTCGTGAAATGGGCCTGGATTCCGGCGCTTCCGCTGGTCTGGGACCTCATCGTCACCATGACGGCCTCGTTCCAGAAGATCTTCTCGGGTGACCCGAAAATTGGCTACTGGACGCTGCACTACAACACCGTCGACAAGCAGAACGCCTACATCGCCGCGCGCGATTCGGGGCAGCTGCCGAAGGGCGTCAAGGACGTCGCCGCGCTGAATCAGCAGATCCACGATATGGACAAGATCATCCGCAATACCTTCGTCCAGGGCACGCTCTCCATCGTGTTCGCGGTGATGGTGCTGATCGTGGCGCTGGTCGGAGCCTGGGTCTGCCTGCGCGCCATCCGCGAGGGCGGCGGTGAGACCACCGAATCGCCGGAGGTGCCGTCGAAGATCTTCGGCCCCAGCGGTTTCCTCGCCACCAAGGCGGAGAAGGAGGTCCAGCAGGAATGGGACACCCTGATCGCCGAGGGCAAGATCCGCGCGCCCGGCGCGGCCACGGTGAGCAGTCATTAGCGCCCCGATGAGTAACCCCGAAGCCCCGCTCGCCGCAGGTCCGCTGCGGCGGGCGGGGCTCGCCCTCGTCCGGTCCGTGAAAGCCGTTGCCTGGTGGTTCAACTCGATCCTCGGCGGCAACGACTACGCCCGCTACGTCGATCACCTGCGGCTGCACCACCCGGGATGCGAGATTCCCAGCGAGCGCCAATATTGGCGCGATCGCCATGCGGCCGCGACCAAGAACCCGGCAAATCGCTGCTGTTGACACGAGTGGCGGTTTTCCGCCAACATCCATGTCCGATACCCGCTAGCAGAGGTCGGCCGGGACTGACATGGTGGTATGCGTGAGTGCGAACGACTTGGATTTCGAGCGTTGCTACCGCGCCGTGGCAACCCGGGACGCCCGGTTCGACGGGCAGTTCGTGACCGCGGTGCGCACCACCGGAATCTATTGCCGCCCTTCCTGTCCGGCCATCACCCCCAAGCGCACCAACGTCACCTTCCTGCCCACCGCGGCTGCCGCACAGCAGCACGGCTTCCGAGCCTGCCGCCGGTGCCTGCCCGACGCCGCGCCCGGCTCGCCACTGTGGAACACCCGCGCGGACCTGGCCTCACGCGCCATGCGCCTGATCGGCGACGGGGTCATCGAACGCGGCGGCGTGCCCGCCCTCGCCGATGCCCTCGGCTACTCCCAGCGCCAGCTCACCCGGGTACTCACCAGCGAGCTCGGCGCCGGCCCACTGGCACTGGCACGCGCCCACCGCGCGCACACCGCCCGGCTGCTGATCCAGACCACCCGGCTGCCCATGTCGGACATCGCGTTCGCGGCCGGATTCGCCAGCATCCGGCAGTTCAACGACACCGTGCGCGAGGTGTTCGCGGTCAGCCCGACCACGCTGCGCGAGGAATCCCGGCGTCGCAACGGCGACACACTCCCGGCCACCAACGGGCTGCTCACGCTGCGACTCCCCTATCGCGAACCGCTGGACAAGTCGTGGCTGGAATGGTTCCTGTCCGCCCACACCGTCCCGGGGCTGGAGCTGTGGGAGAACGGCGTCTACAGCCGCAGCCTGCGAACACCGCACGGCCACACCACCATTCGGCTGTCCATCCAGCCCGGTCACGTGCGGGCGTCGCTGTCGCTGCAGGACATGCGCGACCTCGCGCCGACTGTGGCCCGCATCCGGCACCTTCTGGATCTCGACGCCGATCCCATCGGGATCGACGAGGCCATGGCCATCAGAGTAACGGGAAGCCCACCGCGCCCGGGCCTTCCAGGCGCCGTATTACCCGCCGGCATCCGGGTCCCCGGCTGCCTGGACGGCCCGGAGCTTCTGCTGCGCACCATGATCGGGCAGCAGATCTCGGTGGCCGCGGCCAACACCCACACCGCGCGACTGGTACAGGGCCTGGGCGAGACCATCGCCGGGCCGATCCCCCACCTGTTCCCCACCGCCGAGGCCATCGCCGAACGTGGCTCGGAGGTCCTGACCGGGCCGAGCCGGCGCATCGAGGCCATCGTCGGCGCGGCCAAGGCGCTGGCCACCGGCGACCTGGTACTGCACTCCGGCCGCACCGCCGGTGAACTGCGCCGCGACCTGCTGGCCCTGGACGGGGTCGGCCCCTGGACCGCGGACTACGTCACGATGCGCCTGCTCGCCGATCCGGACGTGCTCCTACACTCCGACCTGATCGTGCGCCGCGGCGCGGGACTGCTCGGCATCGACCTCACCGATACCGCCCGCTGGTCGCCGTGGCGTTCCTACCTCACCATGCACCTGTGGAAACACGCCCTCGCCCACCCGGCCGAGGCCAACCGGAGGACCCCGCAGTGAGCTCCGAAACCCCTACCGTCACAGCCGATTACGCCACCGTCGCGACACCCGTCGGTCCGTTCACCGCCATCGTGGACGCCGACGGCGTGGTCCTCGCCTCCGGCTGGACCGCCGATCCGGAGGAGCTTCGGGCGCTCATCCACCCCGGCATCCGGCCCGCCGCGCTGCGCGGACGCGACACCCTCGGCGCTGTCACTCGAGCCGTCACCGACTACCACGCCGGTGACCTCACGACCATCGACGGCATCGCCGTCCGCCAGGTCTCCGGGCCGTTCCTCACCCACGCCTGGGAGATCCTGCGCAAGGTGCCGGCCGGAGCCCCCGTCACCTACACCGACTTCGCGGCCGCCTCCGGGCGGCCCGCCGCCACCCGGGCGGCGGCCAATGCCTGCGCCCGCAATGCCGCCGCGCTCTTCGTGCCCTGCCACCGGGTGATCCGCACCGACGGCAGCCTCGGCGGCTTCCGCTACGGCCTGCCGATCAAGCGCTGGCTTCTCGACCACGAGTCGGCCTGAGGCCCCTCGCCCACGGGGTCCACACCCGAGCGTGCCCGGGCCGCGTCGGTGCCCGGGCGTACGGTGGCAACCATGTGCCGCAACATCCACACCCTGCACAACTTCGAGCCGCCGGCCACCCCGGACGAGGTATACGCGGCCGCCCTGCAGTACGTCCGCAAGATCAGCGGAAGCACCAAACCCTCCCACGTCAACCAGGACGCCTTCGACCTGGCGGTGGAGGAGATCGCCGCGGTCACGGCCCGCCTGCTGGAGAACCTGACCACCACCGCCCCGCCGAAGAACCGCGAAGTCGAGGCGGCCAAGGCCCGCGCCCGCGCCGAAGTGCGTTTCGTGGGCCGATAACCGAATCGGCCGGAACAGCGTGCGGATGCGCTGTTGAGTTCAGCCGGCTGTCCAGGGCCTCAGTTTCTCCGGGTTCCGGATCACCCAGATGCGAGTGATCCGGCCGTCTGCGATATCGAACGCGTAGACCGAGACGATGGTGCCATCGAGCTGCGCGACCAGGCCGGGCTGGCCGTTCACCGTCCGCTCCAGCAGGGTTACCGCGGGGCCGTGGGTGGCGATTTCCATCCAGGCGTGAGCGACCTGCTCGCCGCCGTTGATAGGGTCGGGGAAGGACAGTGCTAGGCCGCCTCCGTCGGCCGTAGCGATCGCCTGCGGGTCGAGCAAGCCGATCAGGGCCTCGATATCCTTTGTCTCCCAAGCCCGTTTGAAATCCCGGACCACCTCGGTGCGCACAGCACTCGACGGGCTCCGCGAAGTATCGATGCGGCGGCGGGCGCTGGAGGCGAGCTGACGGCAGGCTGCGGGGGTGCGCCCGACGATGTCGGCGACCTCGGCGAAGGAATAGCGGAAGACGTCGTGCAGGATGAACGACACCCGTTCGGCCGGTGTCATGGAATCCAGCACGACGAGGAAGGCCATGCTGATCGACTCGTCGAGGGTGACGCGGTCGGCGGGGTCGACGGAGGCGAGACCAACGAACCATTCGGATCGGTCGGGGACCGGCTCCGGAATCCATTCGCCCACATAGCGTTCCCGCCTGGCGCGCGCCGAGCCGAGCAGATCGAGGCAGATCCGGCTGGCGACCGTCGTCAACCACGCGCCGGGCGCCGCCACCTCCCGCCGCTGCCGCTCGGACAGCGCGTACCAGCGGGCGTAGGTCTCCTGCACCACGTCCTCGGCCTCGGACAGGGAACCGAGCAGCCGGTAGGCGAGATTGATCAGCTGACGGCGTTCATCGATCACCCCGGGCAGGTGCGGGTCGGTCATGTTCGGCTCCTTCGGTCTGTGCGTACCCCACCGAAATCGACGAATCAGCGACCCGATTTGTGAGGCGGCCTGACATTCCGGACTGCTGTGTCGTCGGTAGATCCGAGACAGTTTCAGCAAAGCAGGAGTTCCGGAAATGATCAGAATCGGCATCATCCTCGGCAGTACCCGACCCAACCGCAAGGGTCCGCAGGTCGCCCGATGGGTTCTGGACTCGGCATCGCAACGCGGCGACGCCGAGTTCGAACTGATCGACCTGCGCGACCACCCGCTCCCGCATCTCGACGAGCCCGTGCCGCCGATTTTCGGCCCGTCGGTGCACGCACATACCCGCGACTGGGCCGAACGGATCGCCCAATTCGACGGCTTCGTGATTGTGACCCCGGAGTACAACAGCGGCGCCCCCGGGGTGCTGAAGAACGCCCTCGACCACCTCTTCGCGGAATGGACCGACAAGGCAGTCGGATTCGTCTCCTACGGCGCGGGCGGCGGTGCCCGCGCCGTGGTGCAGCTACGGGTGGTCTGCAGCACGCTGGGCATGGCCGATGTCGGCTATCAGGTCGCGATCTCGATGCTCACCGATTTCGAGGACCACACCACCTTCACACCCCGAGACCATCATGCCGCCGCCCTGACCAAGACGCTGGATCAGCTCATCGCCTGGAGTGGTGCGCTCGCCCCGCTGCGAGCCGCCGCCGAAACCACTCTCGTCAATTCCTGAGGAGTCGATCATGACCACACCCAACGACTTTCAGTCACGCACCGGCCGCATCGAAGTGGATGAAGTCGAGATTCGCCGGAACATCGACAAGGTGGGCGAAGGACTGCGGGCCAAGGACCTCGACGCTCTGAGACAGCTGTACACGCCCGACGTCGTGTCCTTCGATGTCGAGCCGCCGCTCCAGCATGTCGGGATTGCGGCGAAACTCGAGAACTGGGCGAAAGTCTTCCTGTTCTTCGAGAGTGTGACCTATGAGGTTCGCGACCTGACGTTCACCGTAGGCCACGATGTGGCATTCGGGCATGCCTTCGCTCGTCTCAGCGGAACGCTGAAAAACGGGACCACAACCAGCGGAATGTGGGTCCGGGTCACGTACGGCATGCGGAAGATCGACGACACCTGGTTGATCGCGCACGATCAGGTATCGGTGCCGTTCGACATCTCGAGCGGCAAAGGCGTGGTCGACCTCGAGCCCTGACGGGTCGGGGGTGCCGGGTGCCGTCGCTGTCCGGGCTTTCGCCCTCCCGAAAACTCATGCGCCGACGGAGGTTTCGAGGCGGGAGCCGGTGCGGCCGCGAATGACGTGCAGGCGGCTGGGGATGCGCTGGCGCATTTCGTCCACATGGCTCACCACCCCGACCACCCGGCCGCCGGAACGGAGCTCGTCCAGGACGCCCATCACGGCGTCGAGGGTGTCGGCGTCGAGGCTGCCGAAGCCCTCGTCGATGAAGAGGGTGTCCATGACCAGGCCGCCGGATTCGGCCGACACGACATCGGCCAGGCCGAGGGCCAGGGCCAGAGAGGCCATGAAGGTCTCGCCGCCGGAGAGGGTTTTGGCCGGACGGATTGCGCCGGTGTAGTCGTCGCGAATATCGAGGCCCAGGCCGCCGCGGCGGCCACGCGGGCCCGCGGCATCGGTGTGGACGAATTCGTAACGGCCGCCGGACATCCGGCGGAGCCGCACCGAACCGGCCAGCGCCACCTCTTCCAGGCGGGCGGCCAGCACGTACGAGCGCAGGGACATGCGGCGGTTGTTCTCGCCGCGGCCGGACACCACCTCGGCCAGGCGGGCCAGCTCGTCGTGGGAACGCTGGAGCGGAGCGATGCGATCGACGGCCGCCCACAGCTGTGCGCACAGGCCCTCCAGCTGGCCCAGTCGCCGGTCCGCTTCGGCATTCGCGGCGACGGCCCGGTTCAGCTCCGATTCCGCCTGCGCCACTGCGGTTTCCATCCCGCCGGGATCACCGGGTTCGACCTCCCCGACGGACTGGATCTCAGGTTCGGCGAGCACGGCCTCGGCGTGCGCGCGAGCCCGGTCGGCGGCCACCAGTTCGTCCTCGATGGCCGTCTGCTGCGCGACGGTCCGGGAGGCGGCGTCGACCGCGCGGGCGTACTCGCCCAGCACGCCGTAGTCCGGCCCGGACTCCCCCATCACCGACGGCGCGGAATCCACCAGACCCGCGTCGTAGGAGAGCTTTTCGACCCGGACGGCGGCCGCCGCGACCTGCTCGCGGGCGGTGGCCACCTCGACGCGCGCGGACCGCACCGCGGTGGCCTCCTCGACCAGCGCCGCCAGACGGGCCCGGCGGCGGTCGACCGTGCCGTCGGCGCCGGCGGCCGCGCGCAGCCGCTCGGTGAGTTCGGCCAGCCGCCGGTCGGTGGCGACGATCCGCTCCGTTGTTGCACTGGACCGGCTTTCACATTCCCGCACCTCGTCCTGCAGACGAGTCTGATCCGCGCGCAGCGTGCTCAATTCGGCGGTCAGCCCGTCCACGAGCCCCGCGATGCCCTTTGCCCCGGTGTACCGCCCGGTCGAATCGTCCAGTGCGGCGGCCAGTTCCGCCTTGTCCACATCACCGCCCCGCTCGACCAGCACCTCGACCGCCCGCTCCAGCTCGGCGACCAGCTGCCCGGCCCGCTCCCGCTCGGCCTCGGCCTTCCGCTCCGCGGCCAGCGCCGCGTCCTCGTCGGCCTTGGACACCACGTGCTCGGCGGGCCGCGCCGGATCCGGATGCGCGAGGGACCCACACACCGCGCACGGCTCACCGGCTGCCAGGCCCTCCGCCAGCTCCGCCGCCATCCCGGCCATGCGCTGCTCCCGCAGTGCCTGCGTACGCTGCCACGCCTCGGCGTGCCCGGTCCGCGCGCGCTCGAAAGCGGTTCCCGCCCCGGCCAGTTCACCGCGTCGCCGCTCCAGCTCCACCGCGGCGGCGGCCGAGGTACGCAACCGCTGGCACTCGGCCTCCAGTCCGGGCAGCGCGGCCGCCGCATCCGCGGCGCCCCGCAACCGGACCTCCACCGCCGCAACGGCTTCCGGCAGCTCCCGCAACCGCTGAGCCAGCTTGCTGGCCTGGGCATCCAGATCGGCCTGCTCGGTCCGCAACCCGGCCAGCTCGCGCGTCAGCCGAGTCGCCGAATCCGCATCCGCCCGAACCTCATCGAGCGCCCCCACCTGTGCGCTCCACCGCTGTACGGCCGCCTCGAGGCCCGAGGCACGGCCCTCGAGCATCGCCGGTCCAACGTCCGCACCCGGCCGGCGTTCCGGGGCCGAGTGGACATCAGGTGCGATACCGCCCGCACCACGGGTTCGCCCCGGATCACCGTCGGCCCAACGATCGCCGGAGCCGGCGAGCGACTCGACGCCGTTGCCGTCGTGTATCCGGTCACCGGGGCCGGAGTCCCCGGCGTCGAACGAGCCGGTGACGGTGAGATCTCCAGCGTGACCCGGGTCGGCGGCGATGTCATCGAGGTCGGCGGCAAGGTCGGTGCCGGTGAGTTCCACGGCCGCGAGATCGTCTGCGGCCCAGGTTGTTCCGGGGAGTTCCGCGCTGGCCGGTTCGAGGAGGCGATCGGCGAGTTGCTCGGCGGCGCGGGTGGCGTCGTCGGTGCGGCGGCGCAGGGTGACGGCGGCGGCGCGGGCCTCGGCCAGGGCGGCGGCGACGGGTTCGGCGCGGCGGGCCCGGTCGAGTTCGGACTGGCGCGCGGCGCGGTGGTCGGCGGTGGCGGCGAAGTCGGCCAGCTGGGTGTGGGCCGCGGTACTGCGGCGGAAGAGTTCGTGGCGGCGGCGCTCCGCCTCGGCGGCGGCGCGGACACCGGCCGAATCCTGCTGGCGCTGCCGCAGATCGGCGGCCGACTCGGTCACCAGGGTGCGGGCGGCGGCCAGCAGGGACCGCGACCAGCCGACCGACTCGAGGAGCCCGGCCGTCTCGGTAGTGGGCAGACCCGCGGCCGTGCCGACCTGGGCGATGAGACGGTCGATGCTGTGCTTGCGGGCATCCAGATCGGCGGAGCTCGCGCGGCGCTTGTCGACCAGCCACTGCTCGGCCGTGCCGAAACGCTCGGTGTCGAAGAGCTTTTCGAGCAGCTTCTCGCGATCCTCGTTGTCGGCGCGCAGGAATCGCGCGAAGTCACCCTGCGGCAGCAGCACGACCTGGAAGAACTGGTCGGCGCTCATGCCCAGCAGGCGCAGCACCTCGTCGCCGATATCGGGAATTCGGGACAGATTCTGGCCCCGCCCGTCCAGCCACTCCAGCGTGGCGGCCGCGTTCTCCTTCACCCAGCCCGACTTGGCGCGCTTGCTCGGGCGCTGGAATTCCGCCGACCGGTTCAGGCGCAGCCGCCGGCCACCGACCGTGGCCTCCAGCAGCACCCGGGGCGGCGTCTGCTCGTCGGCGTGGTCCGAATGCAGCCGCTTGATATCGCCACGCGCTCCCGGCACGCTCCCGTACAGCGCGAACGCGATGGCGTCCAGCACCGTGGTCTTCCCCGCCCCGGTCTGCCCGTGCAGCAGGAACAACCCGTCCGCACCGAGCTCGTCGAAGTCCACCACGGCCGTCTCGGCGAACGGCCCGAACGCGGTCAGCTCCAACCGATGCAGCCGCACGTAGCACCCCCTTCCCGCAACGCCACTCCCCATCCAACTACCCGGCACCCACCGCCCACCGCGGGACACGCCGAAACACTCAGCGCCCCAACGCTCATGCGGTCATCCCGCCGGCCACTTCGCCCGATTCGCCCGGCTCCAGCCCGAAGTCACCCAGATCGAACAAACCGAGCGCCGCATCGGCCTCCGCCGCATCCACCCCGCGCACCGACCCATCGAACCCGGCCGCACTCACCACCCGCGCCGCAACCTCGGCCCCGCCGCCTCCGACCGAGTCGGCACCGTCCGAGCCCACCGATCCACGTCCGGCGTCCGTACCCGGCGCATCGGCATCATCGAGCACGGCGACCAACGCGCCCGCCCCGGCCGGGGCGGCTGTGGCCGGAGCGGGAAGGCGTAGGGGGGCATCGGTTTCGCGGGTGGCGGCGGCGAGAGCGCGTTCGAGCCAGGTCATTTCGCCGGGGGTGGGGGTGCCGCGGACGTCGGAGAGAAAGCTCTGCGCTATCTCGGTGTCGCGGCGGCCGTGCACGCGTTCGCGGTAGCGGAGTTCCGGGTTACCTTCGGGGCGTTGCCATTCCACGTGGACGGCGTGCGGGAAACGCTCGCGGAGGCGGCGCAGCGCGTCCACCGGGCGCGCCTCGTCGGTGAGGGTGGCCGAGACATAGTGTGATTCGGCTTCGGCGTGCTCCGGCGCTTCCAGCAGGGATTCCAGGGGCCCGGTGAGTTGCGAGAGGCCGCGCACCACCGGGAGTTCGTGGCGCTGGACGGCGGACAGGCCCGCAACGTCGATGTCCACGATCCAGACCGCCTTGCGGTGCGAGCGCTCGCCGAACGAATACGGCAGCGGCGAACCCGAATACCGGACGGACTCCGACAGCGTCTGCGGCGAGTGCAGGTGACCGAGCGCCACATAGTCGATCCCGGCAAAGGCCGACAGCGGCACCGTCTCCACGCCCCCGACCGAAATGGACCGCTCCGACCCGGTGGCCTCGCCGCCCACCACGAAGGCATGCGCCAGCACCACCGACCGCGCCCCCGCCCGCCCGGCGAGATCGGCGCGCACCAGGCTCATGGCCGCGTCCAGGATCTCGGCGTGCGAACGCGCCTGCGGCACGCCCAATTCCGCCCGGGTGATCTCCGGCTCCAGATAGGGAATGCCGTAAAAGGCAATATCGCCGAATTCATCGGACAGCACGATCGGCCGCGCCACATCCGCGATCCGGCAGCGCAAATGCAATCCGCCCGCCGCCGCGAAACTGCCGAGCGCACCGAGCCGAGTCGGCGAGTCATGATTACCGGAGGTGGCGACAATGGTTGCCCCCGCCGCCCGAATTGCCTCGAATCCGCGATTACATACCGCAATCGCATCCGCACTGGGAATGGAACGGTCGTACACATCCCCGGGCAGCACGACCACATCCACGCCCTCGGCCGCCACCAATTCCGCCACGGCCCGCAGTGAGCACTCCTGATCGGCCAGCAGATCGACGCCATGAAAGGTGCGCCCGATATGCCAGTCGGAGGTGTGCAGGATCCGCATGCCGCAAGACGCTATTAGATCCCCCCGACAACCCGCGCGACACCCTCGCGAGTCGCGTCGAACACGCCGCGCGTATGCCAGGGCGACAACTGATTTCGCAACGGTCGGGGTAACTCACCGGGTACGCCCGGAATCGGGTCGGCACCCAGCCGCCGGCACGGACGGCCAACGGTCGACGGCTCCGAGCCGCCCGCTGAAGTGCCGGAGAGGCGGAATTGTCTCCGAGCGGCCCGCTGAAGCCCCGGAGAGACGGAACCGTCCCGACCCGCCGCTGAAGTCCCGGAGAGGCGGAATTGTCGGTGGTCTCCGGCACTATCTCTGGCCATGACCGCACCGATGCTGTTCGCGCTGCTGCTGGTGTTCGTATCGGGGCTGGCCCTGGGCTGGCTCGGGCATGCCGCGCGCGCGGGACAGCGGGCGGCGGTGGCCGAGGCTCGGCTGGCGGCCATGCGGGACAACGAGCAGCTGTTGCGGCAATCACTCGGCGCGGCCAGCGACGACGCGGCCCGGCGGCAGTCCCATGCCATCGGCGCGCTGGTCGATCCGCTGCGGGAGGCGGTCGGCAGCCTCGACCGCCACCTTCGCGAGGTCGAGCACAACCGCATCAACGCGTACTCCGGCCTGCGCGAACAGGTCGCGGGCATGCAGCGGATGTCACATCAGTTGTCCACGCAGACCGGTCAATTGGTGGCCGCGCTGTGCGCGCCCCAGGTGCGCGGCCGCTGGGGCGAGATCCAGCTCGAGCGCGTGGTCGAGCTGGCCGGCATGGCCCGGCACTGTGATTTCGACACCCAGGTCACCCAGCGCGGCGACACCGTGGTGCGCCCGGATCTGGTGGTGCGCCTGTCCGCCGGCCGTCAGATCGTGGTGGACGCCAAGGTGCCCTGCATCGCCTTCCTGGACGCCGCCGGCACCGAGGACCCGCGCGAGCGCGAGGGCCACCTGGCCCGCCACGCCCGGCATCTGCGCAACCACGTGGATCAGCTGGCGGCCAAGGAGTACTGGGCGGCCTTCGATCCCTCCCCCGAGTTCGTGGTCCTGTTCGTGCCCGGCGATCCGTTCCTGGACGCGGCCCTCACCACCGACTCCGGGTTGCTCGAGTACGCCTTCGGCCGCAATGTGGTCCTGGCGACGCCCACCACACTCATGGCCCTACTGCGCACGGTCGCGCTGGGCTGGCGGCAGGAGGCGCTGTCCGCGGATATGGCGGTGATCCAGCAGCTGGGCCGTGAGCTCTACACCCGGCTCGGCACCACCGGCCGCCACCTGGACCGGCTGGGCGCGCAGCTGGGCAAGGCGGTCGACGCCTACAACCACACCGTGGCGTCGGTGGAGTCGCGGGTCATGGTGACCGCCCGGAAGCTGCACGACCTGGAGATCGCCGACGCGCCGGTCCCCGAAGTCCGCAGGGTCGAGAGCTGGCCGCGCGCAGTCGGCTTCGCAGACGCGATGGATCGCGAAGGATGAGGTTGGACACATGAGCACGCCATTCAGAGCCCGGTCGGCAAGCACGCAGAGGTTCGCGGCGCAGGCGCGGGGCGGCGGAGCGCTCGTTCTGGACTGTGCTCCGCCTCCCCGCGCTTGGAGCGGGGGAGGGAAGCGGAGGAGTGGAGGAGGGAAGACCGAGACCTTCGCTCCACCTCCCCGCGCTTGCGCCGCGAACACGCCCGGAGCGGAGCGGAGAGCAAATTAGACAGAGCTTCCGCATACCCGCGTGATGTCGCCTGCCTCGCGAAACACCGATATGCCTTAGTGTGCTTGACGTGGCAGTTACCCAACGCGAGCGAACCGAGGTGCCCCCGTCGCACCGTTCGATCCTGCCGTCGGTTCCCGGCGTCCCGGCCGGAGCCGCGGTGCTGATCGCTGTGACGTGCACGTTCATCGGTCTCCTGATCGACGCTCAGAGCACGGGTACTCGACCACAGGGCAGCGAACTCACCGGTTCCTTCACCGCGCTGTACATCGCCGGATGTGTGGTGGCCGTGCTCGCGGTCCGCTACCGCGGACTGTTCACGACGCTCGTGCTGCCGCCGCTGCTGCTGTTCGTCGCGGTGCCGCTGGCCTACCAGTTCCTATTCGGGTCCGCCGGCAGTCTCAAGCTGAAGGACATCCTGCTGAATCTGGCCATCCCGCTGGTGAATCGGTTCCCCACCATGGCGCTGGCCACCGTGATCGCGCTGATCGTCGGCGCGATCCGCATCGTGCTGCACCACCGCGAGACCAAGGCCGGCGCGACCGGCGAACCGCGCAGGACCCGGGCCACCCGCCCCGGCAGCACCCGTGCCCAGCGCACCCGCTCCGCCGGCTCCAAGGACCCCGCCAGACGCCGCTCCCGGCCCGGCGCGGACACCGCCGAAGAAGGCGACACCCCCGACTCCGAGACGGCCCGGGCGCCCCGCCGCGCGGGTGCCCGGGTCGCGGCCGGGCCGCCGCGGGTAGGCACCGGCCGGCAGGCCGGCGAAGGCCGCCGCCGTCGCGCCCAGGATCCGGATCAGGTCGCCGCCGAGCGCACCCCGCCCGCCACTGAAGGCCGCCGTCGCGCCGCGCGCCCGGACCAGTCCGGCGCCGCCACCGCCGAGGGCCGCCGCCGGGCCCAGTACGCCGAGCAGCCGTCCCGCACCGGCGACCAGCCCGGCCCGGGCGAGCGCCGCGCCGCCCCGGCCGATCGCTCCCGGAACGGGGAGCGTCGCGCCACCCCGCCGGCACCGGAGGCCGCCCAGGGCGAGGGCCGCCGCCGTCACGCGCAGAGCCCCGAGCAGGCCGCGGGTCGCGGCGCCGAACGTCATGCCGCTCCCGAACGCAATCCGGCCCCCGCCGCCGAGGGTGGCCGCCGCCGCCGCGCGCAGCCGGGTGAACTGCCGCCGCACCCGCGTCCGAATGTGCGCTACCGCGAACGTGATTCGGGTCGCATCGAACGCTGAATCCCCGGCGACATTCGAGCGACTCGCACCGTAGATTTCCGGCAATCGGAAATTCGGCACGAAATAAGATCATCCGGACAGCAATTCGCGCCCTCCACAACGAATGTGGAGGGCGCGAATGCGTTCCAGAACGATTACTACGCGCGCGCGGTGCGAAGTTCGCGCGGCAGCGAGAAGACCAGCGTCTCATTGGCGGTCGTGACCGGAACCACCGCACCGAAACCGTGTTCGGCCAGCAATTCCAGCACGCCCTCCACGAGAATCTCCGGAACCGAGGCGCCGGAGGTGACGCCGACCGTGCGAATTCCCTCCAGCCAGGTGGCATCCACCTCGCGGGCATAGTCCACCAGGTGCGCGGCGCGGGCGCCGGCACTCAGCGCGACCTCCACCAGCCGGACCGAGTTGGACGAGTTCCGGGAGCCGACCACGATCACCAGATCGCATTCGGGAGCCATGGCCTTCACCGCGGTCTGGCGGTTGGAGGTGGCGTAGCAGATGTCGTCGCTCGGCGGATCCTGCAGCATGGGGAACTTCTGGCGCAGGCGGTTGACCGTCTCCATGGTCTCGTCCACCGACAGCGTGGTCTGGGAGAGCCAGATCACCTTGTTCTCGTCGCGCACGGTGACCGAGTCGACGGCGTCGGGGCCGTCCACCAGCTGCACGTGATCGGGCGCCTCACCGGCGGTGCCCTCGACCTCCTCGTGACCCTCGTGGCCGATGAGCAGGATGTCGAAGTCGTCGCGGGCGAAGCGCTTGGCCTCCTGGTGCACCTTGGTGACCAGCGGGCAGGTGGCGTCGATGGTGTGCAGGTTGCGCCGGGCGGCGGACTCGTGGACGGCCGGGGAGACGCCGTGGGCGGAGAACACCACGAGCGCGCCCTCGGGCACCTCCTCGGTCTGGTCGACGAAGACCACACCGCGCTCGCGCAGCGTTTCCACCACGTGCCGGTTGTGCACGATTTCCTTGCGGACGTAGATGGGCGCGCCGTGCTTTTCGAGCGCCTTCTCCACCGTTTCGACCGCTCGGTCCACACCGGCGCAGTAGCCGCGCGGTTCGGCGAGCAGTACTCGCTTCTCTTGTGGGCCCTGTGGCGCGTCGGCAGCAACCGCCGCGGACCCGACGATTCCGACGTTCAAAGGGATAGCCGAGGACATGCCCCACAGAATACGTGTGCGCTCCGGTGCGCATTCGCGCGGAGGTCAGGGTCACAATCACTTTTCACGGCTTTTCGCCTTTGCATCACACGGCGTTTCGGGCAGGCTAGGGGCATGTTCCGACCTCCGTTCCTGGCCCGGGTCGCCGCCGGGGCCGCCGTCTATGCTCTCGAGGAAACTCGTCGGCTACCGACGACCGCGATCAATTTCCCGATCACCGCGATCAGCCAGGTGCTGCAGACCACCATGCACCTCCAGCAGTTCGTGACCAGCCTTGCTCTCAAGGGCGACGCTGTTTTCGACCGTTTGCTCAACCAGCCCGAAGAACAGCCCGCCTGGGCCACCTTCGATGAGGACGAGGCAGACGAGCAAACTCCGAGCTTCGCCGGCGAATCGGGACGGCAGAGCCGTTTCGACCTCTTCACCGAGCCGGACCCGGCCGTCGCGGAGCCTGCCCCGGCCGTGGTGGAGCCGGTCGCGGCCCCCGAACCGGTCGCGGTCGAGACCGAACCGGTGCCCGCCGAATCGGCCGCGCAGGAGGCAGCCGAACCGGAGGTCACCGAGACCGACTCGCCCGCAACGGCTTCCAAGGCGGCCACCAACGGCCACAACACCGGCGCCGTCGCCGAGCCCGAAGTGGCGGCCCGCTTCGACTATTCCGCCATGACCATTGCCCAGCTTCGCGCCCGCCTGCGCCAGCTGACCGTCGATGACCTCGCGGCTCTCCTCGCCTACGAGCAGGAGACGCTCGACCGCGCCCCGTTCGTCACCATGCTGACCAACCGCATCGCGACCGTACAGGCGAAGTGAACCCGACTCTCGGGAGCTTTCAGGGGTTTCGCCCCTGAAACCCCTCGAGACTGCGGGCTCCGCTCCGGACCCCGGCACAAACGTCGGGCATCGGCCCCGGAACTCCGCCACCATCACATCGGCGGTCCTCGACCAGCGCCGGCCGCTCGGGCTACCACCCGGGTGGTCGGCGTTTCTTTTCACCGGCGATTCGCGCGCCGGGGCAGCGCGCGAATCCCGTGTCGGCGGGCAGTGCGTGCCGGGCGTCGGTGGGCACTGACAGAATCGTGCGGTGAGCACCGATACGACGCCGCGGCCGCCGAGCTCGTCCGCCGAGAACCCGATGCCGGTGCGGACCGTCGCGGTGAAGGTGGCGCAGTGGATCGACCGGCTGGGGGCGGTCTGGGTGGAGGGGCAGATCACCCAGATGAATGTGCGGCCGGGGACGCGGACGGCTTTTCTGGTGCTGCGGGATACGGCGGCGGACATGTCACTGTCGGTGACCTGTGATCCGGAGCTGCTGCGTAATTCGGCGGTGCCGCTGCAGGAGGGCAGCCGGGTCGTCGTGTACGGCAAGCTGTCGTTCTTCACCGGGCGGGGCACGGTGTCGTTGCGGGTCACCGAGATTCGGCCGGTGGGCATCGGCGAGCTGCTGGCCCGCATCGAGCGCTTGAAGGCGCTGCTGTCGGCGGAGGGCCTGTTCGATCCGCGGCTCAAGCGCCCGATCCCGTTCCTGCCCAATCGGATCGGCCTGATCACCGGCCGCGCCAGCGCCGCCGAGCACGATGTGGTGACGGTGGCCACGCAGCGCTGGCCGGCGGTGCGTTTCGAGATACGCAATACCGCCGTGCAGGGCCCGACCGCGGTGCCGCAGATCCTGGAGGCCGTCGCCGCGCTCGACGCGAATCCCGAGGTGGATGTGATCGTGCTGGCGCGCGGCGGCGGCAGCGTCGAGGATCTGCTGCCGTTCTCCGATGAAACCCTGTGCCGCGCCATCGTTTCCGCCAAAACACCGATCGTGAGCGCCATCGGCCACGAGCCGGACAATCCGATCTCGGACTATGTCGCCGACCTGCGGGCCGCCACCCCCACCGACGCCGCCAAGCGCATCGTTCCCGACGCTGCCGCCGAAACCGCGCTGCTGCAGGAACTTCGGTCCCGTGCGAACGCGGCCCTACGCGGCTGGGTGGACCGCGAGGCCCGCGCCCTGACCCAATTACGTTCCCGCCCGGTGCTGGCCGACCCGCTACGTCTGCTCGATCAGCGCCACGACGAGGTGGAGCGGCTGCGCGCCGGCGCCCAGCGGGCCGTGGACCACCTGCTGAACGGTGAGTTCACCACCACCCGGCACCTGCGCGAAAAACTCTCCGCGGTGGGCCCGGCCGCCACCCTGGCCCGCGGTTACGCCGTGGTGCAGCGGGTGAACGGCAAGGACCGCGAGGTGGTCCGCGCCATCGAGGACTCCCCGCCCGGCACCCAGCTCCGCATCCGGGTGGCCGACGGCGCCATCTCCGCCGCAGCCCTCGGCGCCCAATCCCTGGCTCCCCGCCCGACTCGGAAGGACACGGCGTGAGCGGTCAGGCCCGGAAGCGGCAGCGAAGCGTAACCATGGAGCGCCCCGCCCACGCCAGAAAGGACACCGTATGACCGACGACGAACGCGCCGAGATCGCCACCTTCGGCTATGAGCGCGCCCGCGATGAACTGGTCAATGTCGTCAAGATGCTCGAGCAGGGCGGCATGGATCTCGACGACTCGCTGGCCCTGTGGGAGCGCGGCGAGGCCCTCGCCTCCCGCTGTGAGCAGCATCTGGCCGGCGCCCGCAAGCGCGTCGAGGACGCCCTCGCCCACCGCACCCAGCAGGAGTGACCGCTAGGCGACGACCGTGCCCTGGTGGAAAACGATCTGCCAGTCCGGGCCGACGCGCCGCCAGACGGTCGCGCGCCGGCTGACCCGGTCCAGCCGGCGCAGTAGATAGGTCAGCAGGTAGAGGTCGGGAGCCAGTTCTTGGCACCGGAATTCGCTGGTCTCCCAGACGTCCTCCGACGGTGTCCGCTGTCGCTCGGCCAGTACCTCGAGCACGAGGTCGCGGTCGTAGCGCTGCCCGGACGCGCCGATCTCCCAGAATTCGTCGGCGACCATGGCCGCGAAGTCCACGCCATGCTCGGGGCGGTGGAAGATCGGCTCCCGCCAGCGCAATTCGTCGAGAACGTTCATGTCCTCATCGCAGCGGATGCCCGCGCCCCGGTCGAGCGATTTACGAAATCAGCTGCGTGGCAGCGGCTGCGCCTGGCCGATGGCGGTGGCGAGGGTGCCGAAGGCGGCGGCATTGCCGGCGCCCTTGATGAGCACACGGACGTCGCCGAAGTCACTGATCCACGCGGGCTCGGAGCCGGGCTCGGCGTAGACGCTCCACATGTGGTCGCCGTAGCGCTGGGTTCCGGTCCCGGTCTTGGTGGGCGCGTACTTCTTGGCGAGGGCGTCGACGGTCGCGTTCGACTGCGTCAGCTGCATGTATGTGCCCTGAGGGGTGATGAATCCGACAGTGCTGGTGTCACCGCCACCCGTCCCGGCGATGGTGTCGTGGCTGCCCGAGTTCGGAGTCCATTTGTCCGGATCTGTGTCCGGCAGGGCCGGCAGGCGGATCGGGAAGGACAGGTGGCGCGCGTCGTCGGTGAGCGCGGCCTTCGCATCGAAGTTCGGAATGTTGCCCTGGGTCGGACCGCCGGTGGAGAACGAGCACTGGCTCGCGATCCCGGCGATGACCAGGCAGATCAGCACCAGCGGAGCGAGCGACCAGATCAGGTCCTTGTAGTCGTTCTGACTGCGCGGCTTTTGGTACGACACGCACTCAGTATCCACGGGACGCGGGTGCGACCGAGCTCACGGTCTCGGGAAACGTAAGTACGTGCCGGGGGCCGCAAACCGCAATGCGACAATTTACCCAGCTTTTAGACAACAAGGAGGCTCTCGTCATGACCGCATCCAGCCGCCGCGAGGCACCGGACCGCAACCTAGCGCTCGAGTTGGTCCGGGTCACCGAGGCCGGCGCCATGGCCGCTGGCCGCTGGGTCGGCCGTGGTGACAAGGAGGGCGGCGACGGTGCGGCCGTGGACGCCATGCGGCAGCTGGTCGCGACGGTCTCCATGCGCGGCATCGTGGTGATCGGTGAGGGCGAGAAGGACGAAGCGCCCATGCTGTACAACGGCGAGCTGGTCGGCGACGGCACCGGCGCGGAACTGGATTTCGCGGTCGACCCGATCGACGGCACCACCCTGATGTCGAAGGGTTCCCCGGGCGCGATCTCCGTGCTGGCGGTCGCCGAGCGCGGCGCCATGTTCGATCCCTCGGCCGTGTTCTACATGGAGAAGATCGCCGTCGGCCCCGACGCCGCCGATGTGATCGACCTATCGGCCCCGATCGCGGAGAACCTACGCCGGGTCGCCAAGGCCAAGAACTCCTCGGTCTCCGACCTGACCGTGTGCATCCTGGACCGCCCCCGCCACGCCGAGCACATGAAGGCCGTGCGCGACGCGGGCGCCCGTATCCGCCTCATCTCCGACGGCGACGTGGCCGGCGCCATCGCCTGTGCCCGTCCGGAGTCCGGCGTCGACATGCTGATCGGCATCGGCGGTACCCCCGAGGGCATCATCGCCGCGGCCGCCATGCGCTGCCTGGGCGGCGCGCTGCAGGGCAAGTTGGCCCCCAAGGACGACGCCGAGCGCCAGAAGGCCATCGACGCCGGCCACGATCTGGACCGCATCCTGAACACCACGGACCTGGTCTCCGGTGAGGACGTCTTCTTCAGCGCCACCGGCGTCACCGACGGCGACCTGCTCAAGGGCGTCCGCTACTACGGTGGCGGCGCGTACACCCAGTCCATCGTCATGCGCGCCAAGTCCGGCACCATCCGCATGGTCGACGCCTATCACCGGCTGACCAAGCTGCGCGAGTACGCGTCGGTGGACTTCGTCGGCGACGAGCACGCCACCCCGCCGCTCCCCTGATCCGAGCGAAACAGCTTGCCGCCCCGGTGGATCCGTCCACCGGGGCGGCGCTGTCTCCGGGGGCCGGCGGCGATGTCCTATTCCCGCAGGCGCTGTGCGGATTCCCTCAGGCGTGGCACCCCCACGGGGTGCGCGGCGGGCATAGGGTCGGGTTCATGAGCGAGGAGACGCAGTACCGCATCGAACACGACACCATGGGCGAGGTCCGCGTCCCCGTCGACGCGCTGTGGCGGGCGCAGACCCAGCGGGCGGTGGAGAACTTCCCGATCAGCGGGCGCGGCCTGGAGCGCGCGCAGATTCGCGCACTCGGTCTGCTGAAGGCTGCCTGCGCGGCCGTGAATCGCGATCTGGGTCTGCTGGACAAGGCCAAGGCCGACGCCATCATCGCGGCGGCGGCAGAAATCGCCGACGGCCGCCACGACGACCAGTTCCCGATCGATGTCTTCCAGACCGGTTCGGGCACCAGCTCGAACATGAACGCCAACGAGGTGATCGCGAGCATCTCCGCCCGCGACGGCGTCACCGTGCACCCCAACGACGACGTGAACATGTCGCAGTCGTCCAATGACACCTTCCCCACCGCAACGCATCTCGCGGCCACCGAGGCCGTGATCAAGGATCTGGTCCCGGCCCTGGATCATCTGCGGCTGGCGCTGCTGGACAAGTCCCAGGAGTGGAAGTACGTGGTCAAGTCGGGCCGTACCCACCTGATGGACGCGGTCCCGGTCACCCTGGGCCAGGAGTTCGGCGGCTACACCCGGCAGGTGAGCGCGGGCATCGAGCGCCTGCTGGCCACCCTGCCCCGGGTGGGCGAGCTGGCCATCGGCGGCACCGCGGTCGGCACCGGATTGAACGCGCCGGCCGGTTTCGGCGCGAAAGTCGTTGCGGAGCTGTCCCGGGTGACCGATCTGGATCACCTGTCGGAAGCCCTCGATCACTTCGAGGCGCAGGCCGCCCGCGATGGCCTGGTGGAGTTGTCCGGTGCGCTGCGCACGGTCGCGATCAGCCTGACCAAGATCGCCAACGATATTCGCTGGATGGGTTCGGGCCCACTCACCGGCCTGGCCGAGCTGCAGCTGCCGGACCTGCAGCCGGGTTCCTCGATCATGCCGGGCAAGGTGAATCCGGTACTGCCGGAAGCGGTTACGCAGGTGGCCGCGCAGGTCATCGGCAATGATGCCGCGATCGCCTGGGGCGGCGGCAACGGCGCATTCGAATTGAACGTCTACATTCCGATGATGGCCCGCAATGTGCTGGAGTCGATTCGCCTGCTGGCCAATGTCTCCCGCCTGTTCGCCGACAAATGCATCAGCGGCCTGGTCGCCGATGTGGACCGGCTGCGGCGGCTGGCGGAATCCTCGCCGTCGATCGTGACCCCGTTGAATTCCGCCATCGGTTACGAGGAGGCCGCGGCGGTTGCCAAACAGGCGCTGAAGGAGCACAAGACGATCCGGCAGACGGTCATCGATCGCGGTTTGATCGGCGACAAGCTCTCGGTCGAGGAGCTGGATCGCCGGCTGGATGTGCTCTCCATGGCGCAGGTGGATGGAAAGAACGAATAAGGCGTCGCACTCGGCGTGCGGCTCAGCGGGTGTGGCGGTGGCTGCCACACCCACGCCAGGGGTTCAAGCGGCCCCGACCATGTCCGGGTAGTTCTTCAGATCGATGTCGTTCTTGGCGTTCTCGGCGTACTTCGCCATCATCTTGAAGCCGCGCGAACGCACGAACCAATTGCGAAGGCGCAGACCGCGTGCGGTCCGGGGCGCCAGGAATCGGCCCGGGCTCGCATCGTCGGACTTGCGCAGCAGACGCTTCATGACCTCCTCGTAGCGAGCGAATGCCACCGTGTGATCGCCGTCGGCCGCGGCCAATTCACCGGCCAGCACATAGGCCCCGACAATCGCCGAACCGGTGCCGAATCCATTCAGGGTGTGACCATGCGCGGAGTCGCCGACCAGCGCCACCCGACCCGACGTGAAATGCTGCATCGATACCTTGGCGATGGCGTCCAGGTAGAAGCCGTCCAGGCGCGGGAGTTCGGCCAGCATGCGCGGCACCTCCCAGCCCATTCCGGCGAAATGATCGGCGACGATGCGGCGTTGCGCATCGAAATCGTCACGCGAGTAATCGATTTCGGGCGAGGCGAACAGGTACATCTGCGCGGCCTTGTTACCGCCCGTCATGGCGAGCCGGCCCGGGGTATTGCAGCCGAGGGACCTGGCGCGGGACCGATTCCCTTCCGGCATGTCCTCCCAGACCGAGGCTCCCGCGATGGCGTAGTAGTAGCCGTCGTGCGTGACGAAGTCCGCCTCCGGCCCGAAGGCCAGCTTCCGCACCCGTGAATGGATGCCGTCGCAGCCGAAGACCAGATCGAAGACTCGCGCGGGCGCGTTCTCGAATTCGACGTAAACCCCGTCGCCGGTCTCCCGCAGCGCGGTGACGGTGTCGCCGAAGAGGTATTCGCACTCCCCCGCGGTCCGGCTGTAGAGGATCTGGGCGAGGTCGCCGCGCAGGATCTCGATATCGCCGCCGAGGAACTCCCCGGCCAGCACGGCCTGCTCGACGCCGTTCTGGTCGACCAGCACCCAGTCGGTCTTGCCGGTCTGCCGCCGCTTGATGTCGTCCAGCACGCCCATGCGCTCGAGCACGGTCATGTGGGTCTGGCCGGTGAAGTCGATGGCCTGGCCGCCGGCGCGCAGTGCGGGCGATTTCTCGACCACGGTCACCCGGAAACCGTAGCGGTGCAGCCAGTAGGCGAGGGCGGGACCGGCGACGCTGGCTCCGGAGATGAGGACGGTGGTGTTGCGCATGGCGGTGACTCCTTCGATAACTGCGTCCCTCGGACGCCGTTGGTGTCAAAAGCGTACGATGGACGCAGTTTCACGTCAAGCCCGGAATCCGGAAGGATGGCGACCATGCCGGCACCGACCACCCTCGAACTGCTCTGGGGCTCCCCCGACCGCCCTCGGCGCGGGCCCAAGCCGTCCCTCACGCTGGAGCGCATCGTCGCCGAGGCCATCGACCTCGCCGACGCCGAAGGACTGGCCAACCTGTCCATGGCCCGGCTGGCCGAACGCCTCGGCTGCGCCAAGATGGCGCTGTACCGCTACCTCCCCGGCAAGACCGAGCTCATCGCGGTCATGCTGGACACCGCCATCGGCGTGCCACCGGAAAACACCACTGCCTCTTCGGATTCCGATCCCGAACCCTGGCGCACCTATCTACGCCCGTGGACCGAGACCTTCTTCACCCGCGCCGTCGCACACCCCTGGGGGAACGAAGCGGCCACCGGCGTCCGCCCGATGGGCCCGAATGAGCTGGCCTGGCTCGATTCGGCCGTCGGCGCGCTGGACGGCACCGGCCTGACCGCGGCCGAGTGTTTCGACACCGTCGTGCTGCTACTGGGTCACGCCCGCGGCATCGCCCAGCAGACCGCTACGGCGGGTGAGGATCTGGAGGGCGAACTGGCCCGGGAGCTCGGCGCGGTGCTGTCGGCGCAGGCACAGCGCTTTCCGCACGCCGCGGCCGCCTTCGCCGAGACCATGTCCGGCAGCGCGGCCGAGACCGGTCGCGACAATGCCCTCACCTTCGGCATCGACCGCATCCTGGACGGCCTGGCCGCGCTCATCGCGACCCGCGTGTAGCCGCCGCGAACGGACACAACGGTAGTTGCCGCGGATATCTGTGCCATGGCCCGGTTTCGGCCTACGCTCGGCTCATGCCAGAGCTACCCGAGCTGAAACAGGATCCGGTCACCACGGTGCGCGAGTTCTTCGCGGCAATGGAAATGAAGATCGTCGGCGAAGCCCTGGAGCTGGTCGATCCCGGCATCGTCTGGAAGAACACCTCGCTCCCCGACATCCGCGGCGTGGATCGCGTGCGCTGGGTCTTGAATCTGCTCAACAGCCCCCGCTACGGCTTCCGCGCCGACATGCATCACATCGCCGCCACCGAGGACGGCACGGTGCTCACCGAACGCACCGACTATCTGCGCATGGGCCCGGTCGAGATCTCGTTCTGGGTCTGCGGCACCTTCGAGTTCCGTGACGGCCGCATCACGCTGTGGCACGACCACTTCAGCTGGGAGAACTTCCTGCGCGGCACGGTCACCGGCGTCGTGCGCGCACTCCTTCCCCGCTGAGCCGACTCCCCCGGCAGAAAGCACGACGCCCGCCACGTTTTCGCGGCGGGCGTCGGCATCGAACCGCGCACTGGGCACGGGATCAGGTTCTGCGGGACAGGGAAACGCTCAGGGACGCAGGTGGGCCAGTTCGGCGCGCGCCTTCTCGCCTTCCTCACCGAAGTCGGTGCGGGTGAAGATCTTCCACTGCTCGAGCAGGGGCGTGAAGACCAGTGCGGCTTCGTTAGCGCGGTCGTAGATGCCGGCCTCGGCGAGGACCTCGTCGCTGGTGCGGCCGTCCGCGAGCTGCACCACCGGGACGTGGAAGTCGGCGATGCGGTCGGCGATGGCGCGCACGGTCTGGTCGGGGGCCAGGTCGAGCGCGGCGCCGACCAGGTTGGCGAAGAAGACGGCCTGCAGTTCGTCGTCGGCGGCCAGCCGGTCGGCGATGGTCGCGACCATGACATTGTCGGCCAGGCGCGCGGTGGTGCGGTGCCGGACGGCGGCCGCGGTCTCTTCCAGCGCCCAGGCGGCCAGCACATCGGGCAGGTGCATGGCGGGGCGGCGGAAACCGGTGGTCATGTGCGCCATGCGCATCCGCTCCAGCGCGACCGGGTCGACGGCGCGGGTGACCATCAGGTAGTTGCGGATGAGGATCTCGTGCCGGTTCTCCTCCGCGGTCCAGCGGCCGACCCAGCGCCACCACGGTCCGCTGCGCAGGTACTTGCCGACCTCGCGGTGGTAGGCGGGCAGGTTGTCGGCGATCAGCACGCCCACCGTGAGCGCGGTCTTGTCGACCTCGCCGAGGTCGGATTGCGCCGGTTCCCAATCGGTTCCGCCGAGGAACTGGAAATTGCGGCCGTCGTCCCACGGCACATAGTCGTGGGGCTGCCACTCGGGGGCGGCGGCGATGTGCCGCCCGAGGTTGGTCTCCACCTCTGCCGCGAGCGATTCCAGCAGTTCCCGATCGGAGAAAACGTTCTGCACGCGAACAACCTAGCGGCATCGGGGCAAACGTGGGGGTCCTTCGGGCGGTATTCGAATCCGCTATGGCCGCAGCCGGGTCCGGGACGCCGTCACCGGGCGGCCCGGACCGGCCGGGCTACTTCTCGGTGACCGTGGTCTCGTTGTCCACCCAGGCGATGGAGCCACCGCTGAAATCGCTCTGCTTGCCGCCGGTGATGTCGTATTCGTCGCTGGCCGGGTAGCCGAGCTTGCCGCTCGCGCCGCCCTGGTCGTCCCACGCCTTGCGGATCTCACCCCACACCACATGGGTGCCCAGGGTCGGGCTGGAGTAGATTGCGCCGCCGTTGAATTCCTGCACCATGCCGCCGTCGGGCGCGTCCTGGGCAGGGCCGGTGGGCATGCCGAGAGTGCCGGTGGCGCCGCCCATCTGGTTGTACTTCTCGAGAATGCCGCCGACGACGGTGATCTCGGCGCCATCGCGGGTGGCCATCTTGGTTTCGGCGGCGTGGGTGTCGCCGGCCGGCGCGGCCGCGGTGGTGGTCGAGGTCGTTGACGACGCTGAGTTCTTGTCGTCGTCCTTGCTGCAGCCCGCGCCGAGTGCGGTGACGACCGCAAGCGCCGCGATGATGCCAGCCGTGCGTCGTACGAAGTGGTGCATTTTCCATCCTCCCGCGAATCCTGACCGACAACTCGGTTACGATCCGGCGAATCGGACAGCACTCACCGAAGGGGGATCCGAGCTGGAATTACAGCGAAACGTACCCCACAACATGTGAGTTCACACACATGCCAAAGAATTGCCCGGCCGGAGGCGCGTCGCTCTCCGACCGGGCAGAACCTAACTACCGGGCGTCAGGAATTGGGCCCGAATTCCTCCAGCATCTCGGTGACCAGCGCCGCGATCGGCGACCGCTCACTGCGGGTCAGGGTGACGTGCGCGAACA
This sequence comes from Nocardia sp. NPDC046763, assembly GCF_040645495.1. Classification (NCBI taxonomy): domain Bacteria; kingdom Bacillati; phylum Actinomycetota; class Actinomycetes; order Mycobacteriales; family Nocardiaceae; genus Nocardia; species Nocardia sp. NPDC046763. Next base: position 416,093 of record NZ_JBEYYI010000001.1, on the reverse strand, counting down.
ACGGGTGCCCCTTGAGCTTTTCGATCACGGCGGCCACGCCGTCGTGCCGGCCCACGCGCAGGTTGTCGCGCTGTGCGACGTCGTGGGTGAGCACCACCCGCGACCCGCTGCCCAACCGGCTCAGCACCGTGAGCAGCACATTGCGTTCCAGCGACTGCGCCTCGTCCACGATCACGAAGGAGTCGTGCAGCGAGCGCCCGCGAATGTGGGTGAGCGGCAGCACCTCCAGCATGCCGCGCGCCTGCACCTCCTCCATCACCTCCGGGCTGGCCAGCCCATCGAGGGTGTCGAAGACGGCCTGCGCCCACGGCCCCATCTTCTCGGTCTCGGAGCCCGGCAGATAGCCGAGCTCCTGTCCGCCCACCGCGTAGAGCGGCCGGAACACCACCACCTTCCGATGCGAGCGGCGCTCCAGCACCGCTTCGAGCCCGGCGGTCAGCGCCAGCGCGGATTTGCCGGTGCCGGCCCGCCCACCGAGGGAGACGATGCCGACGCTCTCGTCGAGCAGCAGATCCAGCGCGATGCGCTGTTCGGCCGAGCGCCCGTGCAGCCCGAAAGCCTCGCGATCACCCCGCACCAGTTGCACCCGCTTGTCCGGCGTCACCCGCGCCAGCGCGCTGCCGCGCGGGCTGAGCATCCGAATTCCGGTGTGGCAGGGCATGTCCCGAGCCTCGTCGAGATCGATGACGCTGTCGGAGTAGAGCTTGTCGACGGTGCCGGTGGCGACCTCCAGTTCCACCATGCCGGTCCAGCCGGAGGTGACGACGTCCTGCGCGTGGTACTCGTCGGCCCGCAGGCCGACCGCGCCGGCCTTGACGCGCAGCGGAATGTCCTTGGACACCAGCACGACTCGCTGCCCTTCCGCGGCCAGGTTGAGCGCGCAGGCCAGGATGCGGGAATCGTTGGTGTCCGTGCGGAATCCGACGGGCAATACGGTTGGGTCGGTGTGGTTCAACTCCACCTGGAGTGTCCCGCCCTGGGTGCCGACCGACACCCGCTGATCGAGCCGACCGTGTGCCAGACGCATGTCGTCCAGCATGCGCAGTGCCTCGCGAGCGAACCAGCCGAGTTCGTGGTGATGACGTTTGGCCTCGAGCTCACTGATCACCACCAGCGGCAGCACCACATGGTGCTCGCCGAAGCGGGTCAGCGCCCAGGGGTCGGACAACAACACCGACGTGTCGACTACGAATGTTTTCGCCGGTCCGGAATCGGCCGACTGCGAGGCGTGAACTCCCGGTGTCGTGGTCAGCGGGCTCTGGTCAGAGCCGGCGTCCCTGCTGGGAGCGTTGACGGAGCGTGCATCAGTCACGGTGGGCTCCTTTGCCACTCGCGCGACACCGCGCGAGCGTTCTCGCTGGGCCGGTCAGCCTTGGGGTCGTACGACCCGAGGGCCGGGTGCCGGCCCCCTCGCACTGAGTTGCTCAGTCACGATCAGGACCTCCCGTACGAGCCACACCTACGCGGCCCGCACTCCCGACGCTACCGCCGAAATCGCGATCCGGCTTCCGGACTGCGGGGCGCATTGGTGAAGATCGCGTTAACGCGAGTCCGCTCTGTGTGTTTCATCCAATTCATCCAGCAGCACGGGAACATGGCTGTGCTCCGCCTCTTTGGTGGCCGTGACCAGCGTCAACGGGGCGGTTGCGGCCTCCGACCGCAGGCGCGCCAGCCCCTCCTGCGCTGCGTCCGCACCGAGCTCGATCCGATACCTGCGCTCGAACTCGGCGCGGCGTGTCTCCGGTGCGGCGTGATACCACCTCCGCAGCTCGTTCGACGGCGTCACGTCCTTGGCCCATTCGTCTATGGCCGCTTGCTGTTTGCTGATGCCGCGCGGCCAGAGCCGGTCCACCAACACCCGGCGGCCGTCGTCCGCATCGGGATCGTCGTACACCCGCTTGACCCGGTACCTGGGTTGCTGTGTCATGCCCTCCATTACAGTCGATGTCATGGCCGAAACTGCGGATCTGGCAACGCTGCCCACCAAGGAATTGCACGACCGCGCCGTGAAGCTGGCAGCCCGGCGCGGCGACATCAAGTTCCTGTGGCAACTGCTCAAAGCGATTCCCGGCGCCGAGGTCGCGGCCGGCAATCAGGGCGAGGGCGAGGTCGACATCTGGAACACCGCCGCCCTGCTCGACGACTACTTCCACGCCGGCGAGGGCAAGGTCGGCGAGGCGCTGCGCCCGATGTATCTGGACTACCTGAGCAAACACGCCTGAATCAGGAACCGTCGGGCGTGCCGGGCAATCCCGTCGGCACGGCACGCACGACGGACTCGAGGCCGAATCACCTGCACCGCTTGGCAATTCTCGATTCCGAGGCGCCGACTCTCAGCCCCGGCGTCACGCCCGCCCCGCCGGCGTGGTGGTGGCGGCCGCGCGGACCTAGACTCCGATCATGACCACCGACGCCACCCCGGAACTGGTCGTCTACCGCCGCCCGGGTTGCCCCTACTGCTCCCGCATGCGCCGAGTGCTCAATCGCCACGGCATCGTCCACCGCGAGATCGACATCTGGCAGGACCAGGAGGCGGCCGCCTTCGTCCGCTCGGTGGCCGACGGCAACGAGACCGTCCCCACGGTCGTCCTGCGGGACGGCGACTCCGAACGGAACTGGGTGAACCCGCATCCCAAGCAGCTGATCGCCACCGTGACCGCGGACGCTCCGAGCCTCACGGGCGGCCCGCGCAAGTTCTGGTCGTTCTAGCCGGGAAACATTGGCGGGCAACGAGTCTCGCCGCGACGAAGAAGGCCCGCCGCGATCGTCGGACCGCGGCGGGCTCTCGGTGGTCTCGGCGGGCGTCAGCCCAGCAGGCGCCAGTCCTCCAGGCCGTCGTACAGCGGGAAGTCCTGCGCCAGCGTGGAAACGCGCTGACGCAGCGAGTCCAGGTCGGCGGAGCCGGTGAGGGCGGCGGCGATGATGTCGGCGACCTCGGTGAACTGCTCGTCGCCGAAGCCGCGGGTGGCCAGCGCCGGGGTGCCGATGCGCAGGCCGGAGGTGACCATCGGCGGGCGCGGGTCGAACGGAACGGCGTTGCGGTTCACGGTGATTCCGATTTCGTGCAGCAGATCCTCGCCCTGCTGGCCGTCCAGCTGCGAGTTGCGCAGGTCCACCAGCACCAGGTGCACGTCGGTGCCGCCGGTGAGCACGGTGATGCCCTTGGCCTTGGCGTCGGGCGCGGTCAGGCGCTCGGCGAGGATCTTGGCGCCGGAGATGGTGCGCTCCTGGCGCTCCTTGAACTCCGCGCTGCCGGCGATCTTGAAGGCCACGGCCTTGGCGGCGATGGCGTGCATGAGCGGGCCGCCCTGCTGACCCGGGAAGACCGCGGAGTTCAGCTTCTTGGCGAACTCCTGCTTGGCCAGGATCAGGCCGGAGCGGGGGCCGCCCAGGGTCTTGTGCACGGTCGAGGACACCACGTCCGCGTGCGGTACCGGCGACGGGTGCAGCCCGGCCGCAACCAGACCGGCGAAGTGCGCCATGTCGACCCACAGGTAGGCGCCGACCTCGTCCGCGATCTCACGGAAGGCGGCGAAGTCCAGGTGCCGGGGGTACGCCGACCAGCCGGCCACGATCACCTTCGGGCGGGTGTCGCGGGCGATCTTGCGCACCTCGTCCATGTCGACGCGGTGGTCTTCCTTGGCGACGCCGTAGGCGTGCACCTCGTACAGCTTGCCGGAGAAGTTCAGGCGCATGCCGTGGGTGAGGTGACCGCCGTGCGCCAGATCCAGGCCCAGCAGCTTCTCGCCCGGGTTCATCAGCGCCATCAGCACCGCGGCATTGGCCTGCGCGCCCGAATGCGGCTGGACATTGGCGAATTCCGCGCCGAACAGCTCCTTGACGCGGGCGCGGGCCAGATCCTCGACGATGTCGACGTTCTCGCAGCCGCCGTAGTAGCGGCGACCCGGGTAGCCCTCGGCGTACTTGTTGGTGAGCACGCTGCCCTGCGCCTGCAGCACCGCGCGCGGCACGAAGTTCTCCGAGGCGATCATCTCGAGGGTGTCGCGCTGGCGAGCGAGTTCGCCGCCCATCGCGGACGCGACCTCGGGATCGAGTTCGGCGAGGGACTGGCTGTTGACGGAGGCGCTCGTCTGGGTCACGCCGCCGAGTCTATTGGCCGCTTCCGCCGCGCCGATCCGGGGGTTCTCTGTGTCGTTCATCGCGCACCTCCGTTGTCCGGGTACCCCGAATACGGTTCGGGGATCGCCAGGCACCCAGGCGCGCGGTGCCGGACTTCGGTGCTTCCCGGTGGTTGCTTCCACCTCGAGTGCGCCAGTCGCGGTTCGCCCATCCTATCCGCCGGTCGGCCGGAATGATCCGCCGCCTGCCGTGCCGAGATCGATCCCGCCCCGGAAATTGGGGGCAGAGGAATCATCGGCGCAGGGGAAACGACCTAATTGCGGGTTGAGGTGGACATCACTTCGAAATCAGGCTATGGCGGAGCAACAAATCTCTGTAAGGTGACGCAACGCTGGCCTCTTTGGGCCAGTGTCCTTGGCCCATCCCAGCTTTCGAGGTATTCATCACCATGACGCTGTTCAACATCGCGACCGGCAGCCCCACCGACTTCCTCTTCACCATCCTGAAGACCCTGTGCACCATGTCGAGCGGCGGCGCCTCCTGCGCCACCTGGGGCGCGTAAACCGCGGTCACGACGTTCGGGGAGTACCCCTCACAGCCGGCGGATCGCGCCGGGTGTGAGGGGTTCGTCCAAGAGACGGCGAAAACGCTCGGACCGATCTTCCGGATCGGTTGCCCGGTCCAGCCACCCTCCCAGCAATCGATACCCCTCCACATACGTGGAGATATAGGCCCGCCACAGCGGCGATGACAGGAATCGCAGCGATTGCGCGGCCCGCTCCGGGGTGACCAGACTCCAGCGCTGCAGAAATTCCGACACCTCGCCGGCGTCACGCCGGCGATCGTGCAGCAGCAGCGCGGCATCCTGGCGCACGCTCATCAGATTCGCGGACGCGTTCGAAATCCTTTCGGCGCGTTCGCCATCGAAGCGCAGCCCCAGGTCCGCGTAGATCTCCTGCGCCCAGCGGCCCCAGCCCGGGCCGACGATCGACTTCAGGGCCAGATCGGCCAACCCCTCCGCCATCAGGCACTGCGGGGTGTTCACCAGGAACAGCGTCTGCTCGGCCTGCCCCGCACCCACCAGCCCGGCCTCTTTCCGGCAGTGCTCGGTGTGATGACCCGGGTAGGACTCGTGCGCGATCAGCTGCGGCAACTGCGACATGTGCTGCTTGAGATCGGAATTGATGGCCACCCGGGATTGGTAGTTGCCCAGGTAATAGTTGAAGCCCGACCACGGCTTGTCGCCCACCACTTCGTATTCCACGTGCTCGTTGTCCGGCAGCGGATAGCGGTCGCGGACGAGTTCCCGCAGCGCGCCGGAGAAGGCCGCCACGCATTCCTTCAGGCGTTCGGGCGGAATCTCGTCCTGGCGGCGGTGCAAGGTAATGCGGTCGAGCAGTTCGCCGTCACCCGGCAGCACCTCGTCCAGTTGCCGGTGCGCCTCGCGGTAGTTCTCGGTATCGGCGGGGGTGATATCGACGTCGAAGTAAGCGCGGACCTCGTCGACGAAGTTGATCTCCTCCCCGGCGAATTTGCGACCCGAGCATTCCATTGCCCGCAGGTGCGCCTCCAGGAATTCGACGCGTTCCGCGGGGAGGCCCGCCTCGGGCAACTCCTTGCGCAGCGCGGCGGCCCGGTGCGCGATGTCGCGCGGCTCCGGCGCGACCGCGTTCTCCACCTCGCGGCGCAGGGCGGGATCGCCGGTATAGGCGTCCACGAAACCCTCTTCGAGCCGGTCGAATGCCAGACCCAGCCGCAGATATTCGGTGACCAGTGGATGCGCTCTGTTCAATTTGCCCTCCGCTTCGCTCCGGGCGGGTTCGCGGCCCGGGAGGTCTCGATTCTTCCCTCCCTCCGCTCCCCCGCTCCACTCGGTCCAGAATCGAGACGGGCCGCGAACCATTATGTGCTTCAGCCGGCCGTATCAGCCTGTCGTGCAACCTCACCGGACACACCCGGGGACTGAGATGTTGCCCATCTCACTCAGGTTACCGACGAGTAGCAACACCTGGTGTTCACCCGGATGTTGGAGCCGAGCACAATTCGGCTATGCGTGGAGTGTTGGCCGGATCGCCGGGCACGGCGACGATGCGGCTTCCCGAGAGCTGTTGTTGCCGACCGGCCCGAATGCGGGGACACGAGTCTCGAGTGCGGGGACACGAATAATGGCGCGGATGAGCGAGCCCAGCCCCTATGTGGAATTCGACCGCAAGCAGTGGCGCACCCTGCGCAAGTCGACTCCCCTGGTGCTCACCGAGGAAGAACTGATCGGCCTGCGCGGTCTGGGTGAGCAGATCGACCTCGAGGAGGTGGCCGAGGTCTACCTCCCCCTGGCCCGTCTCATCCACCTCCAGGTCGCGGCCCGGCAACGCCTGTTCGCCGCCACCGCCACCTTCCTCGGCGAGACCCACCCGGATCGTCAGGTGCCGTTCGTCATCGGTGTGGCAGGCTCGGTGGCCGTCGGCAAGTCCACCACCGCGCGTGTGCTGCAGGCGCTGCTGGCGCGCTGGGACCACCATCCGCGGGTGGATCTGGTCACCACCGACGGATTCCTGTACCCGACAGCCGAACTCACCCGGCGCGGCATCATGCATCGCAAGGGCTTCCCGGAGTCCTACGACCGGCGCAAGCTGCTGCGCTTCGTCACCGAGGTGAAATCCGGTGCGCACGAGGTGTGCGCACCCGTCTACTCGCACATCGCCTACGACATCGTGCCCGGCGAATACCACTGCGTGCGCCAGCCCGACATTCTCATCGTCGAGGGCCTGAACGTGCTGCAGACCGGGCCGCGGCTGATGGTGTCGGACCTGTTCGACTTCTCGGTCTATGTCGACGCCCGCATCGAGGACATCGAGAACTGGTACGTGCAGCGCTTCCTGTCGCTGCGCAAGACCGCCTTCCAGGATCCGAATTCGCACTTCCACCACTACGCGAACTTCAACGACCAGGAAGCCACCAACCAGGCCAAGGAAATCTGGCACAACACCAACCGCCCGAATCTGGTGGAGAACATCCTGCCGACGCGCCCGCGCGCGACGCTGGTGCTGCGCAAGGACTCCGACCACTCCATCAATCGTTTGCGGCTCCGGAAACTCTGAGCTCCCCCCGCCTCCCCGAGACTTCAGCGGGCTCCCCCGCCTCCCCGAGACTTCAGCGGACAGCTTGGTGCCGTCGGCAGTTTCGTATCCGTGCCGGCGGCTGGGAGCCGAACCTATTTTGGCCGTACCCGGCGAGTTACCCTCGCGTCACGAAATCAGCCGTCACGTTGGTTCATAGCTTCCAGGCGTTGGTTCATAGCTTCCAGGCGGCGTCGAGTCTCGCGGCGACGTCGATATCGGTGGCTGCCTGGATGTGCGGTTTGCAGATCTCCGTGGTGATGTAGCGGGCGACGAAGCGGCGGATCTCGTGATCGACGCTGGCGAGAATGCGCAGCAATTCCCCGCGGCGGGTCGCGCTGGCGACATTGATGCGGACATTGCTGGGCTGCGGCTCGGCGATTTCGATGAGCACCCGGAGGGGCTCCGCGGTGCGGACGGTCAGGTGCAGGTGAACGGTGCCGTCCACCCGGAACGGATACCGATCCACCGCCAGGTCGATGAGCAGGTCGACCTTCAGCGGGATCACCAGGTCGAACGAAATCAGGTCGTCCACTTCGCGATTCAGCCGTGACTGCCCGAGCCGCACGGTGGCCGAGAGTTTCGCGAGCTTGCCGGGGCCCGCCCCGATCGGCCCGAACTCGAACGCCTCCCCCGTGAGCTTCTCGAACGCCCCGGTTATCCGCTCGGTGGAGGCGGCGTACTCCAGGAATCGGCGGCCGAAGTCCTCGTAGCTGATGTACGGCACCGCCACGACCTGGCTTTCGGCCGGGCCACTCAGCCCTTCACGCAGCTCGCTCATACTCCCCGACGGTACGGTAGCGACCGTCCCGCGAACACGGAAGCCATTGCACTGCAATGGAACCGTTGATTCGCTGTGTTCTACGCCCCGAAGCGGCGGTGCCGCGCCGCGTAATCGCGCAGGGCGCGCAGGAAATCCACGCGCCGGAATTCCGGCCAGTACGCCTCGGTGAACCAGATCTCCGAATACGCGCTCTGCCACAACAGGAATCCCGACAGCCGCTGCTCACCGGAGGTGCGGATGACGAGATCGGGGTCGGGCTGGCCGGAGGTGTAGAGGTGCTGGCCGATGGCGTCGACGGTGATGGACTGGACCAGATCCTCGCCGGTCTCGCCCGCGTCCATCTCCTGGCGGACCAGCGAGCGCACCGCGTCGGCGATCTCCTGGCGGCCGCCGTAACCGATCGCGACATTCACGTGCACGCCGGTGCGGCCCTCGGTGCTCTTGGCCGCCTCGCTCAGGCGGCGGGCCATCTCGGCGGGCAGCTGGTCCAGGGCGCCCACGATGCGGACGCTCCAATTCTGTTCCGGCGCAGACAGTTCGTCGACGACGTCGGTGATGACCTCGAAGAGGGTCTCCAGCTCGTCGGAGTCGCGCCGCAGGTTCTCGGTCGAGAGCAGGTACAGGGTGACCATCTCGATGCCGGCCTCGCCGCACCAGCCGACGAGCTCGGCGATCTTCAACGCGCCGACGCGGTGACCGTGCGAGATATCGCTGAACCCGTTCTCCCGGGCCCACCGTCGGTTGCCGTCACACATCACGGCCACATGCCGCGGATGTTGTTTGCCTGCCAGCTGCTTGGCCAGCCGTGCCTCGTATATGCGATATGGGAGTCCACGCACCTGACTCGCAACCTTCACGGCCGCAACCCTACGCCCCCGGAATGGATGGCGGAGCGACCGGGACACATGAGCGAAACACCGGAGGCCGTTAGTGACGGCACCCACAGTGCGGGCACCCATCCACTAACCTACGCTACCGTAGGTTACCGAGGAGGAACTTATGTCCGACACTGCGCCGCACTCCGCCCCGGTGGCGGACGTCCTCGATACCGTTCGGGAAGAGCTGGCGCTGATCAAGCCACGCATGCGCGGGTGGATCCACGCCTGGGCCGTGGGTGTGGCCGCCATCGCCGTGATCGTCCTGGTGTCGGTGGCGAGCTCGGTGTCGGCGAAGGCCGCCTGGTCGACGCTGGTCTACGGGGTCACGGTGTGCGGGGTCTTCGGGATCAGTGCGACCTATCACCGGGTGAACTGGAAGACCGCGCGGGCCCGCATGTGGATGAAGCGGGCGGATCACTCGATGATCTTCCTCTTCATCGCGGGCAGCTACACGCCGTTCGCTCTGCTCGGCGTACGCGGCAGCGCGGGCACCGTCCTGTTGGCCATCGTGTGGGCGGGGGCGCTGGCCGGGGTAGCACTGAAGATGCTGTGGCCCACGGCCCCCCGATGGGTGGGGGTGCCGCTGTATCTGCTGCTCGGGTGGGCCATCGTCCCGGTGGCCGGGACGCTCATCCACCATGCCGGCTGGACGCCGGTGCTCTTGCTGCTCGCGGGCGGCATCGCCTACAGCGTGGGCGGGATCCTGTACGCGTCGCGCTGGCCGGACCCGTGGCCGGAGGTCTTCGGGCATCACGAGTTCTTCCATGCCGCAACGGTGGTCGCGGCGCTCTGCCACTACGTTGCCGTCTGGTTCGTGCTGTTGCGCTGATCCGAGCAATTACTCACAAACGTGCAATCTGGGGCGAAAGGTCTCTAAAGTCTGCGACGTGACCAGCAGACTCATCCTGTGGGCGCTGCGTGCGCCGGGTGGTCTGTCTGCGGTCGTCATGGCGTGCAATCTCGGCGGTCTCGCGGTGATCACCACCGAGCTGTTCCTGAGCGGTTTCCTGAGCCGGCTCGGACCGGATTGGATGACCGCCTTCATTCAGGTGTCGATCTATCCGGCCCTCGGCGCGCTGGTCGGCATCATGCTCGCGGTGCGGGACCGTCACCATTACTTCAGCTGGCTGGACCAGCGCCGGCCGCCGACCGAGCTCGAGGCGAGACGGCTGCTGCGCCTCCCGATCGCGATCTCGGGACGGGCGCTGGCCATCTGGCTGCCGGGCGTGTTCGTGGCGGCCGCCGTCTTCGCGCATGCCACCGAGGACCGCAGCTTTCCGGTGGTGCTGTCCATGTTCACGCTGGGCGGGCTGGAGTCGGCGGCGCTGACCTACCTGATCGTGGACCGGCTCATCCGGCCGACCATTCCGGTGGTGGCCGAGGTGCTGGACGAGACCTCGCACTGGAGCAATACCGTGCTGGCCCGGGTGCTGGTCACCTTCGCGGTCGCGGGCGCGGTGCCGCTGGGCATGGTGATCACCGTGCTGGCGGACCCGTCCACCGATGCCCAGGACCGCATTCGAACCGGCATCTACATGGCCATCGTCGGGCTGTCCGCGGGCGTGGTGGCGACGGCCGCGCTGGCGCGCGCGGTCGCCACGCCGATGCACACATTGCGCGCCGCGCTGGATCGGATCACGCACGGCGATCTCGAGGCCCGGGTGACGATCAACAGCACCAGCGAGATCGGGCGGCTCGAACACTCGGTGAACGAGCTGGCCGCCAATCTCAGTGAGCGCGAACGCATGCGGACCGTCTTCGACCGGCACGTGGGCACCGAGGTGGCCGAGCGGGCGCTGTCGGGCAGCCCCAGTCTGACCGGCGACATGCGGGTGGCGACCGCGCTGTTCGTGGACGTGACCAGCTCGGTCGCCATGGCCACCGAGCTCGCCCCGCACGATTTCGTGGCCAAGCTGAATCGGCTGCTGTCGATCGTGGTGGCGGCGACCGAGGACAATCAGGGCCTGGTCAACAAGTTCGAAGGCGATGCGGCGCTGTGCATTTTCGGCGCGCCCATGGCGCTCGACGACAATGCCACCCCCGCGCTGCGGGCCGCCCGCCGCATCCGCGACGAGGTAGCTGCGCTGGGCGAGCTCGATGTGGGCATCGGCATCGCGCGCGGGCTGGTGTTCGCCGGCGATGTCGGCACCGACACCCGGCTGGAGTTCACCGTCATCGGCGACGCCGTCAACGAGGCCGCCCGCCTCACCACCGAGGCCAAGCTGGTGCCACGCCGCATTCTGGCCAGTCAGGCGGTCATAGACGCCGCCTGCGACGCCGAGCGCACGCAGTGGATCCTGCACGACACTCTCCACCTCCGCGGCCGCAGGGAACCCACTCCGGGCTGGACCGACGTGGTGTCCCCCGCAGCGCCCCACCGCAACGGCAGCGCCCCGAAGGCCGGCCCCCGACCGGCCGCACCCCCATCTTCGGAGTCCGTCGACCGGGCCGCGGATCGCTAATCATCGACCCGCGCAAGGGTCGCCCCTGCACCCGGCGGGACCTGGCAATACTCCGGTGAAAAACATGAACCGAACATCTCCGGGACTGTAAGACCGCCCGGGTCGGGCGGCAACGGATTAAGCACCGGCAGCACCCGTCGAATCGCGGTGTCGTACCTGAGGACTGGGCGCATGTCGTACTCACGGGGGATTCGGTGCGGACCGGGGCGCCGGACAGTAACGCTATGAATGAAATCGGCGCGTTCGAGCGGACTTCGGCGGCGGTGTGGGCGCGGCCGGACCGGGCGGTACTGGCTTATCGAGCGATCGTGGTCGCGCTGATCGCGGGCGTGGCCGAGACGTTGGGACGCGTCGCGCTCGCCCTCGATGAACCCGGGGTCCACGTGCAGGGCATCGCATTCGGGCTGCTGATGCGGGCGGCGATCTACCTGACGGTCTTCGCGCTCGCGGCCCGGATGCTGGCCGGAAACCTGTGGGCACGGCGGGTTCTCGTGGTGGGGTTGGGCACCCTCGGCCTCGCTTCACTGGCGGTGGAACCGCTGCGGGCAGTCCTGACGGCCGAGCACCCCGGTGACCTCTGCACGCACTGGACCCCGAATGCGGTGATACTCGGGCTGTTGCGCACCGCCCACATCATCGCGGTGTTGGTCGCGGTGCCCGCCGCGGTCACGGCCGGGCGCCGCGTCGACAGCGCGACCTGAACGCCGGCCGTGCCGGGCAGCGGCGATCAGGCGGTGGGCGGGGGCCGCAGTCCGGCGCGCACATCCTCGACCGTGGTGACCGGGAGATCGCAGACCGAGCCGCGGCAGATGTAGGCGGCAGAGGTGTCACGCACCGGGGGCCGGTCGGCCAGCAGCGGCTGGGAGCCGACGGGGCCGGAGACGATCACCGACCCGCCCGGGGCGGCGGCGCGGGCGGCCGCCACCAGCGTTGCGGCCCAGCCGGATTCACCGTCCGGTCCATCCACCACGGCCACCTGGATCGGACCGCGCAGGGCGGCCTCGGCGACGGCGAGCCAATGGCCGGCCGAGCGGGGTGCGCGAGCCAGCAGCACCGCGCCTCGGGTCAAAGTGTGATCGGCCAACTGCCGGTAGCGGTCGGCTCGCACGGGGTCGGTGAGGGCGGCTGCGGTGAGCAGTGCCTCCGCCAGAACCGAAGTGCCGGAGGGGGTTGCGCCGTCCAGCGGGTCACGCGGCCGGGTCAGCAGGGTCTCGGCGTCGTCGGCGGTGTCGAACCAGCTGCCGGAAATTTCCGGATCGGCGAAGTGGGTGATGGCGGCGTCCAGCAGATCCTGCGCCGCGTCCAGCCAGTCACCCTCGGCGGTCTGGTGCAACGCGAGCAACCCCAGCGCCAGCCACGCGTAATCCTCCAGCACACCCGGCGCCGCGCCGGCCACACCACCCAGTGAGGCACGGCAGACCCGACCGCCGGTCACGTGGGTGTCGAGCAGGAAGCGGGCGCACCGGACGGCGGCCGTGATCCACTCCGGATGTCCGTGTGCCGCACCGGCTTCCGCGAGCGCGACAATGGCCATGCCGTTCCAGGCGGTGACCACCTTGTCGTCCCGCTCCGGCTGCGGGCGATGGGAACGGGCGGTCGACAGATTCGCCCGGATCGCCTCGAACCGCTCGTAATCGGCCGGTTTCGGATCGCTGTACCGGGTCGGCACCGAGGTGCCGTGCTCGAAAGTGCCCGCCGTGGTGACATTGAAAACCTCTGCCGCCCAGGCACCGTCGAGCGCACCGAGCACACCGTTGAGTTCGGCGGGCGTCCACACGTACGTGGCTCCCTCCACCCCCGGCCCGCCCGGTTCCAGGTGGGTGTCCGCGTCCAGCGCCGAGGCGAAGGCCCCCTGCTCGGTACCGAGGTCGTTCAGCAGGAATTGCACGGTCTCGCGAGTCACCCGCAGCGCCAGCGGTTCCCACGCACCCGTCACACGCTCACCGGCCGACTCGTCATCCCGCCGCCGAGCCAGATGCGCGTACACGCGCAGCAGCTGCGCATTGTCGTAGAGCATCTTCTCGAAGTGCGGCACCACCCACGCCGCATCCACCGAGTACCGCGCGAAGCCACCGCGCAGCTGGTCGTAGATGCCGCCGCGCGCCATCGACTCACAGGTGAACGAAACAGCCTGCAGCACAGTCGGATTACCGGTCAGCTCGTAATGCCGGAGCAGTCCCTCCAGCAAAGCCGACGGCGGAAACTTGGGCGCGCCCCCGAACCCCCCGTGCCGCCCGTCCACATCCTTCAACACCGCACCGACCGCATGCTCGAGCAACTCCGGCCCGACCCCGATCTCCGCATCCGGCAACCCCGCGGTCTGTTGCCGCAGCGCATCGGACACCTGCGCCGCCGCCGTGTTCACCTCGTCGCGCCGGTTCCGCCAGGTCTCGCCCACCGCCGTCAGCACCTGCGTGAACGACGGCATCCCGTGCCGCGGTGTCTTCGGGTAATACGTCCCGCAATAGAACGGCTCCCTCTCCGGCGTCAGGAAGCAGGTCATCGGCCACCCACCCTGCCCCGTCATGGCCACGGTGGCATTCATGTACACCGCGTCCAGATCCGGCCGCTCCTCCCGATCCACCTTGATGCACACGAAGTTCTCGTTCATGACTGCCGCTGTGGCCTCGTCCTCGAACGACTCGTGCGCCATCACATGACACCAGTGTTTGTTCGGCCGAAGCTACCAATGGCAGGATGCGTACCCCACTGAAAGAAGAATGGGTACGTCCCGCCTGGTTGCTTCTGCCATCGCCTCCTCTCCCCACTCCTGCCAGTGCACCGGGTTTCCGGCGTGCTGGCGCAGGTAGGGCGACGTGGCACCACCTAATCGGTTCATGTCCGCCAGCCTTCCACACCGGCCAGCTTCATTCCAGACAGCAAGACAAGCGACGCGCAGCCGAGCTCGCACCGGACCGTCAGCAGCGGTAGTAGAACAGCCGCGCCGCCAACTGCGCCCTCCCCGACTCGTGCGCCATCACATGAAAAGTCCGGATCTGCGCTCCCGACATCCGGTCCGTTGACCGTCATCACACCGCAGTCCAATTCCATGTCATACCAAGGTATTACATCGAACGAGAATCCGGTTGATAGCTTCGATTCGTCACTCCCCGCCCTCGACATACCGAGCAGTTCCCACTGGGGTCGAAGCCCCGATCGGCATCGGTCGGCCGGCATCGAGGATGGGCGAAGTTGGCATCGCCGACTCAGCTCTCAGGAAGATTCATGACGAAACCAGCCTCGGTCCCCGCGTCGGTTCAACGATCATCGCGGCGTAGCGCCGACGATTACGCTCGCCTGTTGCGCCGGGTTACCGAGGCGGGACTGATGAACCGGCGGCCTCTCTACTACGCGGTCCGGCTCAGTCTCGTCGGGATCGCGTTCACGGCCGGTTGGGCGGCGTTCGTCCTTCTCGGCGACTCGTGGTGGACGCTCATGGTCGCGGCGTTCATGGCCGTGACGTGCGCTCAGGTCGCCCTCGTCATGCACGATGTCGCGCACCGCCAAGTCTTCCGGCTGCGGCGGCCCACCGAGGTAGTGGGCCGAATCGTTGGCAATGCCGGCATCGGCCTGGGGTACGGCTGGTGGCAGGACAAGCACACTCGGCATCACGCCAACCCGAACCACGAGGAACTCGACCCCGATGTCGCGCCCGACATTCTGGTCTGGTCCCAACGGCAGGCGCGGGCCAGCCGCGGGCTGCCTCGTCTGATCGCGAAAGCACAAGCCTTCCTATTCTTCCCACTGCTGATGCTGGAGGGCCTGAACCTCCATGTGGCGGGCGTCCGGGCGCTCAAAAATCGATCGGTCAAACACCGCGGGCTGGAGGGCGCGCTGCTGTTCGGCCACTTCATCGCCTATCTGGCAGCGCTGTTCGCGGTTCTGCCCGCCGACAAAGCCATCGCGTTCCTCGCTGTCCACCAAGCGTTGTTCGGCCTGTACATGGGCTGCATCTTCGCCCCGAACCACAAGGGCATGCCGACTCTGACCGGCGACGACCGCCCCGACTTCCTCCGTCGACAGGTGCTGACCTCCCGCAACGTGCGGGGCGGCGTCTTGACCGACCTCGCCCTCGGCGGACTCAACTACCAGATCGAGCACCACTTGTTCCCGAGCATGCCGAGTCCGAACCTGCGTCACGCCCAGGTGATCGTCCGCGACTACTGCTCGGAAATCAGCGTGCCCTACCACGAGACGGGCCTGATCTCCTCTTACCGCGAGGCCCTGAAGCACCTGCACAGCGTCGGCGCACCCCTCCGCACCACCGACCGAGCGCAGATCGCCGGATGAGAGTTACTACGCCGCACCGCATCTCACGCCCGAAACCCGCTCATGTCCGCAGCCCCTCACGTCGAGGTCGAAATCCATTGTTCGATAGTGGAATTGACCTCCTGTGGACGCTCGAGCCCGACCCAGTGCCCGGCGTCGAGCATGACCTCGGTGAGGTTGCGGCAGTGCTCGCGCATCGGGTGCGCCAGGGCCGATTGCGCGGTGTCGGCGACCGTGTCGTAGCGCGCTCCGATGAACAGGGCCGCTACCTCGAGGTTGCCGTCGGCGGGCGAGGTATCGCTGTAGGCGAGATTGTCGGCGTGATTGAGGTAGTAGGCCGAAGCGCCGGAGAAGCCGTTGCGGACGAACGAGGCACGCAGTTCGTCGAACAGCTCCGCGTCGAGTACCCGTTCGTCGAGCGGGAGGTCCGGGACCGCTTCGGCGCCGCCGAACCAGCCGCCGCCACGGGTCACTGTCGAGGTGACACCGGGTTTACCGGCATCGTCAGGATTCCCGCTGCGATAGAACGCCTTCAGCGTGCGCCCGGGGTCGGCGCCGAACAGCGCCGTCACGCGGTCGGAATGCCGCTCGTAGTACCGCATGTAGTCGAATTGGGCATCCGGGTACCGGTTTTCGGGGTAGATGTCGCGGTTGACGTAGCGCAGCATGTCGTCGATCCCGCGCTCGAGGGTGCGATACGGCACCGACAGGCTGACCACGCCGGAACAGATGCCCGGATGGTGCGCAGCCAGACTCCACACCGTCGCGCTCCCCCAATCGTGACCGACCCAGATCGCCCGATCACGCCCCAGATGAGCGAGCAGGGCCACCATGTCGCCGACGAGATGACGCTGCGCGTAGGCGGTCCGATCGGCCGGAATCGCCGAATCCCCATACCCGCGCATATCCGGGGCCACCACTCGGAACCCCCGGGCAGCGAAGTAGTCGAGTTGCGCCTGCCACGTCCGCGCGGTGGCGGGCCAACCATGAACGAAGACGATCAACGGCCCGTCGGAAGGACCGGCGTCCAGATACGAGAGGGAGCCGACGGAACTCCGATTCACCATCGTTGTCACCGCAGGAATTCCCGGACGTGGCGGCCGAACAGGTGGGCGTGCTGGAAGTGGAACGCGTGCCCGCTATGCGGATAGAGCACCAGGTAGGCATTCGGGATCCGTTGTGCGAGAACGTATGCCTCGTAGGAAGAGACCATGACATCGTGAATTCCGTTGGCGGCCAGAGTAGGCGCGGTGATCTCCGAGAGGTGCGGCAGCGCCGAGTCGGCCCCGGAGGCATAGGCGGCGATCGCGGCCTGCTGCGCCTTCACCGCGTCGACTCCGACCACTGACCTCGACGCGAGCAGACGCCGATCCAACCGGCGCAGCGACGCCAGACCCGCCGCGCGCGCTTCGCCGGTTTCGGGGTAGAAGAGGTACAGGAAATCCTCGTCGTCATTGACGTCCTTGCCCGCCACCTGCCACACCTTCGCCGGAGCCTTGGGTGCGTCCGGCACCGCGCCCGGACCGCACCCGGCCAGTACGAGTTTGCGCACCGATTCGGGATGTTTCAGCGCCAGCCATTGCGCCACACCGCCGCCCATCGACCAGCCCAGCACGTCGTATCGAGCGATCCCGAGCGCGGCCATGAACCCGGCGGCCGCGTCCGCCATCGCGGGAATCGAGTCGCGCGCCGTACCACCGGACGCGCCGATCCCCGGGCTGTCGAACACGATCACCCGACGCTCGGACGCCAAGTCATCGAGCAGTTCGGGGTCCCAGTGATCCATCGTTCCCCGGAAACGCTGAGTCAGCACCACCGGCGGCGCGCTCGCGGCACCCAGCGATCGATAGGCGATGTTCTCACCGCCAACGTCCACGAATTGGGTAATGGCTCCGGCAGATACCGATGTCGACATGAGGTCCTCCCGATCCGGCATGGCCCATGTGGCCACGCTTCAAGGTGTCTAACTATATATCACTATAGCCAGATCGCTGGAAGAGATCAGGCCGATGAACTCGCCGCTCCACAGGAATCTCGCCGATCCATCGGTGGTGGAGCGGCACCCTGCTCGGGGTAGCCGTTGATCTGCGCCGGTTCGACCGCCATCTCGCGGCCGATCCTGGGCCAGGCTGCCACGAGCAGGTCGGCCGCCAGGGCGGCGCCTGTGAGGGGTTGCAGTGCGGTCTGTTCGACGCCGCCACCGTCGCCCAGGAAGACGACGTCCGGTGCCAGCCGGTCGAGCAACTCGATATATCGGCATCTTTGTTTCGCGGTACCGTTCGGAAACGGTGCGCGCACCGTAAGGTGAGTGGAAGACGAAGTCGGCTCGAGTCATTCGGATTCGGTAACCCGGCTAACGGGCGGGAAGTGTTCATATGACCTCTGCGCGACAGACCACCCTCCGCCACGAGCAGAGCGAATTCAGCATGGCACGGGCCGCCGAGAAGGCCGCATGCGAGAAGCGGAACGCCATGGCCGCCCATACCGTCGCGAGTCACGCCCTCGATGCCGCGGACTGCGCACATCTGCTCCAGATGCTCGGCCTCGACGCCGGGAGCCACGAGCAGTAGCGGCCGACTACCGCGGTCGACCGTTCCGTCGGAGTCACAAGGTCTTCCGCCAGCAAATCGGATTCGCACCAGAATTCCACCACCGCATGCCTTTTCACGGACTGGCTGCGGCGGCCTCCGCGCCTCCCTAAGTCGTAATGGTATGGCCAGGAATTGTTTTCGCATGAATTCGACCAGCCACCACCGAACTCGTTCCGCCCCAACTATATTGCGAATCTTCCCGTGCAGCAGATTCGTCACGTTTGTCGGGCCCGAAATCCGGGGACCGGCCACGTCTGGATCGACGTCCTGCCCGGCTCGCTGGTGGCCGCACTCGGCACGTCGGCCGAAGGCCGACAATTTCCAGCTCGCCGCCCGCTGCTCCGGGCCGACCTCGGGACTACTCGACAGCGGCTACCCGATGCCTCGGGTCATCCGCGCCGACTGACCTGGTCCGACGGGTACCCCACCCCCGCTGGGCCGTTCGCCCGCACCGGCGATCATGCGCCCGCCCGCCGGGTGCATGATGGGGCGCATGCTTCCCACCGACCGCCTGCACCAGGTCGACCGGCGCCCCGCCGTGATCGATACGCCGCTCGGCACCGTCGTGTTCGCCGTCGCGCTCGGCTCGGAACAGGTACCGACCGGTCCAGATACCGTGTGGCGCTTGGCGAACGGCTCGCACCTGCACCGCTGGCGGCACCGGGACGCCACGGTCGATCTGCTTCTCGGCCGCATCGAGATGCCGGCCTGGGACGGCGGCGCGGCCGTACCCATGTGGGCGGGAATCTGGCAGGTGCAGGCGCATTCGGCGGTGCCCGCCCTGTCCTTCGCGGCCGAACTGACCGATCTGTCCGCGGACACGTTCTGTGGTCCCGACTCGGGTGAATGCCTCGCGGCCGTGACCGCCGAGAACGACCACTTCTCGGTGTCGATCGGCGGTCCGGATTCCGAACTGCTGGCCATGCAGGCCGCGGACGGCCGGCTGATGCCCGCCGACTGGGCGGACCAACTGCCCGCTGACGGCAACGACGACAACTCCGAATACGGTGTGCGCTACCTGGATCCGGCCGGAATCCAGTGGCGGCTACCCGGTCTCGCCACCATGGAGGTGGCCCGGCTGTGCATTGCGACCGCCTGGTGTCCCCGCGACGACGACCGGCCCGCGGCCTGGTTCGCGGTCGACATCCCCCTCGACACCGCCTACCTCCACCTCACCACCGACCGCCCCTGACCGGCGCCGGCTACCCGGAATCCGAACCGGTGGCCGCCCACCGGCGGAACTCGTCCGGGGATTGCCCCGCCTGACGGCGGAACGCCCGCCGCAGAGCCCTCGGGTCGGTGTAGCCGAGCCGGGCCGCGATCGCGTAGGTGGGGAGATCGGTGCCGCGCAACAGATCCGACGCGTGTTCGTAGCGGACCGTGCCGACCTCGGCGCGCCAGCTGGTGCCCAGCGCCTGCAGACGACGTTGCAGAGTGCGCGGGCTGACGGCGAGCCGGGCGGCGACCTGGTCGAGTTCGAGTTCGCCGCACGCCATCGCCTCGCGCAGCACCGCGCGGATCCTGCCGATCGGGCTGGGCGCGGGACGCGCACTGGCGAGCAGCAGTTCCGCGTAGCCGCGATGGATCCGGCCCAGATTCGGGTCGCCCCCGGTGGGCAGGGCCGCCGCGTCGCGGAAAGTCAGCTCGGAGTGCGGGGCCTCGAAGCAGATCCGGTTGGTACCGAACGCCTCGACGAGGTGCCGGTGATTACGTGGCGCGCGGTGCCGGAACGCCACCCGAACCGGAACCAGCGGATGCCCGGTCGCCTCGCGGGCCCGCTGCAGCATCACCGCGAGCGTGAACTCCTCGACCAGCCCCAGGATCGGACCGGGTTCGACGGTCGCGGTATCCCGGACGATGAGCAACCCGCCGCTCTCCAGCACCTCGCCGCCACCGAGCGGATCCGCGACGACGGCGCGCAATTCGACCACGCTGCGCAGGCTTTCGGCCAGCGTCGGCCCGCTCGAGAAGAGGTAATCCCACACCGAAAGGCTCCCCCGCGTGGCCGTGGCCGCCGCACACAGACCTCCAGTCGGCCCCGCGGCCGCGTAGATCAGCTCCCAGACCCGCCACGCCGAGCCGGTCGGAACCCGCACCAGATCGTCGCCGAGCTGATCGGCCCCCAATTCCAGCGCGCTGAAGAGTTGCGGCGCCGCCGCTCCCGCCCGCAGCGCCGCCTCCAGGACCAGGGCCGCCAGCCGAGAGGAAATGGTATTGCCGATCATCGCCGCAGCCTAGCGACCACCGAATACTTCTGAACGGGACCTTCGGAACCAACCGATCTCCACTCGAGACGACCGTAGCTACCCGGCCGCTGACCGGCCCGGCCGCCACCGCATCCGGCGAATTGTCCCGTCCGGTTCCAGAATTGGCACCGGTGGCCCCCGCCGGGCCTGGCGGCTGAAGTCACCTACGTTGTCCGTCCTGTTTCAAAGACCGCACCGCACAGTCTATTTTGGATCCGCGTGTGTTGCACCGCGAGTGCAACACGATGCAACCCTTGCACTCCGACGTCACCCACGGTTGGCTCGAGAGGCCCGGCCCATGGGGACTCCGGGCCGCGGGCCGTCGATGACGCCTCACCCCCGGGATCCTCAATGACCATCCACCCCACCGGTATCCACGCCTCCACCGGTCTTCATCGCCTCTGCTATTTCGGCACGCGCTCGCTGCGGCACGCCCAGTACAGATGGCGGACCCGATGAACGGCGGGGCCGGGCTCGACCCCGACGCACAGGTGATGGACACCGTGCTGCTACCGGGGTATGTGCTGAGCACGATCGGAGTGTGCGAGAACACGCGGCATCGCCTGGCCCTCGCCGCGGACCTACCGGGCTGGCTGTTGACCTCGCCCGAATCCATGGTGCCCAGCGAGCGGTATCTGCGGCTGTGGGAACTCGTCGAACACGAAACCCGTGATCCCGCCATTGCCGTCCGCACCGCACTCGAGTACACGCCGGGACAGCTCGGCATCATCGACTACCTGCTGCTGACCGCGCCCACCCTGGGTGCGGGACTCGCGCTCACCGATCGGTTCATGGACGCGTGCTCGACCAACCGGGAGTTCCGGGCGGTCGCCGACGAGGATCCGGACGGTGTGACAACGGTGTACACCGGCCTGGCCCGGGGTGAGGGCCGCGGCAGCGAGCTGGCCATGCACACCGGTCTGTGCGGGATGATCGTGAAAATGCGCACGGCCACCGGGCGGCACGTGGTGCCGGTAGACGTGCGACTGCGGCAGCGGGCGCCTGCGTGCCAGGCGGAGCTGACGGCGCTCACCGAGCTGTTCGGCACGCCCCGAATCGATTTCGGGGCGGCCACCAACCGGGTCACCTTCCGGAACACCGATCTGGCCCTGCCGCTGCTCCGCGCCGACCCGGTCCTGAACCGAATCCTGGTGCAGCAGGCCGAGATGACGGCGCCGCCGCGCATCACCACCTGGTCCGACCGGCTGCAGCAGGAGCTGGTGTCGATGCTGATCGACGGACCGGTGACCATCGACGCGGTAGCCCGCCGGCTACTGACCGGCCGTCGCACGCTGCAGCGCCGCCTCGCCGAGGAGGGCACCTCGTGGCGGTGCGAACTCGAAAAGGCCCGCAGGCAGCAGGTTCTCGACCAGCCGCTCGGCCTCACCCAGGCCGAGCGCGCCCGCCGCCTCGGCTACTCCGATCCGAGGTCGCTGCGCCGAGCCCAGCAGCGCTGGACGGACGCGAGCTGAAACGGCTGCGGTGCGCCTCCGCGCCGGCGGTCACTCCGGCTGATCACGGCGGAAGCTCGCGGGTGACTGCCCGGTCCAGCGGCGGAAGGCTCGGGCCGGCTCCCGATGTCCTTCGCGCCAGGAGGGTGCCATTCCGCGTCTGCGGGGTGGTGAAGTGGCATCCTTCAGGGGTTCATGCCCCGCTCGCCGCACCCCGATCAGGAGGCACCATGGCCGGATTGGCCCGCATCCGCCACGTCAAACTGCCGGTCAGCGACCTTGCGCGCAGTGTCGCCTGGTACTGCGACCTGCTGGATCTGCGCCTGGCGGGCGAATTCCGGGAGGAGGGTGAGCTGCGCGGGGCACAGCTCATGCACCCGTCAGGCTTCGGCATCACGCTGTGGGAGCGCGAATACTGTGCGGGCACACCGGATTTCCGTGGCTTCGACGTCTTCGCACTGGAGGTGGAGTCGGTCGACGACCTGCACGCCTTCGCCGCCCGTGCCGACGAACTGGAGTACACCCGCGGCGAGGTGATCGATCGCGGCCCGTACGGCGCGGTCCTGGATCTCGCCGACCCCGACGACACCGTGGTGCGGCTGCTGGCCAACAACCCCTTCCGCGCGGATCGATTCCTCGGGGTGGACACCGACGGCAAGGGCGGGTTCAGCGTCTACGACACCCCGACCCTCGGCTGAGCACCGAACCCTCTCGAAGGCACATATTCCCAGGTAGATATCGCTAAGACATTTGTACTAGACAAGCGTGCCAGTCATTTAGTACATTTGTCTCAGACGTTAGAGCCAACCGGGAGGCCCGACACCATGAACACCACCGCCAACTCGCTGCACATCCTCGTTTCCGGCGGCGGCATCGCCGGCAATGCCGTTGCGCTGCAACTGCTCCGGGCCGGAGCCCGGGTCACCGTCGTGGAGCGCGCCACCGCGCCCCGCCCCGGCGGCCAGGCCGTCGACCTGCGCGCCGCCAGCAAGGAGGTCGCCGAGCGCATGGGCCTGATGCCGGGCATCCGCAAATACCAGCTCGAAGAGCTGGGCATGGCCTGGGTCGACCGCAAGGGCACCGAATTCGCCGCCCTGCCGGTGGAGGCCTTCGACGGCAAGGGCCCGGTCGCCGAAATCGAGATTACCCGCGGCGACCTCAACCAGGTGCTGCTGGACCTGCTGGCCGAAACTCCGGGCAAGCTCGACTACCGCTACGGCGAGTGGATCGAGGCCCTCGACCAGGACGACACCGGTGTGACCGTCGGCTTCGGCTCCGGCGCGACCGAGCGCTTCGACCTGGTGGTCGGCGCGGACGGCGTGCACTCGGCGGTCCGCCGCCTCGCCTTCGGGCCGGAGGAACAGTTCTCCACATACCTGGGCGGCTACACCGCCTTCTTCACCATGCCCACCCCCGCCGACACCAAGCCGGGCTGGTTCGCCATGCACTCGGTGCCCAGCGCCGCCGTCGGCATCCGCCCCGACCGCGACCCGCGCACCGCCAAGGCCATCCTGACCCTCCGCACCCCGGAGAACCCCGCGCTGCGCCGCGATGTCGCCGCCCAGCAGCGCCTCATCACCGACATGCTGGCCGAGGCCGGCTGGCATGCACCCACCGCGCTCGCGGCGATGGCCGGCGCACCCGACTTCTACTTCGACGTGCTGGCCCGCATCGACATGCCGACCCTGGCCGCCGGGCGGGTCACCCTGGCCGGCGACGCCGGCTACTGCGGCTCCCCCCTGACCGGCATGGGCACGGCGATGGCATTGGTGGGCGCGTACATCCTGACCGGCGAAATCGCCGCCACCCCGGACGATCTGCCCGGCGCGCTGGCCCGCTACGAGGTGCGGGTGACCCCGTTCCTGGACGCGGCCAAGGAACTTCCCGGCGGCGGCATCCAGATGATGCTCCCGAAGTCGAAGGTCCTGACCGCCCTGGGCCGGCTCAATATGCGGATCATGACCTCGGGCCCGCTGCTTCCGCTGACCCGGAAGCTGTTCGAACCCAAGGCCGAGGACTACCGGCTGCCCGCATACGAGACCGAGACGCTGGTCTGAATTCCCGGCCTCAGCCGAGATGCTTGCGCAGGAAGGCCGCGATCTCGTCGGTGGCGGCCGCCGCCTCCGGGGTGTTCCGCATGCCCGGGTAGACGTGCGGGAGACCCTCACCGAGCGACAGCGTCACATCGACGCCCGCGGCCCGCGCGGCGGCCGCGAAGCCCTCGGAGTCACTGAGCTGCAGTTCGGCCGTGCCGACCTGGATCAGCAGCGGCGGCAGGCCGGCCGGGTCACCGAAAAGCGGTGAGGCCGAAGGAATTCGGTGATCAGCGCCATTCAACAGCTCGATATGCTCCCGCATCTCCCGGCTCGGCATGGCGATTCCCCTTCCGCTCCAGTCGTTTCGATCTCGCAGCCGGCAACCCTGCCCGCCCGCGGTTTGTTCCGGCCGCTCCCGGATATGCCACGACCCCGGTCACCGGACCGGGGTCGTGGGATATGCGCGGAGATTCAGGCGGTGCCGTTGGTGGCTTCCGGCTTGGTCTCGCTGTGCGGCTCGGACTCGGTGTCCTCCGCCTGCGTGGCCTCATGATCCTCACGCGCCGCGATGCCGTGCTCGGTGCCCTCGTCGGCCTCCTGGTCGGCCTCCGGGTGTTCCGGGGAGAACTCGGCGGGCAGGTTCTTGATGTGCCTGTTCATGTTCCGGATGAGCAGGATGGTGCCGGCCAGCAGCACCAGCACGATGACCAGACCCAGCGGGGACGCCTTGCCGAACTCGGGTCCGGTGGGCGAATTGGTGCCCTGGGCGAGCAGCGTGAGCATCATCGGGCGGCGTCCTCGGTGTCGGCGGTGTCGAAGCCGGAATCGGCCTCGTCGATTCCCGCGAACAGGTCGGTCTCCGGGATCGCGGTCTTGACCCGGGTCTTGGCCAGTTCGAACTCCTCGGTGGGCCACAGCCGCTGCTGCATCTCCAGCGGAATCGCGAAGAAGGCGCCGTTCGGGTCGATCTGGGTGGCGTGGGCGCGCAGGGCGTCGTCACGCTGCGGGAAGTACTTGGCGCACTCGACCTGGGTGGTGACCCGCGCCATGATGTCGCCGCGCTCGGCGGCGTACTTGCGCATGCGGTCCATCCAGTCCTGCATGGGGAACGGCTCGCCGCGGCGCGCGTACTCGTCGGCGAAGACCTCCAGCCGGGTGAGGCTGAAACCGTGGTTGTAGTACAGCTTGAGCGGCTGCCAGGGCTCGCCCGCGTCGGGGAACCGCTCCGGATCGCCCGCCGCCTCGAAGGCCTCGACCGACACCTTGTGGCACATGATGTGATCCGGGTGCGGGTAGCCGCCCATCTCGTCATAGGTGGTCATGACGTGCGGCTTGAACTGGCGGACCACGCGGACCAGCGCCTCGGTGGCCTCCTCCAAGGGCACCAGCGCGAAGCTGCCCTCGGGCAGGGGCGGCAGCGGATCGCCTTCCGGCAGACCGGAATCCACGAAGCCGAGCCAGGTCTGGCGGACGCCGAGCGCCTCGGCGGCGGCGGCCATCTCCTCCCGGCGGACCTCGGTGATGCGGTCCTTGATGCCGGGGGTGTCCATGGCGGGATTCAGGATGTCGCCACGTTCCCCACCGGTGAGGGAGACGACCAGCACGTCATTGCCTTCGGCGGCGTAGCGCGCGGTGGCCGCCGCACCCTTGCTGGATTCGTCGTCGGGATGCGCGTGCACCGCCATGAGGCGAAGACCACTCACTTCTCGTTCACCTCACCGATCACGTTTTCCACCTCGTAGCGTCGAGCTGTATCAATTGGCACGTGCAGGGGTCCTACGTGGTTACGCAAGCTGCCTCCTCCGAACCCTGACCGCACGTGCCGAGTCCAGGCACAGGCATCAGATATGCATTCCCTATAGTTCCATCCGATCGTTGTTTGTTCCGACCTACCCCCCGGGAGCGTCCCCGATATGAGTGAAAGACCGGCTGACCGGTACGGGATTGCGCCTCGGAAGACCCGCCGCTGGCTCCCCTACGCCCTCGGAGCGGTCGTCATCCTCGCCGGGCTCGGCGTCTCCTATCTGGGCTACCGCACCTACGGACCGCAGGCCGTCGAACCGGATCGGATCGGTTACACGATCGTCGACGACTCCACGGTCAGCGTGGATTTCAAAGTGACACGCAAGGATCCGGGCCAGGCGGTCGTCTGCTTCGTGCGCGCCATGGACGGCGACACCGACGAGGTCGGCCGCCGCGAGATCCTGGTGCCCGGCTCCGACGCCGGCACCGTCCGGGTGGTTACCACGATCAAGACCACCCGACGGGCCGGCGCCGGCAATGTCTACGGGTGCAGCGACCATGTGCCGGCCTACCTGCGCGCCGGGTGAATCGTCCGTTAGGCGACCCGCTTTGACGCTTCTACCAGCGCCTTTCCGAATCGTGCTAAAATGACGCGATACACGGTTCCGACGTTCGGAGCCGTGTTTGCTGCATTGACGGCCGGCGCTGTCGGGACTCTCCCCAGGGATCGCTCTGGCTGTCCACTGCTGCTGTGCCCATCTCCGGATGGCCACGGTAGCGGGCATCAGGGAATCCCGGCTTGCCGGGGACAACTACTAGGGAGTGATCGAGATGACTGAGACCGTGACTTGGCTGACCCCGGAGTCGCACGAAAGGCTCACGAGCGAACTCGGCGCGCTCATCGCCAACCGTCCCGTCATCGCGGCCGAAATCAACGAGCGCCGTGAAGAAGGCGATCTCAAGGAGAACGGCGGGTACCACGCGGCCCGTGAAGAGCAGGGCCAGCAGGAGGCGCGCATTCGCCAGCTGCAGGAACTGCTGAACAACGCCAAGGTCGGCATCGCACCCACGAAGTCCGGCGTCGCCCTGCCCGGCTCGGTCGTCAAGGTCTACTACGACGGTGACGAGTCCGACACCGAAACCTTCCTCATCGCCACCCGCGAAGAGGGCCTCGGCAGCGCCGACCTCGAGACCTACTCCCCCAACTCCCCGTTGGGCGGCGCCCTCATCAACGCCAAGGTCGGCGAAACCCGCGAATACACCCTGCCCAATGGCAACACCATGAAGGTGACGCTGGTCTCCGCGGAGCCCTACCACAGCTAGGCCCCCGCCTCCCCGGGACTTCAGCGGGCGGCAGAGAGCCGTTGACCGTCCCGCACCCGTGCCGGAGGTTTGGAGGCGAACCGATTTCGGTCGTACCGGTGAGTTACCCGGAACCTTGCGAAATCAGTTGTCGCGTTCCGAGCAACGACGAAGCGCCGCACCAAATGTTGGTGCGGCGCTTCGCTTTTGTCATGGTCAGGCGAGCGCCTGCTCGATGTCGGAGAGCAGGTCGCTGATGTCCTCGATGCCGACGGAGAGGCGGACCAGGTCGGCGGGAACCTCGAGGGCCGAGCCGGCGGTGGAGGCGTGAGTCATGGCGCCGGGGTGCTCGATCAGGGATTCGACGCCGCCGAGGGATTCGGCGAGGGTGAAGACCTTGGTCTTGGCGCAGAAGGCGAGGGCCGCGTCCTTGCCGCCGTGGACGCGGACCGAGATCATGCCGCCGAAGCGGCGCATCTGCTTCTGGGCCACGGTGTGGCCGGGGTGCTCGGGCAGGCCGGGGTAGATGACCTGGGCGATCTTGGGGTGGTTGGAGAGGAATTCGGCGATGGTCTCGGCATTGTCGCAGTGCCGGTCCATGCGCAGGGCCAGCGTCTTGATGCCGCGCATGGTGAGGAAGGCGTCCATCGGGCCGGGGACCGCGCCCGCACCGTTCTGCAGGAACGCGAACTTGGCGTCCATCTCCTGATCGTCGGTGATCAGCGCGCCGCCCACCACGTCCGAGTGCCCGCCCAGGTACTTGGTGGTCGAATGCAGCACGATGTCGGCGCCCAGCAGCAGCGGCTGCTGCAGGTAGGGCGAGGCGAAGGTGTTGTCCACCACCAGCTTCGCGCCGCCCGTGTGCGCCACCTCGGCCAGGGCCGCGATATCGCCGACGTTCAGCAGCGGGTTGGTCGGTGTCTCGACCCACACCAGCTTGGTGTTGGGTCGCATGGCCGCTGCGACCGCGTCCACATCCGACACCGGCGCGACCGAGTACTCGATCCCCCACTGGGTGAACACCTTGTCGATGAGCCGGAAGGTCCCGCCGTACGCGTCGTTCGGGATCACCATGTGGTCACCGGGCCGCAGATTCGCGCGGATCGCGCAGTCGGTGGCCGCCATACCCGAGGCGAAAGCGCGCCCGTAGCTACCGGATTCGAGCGCCGCCAGGTTCGCCTCCAGCGCCGTGCGGGTCGGGTTCCCGGTGCGCGCGTACTCGTACCCGCCACGCATGCCGCCGACCCCGTCCTGGGCGAACGTCGAACTCGCATAGATCGGCACGTTCACCGCACCGGTCTGAGGGTCCGGATCGAACCCGGCGTGCACCGCTCGTGTGGAGAAACCCAGCTGATCGCTCATGCGGACAGCCTAAGGGCTCCCCCGCCTCGCTCCCCCGCCGCTCCCCCGCCGCTCTCCCGCCTCGCTCCTCCGCCTCCCCGAGTATTCAGCGGACGGCTGAGAGCCGTCTGCTGGTGGCAACCCGTGCCGGCGGTTGGGTGCCGAACCGATTTTGGTCGTACCCGGCGAGTTACCCTCGCCTCGCGAAATCAGTTGTTGCGTTCGCATGGCACCTGTGTAGTGCGGCTGCGGCCGAGTTCAGGTGGGGCGCGGCGTTGTCGGCAGGGTGGAGGCGGTCTTATCGTGGGGCGCATGGTCTCCGTGGACGAGCTGTTCGCTATAGATTCCCTGCTCGGTGACGAGGAGCGGGCGATCCGGGATACGGTGCGCGCGTTCGCGGCGGAGCGATTGCGGCCGCGGGTGGCGGAGTGGTTCGAGGCGGGGACGTTTCCGGTGCGGGAACTGGCGCCGGAGCTGGGGAAGCTCGGGCTGCTGGGGATGCATCTGGACGGGTACGGGTGCGCGGGGACGTCGGCCACGGCGTACGGGCTGGCCTGCCTGGAGCTGGAGGCCGTGGATTCGGGTGTGCGCAGCATGGTTTCGGTGCAGGGGTCGCTGGCCATGACGGCGATCCACAAGTACGGGTCCGAGGAGCAGAAGCTGCGGTGGCTGCCGGAGATGGCGGCGGGCCGGGTGATCGGATGCTTCGGGCTGACCGAGCCGGACTTCGGCTCGAATCCGGGCGGCATGCGGACGCGGGCGCGGCGAGACGGAGACGACTGGATCCTCGACGGGTCGAAGATGTGGATCACCAACGGGTCGGTCGCGGATGTGGCCATCGTGTGGGCGCAGTCGCGCGAGGGTGAGCGGGATGTGATCCGCGGATTCGTAGTACCCACGGACACAACGGGTTTCAGCGCTCGCGAGATGAAGCACAAGCTGTCGCTGCGCGCGTCGATCACCGCGGAACTCTCCCTCGACGGCGTCCGGCTGCCCGCCGACGCCCTGCTGCCCGAGGCCCGCGGACTCCGCGCACCGCTGGGCTGCCTGTCCGAGGCGCGGTTCGGCATCGTCTTCGGCGCGCTCGGCGCGGCCCGCGACTGCCTTTCCGCCACAATCGAATACGCGCAGACGCGCGAGGTGTTCGACAAGCCGCTTGCGGCCTACCAGCTCACCCAGGCCAAGCTCGCCGACATGGCGCTGGAACTCGGCAAGGGCGAACTGCTGGCGCTGCACCTCGGCCGGTTGAAGGACCGGCACGAGATCTCCAACGAGCAGATCAGCGCCGGCAAGCTGAACAGCACCCGCGAGGCCATCAAGATCGCGCGCGAGTGCCGGACCATCCTGGGCGCGAATGGCATCACCCTCGAGTACCCGGTGCTGCGGCACGCCAACAACCTGGAGTCCGTCCTCACCTACGAGGGCACCGCGGAAGTGCACCAGCTCGTCCTCGGCGAGGCCCTGACAGGCGCGAAAGCGTTCCGCTGAGCGGAAGTTCCGACCAATTGCGCGATATGTCACAGCCGGTCCCCGAGGTGCCGGTCGATTGCTAGCATCACCGGGTGTTTGTGCCCGGCTCCGCGTTGCTCGTCGTTTCGGCGCGTAAAACCCTGAACCGCCTGCAGCGCACCCACGGAGCCCCCGCCGCAGAGGCCGCGGCCGTATTCCCCGGTGTGTCCGCAGCGATCGATCAGCATGCCGCGGCCGTCCGCGACATCCTCGACCTCGGCGTCGAGAACTCCAACCTCGTCCCGGCAAGTGTCCTGCTGGCCGGCTACGCCCGCGGCATCCTCGAGGACCTGCGCGAAGCCGAGGCCATCCTCCCCCACTCCCTGCTCGACTGGCAGGATGCCGACTGGCTCCACCTGCGCCTGGCGGGCGTCTGCTCCCTGGCCCGCGCCTCCTGACATCACCATGAAGCAGCCCCGGGGTGGAATCCCCGGGGCTGCTCGGTTTCCGACGGCGTGGG
Source organism: Nocardia sp. NPDC046763 (assembly GCF_040645495.1). Taxonomy (NCBI): domain Bacteria; kingdom Bacillati; phylum Actinomycetota; class Actinomycetes; order Mycobacteriales; family Nocardiaceae; genus Nocardia; species Nocardia sp. NPDC046763. The sequence continues at coordinate 385,825 of NZ_JBEYYI010000001.1, read as the reverse complement.
ATCAGCCCATATCGTCGCGATCGCCCTGGTCCTGGCTGCCGGGCCACGGCATCTGCCCGCTGGAATGCGGGGGCTGCTGTCCGGGCGGCATCGGCTGTCCGGGCGGCGGCATCTGGCCGGGTTGGGGCGGCATCTGCCCGGGTTGGGGCGGCGGCATCTGCCCGGGTTGTCCAGGCATCTGGCCGGATTGAGGCGGCATCTGCCCAGGCTGCTGCGGCGGCATCTGCCCGGGTTGTCCAGGCATCTGCCCGGACTGCTGCGGCATCTGCCCAGGCTGCGGCGGCGGCATCTGGCCACCGCCGCCCGGTCCGTGGCCGCCCTGTGGGCCGTATCCCGTTTGCCCGTAACCCGTCTGGCCGCCCTGCGGCTCTGCCCACTTGCCCGGAGGCATCTGGCCCATGCCCTGCCCCGCCATCATGGGCCGGGTGGCCGCGCGCTGCGCCCACATGGCCTCCTCGCGCGCCTGCCGCTGGCGGGCCGCATCCTCACGGCCCCGCTGATAGGCCTGCGCATGCCCCTTCACCTCGGGCATTTCGCCCTCGATGGCGTCGAGCCAGCCCGCCCACCGCTCCTGCATGGGCCGGATCAGGCCACCACCGAGACCGACGATTAGGACACCGGCGATCGTCGCCAGCACCGTGATGAGGATCGGCATGGTGACCGAGGTCCCCACCCCGATCTGATTGAGGGCCGCGATAATGCCGATACCCCAGATGAACACCGCCGCAATGCGTCCCAGCATGCGGCCATAGTCCAGACCGCTCAGCATGTTCGACACCATGTCCTGCACGACGCGCGCGATCGCGCCCGCGATACAGACGATGACGATGCCGACCGCCAGCCGCGGCAGCCAGGCCACGATGCCATTGAGCATGGTGCTCACCGGGTTCGGGCCGAAGATGCCGAAGCCGAGCTGCAGCGTGATCAACAGAATCGCGTAGTACGCCAGCTTGGCGATGATGCCGGTGGCGTCGTAACGACCGCGGGCCAGCATGTCCTTGATGCCGCCGCGTTCCACCAGCCGATCGAACCCGACTCGGTTCAGGATCCGGGTCACCAGCTTGGCCACGAGTTTGGCCACGAACCAGCCGATGAGCAGAATGACCAGGAACCCGACGAATTTGGGCACCCACGTGGCAATGGAACTCCACGCATTCGAGAGACCCTGTCCGAACTGGATATCGATAGCCGAACTCGAGGTGTGCATGACCCCGTCCCTTCGCTATCTGTTCCGGCCGTGTGCCGGAACTGCTCTTCGGGGTCGTTATACGCCTGGTCGGTCGTCGAGTTAGCTCGTTTGCGAAATAGTTGCCAAATCAGATGCCTGCAATTTGCCAAATGGCGCTACGACCGCCACTGAGACTCCAGCGACAGGCACCGCGGGCCGAGAAGACAGCGATGGCCCGCCCCTCATCGGGCAGGCCATCGCGGTGTCGTCCGGTACGTCGTCGGACCGGATCGGATCAGTAGGCGCTGAAGACGTTGTCCATCGAGCCGTAGCGGTGCGCCGCGTAGTTGCAGGCAGCCACGATGTTGGCGACCGGGTCCCAGACGTCGAAGGCGGTGCCGTCCACGTGGTACGCGTTGAATGTCGGGTCGATCACCTGGAGCAGACCCTTGGACGGGATGCCCATGGCCGCGTTGGAGTCGTACAGGTTGATCGCCTGCGGGTTGCCGCTGGATTCGCGAATGATGTTGCGGTAAATGCCGTCGTAGCTACCCGGGATGCCGTGCTGAGCCATGATGTCCAGCGCGTGGTGGATCCAGCCGTCCAGGTTGTCCTCGTAGACGGGGGCGGGCGGCGCGGGGGCCGGAGCCGGCTCGGGAGCGGGCAGCGGGGCCGGCATAGGCGCCGGGGCCGGAGCCGCGACGGCGGCCGCGGGTGCGGGTGCGGGGGCAGGGGCGGGCTGCTCCTTGGCCGGAGCGGCGGCGGGCGCTGCGACGGACAGGGAGGCCTTCAGCGCGGCCGGCTGGACATCTCCGCTGGCGGCGGCGCCGGCGGCGGTGATGATGGAGCCGAAGACACCCAGGGCGAGGGCGGCGGCGCCGGCAGTACGAGCAGCAGCAACTACCTTGCTACGTCTAGCAGGGTCACTCAGAGCAGTCATAACATTCGTGGGCATGGCGAATTTGGATTCCTGTTCGGTTTCGGGCTCGCGGGCCTGAAGAAGGCAGCGCAGGAACATATGGGCGTCTCACGACGCCCGTCTGCGTACCTCGGGCTGTTGTGTGCTGTTGTGAAACCCGGTATGGGTCAATGGAATTGGCACACTGCGCGGAGTGCAGTGGAGACCTTGCGACCTTCCGGCCGCGGTGCCTCATCGCACCGATGTTGTGATCACGTTCCGCATGTGTGTTCACATCTCCTTGCGCCATTCAGACTTGCGGTCTGTTTCCGACAAGGTCACAGCTTGATTGCGCATTGTGAACACAGCCTGAATCAAAAGTGAACAGAAGGTGAACTGGCCCATTGGGCAACGCCGGGACCTGCATCAATACATGCGCTGACCTGGTCATTCAATTCGAAACCCAAAGTGTTTCGGATCACAGAAAAATATCGCCCCAAGATCGCGATATACCGATATTTGCCTGATTTCTCGGCGTTCATCGGCGTTTCACATTCCGAAGGTAACAGGACAGCAAATTCACATTGGTTATCACAAATCACATTCGTCACAATCTTCACGCAATATAGCGGCATCACAACGGCGCGTGCCCGGAATCGGGACCCGGCCACCGCATTCAGCCGGGTCACCGAGGCGCTGACGGCCCACCGGACCCACCGTTCCGGTCACCGGAATGCCGTGCCGACGAGCCCCCGCCCGCACCGCGAAGGACACATCTGACCCGCTGTAACCCGTGGCGGTATCTCCAATGCCCCCTTCCGACAACACCATTCACAGAGGCGAGATGTCCTTGCTGACAGACGTTTTCACCGCGTCTCGGCGCAATCTGATCGCGGTGCCGGTGCTGCTGGCCGGCGCCGCGGTCGCGATCGCGCTCGGGATGGCCGGCACCTACTACTGGCCCGGCACCCAGCCCCTGCCCACCTGGGGCTTCTCCGCGCCGCAGGTCTTCAAGGCGTACCTGAGCAGCGTGGTGCTCCTGCTGATCGGCGGCCAATTGCTCACCGCCGTCTGGATCTACCGCTTCCACGCGCCGCGATCGGTGCACATCTACCACCGACTGTCCGGCGTGCTGGCCTTCCTGCTCAGCCTGCCGGTTGCCTTCTACTGCCTCTACAGTTTCGGCTTCCAGTTCGGCCCGGGCGTGACGGGCCGGGTCATGGCGCACTCCGTCGCAGGCGTGCTGTTCTACGGCGCCTTCGCCTCGAAAATGCTGACGCTGCGGCTGAAGCGGACGCCGGGCTGGCTGCTGCCGATCCTCGGCGGCCTGGTCTTCACCAGCTTCGTGCTGGCGTGGACGCTAGCGTCGCTCTGGTGGTTCCGCACCGTCGGATTCGCGAGATGAGGTGACAGCGCAGTTATCTCGCAATCCCGGCGCTGTGATCTCGAATGCGGAAGCGGATTCGCTTGTCCCAGGCCATGAATCGCGGCCGCGAAAAGCAGTCCGCCCGCCGGAACCAGCTGTGGTTCCGGCGGGCGGCAAATTCTCGGCTGCGACCTAGGACAGGGCGCCGGTGCTGAGGAAACCAAGCAGGTCGTGGCGGGTGATGACGCCGACCGGCTTGCCGTCCTCGACGACCATGAGAGCGTCGGTGGACTCCAGCAGCTTGGTGGCCGCCGCGACCGGCTCACCCGCGCCGATGAGCGGGAAGGCCGGACTCATGTGCTTGGCGACCGGGTCGGTGAGCTTGGCGCGGCCCTCGAAGACGGCCGACAGCAGATCGCGCTCGGTGACCGAACCCGCGACCTCGCCCGCCATCACCGGTGGCTCCGCACCGACCACCGGCATCTGCGAGACGCCGTACTCGCGCAGGATCTCGATGGCGTCGCGCAGCGTCTCCTGCGGGTGGGTGTGCACCAGGTCCGGCAGCTCACCGGACTTGCCGCGCAGCACATCCCCCACGTGCACCTCGGTGTCCGAACCGTCGAGGCGGGTGCGCAGGAAGCCGTAGGAGCTCATCCACTGGTCGTTGAAGATCTTGGACAGGTAGCCGCGGCCGCCGTCCGGCAGCAGCACGACCACCACGGCGTCCGGATCGCGCTCGGCGACCTTGAGCGCGGCCACCACGGCCATACCGCAGGAGCCGCCGACCAGCAGGCCCTCCTCGCGGGCCAGGCGACGGGTCATCTCGAAGGAGTCGGCGTCGGAGACCGCGATGATCTCGTCCGGGATGGCCGGGTCGTAGGCGGTGGGCCAGAAGTCCTCGCCGACGCCCTCGACCAGGTAGGGGCGGCCGGTGCCGCCGGAGTAGACCGAGCCCTCCGGGTCCGCGCCGACGATCTTGACCTTGCCGCCGGAGATCTCCTTCAGGTACCGGCCGGTGCCGGTGATGGTGCCGCCGGTGCCGACGCCCGCCACGAAGTGGGTGATCTTGCCCTCGGTGTCGCGCCAGATCTCCGGACCGGTGGTCTCGTAGTGCGATTCCGGGCCGCCCGGGTTGGAGTACTGGTCCGGCTTCCAGGCGCCCGGGATCTCCCGCACCAGGCGGTCGGAGACGTTGTAGTAGCTGTCCGGATCCTCCGGCGCGACCGCGGTCGGGCAGACCACGACCTCGGCGCCGTAGGCGCGCAGCACGTTCCGTTTGTCCTCGCTGACCTTGTCGGGGCAGACGAACACGCACTTGTAGCCGCGCTGCTGCGCGACCAGGGCGAGGCCCACACCGGTATTACCGGAGGTCGGTTCGACGATCGTGCCGCCGGGCTTCAGCAGCCCGGCCTTCTCGGCGGCGTCGATCATCTTGACGGCGATGCGGTCCTTCGAGCTGCCGCCCGGGTTCAGGTATTCCACCTTCGCCGCCACCAGTCCCGAGTTCGGACCCACCACGGAGTTCAACCGAACGAGCGGGGTGTTTCCGATCAGATCGACGACATGGTTAGCGATGCGCATACCCCTTATCGTTGCAGAAAGGAGATACGCGCCCACGCGCACGTCGGAGATATCACGGCGCGGCGAACTACGATCGGCCCCATGAGGATGCCGACGAGCGTTCCCGCCGCCTCCCTGCTCGCCGCCTCCGGCCTCGCGACCATGATCGTCGCGGCCACGCCCGCGGAGGCCGCAACCATCGAATTCCCGCAGGTCCCGAGCGTTTATCACGATGCGTTGATCTGTGGCGGCAATATCCGGTCCTGGGCCGACACCGGCCCGCAGTGGCCCGGCCGGGCGATCATCAACATCCAGGCGCTGCCGGTCGCCGGGTTCGATCCGGGCGAGTACAGCTTCGCCCCGCAGTGCATCACCGTGGCCACCGTCGCATGGCGGAACATGGACACCGGCGCCGCCGGCGAATATCGAGTTCCCGTGCTGGCCGGCTTCTACGGCAGCGAGCACTACGCCCTGTTCCAGAACACCGGGCCGGGGCACATCATCGTCACCGTCTACACCGACATGCCGAACATCCCGGCGCACAGCGCCTTCGACGTCCCCGGGTGACTCGCCTTCATCGCTGTTCCTGCCCACCTTCGAACCTGTCCGTGCCGCGGTGCGGCCGGCAGCGCGGCACGAGAGCTGCGAGAGTGAGCGATATCCCACAGTTCAGTAGTTGGGATACGGGCATACCGGATGTTTGAGCCGGAACACACCCGTCGTAAATTCGAAGAGGATCACCCCAGCAAAAAAGGAGTCCTCATGGCTGAGGCCGTCATCGTTTCGTACGCCCGCTCGCCCATCGGCCGCGCTGGCAAGGGTTCTCTGGTGAGCATGCGACCGGACGACCTCGCCGCGCAGATGGTGCGCGCCGCCCTCGACAAGGTGCCCTCGCTCGCTGTCTCCGACATCGACGACCTGCACCTGGGCTGCGGCCAGCCCGCCGGTGAGGCCGGTTTCAACATGGCGCGCGCCGTGGCCGTGCAGCTGGGCTACGACTCCCTGCCGGGCGTCACCGTCAACCGCTACTGCTCGTCCTCGCTGCAGACCACCCGTATGGCCTTCCACGCCATCAAGGCCGGCGAGGGCGACGTGTTCATCTCCGCCGGCGTCGAGACCGTCTCGCGCTTCCCGAAGGGCACCTCCGACGGCTGGCCGGACTCGCACAACCCGCTGTTCGCCGAGGCCGAGGCCCGCACCAAGGCGACCGCCGAGTCCAACGCCACCTGGACCGACCCGCGCAACGACGACATCCTCCCGGACGTCTACATCGCCATGGGCCAGACCGCGGAGAACGTCGCCTCCTACACCGGCATCTCCCGCGAGGACCAGGACCACTGGGGCGTGCGCTCGCAGAACCGCGCCGAGGAGGCCATCAAGTCCGGCTTCTTCGAGCGGGAGATCACCCCGGTCACCCTGCCCGACGGCACCATCGTCACCACCGACGACGGCCCGCGCGCCGGCACCACCTACGAGAAGATCTCGCAGCTGAAGCCGGTCTTCCGCGCCGACGGCACCATCACCGCCGGCAACGCCTGCCCGCTGAACGACGGCGCGGCCGCCCTGGTCGTCATGTCCGACACCAAGGCTCGCGAGCTGGGCCTGACCCCGCTGGCCCGCATCGTGGCCACCGGCGTCTCGGGCCTGTCCCCGGAGATCATGGGCCTCGGCCCGATCCAGGCGGTCTCCAACACCCTGAAGACCGCGGGCATGACCATCGACGACCTCGACCTGTACGAGATCAACGAGGCCTTCGCCGTGCAGGTTCTCGGCTCCGCCCGTGAGCTGAACATGGACCTGGACAAGCTGAACGTCTCCGGTGGCGCCATCGCCCTCGGCCACCCGTTCGGTATGACCGGTGCCCGCATCACCGCGACCCTCATCAACAACCTGCAGACCCACGACAAGCAGTTCGGTCTGGAGACCATGTGTGTCGGTGGCGGCCAGGGTATGGCGATGATCATCGAGCGCCTGAGCTGAGGCTGGAGACACCCGCAGCCGAGCTACGGAATTAGTTGGGCCGCCCGACCTTATGGTCGGGCGGCCCAAGTCGTTTGAGGGAAGGTGGGGGGCTGTGCCCCCACACCCTTCAGGAGTCGGCTTTACCAGGCGGGTAATCGACTTCGTTCCCGGCGGGCGGAAATATCAAGGGCAGCAAAGCAATCCGACCGAGGAGCCTGAAATGCCCGCCTACGCCATCGCCAACCTGTGGGACGTCGACATCAATGCCGAGATCGTGGAATACCTGGAGCGCATCGACGGCACACTGGCGCCCTACGGCGGGAAGTTCATCGTGCACGGCGGCACGCAGCGGGTGATCGAGGGCCCGGCCAGTGCGAGCGTCATCGTCATCGAGTTCCCCGATTATCAGGCCGTGACCGACTGGTACGAGTCGGCCGCCTACCAGGAGATCCTGCCGCTGCGCCTGCGCAACTGCTCCAGTGTCGGGGTCCTGGCCGCCGACTGCAGCGAGGATCACGTCGCCACCGACGTCCTGAAGGAGGTGGTGACCAACGACTGAACGCTCTCAGGCTGGCTACACAGCAGCGGGCGGGCACCGGATTCCGATGCCCGCCCGCTCATGTATTCAGCTGCGCGTCAGCCCTTCCCGGACTACCTGTCCTGGAAGTAGCTGAGCAGGCGCAGGATTTCGAGGTACAGCCAGATCAGGGTGACGGTCAGGCCGAACGCCACGCCCCAGGCCGCCTTCTCCGGAGCCTGGGCCCGGATGAGCTGGTCGGCGGCGTCGAAGTCGAGCAGGAAGCTGAAGGCCGCGACACCGATGACCACCAGGCTGAACACGATCGAGAGGGTGCCGCCCGAGCGCAGGCCGAAGCCGTCGGCGGTGAAGAAGCTGGCGACCAGGTTGCCGAGCATGAGCACCAGGATGCCGATCATGGCGCCGACGATCATGCGGGTGAAGCGTGGGGTGACGCGGATCGCGCCGGTCTTGTAGACCACGAGCATGCCGAAGAAGACGCCGAAGGTGCCCAGCACCGCCTGCGCGATCAGGCCGGATCCACCGACGCCACCGAACTGCACATTGGTGAACAGGAACGAGAACGCGCCCAGCAGTAGGCCTTCCAGCGCCGCGTAGCTGAGCACCAGGGCCGGGTTGTTCTGCTTGCGGCCGAAGATCATGATCATGGCGAGCGCGAAGCCGCCGAGGCCGCCGACCGCGAGGAACAGCCCGGCCAGGCCGTGGTTGGCCGAGGTGAGCGCGTAGGACAGGATCGCCGTCAGCGTGACCACGCCGAGGGTGATGCCGGTCTTCTGCACGACATCGTCGATGGTCATCGGGCGGGTGGTCGGCACGGCCGGCTGATAGGGCTGCTGGTAGCCCGGGTACTGCGACTGCTGGCCGTACGGGTTGTTCGGGAACTGTCCGGCTCCAGGCGCCGAGCCGAAGCCGGCGTAGCCGCCCTGCTGCGGCTGCAAGTTCCGGAAGACCGGGTTGGATGTGGAGCGCATTTCGGTGCGTCCCTTTCTGGAGTCGCGGCTCACGTCCGTCGTGGCCATTGAAGCTACTCGTCCAACGCGCTGTGGGGGTCCGGAGTTCCCGAACCCCCGCAGATCGGACGGATCGGACTTTACCTTAGCTTTACCGAATGCGCCGCCCGATGAGCCGTGGTCCGGCCGCTCCGGAAGCCGGTCTCAGCCCAGCTGGCTCATCACGCGAGAAGCGATGAGCTCCAGGTGATCCAGATCGGACAGATCCAGAATCTGCAGGTAAACCCGGCTGGTACCGGCGATCTCGGCATAGCGGCCGATCTTCTCGACCACCTCGTCCGGGCTGCCCGCCAGGCCGTTGGCCTTCAGCTCGTCCACCTCGCGCCCGATGGCGGCCGCGCGCCGAGCCACCTCGGCATCGCTGGCACCGACACAGGCGACCAGCGCGTTGGAGAAGGTGATGTCGTGCGGATCGCGGCCGGCGTTCTTGGCGGCCTTGCGGACTCGCTCGAACTGCTCGGCACTGTCCTGCGCCGACTGGAACGGCGCGTTGAACTCGGTCGCGTACTGCGCGGCCAGGCGCGGGGTCCGCGCGGGGCCCATGCCGCCGATGATGACCGGGATACGCGGCTGCGCAGGCTTGGGCAGCGCCGGGGAATCGGTGAGCGTGTAGTGCTCACCGGCGAAGGAGAAGGTCTCGCCGACCGGCGTCGACCACAGACCGGTGACGATGGCCAGCTGTTCCTCGAAGCGCGGGAACCGCTGGGCCGGGAACGGAATGCCGTAGGCGGCGTGCTCGGCCTCGAACCAGCCCGCGCCGAAACCGAATTCGACGCGGCCACCGGACATGGCGTCGACCTGGGCCACCTCGATGGCGAGCACGCCCGGGTGGCGGAAGGTGGCCGAGGTGACCAGGGTGCCCAGCCGGATGCGGCGGGTCTCGCAGGCCAGGCCCGCGAGGGTGATCCAGGCGTCGGTGGGGCCCGGGAGGCCGTCGGCGTCGCCCATCTTCAGGTAGTGGTCGGACCGGAAGAAGGCGTCGTAGCCGAGGTCCTCGGCGGTCTTGGCGACGGTGCGCAGGGTGTCGTAGGACGCGCCCTGCTGGGGTTCGGTGAAGATTCGAAGATCGATTCGTCCCATGCGCCCTATTGTTCGACGTCCTGCCAGCTGTGCATCCGGCGGGTCACAACGGACGGACCGAGCGGGTCACGGTGAACTTGCGATTGCGGCCCATCACATCTGTTCTGCCGACCATGCGCTCCATGACGCCTCGATAGTTGAGGTGGGTGTTGTAGACCGTCCACAGCTCGCCGCCGGGGCGCAGCACCCGGCCGGTCTGCTGGAACATCTTGATGGCCGAGCCGGTGTGCACGGCCGCGCCGACATGGAAGGGCGGGTTGCACAGCACCAGGTCGGCGCTGTTGTCGGGGGCGCTGGACATGGCGTCGTCCTGCAGCACGGTGACGCGGTCGGCGACGCCGTTGGCGGCTGCGGTGGCGCGGGTGGAGGCCACCGCGGCCGCGGACTGGTCGGTCGCCGTCACCCGGATACCGGGGCGGGCCTTGGCGAGTGCGACGGCGAGAATGCCGGTGCCGCAACCCAGATCGATGGCATCGCGGGCATCGGGCTTCATCCGCTTCAGGTGGTCGAGCAGGAAGCGGGTGCCGATGTCCAGGCGCGGGCCGGAGAAGGCCGCACCGTGCGCCACCACCTCCAGGCCCTGGTCGTCGAGCCGGTTGCGGATCGGAAAGCGGGGCTCGCCAACGATTTTGGGCTCGGCGGCGAGCAGGATGCGAGATTTCTGGCGGCCGCGGGTGGCGCGCACCGAGCCGAAGGATTCGGCCAGTACCTCGTTCATGGCGGGGGTCAGGTATTTGTCGCGGCCGCCGGCGAAGACCTCGACATCGGGGGCGGCCCAGCGCGCGATGGCCTCGGCGGTTTCGGCCAGGCCGGACAGGGCTCGCGGCAGCCGCCACAGCACCACGCGGACATCGGCGAGCAATCCCGCGCCCAATTCGCGGGTCGAAAAGCGATCGGCTAGACCGACAATTCGGGCATTGTTGGCAAGCGCCAATTCACCGGTGAGCAAATCCTGATGCACCCGGACCTCATGCAGGTCGTGCGCGGCGATCGCCCCCAGAGTCAATGCCCCGTAGCCGTCGTCGATCACGGCCACCCGCCCGTCCCCGGCGATGGCCAGCGAATCTGCGGCGACATCCAGCATGAGGCGGTCGGCGGCATCGACCGCATACAGGTTCACCGCTTCGACATCCGGATACCGCCGTAACCGGCCCAATACGTCCTCGACCTCAACCACACCTACAGTGTGCTAGATCATTGCCGAAGTATTCCATTCGGCACGGTCGGTGGCCCCTTTGCGGAATTGACCAAGCCCGGCACTATTCTGCGATTCCGCAAATCACATGTCGATCGTGTTCACGCCGAATGGATTTCCGAGTTGCCCGCGCTTCGCCGGGGCATGACGGCGGCCGCACCGATGAGGACCACCGCCATGGCCGCCACGCCGAGGAATACCAGGTGCACCGCCGGCGCGAGGTCCGACGCGGCTGGATGGCCGGCCTTCCCGAGCCGGGCATTGACCAGCGCGCCGAACACGGCCACACCGACCGCGCTGCCCAGCGAGCGGGCGAACATATTGGTGGCGGTGACCACGCCTCGCTCCGACCATTCGGCGCTCGCCTGGGCGGCGATGAGGGTCGGGCTGGCCACCAGGCCCATCCCCATGCCGACGATGAAACAGCCGATCGCCAACTGCCACAGGCTCGACCGCGCGTCCACCACCAGCAGCGACGCCGCACCCGCCACGGCGAACAGACTGCCGATCACCGCCGTCGCCCGGAAACCTATGCGCAGGTACACCTTTCCGGCCTGCGACGCCGACACCGGCCAGCCCAGCGTGAGAGCGCCGACGGTGAGACCCGCGATCAGTGCCCCGCTGCCCAGCACACCCTGCGCGAAGGTCGGCACGTACGAGGTGAGACCCAGCAGGATCGCGCCGACCAGCAGCGAGGCCAGGCTGCTGGCCACGACGATGCGGCGGGTGAAAACCCACAGTGGCAGAATCGGATTCGCGGCCCGCCGCTCCACCAGCCCGAACACCGCCAGCATCACCCCGCCGCCGACGAAGAGGGCCAGGCTCGAGGGTGAGCCCCAGGCCCACGCCTGGCCGCCCTCGAGCAGGGCCAGGATCAGCGCCCCGGCCCCGACGGTGAGCAGTCCGGCGCCGAGGTAGTCGATCCGATGGCTCTGCCGCGGAGCGCTTTCGGTGAAGTTCCGCAGGATCATCCAGGCCGCCAGCGCCGCCAGCGGCAGGTTGATCAGGAAGATCCACCGCCAGCTGATGTACTCGGAGAACACGCCGCCGAGCAGCGGCCCCAGCACCGACGAGGTCGCCCACACACTGGCCAGATACGCCTGCACCTTGGCCCGCTCCGGGACCGTGTAGATGTCGCCCGCGATGGTCATCGAGATGGGGCTGACCGCGCCCGCCCCGATGCCCTGCACCGCCCGGAACGCGATCAGCGCGACCATGCTGGTCGCCAGCCCGCACAACAGCGACCCCAGCGCGAACACCCCGATCCCGAACAGCATCACCGGTTTCCGCCCCACCATGTCGGCGAGCTTCCCGTAGATCGGCACCGTCACCGCCTGCGCCAGCAGGTAGATACTGAAAAGCCAAGGGAACTGGGCGAACCCACCGAGCTGATCGGTGATCGTCAGCACCGCGGTGGCAATGATGGTCGAGTCCAACGCCACCAGCGACGTCGACAACATGATCGCCGCGAGAATCGGCCCCCGCTCCGACCGCAACCCGATCGACGCCTTCACATCCGTAGCCGTCACCGGCGGCCCCTTCCCTCAACACAACTCACCACAGAGTCGAACACCCCACCTGGACCGCTATTCCCGGCCCGGTCGAGCCGGATCGTGCCGGACGCGAAATACGAAGGCTCGCAACGGCCAGCAGGCGGTCGCGCCGACAGCGTGCCGGCGTGCCCATGAAAGCGGGGGCGCAACGATTTGCGCGTGGGACTCGACGTGCTCGGTAGTACCGAGTGGGAGGGACTTTTCATGAAGAGAATCGTTGGCATCATCGCGGCGGTCGCCTCGGTGGCCCTGGCGGCGGCGTGCCAGGACGGCGGCTCGACACCGGCGACCGGCGGGTCGTCGATGCCGAGCTCCGCCACCGTGACCGCATCGGGAACTGTTCAGTCCCCCGCCCCTCAGCAGTCGCCGGGCGCCACGCAGCCCGCCGGTGACGGCGCACCCGCCACCGCCGGAAACGGCAAATGCGTCGATCTGAAGTCGGCGGTGGTCACCGCCGCGCTGGGCAGCCTCGGCCCCGGTGTCGGCGGTGACGGGTATTACGCGGACAGCGGCACCGATGCCTCAGTCGGCTCCTGCCCCGCCCTGCTGTGGGTGCTCGCCGGGACTCCGCACGGCACCGCCAGCTCGCCCTGGCACGTGATGCTGTTCAACCACGCGGGTTACCTGGGCACCGCGACCAAGAAGTCGATGTCCTACACCCAGGTGGTCGGCTCGTCCGATCGCAGTGTCCAGGTCCAGTACCGGTGGCTGGCCGGTCAGGACGCCAGCTGCTGCCCCTCGGGCGGGCCGGTCACCGTCACTCTCACTCTGGGCGCCGACGATCACACCGTCACTCCGGACCGTGACTTCCCGGCCGAGGTGACCGATCCGAGTTCCGCGGGCACCCCGCCGGTGTGCCCGGTCACCAAAACCGTTCTGCTCCAGGCGTTGCGCGGCACCGACATCGAGTCGCGATTGGCGCAGCCGGTCGAACTCGAGGATCGGATCGACTGCGCCGGCGAGTGGGCGATGGCCCACAGCGGCACCCACAACAACACGGTCAACCGGGCCCAGGTCCTGTTCCATTACGTGGCAGCCGACGGCGGCTGGAAGCCGGTGAACCTCGGCAGCGCCCTGCACTGCACCGAGATCGGTGTGCCGGCCGATGTCGCGAGCCAGATCTGCCGCTGATCGAGCCGTCACCGGGCTCGAGCTGTCACCGGGCGGGCGCCGGTGAGCCACGCCCACCGGCTGCCCGCCGCAGAGTGTCAGAGGGAGGCGGCCAGATCGCGCAGGACCGGGAGGCTGACCGAGCCGGAGCCGAGCACCTTGTCGTGGAAAGCCTTGATGTCGAAGGCGGATCCGAGACGATCGGTGACCAGGGCGCGCTGGCGGCGGATCTCGAGCTGGCCGACCTTGTAGGCCACCGCTTGGCCGGGCATGGCGATATAGCGGTCGATCTCCACCCGGATTTCCTCGAGCCCGACGGGGGCGTTGGCGGACATGAAGTCGACAGCCTGCTGACGGGTCCAGCCCTTGGCGTGCAGACCAGTGTCCACGACCAGGCGGCAGGAGCGCCAGGAATCGGCGGCGAGCATGCCGATGCGGGTGAGATCGTCGGGGTACAGGCCCATTTCGTCGGCGAGGCGCTCGGTGTAGAGCGCCCAGCCTTCGACGAAGGCCGTATTGGAGAAGGACATGCGCTGGAAGCGCGGGAGATGGTCCAGCTCGTTGGCGATGGTGAGCTGGAGGTGATGGCCGGGGATGGCCTCGTGGTAGGCGACCGCGGCGGTCTCATAGCGGTTGCGGCTCTTGGGTTCCCGCAGGTTCACGTAGTATGCGCCAGGGCGGGAGCCGTCGGCCGCAGGCGGGAAGTAGTAGGCGGCGGGTGCGTCCGCGGCCAGGAAGTCGGGGACAGGCTGGATGTCGCAGGACTGGCGTGGGAGCCGGCCGAACCAGTTGCCCATCTCCGCCTGGGCGGCGGCCAGATACGCCCGGGCGTCGGACATGATCTCCGCACCGTCGCCGTAGCGCAGCGCCGAATCCTCGCGCAGGCGGGCGAAAATGGCGGTCTGGCCGGCGAGGCCGAACAGGCGGCCGCCCACCTCCTCGTATTCGGCGCGCAGGCGGGCCAATTCGTCCAGGCCGAGCTGGTGGATCTCGTCCGCGCCCAGGTCGGGCAGCGTGGTGTGGTGGCGCAGCAGGCGGCGGTAGATGTCCGCACCGTCGTCGCCGAGCCAGCAGAGGCCGGGCTTGTCATCGGGGCGCGATGCGGGTTCGAGCTCGGTGGCGAGCACCGCCCGGTAGGCGGCGAAGGCCGGCCGGATGACCTCCCGCGCGACCTCGGCCAGCTCTGCGCGCCAAGCGGTTTCGCCATCCCAGCCCGCCGGGCCGGCCAGGGTGACGAACGGGTCGTCGGCGAGATCGGAGGCCAGATAGCCGTCCAACTGATTGAGCGCGCGCACGATGGTGATGTGTGCCGGCATGCGCCCGGCCGCGAGTCCCGCCCGGAAGCGCTCCACGGCCTGGTTCATCAGGGTGCCGAACTGCCGGTAGCGCTGCACCAGCCGCCGCGCGTTCTCCGGTTCGGGCGCGTTCACCTGGGGAGCCATGGTCAGCATCCCGGCGTGCACGCCCGTCATCTGATCCGAGGCCATTTCGACGGGCCGCCACTCCAGATGCGAGACGGCCGAAGCCAATTCGGTGCGCAGCAGGCTCCGCGTGGTCCGGTCCTCGTCACCCAGCCGCGCGGGGTCCAGCGCATCCACCTCGGCCAGTAACCCCCTCCAGGTACCCAGCAGCCGTTCCTCCGCAGCGACCGACAGATCCTCGATGCGATCGTCGAATCTCCTGTCCCCCAACAGGGTCGCCTCGCTCGGCGCAGACTCCAGCATGGCGTCCCAGTACCGGTCGGCGAGTCCGATGAGTTCCTCGTGCACTGTGTTCAATCTGCCCTCCGCTTCGCTCCGACCGGGTTCGCGGCCCCGGAGGTCTCGTTCTTCCCTCCCTGCGCTCCCCGCTTCGCTCCTCCGCTCCGAGGCGGAGGTCTATCGAGCCGCAGTCCAGAACGAGCGCTCCATCGACCTGCGCTTGGGCCGCGAACCATTATGGCCTTCTTCTCCGATGTCAGCGGCGCGGCGGAACCGGAATTCGCATCAGATCCTCGGCCACCACGATCTCCCCGTCGAAATGGGCACGGGCATCGGCCAAATGCTGGTCCAGGGCGCGGTAGCGCTGCGAGTAGTGGGTCAGCACCAGGGTGCGAACCCCCGCCCGCGCCGCCACCTGTGCCGCCTGCCCCGCCGTGAGATGACCGTATTCGACAGCCAGGTGCTCATCGGCATCGATGAAGGTGGACTCGATGACGAGCATGTCCACGCCCCGGGCCAGGTCGTGGACGCCGTCGCAGAGCCGCGTGTCCATGACGAAGGCGAAACTCTGTCCCGGCCGCGCCTCGCTCACCTCGTCGAGAGTGACCATGCGCCCGCCGATCTCGACTTCGCCGCGCCGCTGCAGTTCACCCACGACCGGCCCGGACAATCCCAGTTCGCGCAGTCGCTCGGGAATGAAGCGCAGGCTGTCCGGCTCGTCGAGCCGGTAGCCGAACGATTCGACCGGGTGGGACAGCCGCGCCGCGCGCAGGGTGAAATCGGCTCCCGGCGGCGGCAGTTCACCGGCATCGGTGATCGGGTGCGGGCGCAGGTCCACCTGGCGGTTGTGCGCCGAGGAATCGATGAGCCGTTCGTAGTAGACCTCGCCGGACGCCGGGAAGTAGACGTCCACTGGATGCAGCGCCCCGTCGAGGCTGATGCGGCCCAGCACACCCGGCAGGCCGAAGCAGTGGTCCCCGTGGAAGTGGGTGATGCAGATGCGCGTGATCCCGCTGGCGGCCACACCCGCGAAGCTCATCTGCCGCTGGGTGCCCTCCCCCGGGTCGAACAGCAACCCCTCGCGATCCCACCGCAGCAGGTAGCCATTGTGATTGCGCTGTTTGGTCGGTACTTGGCTGGCCGTCCCCAGAATGACCAGTTCGCGCTGTGACACGGCCGTCAGGCTACCGTCCACTCCGCCGATCCTCGCGGTGGCGAGGCGGGCGCGTCCCGTGACGATACCGACAGGGGGTATCCGGCCGGGCGGTGGCAGGTCCGTAGAATGGCCGCCGTGATCGAACAGCAGCCCCGAGGCACCCGGTTCATCCGGGCCGTCGGGCTGCTCGCCCTGCTGGCCGGGCTGGTGGCCATGCACGCGCTCGTCCTGGGCATGAGCCATGACCGCATGACCGGCGACCACGCCGGGAGCCCGGCGACCGTTATGACCGAGCGCACGCACGACGCCGCACTGCCCATGGCGGGTATCGCCCCCATCGCCATGGCCTCGGCCCTCGGCGAGAACCACATGTCCATGCCCGGCTGTGGCGGCGATTGCGGCAACGGCCACGCGGGAATGCACGGCTGCCTGTTCGTGCTCGCCGCGCTGCTGCTCGGACTGGGTCTGGTCTTGCTGGCCTGGGTCGGCATCGGCCGCCGCGACGCCGTCACCTCGACACCGCGCCGCCCGCGCGCGCATCACGCCCGTCCACCACCCTGGACGGTGCTCTCCCTGGCCGAACTGGCGATCCTGCGGATCTGATGGGCCGCCGCGGCCGCGTATCCCTCACGCGGACGCGGGTTTTCGCCTGCTCATTTCCCGATTCACCAGTACCCACCAAGGAGTTCGACCATGTTCAGCACCCGGATCAAGCTCGCCCTGATCGCCGGCACCGCGGCCACCGCCCTGATCGCCGCCGGCTGTAGCGGCAATGACAGCGACACCTCGAAGGCCGCGCCGTCCTCGACCACCACGGCCATGGATCACGGCAGCATGCCCGGCATGGATCACGGCGCGACCGGCACCTCGGCGCCGGCGGCCACCCGCAGCGACTTCAATGCCGCCGATGTCACGTTCCTGCAGATGATGTACCCGCATCACGCGCAGGCCGTGGAGATGGCGAAGCTGGTGCCCACCCGCTCACAGAACCAGCAGCTGATCACCCTGGCCAAGGCCGTGGAGCAGGCGCAGTCGCCGGAGATGCAGCAGATCACCACGCTGCTGCAGAGTTTCGGCAAGCCGGCGCCGAGCGGCGACATGGGTCACGATATGCCCGGCATCATGTCGAAGGACCAGATGACCAAGCTGGAGGGCCTGTCCGGCCCGGACTTCGACAAGCTGTGGATGCAGATGATGATCGAGCACCATCAGGGCGCGATCACCATGGCGAATACCGAACTGGCACAGGGCACGAACGCCGAATCGAAGGTCCTGGCGCAGTCCATCGTGACCGCACAGCAGCAGGAAATCACCCAGATGAACAGCATGCTGGGCCAGAGCTGACCGCGAGAAGCCAACGGGTGCGCCGGTATCCGGCGCACCCGTTACGAGCGTTTCTCAATTGCCGATTACGGCGTTCATGATGGTGCCGGCGCTGGTGGCGGTGACGCCGCCGATCATCGCTCCGGCCACCATCTTCGGTGATTCGAGGCCGCCGCCGCTCCACTTCTCCCAGGCAAACCGGCCACCGCCGTAGGTGATGGCGGTGACGCCGGACAGCATGGTGAACCAGGTGAAGTAGCGGACCAGCTTCATCAGCTTGTCGGCTACGGGCGGGGTCTCCGGGGTCGGGTTGCCGATCTGCGCGACAACCGTGGTGTAGGCGTCATGCACGGCGAGGAGCATGCTCACGACCGGTTCCTCTCGGGATGCTGAGACGGTGCTGATGGGTCGAACTTGTGGCACAACTCTCACTATTCAGAGCAATTGAACCGCATTCCGCAAGGTCGCGTATGGAAGACACACCACCAGCACCGAACTCGAGCACCCGATCAGCTACCAGATTTCGTCTCCGCGCGGGCCATCACCGAGTGCCGTCGGCCGTAGGCGAAGTACACGACCAGGCCCAGCGCCATCCAGATGACGAACCGCAGCCAGGTCTCCACCGACAGGTTGAACATGAGCCAGGCGCAGGCGATGACCGACAGGATCGGGATGAACGGCACCAGCGGCACCCGGAAGCCACGCTTCAGATCCGGCCGGCTGCGGCGCAGCACGACCACGCCGATGGACACCAGCACGAACGCGAACAGCGTGCCGATATTGACCATTTCCTCCAGGGTGCCGAAGTCCACGAACCCGGCCAGCACCGCGCAGATGACGCCGACGATGGCGGTGATCCGCACCGGGGTGCCCTTGGGGCCGGTGTGGGCGAGCCGGCGCGGCATCAGGCCGTCGCGGGACATGGCGAACAGCACGCGGGTCTGGCCCAGGAACAGCACCATCACGACCGTGGTCAGACCGGCCAGCGCGCCGACGGAGATGATGTTCTTGGCCCAGGTGACACCGTGCAGGGCGAAAGCCGTTGCGAGGGTGGCATCGTTGCCCTGCAGGTCCTTGTAGGACACCATGCCGGTGAGCACCAGCGAGACCGCCACGTACAGCACGGTCACGATGGCCAGCGAGCCCAGGATGCCGCGCGGCACATTGCGCTGCGGATCCTTGGTCTCCTCGGCGGCGGTGGCGACCACGTCGAAGCCGATGAAGGCGAAGAACACGATGGAGGCCGCGGCCAGCAGGCCGTACCAGCCGTAGTGGCTGTTGCCGCCGCCGGTGACCAGCTGGAACAGGGTCTGCTGCAGCTTGCTCGCGCTGCCGGAATCCGCGTTGGGGACCGATGCGGGGATGAAGGGCTTCAGGTTCGAGACCTTGAAGTAGGTGGCGCCGACCACGACCACCAGCGCGATGACGGCCAGCTTGATGGCGACCGCGACCGCGGACACCCGCGAGGACAGCTTGGTGCCGAGGGCGAGCAGCACGCCGAGTAGGGCGATCAGAACGACCGCACCCCAGTCGAACTTGACCGACCCGAAGTGCCAGATGGGCTGATGCCCGCCCATGACCGTGCCCAGATACTGAGACCAGCCCTTGGCGACCACCGAGGTGCCGAGCGCGAATTCCAGGATGAGGTCCCAGCCGATGATCCAGGCCACCAGCTCACCGAAGGTGGCGTAGGAGAAGGTGTACGCGCTGCCCGCGACGGGGACGGTCGAGGCGAATTCGGCGTAGCAGAGTGCGGCCAGGCCGCAGGCGACGGCCGCGAAGACGAAGGCCAGCGAGACCGCGGGTCCGGCCATGTTGCCCGCGGTACGCGCGGTGAGGGTGAAGATACCGGCGCCGACCACGACCGCGACGCCGAAGACCGTGAGGTCCCACGAGGTCAGGTCCTTGCGGAGTTTGGCATCGGGATCGTCGGTGTCCCGGATCGACTGCTCGACGCTCTTGGTGCGGAACAGTCCGGTGGTGCGCTGGGCAGCGGGACCGGCAGCGTCTCGCGGGGAGTCCGATATCGCCACTGTCTCTCCTAAATCTGGCTTCTCGGCAACAATGCAGTTCTCACCGTTCGGTCGCCGTCAGGCGAGTTATCGGCGTCACACGGCACCGTATCACCAGCTGGTACGTACCAGTTCAGCAACAGGCTGGTCACCGAGAATGCACCCGCGTGCGGCCGCAACACCACGCCGGGGACCGGTGGGTCGGATTAGTGTTTCGGTATGGCTTTCGGGGGAGCGTCCGCGGGCGGCGATCCGGTCGCGCTGGATCGGGTGCTGGCGCATGCGCACGGCGTCCGGGTCAGGGAGATGCCCGGGGAGGCGCCGACCCTGCTGGAGGAGCGGGACCCGATTGCCGTGCGGGCGCTGCGGGACGCCCTGCGCATTGCCGACCTGCCCGGCTTCGCGTGCATGTGCTGGGGCGATGTGGTGCTGGACTTCTTCGATACCGCCGAGCGTCCGCTCGCCACGGTGACCCTGCATCACGGCTATTCGATCCGCTGGGACGGCTGGCCCCGGGACGCCCTGCTGGCCGACGGCGTCCGCCCACTGGAATGGCTTGCCGTGCGCGGCGTGGCCGGTCCCCTGCGCGAATACCGCGTGGCCGAGCAGCGCCAGGCCGAAACCGACCGTGCCGCCCGCCTCTGGGCGGCCGAGATCCCTGCACCGCTCATGTCCTACGCCAGCCTCTTTCTCGATACGTCCGCCTCCGGCGGCAGCCTGACCGGACGCCAGGTGGCGGAGGTCCACGGCCTGCTGTCGGCGGCGTACCCGGATGCGGTGGATCGAATCCTGCGCCTGTGCGCCTGGTACGCCGCGGGCACCGGCGCCTACTCCGGCTACCCGCCGCACGAACGCATTCCGGCCCAGTGCCTGGATCTGGAGAACCACACCGATTTCGCCCGCGCGGTCGACCTCGCCGACGACGCCGCCGTCACCGGCGCGGTCCGTTACCTGCTCGGCTGGGATACCCGAAAACGCCTGGCCCGCCTACTATCCGCGCTCTCCCCCACCGCGCGCCGCAAGGTCCTCCTCCGCGCCCCCGACGCCGAATCCCGCCATTGGCTGGAACGCCGCATCGCCGGGTTGCAGTGAGGTCGATGCACCGGCTCGGCCGGAGATTAGCCTGGAAACATGGTCGAGTTTCCCGAGAGCAACGTGGGGCCGAAGTTCAAGGGCAAGCGGGTCGGGTACTTCCGCGAGACGGCGGGGTATCGGCGGTATGCGAAGGCGTATCGGGACGGGTTCGGGCTGTTGCCGCCCGTACGGGAAACCATCGATGTGCCAACGAGTTTCGGGACGGTGCGGGCATATCGATTCCGGGCGGGGGAGGCGACGCCGCTGGTGCTGCTGCCCGGCAGGCAGGCCGCCACGCCGATGTGGGCGGCGAATCTGCCGGGGCTGCTGGCGGTGCGGCCGGTGATCACACTGGATCTGCTGGGTGAGCCGGGGTTGAGTGTGCAGTCCCGGCCGCTGACCGACGGAGTCGATCACGCGGCGTGGCTGTCGGAGGCGCTGGCGGCGTTGGAGTCTCGGCCGGTGCATGTGCTGGGCGTGTCGATCGGCGGGTGGTCGGCGGTGAATCTGGCCGTGCACCATCCGGATCGGGTGGCCTCGCTCATCACCCTGGATGCGCCGTTCGTGTTCGGCGGGGTGACCTGGAAGATGATTCTGGTGTCGCTGGGTTCGGTGCTGCCGGGGATGCCGGAGACGTGGCGCAACAGGCTGTTGAGCTGGATTTCCGGCGGGGTGTCCGCGCCGCAGGACCTGCCCGAGGGCAGGCTGATCGCCTCGGGCATGAAGGACTTCGTCTCCTATCTGCCGATGACCAATCAGCCTGCCAAGGACCAGCTTTCGGCCCTGACCATGCCGTTCCTCGGGATCTTCGCCGGGCGCAGCATCGTGCACAATGCCCGCAAGCTGGCGGACAAGGCGCGAAAGCTGGTGCCCGGCGGTGAATTCGAGGTGTGGCCGGACGCCTCACACGCCATCAACGGCGAGTTCCCGGACGAGATCGCGGCGCGCGTCGCGAAGTTCCTCGGCGAGATAGAACCCGCCGCAGGCTGATTCATCCAGCCTGTCTCGGGCGCGAATCGGTCACGGCACCAGGACCGCGCGCCCCCGGATCTGGCCCGCGTCCAGGCGGCGGAAGGCTTCCGGCCCTTCGGCGAGGTCGAAGCGCTCGACCTCCATGTGCAGCTTGCCCGCCTGGGCGAGGGCCACACACGCGTGCAGGTCGCTGCGGGTGCCGCCCAGCGATTTCCGCACGGTCGCGCCCCACGGCCAGCCGGGGCCGCCGGCCGGTCCGGCGGTGATTTCCGGTGCGCCGCCGCCGATTCCGACCATGCGGTAGGCACCGTTGGGGGCGACGGTCTCGCAGGCCAGCTTGGCGGTGGCGTCCACACCGACGAAGTCGAAGACGGCGTCCGCGCCGCGCCCGTCGGTGAGGTCGAGGATCTGCTTGGCGGTGTCGCCGCCGGAGAGGATGCCGAGCTCCGCACCGCAGTCGGCGGCCAGGTCCAGCTTCTCCTGTGTCTGGTCCACGCCGATGACCCGCACGCCGGAGATGGCGTGCAGGATCTGCACGGCCACGTGCCCGAGCCCGCCGATGCCGATGGCGACCGCGGTGCCGCCGGGCCGGAGCGCTTCGCGCGCACCGCGAATGGCGTGGTAGGCGGTGAGGGCGGCGTCGGCGACCGGCGCGGCCTGCAGGAAGTCCAGGTCGCCGATGGGCACGAACGAGCTCGCCGGAATCCGCACGTACTCCGACATGCCGCCCTCGATGGTGAGTCCGGGGCAGGGCGGCATGGCGACGCGACCAGCCGCGAGACAGACGTTCTCGTTGCCGCTCACACACTCCCGGCAGACGCCGCAGGTCCAGAACAGGTAGACGACACCGCGTTCGCCGATCTCACGCCCGTTCACATCCGAGCCGATGGCCTCGATGGTGCCGGCGATCTCGTGGCCGAGGGTGAGCGGATCCTCGCGCAGCTGGATCGGGAAGTTGACCAGGGTCAGGTCGGAGTGGCAGACGCCCGCCGCGCCGACCTTCAGCAGCAGATCGGTGGGGCCGATGTCCGGGACCGGGATGTCGTTGATCTGCACCTTTTCCGGGCCGGTCCACTGGAGTGCGCGCATCGTGCTTCCTTGCCTCGAGCTTGTGATCTGGCGCACACGGTAGCACTGGCTATACACTGCGTCTAGCGAATGACGGAATGTCTACTGATTTACTCGAAAGCCTTCCCACCATGTCGGACAGCTGTCTAGGCTCGCGTCCCATGAACACACCGCGGATCGCCATCGTGGGCGCCGGAATCTCCGGGATCTGCATGGCCGTGGCTCTGCAGCGGGCCGGATTCACCGACTTCACCCTCTACGAGAAGGCCGACGAGTACGGCGGCACGTGGCGTGACAACAGCTATCCGGGCCTGGTGTGCGATGTGCCCTCGCGGTACTACCAATTCCGATTCGCCATGAATCCCGAATGGTCACACCTGTATTCGGCCGGGCCGGAGATCAAGGACTACCTGGTCGGGGTGGCGCGCGAGCACGGACTCCACCGGCGCACCCGCTTCGGGACCGAGGTGACCGGCGCGGTGTTCGACGGCGACGGCTGGCAGCTCACCACCTCCGACGGCGCGACCCGGCGTGTCGACTTCGTCCTGTGCGCAACGGGTTTCCTGCACCACCCCAACCGGCCCGACATCCCCGGCCTCGACGAATTCGGCGGCCCAGTCATGCATTCCGCGCGCTGGCGGCACGATGTCGAGCTGACCGGCAAGCGGGTGGGTGTGATCGGCACCGGCTCCACCGGCACCCAGCTGGTGAGCGCGCTCGCGGGCACGGTGCCGGAAGTCGTGCTGTTCCAACGCACTCCGCAGTGGATCCTGCCGACGGTGAACCGGTCGTACACGCGGGTGTCGAAGCGGCTCTACTCGCTGATACCCGCGCTGGGCGCACTCCCCTACTGGTTCAATCGCGTCGCCTTCGCGGTGTTCTCGCAGGGCCTGGTGCATCCCGGCCGGGTGCGCCGGTTCATCCAGTGGGTGGTGGAGCGAAACCTGCGGTCGGTCAAGGATCCTGAACTGCGGCGCAAGCTGACGCCCGACTATCAGGCCATGTGCAAGCGGCTGGTGGTGTCCGACCGCTTCTACCGAGCGGTGCAGCGCCCCGATGTCGCGCTGGTGACCGAGGGCATCGACCACGTCGAGAAGCGCGGCGTGGTGACCACCGACGGCCGCCTGCACGAGCTCGACATCCTGGTCCTGGCAACGGGATTCGACTCGCACGCCTTCATGCGCCCGATGGCGATCACCGGATCGGACGGCCGCACCCTGGATCAGGCGTGGGAGCAGGGCCCGCGCGCCTTCGAGGGCGTCATGATGCCGGACTTCCCGAATCTGTTCATGCTGGTCGGCCCGCACAGTCCCTTCGCCAATCATCCGCTGACCGCGGTCGCCGAGGCGCAGTCCGCGCGTATCGTCGGCTGGCTGCGGCGGTGGCAGGCAGGTGAATTCGCGACCGTCGCCCCCACCCGCGCCGCCACCGACCGCTACAACGCGCGGATGCGGGCCGCCGCCCCGAGCACGGTGTGGACCACCGGCTGCACCAGCTGGTACCTCGGCGAGGACGGGCTGCCCGAGCTGTGGCCGTGGACCCCGGGGCGCTACGAGAAGCTGATCCGCAGCGCACCGGATCCGGTCGACTACGACCTGAATCAGCGCGTCGAGAGCCGGAAGTGACATCGTGGAAACAGCGTTCTGGCGCTCGATCTCCCGCCTGGTGGGCCGCTGGTGGTTCGGCCCCGCCCCGGACTGGTCCCGGGTCCGCGCCCGGGTCGGTGCGGGCACCACCTTCGCCCGGGCGCCGCGCGGTATCGCCGTCGAGACCAGTCGACTCGGCGGCATACCGGTCGAAACCCTCACCCCCCGTTCGGCACCCACCGATGCCGCGGTGCTGTACCTGCACGGCAGCGGCTATGTGATCGGCATGCCACGCATGGTGCGCACCCTCACCGGTGCGCTGGCGGCGGCCATGGGGACCACCGTGCACGCCCTGGATTACCGGCTGGCCCCCGAGCACCCGTACCCGGCCGCCATCGACGACACCCTCGCGGCCTATCGCGCCCTGCTCGCCGCGGGCATCCCGGCCGAACGCATTGCGGTGGTGGGTGATTCGGCCGGTGGTGGCCTGGCGCTGGACCTGGCCCTGCGGCTGCGCGAGAAGAACTGGCCGCAACCCGCGATTCTCGGGCTCATCTGCCCCGTGCTGGACCTGACCGTGAATTCCTCGGCCTTCCAGTGCGATCCGAGCCGCGAGCCGCTGCTGAACCCGCCGCTCATGACGCAGTTCATGGACGCGTACCTGCCGGGTGTCCCCGAGGACGAACGCCGCGCCCGGTCCCCGCTCTACCGCGACATCACCGGCCTGCCGCCCATCGTCATGCATTCGGCGGGCGACGACCTGCTGGCCGGGGATGCCCGCCGCTTCGCCGCCGTGGCGGCGAAATCGGCTGCGCCCCTGCGGCACCGTGAGTACCGCAGGCTCTGGCACGTCTTCCACGCCCTGCCCATGCGCGTGGCGCGGGAAGCCGTGGCCGATCTCGCATCCGCGCTGTCCGAACGCCTCTACGGCCGCCACGTCGGCCACCGGGCGAGCCGCTGATCGGATCGATCCCACACCGCTGCCCGGTCCGGCACATTCAGCGCCTGGCGGCGTGCTCGTCCAGCTCGAGGTCGATGAAGGCCCCGATCATGGCCCGCCACACCGCTTCCGCGACGGCGGGCGCCAGCCCGGCCGCGTCGGCCCGCTCGCGGGCGAGGGTCACGATCCGCTCCACGCGATCGGGCGCGCGCACGGCCTGCTCGTCGGCCTTGAAAGTGGCGGCCGCGCGCACCAGCTCCTGCCGCTCGGCCAGCAGCCGGATCAGGTCACCGTCGAGAACGTCGATGCGCGTGCGGACTTCGGCCAGCGAACGTGGAGCGGACATGAGCAGGCAGCCTATCGAACGCCGGGCGCCCGACCATTCGGGCCGACAGCCCCGCGGATCACACGAAAGCCCGGCTGACGACCGGCACCACGAACTCCTCCAGCATGGCGCGCTCCTCCGCGTCGTCGCGGCCGGGGGCGGCGAGGAAGGAGACGATGATGCGGGTCAGCCAGCGGGCCAAGCGGCTGCGCTCGGGATCGGTGAGGGCGGTGGGCGTGAACAGGCCCGCCGCAATGGATTCGATAACGTCGGAGTCCTGGCTGATGCGCCCGGCCGCGCCGGACTCGCCGGGGCGGAACCAGGCGATGAGCATGGGGTCGGCCCGGACCGCATGGATCGCGCCGAGCATGGCGGTGACCACCTTCTCGCCCGGATCCGCGATCGCGGCGACCTGCTCGAACACGCCCCCGGCAATGCGGCGGGTGGCGCGGTGCACGAAGGCCAGCCGGACGGCCTGCCGGTTCTCGAAGTATCGGTAGAGCGTCGCGCGGGAGCATCCGGCTGCCTTGGCGATATCGCCCATGCCGACCGCGGTGACGCCGCGCTCGGCGAACAGGCGCGCGGCGGCATCGAGGATGCGCTCGGCGGCCAGGTCGGCACGGTCGTCGGCCAGCCAGTCTCGGCTCATGGATGTCCCTTCGGTGCTCGCGGGCCCGGCTGCGGGGCAACCGCCACCGGACCCACTCGTTCACACTCTGCCCGCGCGGTGCGCGGACGGTGCGACCGGGCCGACCTTGCGGTGGCCGCCCCGGGGTCGGTCAGGCCGTCGCCCGGAAGGGGACGGAGATCGGCCAGCGCACGTAGTTGCCATGTGCCCACTGCACGGTATCGAGATCGACGGCAAAGTCCGGGCAGCGGGCCAGCAGTTCCTCCAGGGCGACCCGCGCCACCATGCGGGCGGCGGCCGCGCCCAGGCAGTGGTGGTGGCCGTGGCTGAAGGTCATGA
This sequence comes from Nocardia sp. NPDC046763, assembly GCF_040645495.1. NCBI lineage: Bacteria > Bacillati > Actinomycetota > Actinomycetes > Mycobacteriales > Nocardiaceae > Nocardia > Nocardia sp. NPDC046763. The sequence continues at coordinate 359,262 of NZ_JBEYYI010000001.1, read as the reverse complement.
TGCGCTTGGGGTTGCGGCGCACGTCGAGTTCGGCGGCGGTGGGCCCGAATTCGCGTTCGTCGCGGTTGGCCGACCCGTAGAGCAGCAGCACGCGGCGGCCCGCGGGGATGGTGACGCCGTGCAGTTCCACATCGCGGGTGGCGGTGCGGGCCAGGCCCTGGACCGGGGAGGTCATGCGGAGGAATTCCTCGACGGCGTCGGGGATGAGCGCCGGATTCTCCACCAGCAGGCGGCGCTGGTCGGGGAAGGCGGTGAGCAATTGCACAGCGCCGCCGAGGTTTCCGGTGGTGGTGTCATTGCCGCCGGTGATCATGGTGAAGGCGAAGCCGAGCATGGCCAGCAGGCCCTCGTTGTCGCCGTCCGCACCGAGCCCGGAGGCCAGCAGGTGCGAGATGGTGTCGTCGCCGGGTTCCTGGCGCCGCTGGTCGATGAGCTCGCTGAAGTAGCCGACCATTTCACCGACCGCGGTGAAGGCGTTCTGGTCGCCCGCGGCCAGCCCCGCGCCCTCGACCGCGCCACCGACGATGTTCTCGGTCCATACGTCGAACTTGCCCCGATCCCGTTCCGGCACACCGAGATAGTGCGCCACCACCATGGTGGGCAGGGGCTTGAACAGGTCCTTGACGATATCGCCCGAGCCGGCGGCCAGCAGCCCCTCGATGCGCTCGATGACGAAGGCGCGTACCTCGGGTTCGACCGAATTGACCTGCCGGGGTGTGAATCCCGGTGATACCCGGCGGCGGAAGTCGGTGTGGTCGGGCGGGTCCATGAAGACGAACGGCTTGGCGGCGCCGAATCCGGCGGCCAGCAGGTCGACGTAGTCGACGGTCAGGCCGGAGGCCGAGGAGAAGGTCTCGGGGTCGCGCGCGGCCGCGTATACGTCCGCGTGCCGGGACAGGACGTAGAAGTCGTCGGATTCGCGACCCTCCGGGACCGCCCGGTGGACCGGATCATGGTCGCGCAGTTGGGAATACATGGGATACGGGTTGCGCCAGGTTTCGCCGGAGCGCAGTTCGAATCGCACCGCATGAGACGCCGTTGAACTCATGAACCGACCGTAAGACAAAACCCACAATATGTCTAGAACCTGTGGCATAGCCGCCACGGTGTACCAGGCAGTCGGAGTCAGAGCACCCGGAAGCGAACGGGATGGGCCAGCGGCCGGCCCGCATCATCCAGGTGATGCAGCAGGTAGGAGCCGGTCGGCAGCGGACCGGGCCGCAGGGCCGCGTCGGCCGGGACCGCGGCCGCGCCGACCTGCCGCAGGCCCGCCACCGGAGCGACCGCGGCATCGGCCGCGCCCGGCTGAGCGATGACCGGCAGGACCACCTGATCCCGCGTCACCCCGTTCCCCAACGCGAGGGTGCGCAGCGCGGGCGTCGCGGGCACCGTGGCGGCCAGGCCACCGGGATCGGCGTAGACCGCGAGGCGATGCCCGGCCACCGCGCCCGCGAGGCCGTAGCTGACGACCAGGTCCCGGCCGGGCTCGTAGAGGGACCGATCCAGCAGCAGCCGGTCGAAGGGCGCGGCGTCGTCGGCGGTCCGCCCGGCCGCGCCGGTTTCCACGAATCCGCGTGCCCGGCACCAGAATCCGGCATCGGCGGCGGCGGTCACCGAGAAGTCGTACCAGCCCGCGCCCTCGGAATCGGCGTCACAGGCCATATCGCGCCGCTCGGTCCCGCCCGCCGCGACATCGATGATCCAGGGCCCGTCGTGACGGTAGGCATTGGAGAGCACCGCAACCGAAACCGGTTGCTTCCCACCATTTTCGAATACCCAGGAGAGCTTGCGCCTGCCGGATGCGGCGGCGGTGGCGGTGACCCGCAGCGCGCCGCACGGACCGCTGAGGTCGCCGGCGAAGCGACGCTGAAAGCCGTCGGGGCCGTATACCGAATAGTCGTAGCGGCCGTTCACCGCCGGAAAGTCGTGTGCGACAGCGCCGCCGCCGGGGATGTCGAAGCGGGTCGGGGTGAAGTCCGCGGCGAAGGCGTTCGGATGCACCCGGCAGTGCACGGTGCCGGTGCCGCCGTTATCGATGGTGAGGGTGATCCCGCCCTGCCCGTTGGGCGCGCAGCGGGCCTGCATCCGGTACGGCAGCGGCACCCGCGCCTTGCTGCCGGTCTGCTGCTTCGGCATGCGCTGCACGAACGGAAGCGGTTGCGCGACACCGGACATCGGCTGCTCGGTGCGCGGGGCGGCGGTGGGCAGGATGAGGGTGCGGCGCGCGCCGAAGTCGAACAGCGAGGACAGGTCACCGCACACCTCCCGCCGCCACGGGCTGATATTCGGTTCGGCGACACCGGTGACCCGCTCCAGGAACTTCAGCACCGAAGTGTGGTCGAACAATTCGGAGCATACGGCCTGTTTGCTCCACGGCGACACGATGATCGCGGGTGTCCGCGCGCCCAGGCCGACGTTGTAGCGGCCGAAGTATTCACCGGCCGTGCCCTCCGGCGGCGCCGGCGCCGGGACATGGTCGAAATAACCGTCGTTCTCGTCGTAGTTGAGGATGAATACCGTCTTGTTCCAGACGTCGGGGTATTCGGCGAGCGCCTCCAGCACCTCGCGCACCATGGCCTGCCCATTGCGCGGGCCCATGACCGGATGCTCGCAGTCGACGTAGGGTGCGACGATCCAGGACACCGTGGGCAGCCGTCCGGTCGCCACATCGGTGCGGAAGGATTCCACGAGCGTGCCGGTGCGCGCCCGCAGCAGTCCCTGCTCCACCAGCGCCCGCTGCCCCTCCGACAGCTCGTCCAGGCCCCGCTTCAGGTCGGCGGCGTAGGCGGGTTCGAGGCTCGGATCCCGTTGCAGGTCCAGGTAATAGCGGAAGAAGTTCTCGAAGGCGACCCCGCGGCCGCCGTTGGTGTACTTCAGCGCGGCCCGGGCGGCCTCACGGAAGGGCAGGAAGAACTCGAGCGCGTTGTCGGTGTAGTTGTCCCACTCCTGGTAGACGCGCCAGCCGATGCCGCGCTCCTGGAGTCGTTCGGCGTAGGTGGTCCAGGGCAGGCCGAAGATGATGTCGTTGACGTAGCGCCCGGCGTCGGGGCCGAGCAGCGCGTCGTAGAGGAACAGATTGCCGGTCCGCGGCGCGACCAGCCCGGCCAGCGACTCGGCGACCGAGTGGGGGAGGGCACTGGTCAAACCGTGCACCATCCCCAGCACGGCGTCCACGATCCCGGCGACCGGCAGGCTGCGCATCCAGCGCAGTTTCAGGTCGTCGGCGAACAGCGAGACCTGCAGGGATTCCGCGAAATTGTCCAGGGCCAGCGGGTTTTCCACGGTGCCGGTGAACAGGTACATGCGATTGGGGTCGGTGGGCCCGTTCACCGAGCAGTGGTAGCCGTCGCACAGGGTGAACGCCTCGGCGAGCTGGTAATAGAAGCCCAGGCTGTCGCGGTCGTAGCCGACCATGGTGCCCTCGCCCTTGGCGGGGATCCAGCCGTCGTGCCGGCCGAAGGCGAAAGCATCATGGCCGGTGCGAGTTCCGTGATCGGTGCCGTCGATGTTCTCCAGCGTGGTGGGGTATGGCAGCACCACCCGGCCGCCGTCGGGCTGGTGGAGAACCGAGCGCCCGGTGGACAGTTGCAGCGCATTGAGGTCGGCGTAGCCGCGCACGCCGGCCATGGAGCCGTAGTAATGGTCGAAGGAGCGGTTCTCCTGCATGAGGATGACCACATGCTCGATTCGGTCCCAGCCGCCGGGCGGGGCCGGTTCGGCCCAGGCCTGCACCAGGCTCGGCGGGAGCATCGACATGGCTCCGGCCGCACCACCCAGCTGCGCGGCGTGCTTCAGAAAACGCCTCCGATCCATGGCAACCCCTGTGAGCATAGGAACGGCTACCGTCGAGGATCGCCGACCGAGCTTGGGGGTTCGTGGCGGTGAGGGGGATCAGTAATGAAGGGTCAGTTAATCATTGGCGCCGGACTTCGCGGATCTGTCACGTGGCATTCACTGCTGTTCAGCCGGCGTTGTCCTCGTCGCGAACCAGCAGGAAGACCAGTTCGGTATCGCCGATGCGCAGCACCGCTCCATCGGACAATAATCCGCTGTCGGCAACCCGTGCGCCATCGACATAGACGCCGTTGGAGGAGTGCAGGTCCTTGATCACCCAGGTGTGCCCGTTGTCGATGAGCAGCGCGTGGTGGCGGCTGACCCGGCCGTCGGTGAGCGCGATGTCATTGTCGGACAGGCGGCCGATGCGGGTCGTGGAGCCGGTCACCGGGAAGACGTTCCCGGAGCGGTCGCGCAGCAGCGCCTGCGGCTCGTGCCAGCTGCGGTCCACGATGGTGGTCGCGCGGGTGGCCGAGGCCGCCGCGACCGCCGGCACACTGAGCGGGTCCTGGCGCAGGATGCGCGATTCCAGCTCCCGGATGCGGTGGCCCGGATCGATGCCGAGTTCCTCGGCGAGGATGCCGCGCAGCCGGCGGGCCGCCTCGAGCGCGTCGGACTGCCTGCCGGTCAGGTACAGCGCGGTGATCAACTGCTCCCAGAGCGATTCCCGCAGTGGATGATCGCGCACCAGCAGGGCCAGCTCGGAGACCACCCCCTCGGCGCGGCCCTGGGCGATATCGGCCTCGGCGCGGGCCTCGATGACGCCGATGCGCTCGTCGTCGAGGGCGACGGCGTAGGCGTCGGCGAAGCCGAGTCCGCGCAGATCGGACAGGACGGGTCCGCGCCACTGGGCGAGCGCGTCGGAGAGGGCGGCGGTGGCGGCGGCGAACCGCCCCGCGGCGAGGGCGCGCAGGCCGTTCTCGCGGCAGGCCCGGAAGCGGAAGACATCGCAGGCGGGGTCCGCGAGCACGATGCGATAGCCGGTGCCCATGTGCTGCAGCATGTTCCGGGCGTCGATGCCGCCGTCGCGCAGCGGCTTGCGCAGATTGGAGACGATGGCGTGCAGGCTGACGCGCACGTCGGGCGGCGGATTGTCCTCCCAGACCGCGCTGGCGAGGGCCTCGACGGATACCGGACGGTTGGCATTGATCGCGAGGTAGGCAAGCACGGCGCGCTGCTTGGGCCCGCCCAGCTGCCGGGCCACCCCGTCGATGGTCAACTGCACCGGGCCGAGCACCCCCACCTGCGCGCGCACGTCGCCCATCGCCGACCTCCCGCCCGGCCCCAGCTGTCGTCCGTCACTGTAGTTATCCACGGCCGCCCCTCGTATCCGCCGAATTCCTCTCACCGAACTGGTCGGTCCCCGGCTCGAATTCGTTCCATCCGGGCGCGGATACAACGAGCATGCACCGATGCGGGCGTGTCCCGGGAGGGTGCCCGCACCGGTGCATGCTCGTGGATGCTGTCACCGGTCAGGGGTTGAGGTTGTAGACCTCCACGTTGCCCATCATGGTGACCGGGTAGTTCGCTTTCACCCAGGCGGTGATCTGGGCGGAGGTGGACTGATCCGACTCCGAGTTGCCCTGGCCGGACTGCGGTGCATTGCCGCCCTGGCCCGGCTGGGGGGCGGCACCGCCCGGCTGGGTGTCGCGGCTCGCACCGGAGCGGTCGTGGCCGGACTGGGGGTTGCTCGGCTGACCGGCGTTCGACTGGCGACCCTGAGAGTTGTTGTCCTGTCCGGATTCCTCGCGCTGACGGACCAGCAGGTAGCCGATCTGGTGGTCGGCGACGTACTGCTGGAACTGGGCCAGGGTCGGTGAGTCGTCGCGGCCGCTGAAACCGCCGACGGCGAGCAGCGCCTTGCCCGTGGTCAATTCGAGCGAGCTGACGTCCTGAGCGCCGATAGCGGCTGCGGCCCAACGGGTTTCGCTGCCCTGGATGAGGCCGGCGATCTGCGGGTCGGGCACGCCGCCGCGCTGGCCGGGGCCGCCACCGTGTTCGCTGCGGGGCGGACCGGCGATCGGGCTGCCGCCATTGTGCACCTGGGCAACGGTCTCGAGGGTGTAGACAGTGGGGCCGAGCAGTCCGGCGAGCAGGGCGAAGACGCCGATGGCGAGCGCGAAGCGCGGCAGCTTCGGGGCGATCAGCAGCGCGGCCGCGGCGACCACCGACAGCGCCACCAGCGTCCAGCGCAGCCACGGCAGCCATTCGGGGGTGCGGTGCAACAGCACGAACGACCATCCGCCGGTGGCGAGCGACATGACCGCGAGGGTGCTGCGGGCCGCGAGATGCGCACGGCGTTGCCACAATTGGGTCGCGCCGATGCCGATCAGCGCGGCCATCGCCGGCACCAGCTCCATGGCGTAGTACGAGTGGAAGCTGCGGCTCATGTAGCTGAGCACGGCCGCGGTGATCAGCAGCCAGCCACCCCACAGCAGCAGTCCGGCGCGCACGCGATCGGTGCGCGGCAGCCGGCGGGTCAGCCAGAGTCCGGCGATCAGGGCGATCAGCGCGGCGAGCAGCAGCCACGAGAATTCGGTGGCGAGCTCACCGCTGAACAGGCGGGTGAGGCCGGGCTGCGAGCCGAAACCGCCGTGCATCTGGGACGGGTCGGCATGCTGGGCCGCGTCCGGCGTGGGCATCGGGGGCGGGGTGGGCCGGTGGGCGCCGCCGCCGTTCTTGTTGCCCAGCACCCGGCCGAGGCCGTTGTAGTCGACGGCCAGTTCCCAGAGGCTGTTGCTGGTGGAACCGCCGATGTAGGGCCGGGATCCGGCGGGCCACAGTTCGACCAGCGCCACATACCAGCCCGCGGACAGCACCAGGGCCACGCCCGCGGACGCCAATTGCATGATGCGCGTGCGCCATCCGCCCGCGCCGGCCACCAGCACGACCAGCGCGAGGCCGGGCAGCACCAGGAAGGCCTGCATCATCTTGGCGAGGAAGCCGAAGCCCATGAGCACACCCGCGCCGACCAGCCAGCCGGTGCTGCCGGACCAGAGCCGTTCGCCGCGGGCGTCGATGGCCCGCACCGTGCAGTACGCGGCGGCCACCAGCAGCAGGAGCATGAGGGCGTCGGGGTTGTTGAAGCGGAACATCATGGCCGCCACCGGGGTCACCGCGAGCGCCGCGCCGGCGATGAGACCGGCGGCCGGTCCGGCCCAGCGACGCACCGCGGCGATGAGCAGCGCCACCGCGGCCACACCCATGAGGGCCTGCGGCGCGAACATGGACCAGGAGTTGAAGCCGAAGATGCGGCCGGACAGGCCCATCACCCACATGGCGGCGGGCGGCTTGTCGACGGTGATGGAGTTCTGCGGGTCCAGCGATGCGAACAGCAGGGCCTTCCAGCTCTGGGTGCCGGACTGCACGGCGGCGGCGTAGTAGCCGTTGCCCCAGCCCGCACCGCCGAGACCCCACAGGTAGACGACGGCCGTGGCGATCAGCAGCGCCAGGGTGGCCGGTCGCTCCCAGCGCGGCTGCCCGGGCGGGGCGAGCATCGCCCATCGGGACGCGCGTCTACCCTCCGACAAGGCTGCGTTGTCCTCCCCGGTGGAGGCGTCGCCGCCTCCGGAGGAGGCCGCATCGCCCGCGACGCTGGTGATGGTCGACATGCCACCCGCCTTCCTGTGTTCCCAGATTCCGATTGACCTCGCGGAGCCTAGGCAGCGGATTTTGAACCGAGCTTCAGGTCGACTGGGAGTTCTCTGTGAGGGGACAAGAGGATGGCCTTACCTGGGCAAACAGCAGGAAGGGCAGCCATTCGGATGTCCTTCCGCGTGTCGTCCGGCGCAGCGGACCGCATTGTTCGGTAGTCATGCTCCGGGGACTTCGGCAGTCGCACACGACTTCTCCGATCCGGACGGGTGGGGTCAGACGGTGGGCAGGGTGAAGGCGGCGGTGCGGACCTTGTCGGCATGCTTGAAGTCGAGGAACAGCCGGTAGGTGCCGCGGCCGGGAACGGCGGTGTGGAAGGTGATGTCGGGACCGGGCGCGGTGACGCCGTCGCCGGGCTCGCCGTTCGGGTGCACGTGGACGTAGGCCAGATCGCCCGCGCGCAGGATCACCAGATGGCCGTAGGCCGCCAGGTAGGGCTGCAGATCGGCGACGGGCGCGCCGTCCTTGCGCACCGTGAGGGTGAGCAGGCGGCCCTCGCCGGGAACAAGATCGCCGTCCAGGGTGACCTGGTAGCCGTCGACGGTGATGGTGCGCTGCGGTTCCGGCGCGGTACCGGGCCGGTAGTCGCCCGCGATGGCGAAATCGGCTCCGAGCGTGATGGTCTTGCCGAGGGCGCGCGGCGCGATATCGGTGAAGGCGCGGTAGGCGCCCGCCTCGGGCAGGTTCAGCCGGATGGTCCAGGTGCCGTCGGCCTGCCGCTCCGGGTGCACGTGCCAGAAGCCGGTCAGCTCGCGCTGCACGACGATCAGGTGCAATTCCTTGTCGTGGATGGCGTCGAAGTCGTTGACGGGCAGGCCATCCGGGCCGAGGATGCGGAATCGGAACTCGATTTCGCCTGCGGCTACGACCTTTTCGGCGAGGTCGAGGGTGTAACCGTCCTGGGTGATCTGGAGTCCGCCCGGCAGGCCGCCGTGGGCGTGGCCACCGTGAGCGGTGTGCGCCTCGTGGGCCGCGTGATCGCCGTGCCCGGCGTGGGCCGCGTGATCGCCGTGGTTGGCGTGAGCAGTGTGGTCGACCGGGGCCGCGTGGTGAGCATGCGCGGCGTGATCGCCGTGAGCCGCATGGTCGTGGTGTCCGGTGTGCGCCTGGGTGGTCATTTCTCGTCCCTCTCAACTGCTTCGGTGCCTTACGAAAGATCAAGTTAATACCCCCTAGGGGTATACGCAATATGTCGGTTCGTGAACTGGATCACCGCGGAATCGGCGCGGGTTCGGATCACCGTGACGGCAACCGTGGCCGGACGGACACGGTTCGACAATCGTCCAACCCATGGCGAGCGAGAGCGAGTATCGAACGGGCCTGTTCGCGTTGGGAATCGAACTCGACGGGGAGGGTCACCACCCCGCCGCGTGGCATCGAGCCGGACACGAACCAGACCGTCCATTGCATCCACAGACCGTGCGCACCCGGGTTCAAGCGGCGGAGAACGCGGGCTTCACGTTCGCGACCTTCGACGATGCCCTGAACCCCGGCCCCGGTCCGGGCGGGCGGCTCGATGCCACCACCCGCGCGGCCTTCGTCGCGGCCACCACCAGCACCCTCGGCCTGGTCCCGGTGTCGGCGGCGACCTACGCGGAGCCGTTCCACCTGTCGTCGCAGCTGGCCTCGCTGGACTATGCCTCGCGTGGCCGGGCCGGCTGGCTGGTCGTCGACGAGCCGGGCGCGGCCCGGGCCTGGGGAGCCACCGCACGAGAGACGCCGGACGCGATCCGGCGCGAGCGCATCGACGCCGTCGAAGTCGCACGGCGACTGTGGGATTCGTGGGAGGACGACGCCGTCATCCGCGACTACGCGGCCGGGAAGTTCCTGGACCGCGACAAGCTGCACTACATCGATTTCATCGGCGAGACCTTCTCGGTGAAGGGCCCGGCCATCGTGCCCCGCCCGCCGCAGGGACAGGTCGTCGTATTCGGTTACGGCGCAGCGGGAACCGAGGGCATCGACGTGGCACTGGTGAGCGGAACCACGCTGCCCGAGGTCCACGAGGCGATCGAAAACGCACGGGTGGGAGGGGTTTCACGCGTACTCGTGGATATCAACGTCACCCTGGACACCCCGGCCGCGACGGCTGCGGAACGCCGCACCTGCCTGGACGGCCACGCTGACCCCGGATCCGCTGGGCGACTGGTCTTTTCGGGCACGCACGCCGCGCTGACCGCCCTGCTCACCGAACTGGACCCGATCGCCGACGGTGTCCGCCTGCACCCGGCCGTCATCGACGAGGACCTTCCCGTCCTCGCCCGCTACGTCATCCCCGCCCTGCTGCGCGCGGGTCTCGCTCATCGCCCGGTCCCAGGTTCGACGCTGCGCGCGAATCTGGGCCTGGCCCGCCCCGCCAACCGCTACGTCAAGGAGCTCGCCCGATGATCGAGGTCCCCTTTCCCGACGCCCAGGTGCATTTCGGGGTCTTCTTCCAGGGCGTCAATCACCACACCATCTGGGCGGATCCGAGCAGCGGATCGCAGATCGACTTCGAGACCTTCCGCCGGGTCGCCACCGCCGCCGAGCGCGGCCTGTTCGATGCCTTCTTCCTGGGTGAGGGCCTGCGCCTGCGCGAACAGGACGGGCAGCTGCTGGACACCGATATCGCGGGACGGCCCGACGCCATCACGCAATTGGCGGCGCTGGCGGGAATCACCACGCGAATCGGCCTGGTGGCCACGCAGAATGCCACCTACAACGAGCCCGCCGATCTGGCGCGCCGGCTGGCGAGCCTGGATGTGCTGTCGGGCGGGCGCGGGGGGTGGAATGTGGTGACCACCGACAATGCCTGGACCGGTGAGAATTTCCGACGCGGCGGATTCCTGGATCACACGCAGCGCTACGAGCGCGCCGCCGAATTCCTGAGCCTGGCACGGGAGATCTGGGATGCCTGGTCCGGCGATCCCATTGCCTCGACCCGCCACGACGAGAGCTGGTCGCACCCCGGTGCGGTCCGCGTGGTCGAACGCGACAGCGCGCAATTCAAGGTCGCGATCGCCCCGACGGTGCCGCGTAGTCCGCAAGGTCATCCGGTGATCTTCCAGGCGGGCGCCTCCCTCGCCGGACGCGATTTCGCGGCCGCGCAGGCGGAGGTCATCTTCTCCCCCTTCGGAACCGAGTTCGATCCGGCCCTGGAGTTCGCGAACGATATTCGTGCCCGGCTCGTCGCGGCGGGGCGGCCCGCCGACGATATCCGGATTCTGCCCGGCACCCAGATCGTGCTGGCCGAGACCGCCGCCGAGGTCGAGGAGAAGCGGCGCTGGGTGCTGGAGCAGCAGATCACCGGTGCGACGGCGCTCTCGCTGGCGGGGCAGGTGTGGGGACGGGATCTGTCGCACCTGGATCCGGATGGCCCGCTGCCCGCGGAAGATCCGGCGCCGTCGGTGATTTCGTCCACCCGCGGCGCGCAGCGGGACGGGCAGGACCGCGGAACGATCGTGGCGCAGTGGCGGGCGCTGGCCGAGTCGAAGGGGCTGACGCTGCGGCAGGTGGCCGTCGAGACCACGGCCCGTTTCGGCTTCGCGGGGACGCCGGGGCAGGTCGCCGATGAGCTGACCCGCTGGGTGCGGCACGGCGCGAGCCACGGCTTCAACATCACTCCGTGGCGGGTTCCGGCCGGGCTGGACGAGATCGTGGACCTGCTGATTCCCGAACTCCAGGAACGCGGTTCGTATCGGACCGCCTACACCGGCGTCACCTTGCGCGAACACCTCGGTCTCCGGCCGCCGTTGACCCGCCGCTGACCCGCCCGAAATGTCAGCTACGGGCGAAAACCCAGCCGGAAACGGTGTCATACCGCTCGGTTCGGGACACCAGCGCGTTCAATGAGGGCCGTGGTGGAGACACTGGACAGCACGAGCCCGCAACCCCCGGTCGCCGATCGGCGGGTCCGGCGGGACCAGCGCGGTGACGCTTACCGGCTGACGGCACTGGGGGGCCTGGCGGCGCTGTCGCTGGACGCCCTGTCGAGCGTGGCCTACGGCCCCGAAGCCATTGTGCTCGCGCTCATTCCGGCCGGCATCGGGGCAGTGTCGTGGACGCTGCCCGTCTCACTGGCCATCACGGCGCTGCTGCTGGTGCTGGTCCTGTCGTATGGTCAGGTCATCGCGGTCCATCCGGACGGCGGCGGGGCCTATGCGGTCGCGAAGAAGGACCTCGGGCGCGGGGCCAGCCTGCTGGCGGCGGCCAGCCTGGTGGTGGACTACGTACTGACCGTCGCGGTGAGCCTGGCCGCCGGTGCGGCCAGCCTGGCCAGCGCCTTCCCAGCGCTCGCGGGTCACCTGCTGGCCATCACCCTGACCGGGCTCGCGGTGCTGACGGTGCTCAACCTGATCGGCATCGCGGAATCGGCCAAAGTGCTGATGGGGCCGACCCTGGTTTTCATCCTCGCCATCTTCGCGGTGATCGCGGGGGGATTCCTGCACCATGATCCGATCGCGGTCATCGGCAACGACCTGGGCCCCGTGGAGCCGGTCGAGGCGGTCGGAATCGTGTTGATACTCAAGGCGTTCTCGGCCGGTTGCTCGTCGCTGACCGGTGTCGAGGCCATCGCGAACGCGGTGCCGTCCTTCCGCACCCCCGCGGTGAAACGCGCCCAGCACACCGAGATCGCGCTCGGTATGCTGCTGGGCGTCATGCTGGTCGGGCTGGCGCTGCTCATCCGGCAGTACCACATGGTGCCGCGTGGGGACGTGACCATCCTGGCGCAGCTCTCGGCCGCGGCGTTCGGCACCGGCTGGATGTTCTACCTCACCAATATCGCGGTGACCCTGGTCCTGGTGCTGGCCGCCAACACCAGCTTCGGCGGACTGCCGGTGCTGCTGTCGCTGCTGGCCAAGGATCACCGGGTGGCGCACGCCTTCGCCATGCGGTCGGAGCGGCCGGTATTCCGGTACGGCGTGGCCGCGCTGGCGATGCTGGCCGCCCTGGTGCTGATCATCGTCTCGGCGGACACGAACCGCCTGCTGCCGGTATTCGCCATCGGCGTGTTCATCGGATTCACCATCAGCCAGCTCGGTTTGGTGCGGCACTGGCGTGCCGTCCGCGGCCCGGGCTGGTTGCCGCGGGCCCTGCTCAACGGTTTCGGCGCGGTGCTGACCGCGATCGCCGGAGTGGTGCTGCTGGTCGAGAAGTTCACCGAAGGCGCATGGCTGCTGCTGATCATCATTCCGTCGCTGCTGATCCTGTTCGCGCGCACCGAGAAGTACTACGCCCAGGTGGCGAAACTCCTGGGGCTGGGCAAGATTCCGCCCTGCCCGGCGCCGGATACCGAGACCAGCCTGATCGTGGTGCCGGTGGTGACGGTCAGCGCACTCACCGAGCAGGCTCTGACTACAGCCATGCGACTGAGCGGCGAGGTCGTGGCGGTAGCCGTCGCCATCGAACCCGCGAGCGCGAAAAAGCTGGGCGCGCAATGGAAGGAATGGAATCCCGGCGTGCCGCTCATGGTGCTGCCCAGCCCGAACCGCAGCCTGGTGGCCACGCTGGTCGGCTACGTCCGCAAGCAGTCGGCGAAGGGCCGTCAGGTGACGGTGCTGCTCACCCAGATCGAGACGCGCCGCTGGTGGCATCGGCTGCTGCACAATCCGCGCGGGCCGGTGCTGACCGCCGCGCTGCGCGCCCGCACCGACGCCGTGGTGGCGACGCTCGCCGTGCGGCTCGACTGATTCTGGCCCGGGCGGCCTGACCAAATCCCGGCCCCGGGCTGATTGATTCGCTGCCCGCACCCCTCGCGGCGGGACGCGAATCGCCCGCTATGCCCGAACTCGCTACGCCTCGTAGCGTTCCGGGACCTGCCCCGTGGCATAGCGGGCGTAGGTGTTCTCCGGGTTCACCGTGATGATGTCGGCGACGGCCACCAGATCGGCGGGTACGCAACCTCCTTCGAAATGATCGACGCTGGGCACGATGACGGCCTCCAGGTCGAGCCGTGAGACCAGCATGCGGAGCCGTTGCACCGGCCGGTCGGTTCGCGGGCCGAACACCACCGTTCTGCGCAGGTCGTAGCCGAGCCGGTGGGCCAATCCGCGTATCCGGGCCTCATCCCATTGCAGACGTGCGCCGGATATGTCGCTCCGCAACCATCCGATCGCACTGGGTTCCGACGTCATGGCTATCTCTCAGGGGTTTTCGCTGCCGGCGACTGTGCCGACTTCAACGTTGATCCGCCGCAGGCGATTGATCGATGGCGTGAGATGGGGAAAGTACGGGGCAAATGAGGGTCATGGCGGCACGGCAAATCTGTGGAAAGCCTATTCTCGGGACAGGTCCAGCAGAGAGGCCGCATGCCGTGACCGGACGGAACGAGCTGCTCATCGAGGCTCGGCTGCGCATGGAATCACCCGGAGCGCCGGGACAATCGATGACTCGCCGGGAGTTGGCGGACGCCGTCAACGACCACGTCTTCCGGGCCACCAGCAAGCGCGGGGCCGTCGATGAACGACACGTCGGCAAGTGGGAGCGAGGCGAAACGACGTGGCCCAGAAGACATTACCGATCCGCACTGCGTGCGGTCCTGAATGTGGCGACCGATGCCGAACTCGGCTTCAGCAAGCCGCATATCGCGGCGGATGACAAGACCGTGAACCGCAAGCAATTCCTGTCCAGCGCGCTCGTGGTGACCACGAACGTGGTGCTGTCGAACTCCGCGCCGACCGAATCGGAGCTCATCGACACCATGGCCGGACCGACCGCCAACTACCGGCGGATGGAGTCCTCGGTGCCCTCGGATCGGCTGGCGCCGGTGGTGGACGCGCACCTGAATCTCGTTGCGGGCGTGGTGCGGGATCGGCTGCGCACCTCGGGCGGCTTCCGGGCGCTGTCCGAAATCGCCGGGCTGGCAGCGTGGTTGGCGGCCGACCGCGGTGACGACGCGGCGGCGCGGCGGCGCTACGTGGAGGCGATCCGCCATGCCGAGCGCACGCATCATCCGCTGCTGGTCTCGTACATGACCGCCAGCCTCGGGCACTACGCCGTCGAAATGGGCGATGCCCGAGCGGGTTTGACCCTGTTGCGCACAGCCGCCGCGCAGCTGGGGCGCGAGGCGCCCGACAGCGCCGGGGCGTGGATGTCGTCGCTGCTGGCCGTCGCCTACGCCGCGACCGGAGATCGCGTCGGCGCGCTGGGGGCGTTGCGGCGGGCAGAGCGGCTGGTGGACAGGCAGCGCGGTGAACCGCAGTGGCCGTGGGTGTTCGTCTTCGACGGGCCCAAGGCGGCGCGGTATCAGGCCAGCGCGCTGACCCGGCTGGGCGACAATCGCGCGGCACACCTCGCCTTCGAGAACGCGGACTCCGCGTTGACCGCCGAGAAGCCGCGTGCGCTGGCCAAGGTCGAGCACGCCCAGGTGCTGGCGCGCTGCGGCGACATCGAGGCCGGCTGCGCACTGGCGGCCGAGGCGCTGCTGGTCGGGCTTACCTATCACAGTGAGCGAATCACCCGCCTGGCCAGGGCATTCCGCGCCGATCTGCCCGCGCGTACCGTCGAGGCGAGGGCGCTCGACGACGCCCTCGCGACCCTCTACGGACGAGACGATCAATGACTAGCGTCGCCATCACCGGGCACCGCGGACTGCCCGCGGCCACGCTCGCCCTGGTCGATCGGGCGCTGCGGCTGGAGGTCGCGCTGCGCATCCGGCCCGGCGGCCCGCCGCCGGTCGGGGTGAGCTGCCTCGCGGATGGGCCGGATTCGCTGTTCGCGCAGGCGATCCTGGATGCGGGCGGGGTATTGATCGCGGTCGTCCCGGCCCGGCGGTATCGCGCGAGCCTGCCCGCCTTCCATCACCCGGTGTTCGACCGTCTCCTCGCCGCCGCCCACCGGGTCATCGAACTGGACCGGGAGGAATCCAATCCCGAGGCGCACCAGGCGGGGAGCCTGCGCATGCTCGACGAGGCCGGGGAGCTGCTGGCGGTGTGGGACGGATTGCCCGCACGCGGTTTCGGCGGCACCGCCGATGTGGTGGCGACCGCACGCGCGCGCAACATGCCCGTGACGGTGGTGTGGCCGGAGGGGGCCGAGCGGCCGTGAGCCGCCCGCCCGGTCACCAGGCGGCGGTGGAGACCAGCCAATCGACCATGATCCGGGTCGCCTCCGGCAGTTTGGTGATCGCGCAGTGCCCGGTATCCGGGAGCAGATGCACCTGGGTGTCGCGGCGACCCTCGAAGACCAGGGTGTCGGCGACCGGGATGTGCACGTCGTCCGCGCCGTTGAGCACCAGCATGGACGCGTTCCAGTCCCGGTCCAGCCACTGCCGGAGCGTGAACAGGGACATGCGCTGCGCGAGCTCGACATCGGTGGGCTCGGCGTCGAAACCCAGGGCATTGCCGATGATTCCGCGCATGCCGTAGGCCCAGGTGCGGTCGGGGTCGAAGGCGCGCTCGATCGGGCCGCCCAGCACAATGGCGGCGTCCACCTCGGCGGCCAGGCCGGAGCGGGCGGAGAACCAGCCGCCCATGGAGACGCCCAGATGCGCGACCCGGCCGTTGCCGAGGGTGCGGGCGCGGTCGATGATCGCGCGGACCACGCCATAGCCGCTGTCGGCGGACATGGGCACGGGCGTCTCGCCGGTACCCGGAATGTCGAAGGCCAGCACGCGCATTCCGGTACGCAGGGCCATCTCGGCGAACAGCGAGTGCAGGTCGATCTTCCAGGAGTCGACGCCGCCGGACGCCAGCAGGACGGGGTCGGCGACCGACCAGCCGGGCGGGGTCAGCAGGTGCGCCGGGACGTCGATCCGCATACCGCGATAGGGAGCCTCAACTGTCAACCGGGTGAATTCGAGCCCGAAATCCGGTGCGGCGAGCAGGTATTGATCAACCTGATCGGACAGGGCCGCACGCTTCGACTCGTCCGCCAGAGTGGGGAATTTGGCCCAGCCGTAGGCCAGCGCCGCGAGACGGTGCCGACCGTCGGCCGCGTATCCCCTTGCCAGCGTGGACCATTCGTGCACCCAGCCACCCGGGGCGTCGGGCCACATGTCCGTGATGGCCGCCCGCGTGGTGTCGACGTCGGCCTGCGGTAGGCCGGTACCCACCATCTGCGGGTATCGCTCGACGAAAAGGTCCTGCGGGTCGATCTGCCATTGGAACGCCATTCGATCCTCCTACGACTAACGCAAGAATACTTGCGTTAGAAACCTAGACCCCCGAAGAGTGCTAATGCAAGATCCTTGCGTTAATCTTGCTGAGTGACCGATTCGGAAGTTCGCCGCCGGACAGGCGGCCGCTCCGCACGCGTCCGGCAGGCCGTGCTGGACGCGACCTTGGAAATGCTGGCCGACAATGGATTCGACCAGCTGAGCATCGGCGCGGTCGCCACCCGGGCGGGCGTGCACGAGAGCTCGATCTACCGGCGCTGGAAGACCCGCGAGCGGCTGATCTTCGACGCGATGCTGGAGCACAGCGCGGAGAACCTGCCCGTCCCGGACACCGGATCACTGCGCACGGACCTGATCGCGTTCAACCGATCCATGGTGGCGATCGTCGATTCGCCGCTCGGCACGATGCTCGGGCGGGCCATGGCGAGTGCGAGCGACAACCCGGAACTCGCGGAATCCCGCGCGGAGTTCTGGCGGGTTCGCCTGGACGGCGCCCGCGTGATGCTCGATCGCGCCGTCGAGCGAGGCGAGCTGGAGACGGCTCCGGACCCCTGGCTGGTGCTCGAAATACTGACGGCGCCAATTCATTTCCGCAAACTGCTCACCCGGGAGCCGCTGTCCGACGACTACGCCGAGCGGATCGTCGACCTCGTGCTGAACGGGCTGCTTTCGACAGGCGAAAGGACATCGGAATGATCGCGGTGATGGGAGCGTCCGGAGAGACCGGCGGCGCTGCGCTGCAAGGGCTTCGAGAACTCGGGGTGCCGTGCCGGGCCTTGAGCCGGGACCCCGGGCGCTTGCGAGACCGGCTCGGCGAGGTGGACGGCGTGAAGTTCGGGGCCGCCGATGCCGCCGACGCGGAATCGCTGCGCGCGGGGTTCGACGGAGCGTCGCAACTGTTCCTCACCATGGTGAACGGCCCGCGGCAGGTCGAGTTCGAGACGCGTGCCATCGATGTGGCGGCGAGCTGCGGTGTGGAGCACATCGTGAAGCTGTCCGCACCCGCCGCCGAACCGGATTCCCCGGTCGCGATCTCGCGCTGGCACTGGGCCATCGAGGAGCATCTGCGCGGGTCCGGTATCGCGCATACGATTCTGCGGCCGTACGCATTCATGCAGAAGCTGCTGACGCTGGCTCCCGGGTTGGCGGAAGGCGTCATCGTCGGAGCGATGGGCGACACCGCCTGCAACTGGGTCGACTGCCGTGACATCGGGGATGTCGCGGCCGCGGTGCTGACCCGGCCCGAACTCCAGGGGCAGGTACACACGCTCACGGGCGCGGAGGTCTTCGGCTATCCGGAGATCGCGGCGCGGCTGTCCCGCTTGCTCGGCCGTCCGATCCGCTATGTCGATGTACCGCCGGAGGCACTGCGCGACAACCTGATTCGGCAGGCGCATCTGCCCGATTGGCTGGCCGCCCACGTGACCGAGATCCAGCTCCTGGCCCGGACCCGCCCTGAGCGGCCCACCGGCGGGGTGGCCCGGATACTGGGGCGTGCGCCGCGCACCCTGGATGACTTCCTCACCGAAAAACTCGTGCACTTCCGCTGAGCCCCGGCGGTCCGCGCGCGCCCCTTGACCTCAACGTGAGTTGAGGTACCAGGATGCCTGCATGGGCTGCTCACAGCCCGGCCCCGCGGCCCCGCCGAGTCCCGTACACCCCTCGGCGGGGCCGCGGGTGTGTTCCGCCGCCGGTTCGGGGCCCGGCCGGAATTCCCGTGACCCGGATCGCGATGCCGCTCGGCCGTGGCGGGCCCGGATCGGCGTAGGGTCGATAGCGACCGCTCAGCTATCCCGCAGCCGCACCGCGTGATTCACGATGGGAGAGGACTCAGCATGTCGACAGGGGAAGCCGTCATCGTCGCCGTGGACGAATCGGCCGGATCGGCCGTCGCCTGGGCCGCCCACACCGCCGCCCTGCACCACGCGCCCCTGCACCTGCTGCGCGTCCTCGAGATCACCCCCGATCAGGGTCTGGGCCTAGGCACCGCGATCACCACCGAGGACTACTCCCGGCTCGAGGAACACGGCAACTGGCTGCTGGAAACCGCTGCCGGAGAAGCCGCCGAGATCTCCCCCGGCCTCAGGGTCACCACCGAATTGGGCACCGGCGCCGTGGTCCCCACCCTCCTCGAACGCACCCATGACGCCCGCATGGTCGTGGCCGGCGCCCGCGGCGGCGGCACCCTGCGCCGCGCCCTGCTCGGCTCGGTCAGCTCCGTCCTCGCTCGCCGCTCCCATTGCCCGTTCGTCGTGGTCCGAGACGGCGTCCCCCTACCCCCAGACCTGCCCACCCGCCCCATCCTGGTCGGCGTCGACGGCACCAAGATCAGTGAGCCCGCCATCGCGGCGGCCCTCGAAGAAGCCTCGGTCCGCGGCGTGGCCGTCATCGCCCTGCACGCCGAAGGCGCCTCCGACGACCCCGAAATGGACGCCCTCGACGATTACGTCCTCGCCGAGAGCCTGGCCGGCTGGCAGGAGCGCTACCCCAATGTCCGCATAGACCGCCAAACCACCCACGACAGCCCCGAACGCTCCCTCCTCGAACTCTCCTCCAGCACCCAGCTTCTGGTGGTGGGCACCCGAGGCCGAGGTGGCTTCGTCAGCAAGGTCTTCGGCTCCACCAGCCAATCCCTCCTGCTCTCCGTCCAAACCCCCATCATGATCGCCCCCACCCCCTGACCCTCCCCCAAATACCTGCTACCAGCACGACCGAACGGCTCGGTAGTCTGACCCAGATGCCCCCGTAGCCCAATTGGCAGAGGCAGCGGACTTAAAATCCGCCAAGTGACGGTTCGAGCCCGTCCGGGGGCACTTAGGAAACGGCTGGTAGATCAGGTTTCTCGGCGTCTTCAGGATGATCTTCTCGGGTCTGTGTCCGCAGTATGTCCGCAGCAGACTCCGCAGCCGCATTCGTTGCGGTCGCGACGGCGTCGAGATCGTCGGCGAACAGATGCCCGTACAGGTCGAGCGTCAAGGTCGCGGTCTTGACGATCCATTCCTGGATGTCTTCGAACTCGATGTCTCGCAGGGGAACCGCGCGCCAGCGCGGCAAGACGGGGGTATCGAGCAGGGATCGGTATCCGGCGATGGTTTTCGGCTTGCGGAATTGCTTGGTGGCGAACCATTTTTCGGCGACGATTTTGAATGTCACTGCGCTACACCCGACCGGCCGTTCCTGAGTATTGCCGTTGCACCCCAGCGGATTGCGGTTCAGGACATGCTCTACCGGTGAAGCGGTTCGGTCTCGGGTTTGCCGTTGCCGGAGTCGAGGGTCATCTGGGTGAAGATGCCATTGACCGGGGTCGTCAGCTCGACCGTCACCGGCATCGACACTGTGTGTCCTTCAGCGCAACTCGGTTGGCAATTGTTGCGGTGCTCGGTACCGGTGCCGCGGGCGGAGCTGTCGGTCCAGCTGCTCCAGGTGATATCGGAGACGGAATGGTTGCCGTCGGCGCAGGTGATGATGATGGCCGACGGGCGGGTCTGCGGTTGCGAGTGGCAGTCCTTTACCTGGGCAGGATTCGCCGGTGTGGGGGTGACGGTCGACGGAGTGGAATTGCTGCTGCTGTTCGACGAGCATCCGGCCATCAGGGCCGTGGTGGCCACCACCGCGGCAATGCCGAGCACGCGCATAGTTCCTCCTCAATCGTCGAGAGCACTCGGGCGAGTGGTGTCAGCGCAATTTAGCTCGGTGTTCGCCAGATGGTGGGTAACGTCGCTCTGTCCCGTAACGACGGCGTGTCCACCATCGTCTGGACCACGCCGGAGCCCTGCGCTTCGAGGTCCGCAGCAGCCGCGCCGAGGTAGCCGGATCCGGGCTGGCCTCGGCGCGCACATCGGTGCCGGGGCGGCGAAGTCGATCTCCAGCCTAGCCCGCGCGGCTGTCGATACTCGGCGAGCGAGAGACCTTCGGCAAGCCCAGGCCGACCTCGGAAACCATATCGCGCATCACCTCGTTGACGCCGCCGCCGAAAGTGATCACCACGTTGCGTTTGGCATGGATGTCCAGGGCCTTAAGGGTTTTGGCGGTGTGAGGCTCAGTGGCGTCGCCGTAAGCGTAGAGAATGTCTTCGGCTATTCGAGCGATACGTTGGACGCGGGTGGTGTGGAAGACCTTGGAGGCGGCTGCATCTGCTTGGCTGGGGCCGTCGGGGCCGGTAGAGGCCACCACTCTCCAGTTCAGGATCGTGTTGAGGCGTAGGACGGACTGGATTTCGGCGAGTCCTTCTCGAACGTCGGGGCGGTCGGTCAATTGTTGTGCGACAACCCATTTGTGGATCAAGTCATAGATCGCCGCAATGCGGCCGGACGGTGACAGCATCACGCGTTCGTGATTCAGTTGTGAGATCAGGTACTTCACGCCCTGGTTTTCCTCGCCGACCAGCATCGAGGCTGGGACGCGCACATCCTGGTAGTAGGTGGCGTTGGTGTGGTGGGCGCCGTCGAAGGAAATGATCGGCGTGCACGTGAATCCCGGGTCGGTGGTGTCGACGATGAGTATCGACAGGCCGCGGTGGCGGGATTCGGGGGTGCCGGTGCGGGCGGCCAGCCATATGTAGTCGGCGGTGTGTCCGCCGGTGGTGTACGTCTTCTGCCCATTGACCAGGTAGGAGCCGTCGGGCTGCTGGCGGGCGATGGTGGTCAGGGAAAACAGGTCGGTGCCCGAGTCGGGTTCGGTGTAACCGATGGCGAATTCGATCTCGCCGCGTAGGATTCCGGGCAGAAAGCGCTGCTTCTGTTCCTCGGTGCCGTATCGCAACAGGGTCGGTCCGACGGTCTGGAGCGTGACCGAGGACAGTGGAATGCTGAAGCGCACCGCTTCCGACTCGAAGATCTGTTGTTCCAGCGGGCCGAACCCTCTGCCGCCGAACTCTTTCGGCCATCCGACACCCAGCCATCCGTCCTCTCCGAGCTGCCGCACGATCCGATGTGCGAGCGGACCGTGGCGGTCGAACAAGAGGGCGTAAGCGTCCTCCTCGCTGACGAGAGCGGAGAAATAGGACCGGATTTCGTTCTGAAGCGCCTTCTGGTCGGGGGTGAGATCTATGAACAATGCGTCGCCAGCCTCGTGAGATTGTGCCGCTCACCACCGCAATGGCGGACGACATCCTTGGTCGATGAGAAGTACCGGTGCATCGGGAACGTGGTGTCGACTCCCAGCCCACCGTGCAGGTGATGACACATCTGCATGGCCGCCCGGCCCTCACCGGCAAACAGGAACAGTCCCGCGTCGAGGTCCGCGCTCGGACGTCCACCGCTGTCGAGTGTCCAATCGCAGTACAGCGATATCGATTCCAGAGCGGTCGCGAGCACATAGACGTCCGCGATCTCCTGTGAGGCCGCCTGGAAAGTTGCCAGCGGTCGACCGAACTGCTCGCGACTGCCCAGATGGTCCGCCGTCAGCCGCAATGCACCATGGAGCAATCCGCTTGCGTAGGAAAGAAATACCGTGCGGTAGAGATCGGTGAAGACACCCACGGCATCGGTGCCGGACAGCAGCGGCGTCACCTTCACCGCATCCAGCGTGAATTGAGCGTCCGGCGGAGCCGTCGGCTCCGCCGTGGCCAAGGCGGTTTCGACGGTTGCGGCGGTGATACCCGGTTGCGCCAGGTCGACCAGCACCGGTCCACCGGTGGTGGGCACCAGCAGCCAACGAGCCTCCCCGCTGTGCTGCGCGGGCCCGAATACGCCGCTGATCAGATGGTTTTTGCCATCCAGTCGGGGCAACTCGCGCTCGCCCGCGGCTCGCACACACACAGCGGTGACGTCGCCGTCCATCACACCCTTGCACCAGTCGGAGACCTGCGGCTCCACCACCGCCCGGGACGCCACCAGGCCCGCGATGGCGGTGCCGAGAAAGGGGCTCGTCAGCGCGGCTCCGCCGAGTGCCCGTGAGACGATCCCGACCTCCACCGCCCCGAGCCCCGCGCCCCCGTACTCCTCCGGGATTGCGAGTGCCAGCAGGCCACTGTCGTGCAGCATGGGCCACACTTCGCCAGAACCCGGTCCGCGCGAGAGGATCCCGTCCATGGCTTCACGCACCGCGGATTGTGTGTCGTCGAATCCGAAATCCATCTGTTCGCCTTCTCGAGAGATCGATCGCCAAGCTGCTGCGGGTTCATGCCATGTGGTGCTTCGGCCGCACCGCGAGAATCACCTGGTCGATGCGCATGACCGTGTCGCCGTCGACGGTGCTGTGCCCGCTGAATCCTGGTTGCCGGCACGACTTCCGAGATCGGTCCTTTCCATGGCCCCGACGTTAAACACGACTTCGGCTTGTTTCCCACGGCTGGCAGGTTGTGGCCAAAAAATCGTCGGCGGAGTTCCCGGCGACGGCATCTTCCTGCTAGCTGCCCGGGCAAAGGGCCATCAAGGCAGCGGGATCGCGGGTTTCGACATAGTCGCGCGAATACAGCAGTCGCACCTGTCGTCCTGCGCTCAGTAGATCGGTGATCAACGACCGGCTGGGTCCGTAGAAGTTCGGCTGCAACCGAAGCGGATTCGAGTTGTCCTCCCCGATAGGGTGTATCGCCCGTACGGGTAGCTTGCTGACCGACCCCGGACCCGTCAACCGGACCGGTACTGCGAATTGGCAGGTTCCTGCCACCACCGAGCCTTGATCGGCCACAGGAACGTGTTCTAGTTTTGAACTGGAATATGTTGCAGACCAAGGGATCAGGATGCATATCGATTTCACCGAGGAGCAGCAGCAGTTGCAGAAACAACTGCGCGCCTACTTCGCCGATCTGATGACTCCGGATATCCGTGCGGCGCTGGCCGGTCCCGGTGGGGAATACGGTGCGCCCGAGGCCTACAAGCAGGTGGTGCGGTCTCTCGGCCGCGACGGCTGGCTGACCTTGGGCTGGCCGGAGGAATTCGGTGGCCAGAACCGGCCCACCATGGACCAGCTGATTTTCAACGACGAAGCCGCGGCGGCCGGAGTCCCGTTCCCGTTCCTCACGGTCAACACGGTCGGCCCGACCATCATGCGCTTCGGCACCCCCGAGCAGCGGGCCTTCTTCCTGCCTCGTATCGCGAAGGGCGAATTGCACTTCTCCATCGGGTATTCCGAGCCCGACGCCGGCACCGACCTGGCCTCGTTGCGGACGCGCGCCGTGCGCGACGGCGACGAATACGTCATCAACGGCGAGAAGGCATGGACCAGCCTCATCGAGTACGCCGACTACATCTGGCTCGCAGCCCGCACCGATCCGGACGCAACCCGCCATCGCGGCCTGTCCATTCTCATCGTCCCGACCACTGCGGAGGGCTTCTCCTGGAATAAAATTCACACGATGGCGGGACCGGGCACCAGCGCGACCTACTATGCCGATGTTCGGGTTCCCGTGTCCAATGTTGTCGGAGAGCTGAATTCGGGCTGGCCGCTCATCACCAACCAGCTCAACCATGAGCGGGTCGCGCTGACATCGGCCGCGCCCCTGCAGGAATCACTGCGGCAGGTGTGGGAATGGGCCGAGAACACCACCCGCGCCGATGGCTCGCGCGTGATCGACGCCGAGTGGGTTCAACTGCACCTGGCCCGGGTCCATGCCCATATCGAGTATCTGAAGCTGCGGAACTGGCGCATCGCGTGGGCGTCGGACTCCGGGGAGCTCGGTCCGGCCGACGCCTCGGCCACCAAGGTGTTCGGCACCGAATTGGCCACCGAGGCATACCGATTGCTCATGGAGGTGCTCGGCCGCTCTGCGGTGGTCCGCATGGACTCGCCGGGTGCGCTGCTGCGCGGCCGGATCGAGCGGTTCCATCGGTCGTCGCTGATCCTGACCTTCGGCGGCGGCACGAACGAGGTGCAGCGCGACATCATCGCCAAGACCGCGCTCGGTTTGCCCGTCACTCGCTGAAACACAGAGGATTCCGATGGATTTCACCTTCACCGAGGCTCAGGACGATCTGTCCGGTCTCGCCCGCCCACTGCTGGCCGACCGGTCGACCACGCACATCCCGGACGGCACCGGATTCGATCGTCCGCTGTGGGACACCCTGATTCGCGCCGGGCTGATCGAGGCGACCCTCCCCGCACCGATCGGCAATGGGTTCGGTCTGCTCGAACAGTGCACCGTGCTCATGGAACTGGGCCGAGTGGCCGCGTCCGTGCCCTACCTCACGACCGTCGCCGTGGCAGCCGCGACGATCGCCGCGTTCGGCGACGACGCACAGCTTCGGCGCTGGGTCGAACCGATCACGGCGGGACAGTTCACCCTCGCGGTCGCGCTGTCCACCGACGACGACCGCGTCACCGCGACCAGGTCCGCGACGGGCTGGCAGTTCGAGGGCCGCTACAGCGCGATCCCCGCGGCGGCTTTCGCCGATGCCGTCCTGCTGGAGGCGCACACCTCCGAAGGACCTCTGCTGGCCGTTCTCGATCGCGACACCGCCGGCCTGCGGATCACCGCGCAGCAGGTGGTCGACGGCGCCGACGCCGCTCTGCTGGAGCTCGATGCCGTCAGGGTGGACTCGACGAATGTGCTGGGCTCGCCCGGCAACGGCGCAGCAGCATGGGCACAGCGGCACGCCACTGTCGCCGTGTGCGCTTATCAGCTCGGCGTCGTCGAGCGCGCGCTGGAGTCGACAGCCGAATACGCGCTGACGCGTCAGCAGTTCGGCAAGCCGATCGGCTCGTTCCAGGCTGTCCGACAGCGTCTGGCCGACGCGCATCTGGATGTGGAGGCCGTGCGGTTGACCCTGTGGCAGGCGGCCTGGCGCGAATCGCAGGGACTGCCCGCCGACGCCGAGATCGCCACGGCCAAGTTCTGGGCGGCAGAAGCGGGCCACCGGGTCGCACACACCATGGTGCATGTGCACGCCAGTATCGGAATCTTCCTGGACTATCCGGTGCATCGATATTTCCTGGCGGCCAAACGCACCGAGTTCTTGTTCGGCTCGGCCACCGAACAATTGCGCACGCTGGCCACGGCCTTGACGAGCGCGCGTTCGGCATAACCTCCCCGTCGCCCCACAGGGGATTCGAGTCGTCGGAGTGCTACCGCTCGGCGAAGCGGATTGTCAGCCGGCCAGGAAGGACAACCGCACGTGCCGCACCGGGTTGTCGACATTGAGATCCACGATGGCGACCGATTGCCAAGTCCCCAGGGCCATTTCGCCGCCCAAGACCGGAATGCTGGCATAGGGCGCAACCAGCGCGGGCATGACATGCGAGCGTCCGTGTCCGCGGGAGCCGTGGGCGTGGCGCCAGCGATCGTCGGCCGGTAGCAGGTTCTGCAGAGCGGCGAGCAAGTCGTCGTCGCTGCCTGCGCCGAGTTCGATCAGTGCGATGCCTGCGGTCGCGTGCGGCACGAATACGTGAAGCAGCCCGTCACATCCCGTGGCCGTCTCACGCAGAAAGGCTGCACACTGCGAGGTGAGGTCGTGGACAACCTCGCGACGGCCCGTCTCCACCTCGATCAGTCTGCTCTCCATGGACACCATCGTCCTCCAGCGGTGCAGATTTTCAGGATTCTTCTACAAGCGACGCGCGCGATTCATCGCGAACGATGTCATCGATATCAGAATGCGTTGGCTTCCAGCCGATTTCGGCCATCGCCTTGGTTGGGTCGTTGATCAACACCGCAGGTTCCACTGCCGCCGAACGATGCTCGAGCGCAACAGGTCGGCCGGTTACCCGTTCCACCGCGGCAACCACGTCGAGCACACTCGTACCCCGTCCACTGCCGATGTTGTAGCGGGTAGCGGTACCAACGGGCGGGAGGTGCTCGATACATGCCACGAAGGCACGGGCCGCATCCATGATGTGCAGGTAGTCACGGACGGCGGTGCCATCACCGTTGACGATCAACGCCGAATGCTCGGATGCAGCAGTCAATGCGCGCGGTATCAGCCGACTCGAATCCCCGTCCGCGCCGCCCGCGATATTCGACAGCCGAACAATAACCGCCGCCAGTTCCTTGCTACCGGCGACGGCCTCGATGGCCAGCTCGGCCGCAAGCTTGCTGCCGGCATATGGATGAGGCGGCGCATCACCGATGTCCTCGGTCATTGGCTGAACATCCGGCGTGCCGTAGATGGCGCCGGTCGATGCGAAGACGATCCCGCGGATCCCCGCGTCGACCATGGCTTCGAGCACCGAGAGCGTCCCGGTGGTATTCACACGGAAGTAGCGCAATGGGTCGTCGGCCGATTCGCGAGCTCGCGTCAACCCGGCAAGGTGACAGATTGCGTCCACGCCGTTTACCGCGTCGCGGATCGCCTTGCCGTCGAGCAAGTCGGCCACCCGAACATCGGCTGCGCCTGGAATCGCCGGCCCATGAGCGCGAATCATCGCGACAGGCTCGTGCCCGACAGAATGAAGGGCTTCGACGACAGCACGACCGAGGTAACCGTTCGCTCCGGTGACAAGTACGCGCACATGGCCATCATGTCATCACGGAAGCAGCAGGTCGCGACGCTTCCGGGTGAGTGCGATACAGGCCGCTGCTGCGACGGCCACCAAGGCATCGACCGCAATCCGGTGTCGATGCCTTGGACAGCAGGGTAAAAGGCGTTCCGGTGTCACGGCTGTGTCCGCAGTAGATCGGTGGTGAGTGAATTCAGTTCCACCGCACCATTCGCGCCGACCACGACGGTGCCGCCGATGTTCGCGAGCCTGCCCCCGATGACACAGTTGGGTTCGAAAGCGAACACCATGCCCTCGGCCAGCGGCAGATCGCTGCCGATGGTCGGCACCTCGGCCAGCAGCCCATACTCGGCGGCCTCCGGCAGCTCGCGCATCCCGCGGCCGAAACCACACACGGTGCCATAGGGATTCATCCCATGCACCAGCGGATGCACATTCCAGCCGCCCGCCGCATCGAGGGGGGCCTGCATGGCCTCGACCACCTGACCGAAGGTATTGCCCGGCCGCAGCACGGCCAACCCGGCCTCGTAGGAAGCGCGCGCCACCTTCGCCGCCGCCTCGATATCCGGATGCACCTCACCCACGGCAATGGCCACCTGATGCTGAGATTCGCGCATACCGTACTGGCAGAACACCTCCGCCAAGATCACATCGCCGTCCTCGACGATCCGCGGCGCCTGCGGGCGGTAGGACCAGACCGGCGGACCCCAGCAGGCGAACCCGGGACCGGACTGGATGAGCATGCCCGGCGCGACCGTGCCCATCCGGAACGACGCCGACATGCCGGCCGCGTACACCTCGGCCTCGCTCACGCCCGGCGCGGCGATATCCAGCATCGCCGCCGCCATCGCCTCCCCGATCTCGGACGAACGCCGCAGCACCGCAAGCTCTTCCGCGGACTGGGTCAGCGTACGCAGCAGGAACGGAAACCACACCGGCTTGAAATTCACCTGCGGCAACTGCTGCAGGACCGCCGTCCACAGCCCATACGGCATGATCGGGTTGAAATGGAACGGCGGATACGGCTCCAAGCCGATCACCCCGACCGCCGACCGCTCCAGCCCGTGCTCCTTCAACACGTCCACGACACCCTGAGCATGCTTGGCCACCCGCATGTTCTGCGGTTCGGTCCAGCACGCCTCGCCGCGGCGACGGGCCTCGATGTGGTCGGCGACATGCATGGGCGACCACACCAGTGAGATCGGATCGGCGTCACGGGGGAAGACCACGATCGCGCCGGGACGCTCATTGGTGAAGTAGACATCCGGGGCGAACGGAGCCGGACCACCGTTCTCGTGTTCGCCATAGACCACCAGAGCATCAACGCCCTGCTCATCCATCAGCTCACGGGCCAACGCCCAACGCCGATCACGTTCGCTCAGCGAGTAATTCGGATACATACGGGTTCCTTCTCCAGGTGTGATTCGACCTGGCAGGAACGCTATATGCGGTATGGGACCGGAGGATTCAGTCGATCGACCTGTCTGGTACCGACCAGTTTGCTTAGGTAGGGTCCGTCGAGTGCTATACGGGCGTGCCGAAGAGCTGGCGCTGATCGATCAACTCCTGGCGGACGCACGTACCGGCCGCAGCGGGGCGCACGTGCTGAGCGGGCCCGCCGGCATCGGCAAAACCGCACTGCTCGACTACACCGCGGCGAAAGCCCAGGGACTGCGCGTGATTCGCGTGGCAGGCATCGAATTGGAAGCCGAACTCCCCTTCGCCGGCCTGCATCTACTGCTGCATCCGGTGCTGGACCGGCTCGACGCCCTGCCCGCACCGCAGGCCGCGGCACTGCGGAGCGCCTTCGGGCTGGCCCCGGCTGCACCCGGCGATCGCTTCCTGGTCGGCCTCGCCGTGCTGTCCATGCTGGCTGAACTGGCCGAAGACGGACCGGTGCTGTGCCTCGTCGACGACGCCCAGTGGCTCGACCGATCCTCCACCGAGGCACTGACTTTCGCGGCCCGGCGCCTGCACCACGAAGGCGTTCTGCTGCTGTTCGCGGTGCGCGGCGAAGCCCGGGAACCGGCCGGACTCACCGCACTCACCACTCGCGAACTGACCGGACTCGATCCCGCCGCCTCGGCCGCGCTGCTGGACGAGCGGTATCCCGAACTCGCCGCACAGGTGCGCGCCCGACTCCTGGCCGAAACCGAGGGCAACCCATTGGCCCTGGTCGAACTGCCCTCCGCGCTCAGCACCGAACAACGCACCGGCCACGCACCGGCCGGCTCCTACGACCTGGCCACACTGCCCCTCTCCACCCGGGTACAGACGGCGTTCGGCGCGCGGGCCGCACGACTGGACGACGCGGCCACCAGCCTGCTGCTGATCGCCGCCGTCGAGGAGACCGGCCGGCTCGAAATCGTCTTGGCCGCCGCGGCCGCCCACCACGCGGGACCCACCGAACTGGCAGCCATTGAGGACTCGGGACTGCTTGTGCGCCAAGGCAATCGGATAACCTTCCGGCATCCGCTGGCCCGCGCGGCCGTACTGGGCGCCGCACCGATGCACCGCCGGCTCGACGCGCACCGCGCGCTCGCCGAGGCACTGACCGCGAGCCGCTCCCCCGAGGCTGCCGACCGAGCGGCGTGGCACCGCGCCGCGGCCTCGACCGGCCCTGACGACGAGATCGCCACGGCACTCGAGACCGCGGCACTGCGGGCCGCCGAACGGGCCGACCACGCGCTCGCCGCCGCGGCCATGGAACGCGCGGCCGAACTGACCGTCGAACCGCACACCGCGGCGCGCCGCCTGACCTGCGCCGCCCACTCGGCGGCGACCAGCGGCGATCTGCACCGGACCGCCGCACTCGTCCGCCGCGCCTACCGCGGACCCGTCCACCAAACGGACGCGCCACGCCTGGATTACCTGCGCGCCATCGTCGAATCGGAATTCGGTTCCCGGCACCGGGCCGCCCGCATCCTGATCGACGCCGCCGGGCGGGCTCCGGCCGACCTCGTGAGCATGATGCTCGTCGACGCTATGCGCAATGGCGTGTTGGTCGGCGATGCCGAACTCACCGAAGAGGCCGCGACCCTGCTGCAACAGCGCACCGGCCGGACACCGATCAGCGAGGGAATGATCGGCATGGCCCGCATGCTGGGTGGCGACGACGAAGCCGCGCTACACCGGCTGCACGCCTGCGCGATGCACGCGCACTCCCACCCGGCGGGCCTCAGCCCGGACGAGCGCATGAACGCCGCCGCGATGGGCCTCATGACCGGCCTCGACGACGAGGCACGCGACCTGCTCACGACCCTCGTCACCGATGCCCGCGAGCAGTCCACACTCCGGCTGCTGCCGATGCGCCTGCACTACCTCGCCTCCGCGGAGTACGCCACCGGCCGCCTCCGCGACGCCACGGTCCACGCCGAGGAGGCGCTGACATTGGCCGACTCCATCGGACAGCACCACCAGATAGACGGCCTGCGTAGCATTCTCGCCTGGGGTGCGGCACAGATCGGCGACGAGCAGCGCTGCCGGGAACTCGCCGAACCCACCCTCACCGCCGCCCTCGATCGCGGCGAACTCGCCACCGCGCTACTGGCCACCACCGCGCTCGGGCTGCTCGACCTGGGCGCAGGTCGCTACGACCGAGTACTGGACCGCATCGAATCCGCCTCCCGCGGCCCGATGGGCAGCCACTACATGGCCGTCTTCTTCACACCGCTGCGCGTCGAGGCCGCGATGCGCACCGGGCAGCCCGCACGCATCGGCGAAGCTCTCGAACGCTTCCGCCGCTGGGCGGACGCCAGCCGATCACCGTGGATTCAAGGCGTTTACGCACGCTGCCTGGCCCAGACGAGCTCTGACGACGAGGCCGGAGCACACTACGCCACGGCGGTGCGGCTGCACGAGAAAGGCGGCCGACCCTTCGAAAGGGCCCGCACCCAACTGCTGTACGGGGAATGGCTCCGGCGCGCCCGGCACAAGACCGAGGCGCGCACGAGTCTGCGCGCGGCACTGGAGACCTTCGATCGAATCGGCGCGAGCGTCTGGGCCGGCCGAGCCCGGGCCGAGCTGCGCGCGACCGGCGACACCGGCCGGCAACCGGCCACCGCCTCGATACTGGATCTGCTTACACCACAAGAACTTCAGGTGGTCCGTCTGGCCGCGCACGGGCTGTCGAATCGCGAGATCGGCGCGCAGCTGTTCCTCAGCCCCCGCACCGTCGGCTACCACCTCTACAAGGCTTATCCGAAACTCGGCGTCGCAGTGCGGGCCGAACTACCCGCACTGGTCCATCAGCAGTAGCAGGACGGTCCGAGTCAGAACCGGTAGCGCAGGATGCGCGCGCCCTGACGGGACAGGGCGGTGCTGCGGGACATGGTCCGGGTGAGTCCCCGCAGGGGTTGCGGCCAATCGGCTACTTCGGGTGCGCGAGTGAGGAAGTCCTCGTCGATGAGGGTCAGCCCGGCGCCCCAGGATTCCGGTTCACGGGGGTCGTCGAAACCCGCCGCGGCGGTGATGCCGAGCGCCTTGATGGTGGGGTGGTATTTCATCGCCCACGCGGCGAAACGGGTATAGCCGTTGAGGGCTATCTCGCCGGTGCCGAAATGCGTTGTGAGAGCACGGGTCAGGACTTGGAACGAGCTGCCGGGCAAAAAGGGGATCAGCCCCTCGGCGACGATCATGGCCGGCCGGTCGCCCGGTATTTCCGCGAGCCAGTCCGTGGCGGTGACGTCCGCGCTCACGAGATGAGAGGGCTCCGGCAGGAATTGCGGACGCAACGCGACGACCTCGGGGAAGTCGACATCGTACCAATCGATTCCGGCGGTCGGCCGGCACCGGACCATTCGGGGATCCAGCCCACAGCCCAGGTCGAGCACCACCGCGTCGGGATGCGCGGCGGTGAAGGACCGCACGGCATCGTCCAATTTCTTACTGCGCAGCGCTGTTTCGTAGGTCAAGGCGGCCTTGATCTTCAAGGTGTCGAAGTCGTAGTCGATCCGATCCGCGATCTCCGCGGAGCGGGTGTCGCCGAGCATTGGGACGCGCAGCTTGCTGTCGAGGGCCTTGGCCCACAATGTGATCAGCAGGGTTTCCTCGAGCTGATTCAGAGTCAAACGGGTGCGTTGCATGGTCACGCGATACCTAACTTCTTACATGAGGGTGCGCCGCGGAATGTCGCGGAGCCGGTTCGATGCCTGCGGGGGCGGCGCCGATTCGGCCGCCCCGTCCACGAATCACACCGACTGGGACCGATAGGTCGCCAGCACATTGAGCCGGTGCAGATTCCGGCACAGCATGAGCAGGCCCTGGGTAGCGAACTCCACCGGAACCGCGTAATCACCGAGCGCGGCAATCAGACTCGGTGCCAGAGTCTCCGCCCACGGATTCGAGACCTGCGCCTGTGTCTGCTCCAGGGCCAGTCCCGCGGCGACCGCCACGGCGACCTCGTCCCGCAGCTGCTCCAGATATCCGATCAGCCAGTCGACCGCCTCGCGAGCATCGCCCATCGGCCCGTGCCCCGGCACCACGATCGCCATGTCCGGCAGTGTTTCCCGCATCTTCCGCAGGGAGACGAGATAGGGCTCGGGTCCGCCCTGCAGCAGCATCGGCGCAATGCCCGCGTGGCAGACGTAGTTGCCGGTCCACGCCGTGCGGGTATCCGGGACATACACGACGGTGTCACCCGGACCGTTACCAGGACCGAACTGCCACAGCTGCACGACGCGCCCGCCCAGATCGATCTCGGCGAAATCGTCGAACACCACATCCGGTGTACGCCAACGGGTCACCGCATCGAATTCCGCCTCCGCGCCGTACATGTTCCCGGTCCGCTGCCGCTTCTCATTGTCCAGATCGGACATGTTCTCCTTGTTCAGCCGCGACGAGATCACCATCACCTCATCCGGGAACGCGGCATTGCCGAAAGTGTGATCACCGTGGTAGGTCGTATTCACCAGGTACCGCACCGGCCGATCGGTCAATATGGCCGCCTGCGCCTGAATCCGCTCCGAAATGGCCGGCGTGATTCCCGCATCCACCACGAGCGCCGCAGCGCTGCCCACGATGACCCCGTTGTTGTCCTTCGGCGGCAGCGTCGCCATCAGCGCGACAACCCCATCCGCGAACCACTGTGCCCGATGCTCGAGCCCCACCGGTGACAGGTTCGGTCCCTGATATCCCTCGGGCCGCTCGCCGAGCTCCCGGTCCGGTATCACCTGGTCGGTCATGTCATTGCCTTTCGTCGAGAACGCAGTACCCGCTCGACGTTAGGAAAGGACCACGTCGCCGGAATCCGTCGAACGACTGGCAGCCAGTCCGGATACTCGGTTGAGCAGCAGCCCGTCGGCCCAGAAATAGCGCCACGCTTAGCCGACGATGTCCCGTTTGCTCAGCCGACTGATCGACCGACGACGCCGGGGGTGGCTGCGCGGTCGATTTCGGCGGTTATGGTGTAGGGGGCTTCGAGGGTGGTGCAGTGGCCGAGGCCGGGTAATTCCAGGCAGTAGGGGGTGATGCCGTTGGCGCGCAGCAGGTTTGCGATGCGGCGCGAGGCGGTGGGTGGGGTCAGGCGGTCGGCGGTGTCGACGATGATGGTGGTTGGGATGGTGAGGTGGGGAAGGCCGGCGGTTACGTCGAGGTCGGTCAGGACGCTGGGGGCGCGGGTACGGAAAGGATTGGGGCAGGACGCGATCAGGGCTTCGATGAAGGCTGTTTCGGCGTGGCCTGCGCGGGTCGTCAGCACCGTGTATCTGAACAGCAGGCCGAGCACTGTCGGATTCGGGATGGGGAGTCTGCCTATTGCGAAGTTCAGGAGGCGATTGCGGAGTGGGCGATCGAGTCCGGGGGCGGGCAGGATCTTGGTGCTTGCGGCGAAGGCGTCGGCGATGGTGTCGATCAGTAGGACCGAGCGGGCCTGGCGTGCGACGTCGTGCGGATGTCTGGCGGCCCAGGACATGATGGCGATGCCGCCGAGGCTGTGCCCGGCGATGGTTGCCTGTTCACCGGCGGGGACCACGGCTCCGAGGACGTAGGACAGGTCGTCGCCGAGGGCGTCGACGCTGAAGGGGCGGTTGCCCTGGGTGCTGCGGCCGAAGCCGCGCTGGTCATAGACCGTGACGCGGTAGCGGTCGGCGAGTTGGTTGATCTGGGGGTTCCAGTATTCGATGCGGCAGGCGTAGCCGTGGATGAGCACGATCCGGGGTGCGGAGCGAGGGCCGTACTCACGCACGTGGATTCGTGCGCCGTCGGCGGTTTCGACGGTGCCGGCCTCGTAGGGGATCGCCGGGTTCCGGAGCAGGCCGGGGGCGGTCTCGCCGTGTGCGAAGACCTCGGTGTCACCGGGGGTCGGTGGGAACAGGGTCCGGAAGGCCCGGGCCACTGCGCCATCGATTCCGAATTGGGCTCCGAGCTGAGTCCAGAACATCGCAATACGCTCCTTTGCGTACCGTGGCGTCAGCGGCGGAGGGCCGCTAGTACATGGCGTCGATGCGGTCGGCGTATCCGGCCGCGATCGGCTTGCGCTTCAATTTGGTGGTGGGCGTGAGGTATTCGCCGCCCGGTTCCCAGACGTCGGCGAGCACGGTGAACTTCTTGATCTGTTCGACCCGTGACAGCGTGCGATTCGCAGCGTCCACGCCGGCCGCGACCGCCGCACGGACGGTGGGATTCTCGGCCAGGCAGGCAACTGGTCCAGAAATGCCCTGCTGGGCAGCAAATTCCGCGACGGCCTCGGGGTCGAGGGTGATGAGCGCGGTGTTGTAGCGCCGCCCGTCACCGATGGTCACCACCGGTCCGGCGAACGAGATGTTCGCAGTGAGAGCGTTCTCGATATTCGACGGCGACATGTTCTTGCCCGCGGCATTGATGATGAGTTCTTTCTTGCGGTCGACGATCCGCAGATATCCCGCATCGTCGAGTTCGCCGATGTCCCCGGTGTGCAGCCAACCGTCGGAATCGATGGCCTCGGCGGTCTTCTCGGGCGCCTTGCGATAGCCACGCATGATCATCGGACCGCGGGCCAGCACTTCTCCATCCGCGCCGAGCTCGATCTCCGCGCCGGGCACAGGAGTACCGACGGTGCCGATACGGAGGGCATCGGGCCGGTTGATGGTGAGAGCGCAGGTGCCCTCGGTCAGTCCCCAGGCTTCGCACACCGGAATGCCCAGTCCCACGGCGAATTCCAGCACCTCGACCGGAATGGGCGCGGCCGCGGAGACAGCTACGCGCAGTTTGTCGATGCCGAGCTGCGCGCGCACCTTCGCGAGAATCGGCTGGGCCGCGGCGTACTGCAACCTCTCGATCAGATCGGGCTGCCGGCCCTCGGTATTCGCCCGGGCGATGGCACGCCCGGCTCCCAGTGCCCAGGGCAACAGCACGCGCCGAGCCGGCGATTCGGCCGCGACCTTCGCCTCCAGTCCGGCCTTGACCTTCACCCAGATGCGGGGCACGCCGAGGAAGAGTGTGGGCCGTACCTCGGTGAGTGCCGCGATGACCTGCTTCGGGTCGGCCACGTCCGTGATCCGCACCCCGGTCTTCATCGAGAAGTAGTGCGAGACCCAGCGATTGGCCATGTGCGCGTCGGGCAGATAGGAGATGACGCCGTCGTCGGGAGTCATGCCGCCGATCTGCTCCATGAGCTCGTCGATAACCCGCGCACTCGCCATCTGGTTGGCATGGGTGATCTCCACGCCCTTGGGCATGCCGGTGGTGCCGGAGGTGTAGACGATGGTCAGCACATCCTCCGGCCGCACGGCACGCCAGCTCGCCTCGAAGTCGAAATCCGCTGCGAGAGCGGCCTCCACGTCGGCCAGAGCGAGCACACCCGGTGCGGCGTCCAGGCAGACGATATGTTCGACCTTGCCGCCCAGCTGCATCCCGGACCGCACCTGCGGCAGGAATTGCGATTCGCAGATGACGACCTTGGCGTCGGCATTGTCGAACTGGTAGCCGAGCACCTCCGGCGGATTGGTGTTGTACACCGAGAACGGCGTGGCCCCGGTGTGCAGCACCGCCGTGTCGCAGAGATGGAATTCGGGCCGGTTGGTCAGCATGAGCGCCACGGTGTCGCCGCGCCCGACACCCAGTCCGGCCAGCCCGGTGGCGATCGACCGGACCCGTTCGGCGTATTCCCGCCAGGTGATCACGACCTCGTCGCCGGGTGTGCGGATCGCGACCTTGTCCGGATGGGCCGCCGCGGTCTGCTGGAATGCGGCACACAGGGTTTCGGGTGCGTTGCCCTGGCGATTCATCGTCGAAGTCCTTTCGTATGGCAGCCGGCGGGCCGACCGGGGAAAGCGGGTAGGGGCCGGGCGCGGGCGCGCGGCCCGGCCCCACCGCTGCCGCACGCCTATTCGGCGCGCAGGCTTTCGGGCAGGCGGAACCGCGCGCCGTAGCGCTGCGCCAGTTCGTCGGCGCGGGCGGCGAACGCGGCGCGCCCGCCCGGGTAGCCCGCGATGAACTGCCGCACGCCGCCGGTCCAGGCCGGGAAGCCGATACCGAAGATGGAACCGATATTGGCGTCCGCGTCGGAGGCGAGAACGCCCTCGTCGAAGCACTTCTGGGTTTCGAGCACCTGGATGAACATCAGGCGGTCCTCGAGATCCGCGAACGGAACCCGCAGCGTCCGATCGGTCTTGTACTCGTCGCGCAGGGTGTCCCACAGGCCGGTCCGCTTGCCGTCGGCGTAGTCGTAGAATCCTGCGCCGCCGAGCTTTCCATTGCGCTCGAACCGGTCCATGAGCGCGACCACTACCTCGCGCGCGACCGGAATCGACTCGGCGAGCGCGGTGCCCTCCGCCTCGGCCGCGGCGATGGTCTCGTCCATGATCTTGCGAATGGTGCCGAAGGACAGCTCGTCGGCGACCTGCAGCGGCGCGACCGGGTATCCGGCCTGGGCGCCGGCCTGCTCGATGGTGGCCGGGTCGATGCCCTCGGTGAGCATGGCCACGGCCTCGAGCAGCCACAGGGAGAACACCCGGGTGGTGAAGAACCCGCGGCCGTCATGGACGACGATCGGATACTTCTTGATGGCGAGGGTGTAGTCGATGGCCCGGGCCAGGGTCTCGTCCGACGTCTTCGCGCCGCGGATGATCTCGATCGGCTGCATGGCCTCGACCGGCGAGAAGAAGTGGATGCCGATGAAGTCCTCGCCCTTCTTCACCCCCTGCGCCAGCCCGGTGATGGGTAGCGAGGAGGTGTTGGAGCCGAGCACCGCGCCGGGTTCGACCAGATCCTCGATCTCCTGGAAGACCTTGTTCTTGAGCTCAGGGTTCTCGAAAACAGCCTCGACGACGAAGTCCACACCCGCGAAATCCGCGGCGTCGGCGGTGGGGTGGATCAGGCCGAGCAGCGCCGTGGACTTCTCCTCGGTGGTGCGCCCCTTGGCCAAGGCCTTGGCCTCGAGGTTCTCCGAGTACGCCTTACCGCGTTGCGCCGCTTCGAGACTCACGTCCTTGAGCACCACCTCGATGCCCGCCTTGGCGGTGACATAGGCGATACCGGCGCCCATCATGCCCGCACCCAGGATGCCGACCTTCTTGATCGGTTTCTTCTCGATGCCCACCGGCCGCGCCGCCCCGCTCTCGACCTGCTGTATGTCGAAGAAGAAGGCCTGAATCATATTGCGCGCCACCGGACTCTTGACCAGTGACACGAAGTAGCGCGACTCGATCTTCTGCGCGGTATCGAAGTCGACGAGCGCGCCCTCGAGCGCGGCCGCCATGATGGCGCGCGGGGCGGGCATGTGGTCATTGCCCTCGAGCTGCTTGTGCAGATTCGCGGGGAAGGCGGGCAGCGTGGCCGCGAAGGCCGGCGTGGCCGGCGAGCCACCCGGAATCTTGAAGCCCTTCACATCCCACGGCTGCACCTTCCGGTCCGGGTTGGCCTTGATCCACGCCTTGGCGGCCGGCACCAATTCCTCGGCACTGCCGACGATTTCGTCGATCACCCCGACCTTCAGCGCCTTGGCCGGGTGCATTCGCTCGCCCGTCAGCAGCACCTGCATGAGCGCTTGCTGAATTCCGAGCAGCCGCACCGCGCGCCCGATACCGCCGCCGCCGGGCAGCACCCCGAGCAGCACCTCGGGCAGCCCGATCTGGTTGCCGCGCACATCCGCGGCGATCCGGTGGTGGGTCGCGAATGCGAGCTCGAGACCGCCGCCCAGCGCCGCACCGTTGATGGCGGCCACGACCGGCTTGCCGATGGTCTCCAGTCGCCGCAGCTGCGCGTTGAACGCCGCGGTGACCGCGAGGATCTCCGCCGGTGCGGCCGGAACCAGCTGTTCCAGCAGCACATTCAGGTCCATGCCCGCGAAGAAGGTCTTCTTGGCGGAGGTGATCACGATGCCGGTGATGGCGTCGCGCTCGTCGTCGATGCGGTCGAGCGCGGTGGCCAGCGACGCCTGGAAGGCCTCGGTGATGGTGTTGGCCTGCTGGTTCGGGTCGTCCATGGTCAGGGTCACGATGCCGTCCGCATCGCGGTCCCAGCGAATAGTATTGTCGGTCATGGCTTTCAGACCCTCTCGATAATGGCGGCGACGCCCATGCCGCCCGCGACGCAGAGCGTGATCAGGCCGTAGCGGCCGCCGGTGCGCTCCAGTTCGTCGAGCACGGTGCCGACGAGAATCGATCCGGTCGCGCCCAGCGGGTGCCCCATGGCGATGGCGCCGCCGTTGACGTTGTACTTCTCGTCCGGAATCCCGAAGTGCGCCTGCACTTTCAGCGCCACCGCCGCGAACGCCTCGTTCATCTCGAACACGTCGATCTGATCGACGGTCAGTCCCGCCAGCGTGAGCGCCTTGCCCACGGCCGGAATCGGGCCCTCGAACATGAGCACCGGATCGGAACCGCTGGTGGCATAGGAGACGATGCGGGCCCGCGGCACCAGCCCGCTGGCCTGCCCGGCCTCCGCACTGCCGATCAGAACCAGGGCCGCGCCGTCCACGATGCCGGAGCTGTTGCCGCCGGTGTGTACGTGATCCACCTTCTCGACGAAGGTGAACTTCTGCATGGCGACCGCGTCGAAGCCACCGAACTCGCCGATACCGGCGAAGGCGGGCTGAAGCTTGCCCAGGTCCGCGATCGAGGAGTTCCGCCGGAGGTGCTCGTCGTGATCGAGAATCGTCACGCCGTTCATATCCTTCACCGGTACCACGGATTTGGCGAAGTACCCGCCATCCCAGGCCGCCGTCGCACGCTCCTGCGAGCGCACCGCGTAGGCGTCGACAACCTCCCGGCTGTACCCCTCGATGGTGGCGAGCAGGTCGCACGCGACACCCTGGGGAATGAAGTAGTTGTCGTACGCGGTGGCCGCGTCGTAGGCCATGGCCCCGTGGTCACTGCCCATCTCGACCCGAGACATGGACTCCACGCCGCCCGCGATGACCAGCTCCTCGAACCCGCCCCGCACGCTCGACGCCGCCATGCCGACCGCCGACAGCCCGGACCCGCAGAACCGGTTGATCTGCACGCCACCCACGGTGTCGGGCAATCCGGCCACGTTCACCGCGGTCCGGGCGATGTCCATGCCCTGCTCCCCCACCGGCGTCACACAGCCCAGCACCACATCCGAGATGCGGTCCTCGTCCAGCTCCGGGAACCGCACCCGCAGCTCCTCGATCAGCCCGACCACCAGCGAGATCGGCTTGACCTCGTGCAGCGACCCGGTGCGCTTGCCCTTCCCGCGAGGGGTGCGGATGGCTTCGAAAATGTATGCGTCAGTGCTCATTTCAATGTTCTCATCGCTGTCGTCGGTGGAATGCGGGCCCTGCGTGCCTTCGGTCCGATATGACCGAACACGCCTCGTTCGATGGTCTGCTCGACCGTCGCCATCACTGTTCTCCCGCCAGGCGGCGGTGGTACTTCTCCCGCTGCGCCTGATCCGGCGCGGTGAAGACGTCACCCCAGCCGAGTGCGTCAACAGCCGCCAGGCGCAACCGACCCGGCAGCAGCCGGGTGGCCTTCAGCAGCACGCCCATGGTGGCCGGCACGGTGATGGTCCGGGCGTCCCGGATGACCGCGGCGACGATTCCGGCCGCGACATCCTGCGGTTCTCGCATGGCCAGCGCGCGCGACCAGGCAGGTGGGCGGGTGCCGGCAGCCAGCTCGGTATTGATGAATCCCGGCA
This sequence comes from Nocardia sp. NPDC046763, assembly GCF_040645495.1. Classification (NCBI taxonomy): domain Bacteria; kingdom Bacillati; phylum Actinomycetota; class Actinomycetes; order Mycobacteriales; family Nocardiaceae; genus Nocardia; species Nocardia sp. NPDC046763. The sequence continues at coordinate 319,229 of NZ_JBEYYI010000001.1, read as the reverse complement.
GCACCATGGTGACGCCGATACCCGCGGGATGCAGTTCCCGGTGCAGCGCTTCGGTGAAGCCGATGACGAAATGCTTTGTGCCGCAGTATGTCGCCAGGCCGGGCTCGCCGGTGAGTCCGGCAATGGAGGCGATGTTGACGATGTGCCCGCGCCCGCGTTCGGCGAACCGTTGCCCCGCGAGCCGGGAGCCGTTGACGACGCCCCGGATATTGACGTCGATCTGCAGCTCGGTCATTGCGGGTTTCTCGGCGAGGAATTCGCCGGTCGGCATGATGCCCGCATTGTTGACCAGCACGTTGAGCGGGCCCAGTTGCCGCTCGGCCGAATCCAGGAAGCCCGTGAAGGAGGCGGTGTCGGCGACATTCAGCGGCAGGCCGATCACGGCCGCGCCCACCGCATGCGTCAGCTCGTCCGCGGTGACCTTCGCCCGCTCGGCGTCGAGGTCTCCGATGGCCACCTTGGCCCCGGCCCGGGCGAACGCCTCGGCGGTGGCCCTGCCGATACCGCGCGCCGCGCCGGTGATGGCGACGACGGATCCGGCCATATCGGCCTGCGTCATTGCGAGTGTTCCTTCCATGCGACCGGTCCGGCAGAGCCGAACACGCTCTACCGATCGTCCGTCGCACAGCGGCCGCCACACCATGACCGCATCGCGCGAAATCCATGACCGCGGCGAGCATGGGCCGCGAAAGTTATTCGCCGCCGGATCGATACGCACCGGGCGGGCTGCCGGTCCACCGGCGAAAAGCGCGGCGGAACGCGCTCGCCTCGGAGAAGCCCAGGCGTTGCGCCAGGTCCTCGACCGACTCCTCGCCGCGGACCAGGCTGGCGACGGCGGCGTCGCGCAGGATCTCCTCCTTGATCCGGCTCACGGAGGTGCCCTCTTCACGCAGCAGGCGGCGCAGGTGCGGAACGCTCACGGCGAGGCGGGCGGCGATGTCCTCGGAGGTGGGCCACTCACCCTTCAGGCCGCGTTCGAGCACCCGTCGTACCCGTTCGCCGGTGCTCGGCTCATCGTCGCGGGTGGAGTACCAGGTCATCGGCATAGCGCGCACGAACTCCCGCATTTCGCGTTCGGTGCGCACGACGGGCAGGGTGAGCAGCTCGCTGTCGAAGGTCATGGCGGTCTGCCGGGCCCCGAAAATCGGTGTGCGCCCAAAGATCACGTCGTAGAAGTCGGCATGCGGCGGGGCGGGATAGGGAAACTCGATCGACCGCAGCACGATCCGGCGGCCGATGAGCCAGCCGACGAAGCGGTGCAGCATCGCCATCATCGATTCGGAACCCAGGTGCTCGGGATCGTCGAGGCGGCTCAGATCGATCTCCACGCGCGTGCGTTCCACTCCGAACTCGGCGGTGATGTCCGGGGCGCCGGACATCACCGCGGTGCCCTCGCACGCGCGGGCGATCACATCGCGCAGATCCTCGGCGTGGACGAGCGAGATGCCCAGCAGATTCAGGGTCCCGCGCGGTACTGAAGGTCCGAGCCCGAACAGCTCGTCCCCGGTGAGCTTCCAGACCGCCCGGGTGAGCACGGACATCTGATCCACGGTCGCCCGGGCCTGCGGGTTGTCCATCATCGCCGGAGTCAGCCCCGACGCCAGCACCAATGGCATGGCGTCGAGCCCACGCCGCTCGGCTTCCCGCAGCAGTCGCAGCACGAAGTGGATGGGAACGGTGCGCGCCGACACGGACACGAACCTAGCAACCCGGTCCGGCCAGGGGGCGCGGCGCGGCCGGACCGGCGCGACCCCGTTCCCGGTCAGCCGACCAGTAACTTGAGGTGAAAGTCTCAAAAGTTCGTCACGGTTGGTTTGCTATCCGCTATCCTCACTTCCGAGGCACCGCTGGAATCCGAAAAATAGTGCAGGCCAACGGTATTGAAATCGGCATGCGGGTCGATGGACCGGCTGGTTGCCGCGTCGTCGGTGCTTCGTGTGGTAGCCGCCCGGACAGCAAGGAAACACCGTGCACGCACGTTCCCTCGTCACCGCACTCGGCGCGCTCGCCGTCACCACCGTGCTGGCCACCGGCACCGCGGACGCGACCGCCACGCTCACCGTCGACACCGCCCGAGAAACCAATGGCAATGCCGTGATCGGTGTTTCCTACCAGTGCAGCGCCGGCCTCGGCGCGGAGCTGTCGGTAACGGTCCGCGCGACGCCCTACCTGGGCACGGGAGTCAACGGCAGCTCCCTCGCCCCGGTCAACTGCATCGGCCAGCCCCAGCAGGCGATCGTCACGGTGAATCCCGTTCAGCTGTTCGGCGAGTCGGCCAAGTTCCAATCCGGATCCATCACCGATGTGACGGTCACCGTACTCGACCTGACCCTGAATTCGCCTGTCACGACCACGAAGCGACGCTTCGATCACCTCGGCTGACGAAGCCGGGTCAACGCCTGCGCCGCACCGCCAGGACGATGGCGGCGAGAAGCGACGGGCGCACCCGGGGCGCAGGAACCACTACCGTTTTCGCCCTACATCCCATCGTGGGAGTTGTTCGCGACAACTCGCCCTGCCAGATATTCGGCTGCGGTCGACTTGCGCGGACAGGGCGGGTCGCATCGGGTGTGGATCTTCAAAATGCCTTCAGCGCGTTGGCGATCCAAGGGGTACACGTACCCCTTCTCGCAGTCATCGTGAATCCAGTTCCGCTCCCCAGCACTCGACATGACCATTCCTCCCGTTCGCAACGGCTCAATAGAGGTAGCTCTATCCGAGAATAGCCAAAGATGAGGCGAATATAACCGGTTCTATATAGCTCAAGACCTCACCCTCCCGATTACAGCTACTCTTATCGGCAACGATCCATGGAAGCGACCGGAGAGTCTTCGAGCGACATGAGCGGATACCGTGAGTTGGCAGCCAGTCTGCGCGATGCGATCGTGCGGGGCGAATACCTCCCCGGCACAACACTTCCCAAGCAGGAAGAAATCGCCGAGCAGTACGACGTCAACATCAAGACCGTCCGCCAGGCAGTGGGCCTGCTCGAAACCGAGGGATTGGTGACTCCGATCAGGCGACGGGGGACCGTCGTCCGCGAGCGCCCGCCGATGCGACGACTGGGCATGGAGCGGTACTCGAAGCAGAAGTGGAAGTACGGCGAAACCGTCGCCTTCATCGCAGACCGTGAAGCGTCCGGGCGGCCGTGGCAACAAACCGACCAAACGCAGACCGTCGCACTTGTCGAAGCCGATCCGGAAGTGCTGGAAGCCTATGGGCTGGAACCAGGTTCGCTCGTCTACGAGCGCGCCCGCACGGTGCGGGATGACGGCCGACCGACCCACACTCTCACCAGCTACTACATCCCGCGGATTGTCGAAGGAACACCACTGGTCGACCCAGCACCAGGGCCCGCCGGACCCGGCGGCGGCTTCTCGATTCTCACTCTGCAGGGTTTCGAACCCGACCACATGTCCGAAACGATCTTCGCGCGTATGCCTACCCCACAGGAAAGGGAGAGTCTGGAGCTTCCCACCGGTGAGCCCGTGATGATCCTTACGCGCCGTACCTACACCGCGAGTGATGTTCTGATCGAGTTTGCGCGTGGGGTACACGCAGCATCCCGCTTCTCATGGACATACAACTTCAAGCTGCCCGAGTAGAGGAGCATCCGATGTCCACGACGACCTTGCCGGCGGTGTACCGCTCGGACGTCGAAATCCTCTGGGACTACAACCAGATGCACCACGAGGTGCGGCGGGTCGACGTCGGGATCGGGCTCGGCGGCCATGACATCGGGGTCGCGGCACATGCGGCAAACCTCTATCACGCAGGCGTTTTCCCGCTGATCGTATTCACGGGGGCGAATGCGCCTACCACCGTGGACCGCTTCCCTCGTGGCGAGGCAGTGCATTTCCGGGAGCGCGCGGTCGAGCTGGGCGTGCCAGCTTCAGCGATCCTGGTCGAGCCCTCGGCGACCAACACCGGGGAGAACATCGATTTCGTCAGAGCGCTGCTCAGCGAACGCCAGAGCCTGGGCTCGGTCGAATCGGTGATGTTGATTTCCCGTCCGTACCAGCAACGTCGAAGCTATGCCATCTGCCGGAAGCGCTGGCCCGAGGTGGATGCGATCTGCGGGTCTCTTCCGCTTGCACTCGATGACTACGTCGCCGAGATCGGTGACGTAGATCGGGTGATCACCATGCTGGTCGGCGATACACAGCGCATCTGGGTCTACCCCGCGAAGGGCTGGGCGATCGAGCAGGACGTACCGGATGAGGTTCGGGCGGCGTATTCACGCCTGGTCGGCGCTGGGTTCGTCCGCCGATTGCTGCCCGAGTAGCAGACCGATGCATTCATAGCCATGAGGCATGGGCGGCATCAGGATTGGAACAGGCGTCGACCTCGGGCGGGAACTTCACCGTCGTCTGAGGTCGTGCCCGTGTCCGGTGACGGACACGGGCGCGACCTGGTACCTCGCGAGCGGATTCTCAGGCGCGGCGACGGGCCGCGAACGCGGTGCCACCGAGTGCTCCTATGGCCAGGGCGATTCCGATGCCACCGAGCCAGCGCGCGGTGGTGTCGTGGTCGGTGGTGGCCGCCGCGGCCGACTTGTGGTCGGAGCCCTTCGGCGCGAGATCCAGTGTAGGGACCGGACGTTCGGGTTCGGTGCCGTCCGGGTTATCGGCCTGATCCCATTTCACGACCTCGCCGTCGGAATAGGTCTGGGTGGCCGGGAACGTGAGGTGGTCCTGGTCGGGCAGATCGTCTGCGAGGACCTGGAACTGCTGGAACTGGCCGGGTGCGATGCCCGCGCCGGGATCGGCGGTCCAGGTGACGGCAGTGACCTTGCCGGCGGCGTCCTTGGTGATGACCGACTTCCACCCCGGAATCGGCTGGGCGTCGACCGACAGCAGGGACGGGAACTGAACGGTCAGTGCGGTGGTCGGGCTATTGGTGCCGGACTCGTTGGGGACGCGGAAGGTGAGGACCGCGTCACCGGACTGGATGGCGTCGGGGGCGGACACGGTGACGTGCGCGGAGGCGACGCCCGCACTGGCGAGGAGGGCGGCGGCGCTGATCGCGGCCGTGATGGCGGTCCGGGCAGCGGAGGAGAGGGCCATGGCAGGAAATCCGTTCGGAGGTAGCCGAATTCACCGTGCCCAGGTGTCCCGGCGACGCGGGACACCCGGGACGCGGATCAATTCTCGCTGTGGGTGAGGGTGTTGTACATCTGGATCAGGCTGACCACGGTCACCGGTGCGCCGATGGCGATGGTGCCGATGGCGGTGCCGAGCCCCGCGCCGACACCCGCGCCCGCGATGCAGCCGCCGGGCGCACCGACCAGGAACGCCGGCGGCATCAGCTCGGTGCCGACGATCGCACCGGCGATGCAGCCGCCGACAAGCCCGATGGCCGCGCCGAGCATGCCACCGATCGCGGTGGCCAGGCCGATCTGAGTGCCCGCCACGCCGAGGGCGTCGTTGAAGTCGTCCTGGGAGAAGATCGGCTTCAGGGCGACCTCGGCGGCGGGGGTGGCCTGCGCGGGGTCGGCACTCGGCGTGAGGGTGATGGTCCGGCCGTCCGCGTCGACCTGCGCGGCGATCGGCCAGTCCTTCTTGTCCAGCTGGTAGGTCAGCGGCATGCCGAATGCCAGCTTGCCGTCGGCGTCGAGCACCTCGAACTGGCTGCCACGCACATTGATCCGGCCGGCGTCGGTGCGCAGCACGACGGAGTGATCCACCACATTGGCGGTGTAGTGGATGCCGGGGACGATGTCGGTGCTGACGGTGCTGCCCGGTCGTTCCTGAGTCGCGGGGGCGTCGGCGGCGGCGGTGCCGGTGGTGATGGCGAGCGCGGCGACGGCGAGCGCGGCGGTGGCGGTGAACTTGTTCAGAGTCTTCATCAGGGGATGTCCTTCCTCGCGAACTTCGGTCCGCGAGACGAAAAGCTGTGGGGAGGAGGGGAACTACTGCTGCGGTCCGGTGCCGTCACCGGGCTGGGCCAGCGTGAACGTGCGCTGCCCCTCGATGCGGTGGCCGTCCTTGGAGGTCACGGTGAAGTGGGTGGTGTACAGCCCGGCCGGGCCCAGCGGGGCCAGATCGACGCTGAGCGTGCGACCGTCGACGTGCACGTCGCCGACGGAATAGGTGTTGCCGTCCGGACCGCTCACCGCCAATTCCGGATCTTCCACCTTCTCGTTGAAGGTGACGCTCACCTGCGGCGGGCCCGCTTGCAGCACTGCGCCGTCGGCAGGCTCGGCGTGCGTGATATGCGAGTGCGCGTCGGCCACTCCGGTGCCCAGCACGGTCGCGCCGATCAGTGCCGCAGCCAGCACCGTGAACGCGGGCCGCAGCCGGGGCAGCCCGCGACGGGGCCACGTGAATTTGTTGCTCGACAAAGCATTTCCCTTCCACACGCCGACCGGAACGATCGACGGCAGCATGAATCCGTCATTCGCGCAGCACGAATTGCCAATGGTCGATGAACGATCGACACCGCGCGATTTCGATATCAGTGCACAGAGGTCAATTACATACGGCCGGGGGATAATTTCTCACCGCGCGAATTACGCAGCCGTGAGCCGGACCGAAAATGGACGCACCGATATCCTTCCGGCGCGGACCACGTATCCGCGACGGGCACAAGGACAGCCTCCGATACGCGCGTACCCGGGCCTACCCGGATCAGAGCGCGGTCACGAAGGCGGAAGAGATCGGCGGGCCACGCCGGGAGATGGCGCCGAGCAGCAGCGCACCGGGCGGCCGGACGTGCGTATCGGGCGTGCGGACCAGCCGATCATCACCCGGCGCAAGCCATTCGAAGTGCGCGAACAACGACCAGACGGCACGCGATACCGCGGCGTAGATGCGCTCCACGGCGGCGATCAGCAATGCGGCGAGCACGGTGGCCGCGGCGTGTGCGGCCAGCATCGCCCACCCGGTGACGCCCGACCCTTCGACGGTGGCGTGGGAATGACCTGCGACGGTTGCCATCATCAGCGCATTGTGCGCGAGGAACTGCCCCGCTCCGAGCGCCGCGACGAGCCGGATCCGTCCACGCCCCACGGGAGATCCGACCGCCGCGCCGACGGTACCGCTGACCAGTAGAAGCAGTGTCAGCGCCGCCGAATGCGGCAGGTCACCCTCGAAGCCGTGGGCCGCTATGGCCAATAGCCCGCACAGAATTCCGGCCAGGCTGCCACGTATTCGGTCACGCGAAGGAGCGCCGGCACAGGCGAGCACAACCATCGTCGACAACCTTCACAGACAAGACCAGAGCCAGAATGGATTCGCGAAGACTATAACCGGTCCTCCAGAATTCCCGAAATCCCTTCCGCGACCTGAAATCAACTCGGCCGTAAAACCAATTCGCTTCTGAACGGAAGGGATTCGGCGGCCCGGCCCAACCGGTTCGACACCGGTCGGCGGGTTATAGATATCCGCTCTGAATCGTGACATAGGCTACGGAGAGCGCGAGGTTGTCTCCGATCCCGTTCAGACGAAGGAGTGACCGTTTCGATGAACAATTCATGGATATATCGAGCCGGGTTCACCGGCATCGCCGCGGCCGCGGCGGTCGTGATCGCGGCCGCACCCGCGGGTGCCCATGTCAGCGTCTCCGGGCCCGATGCCGCCCGGGGCGGTTCGGCCGTATTGACGTTCCGGGTGCCGAACGAGTCGGCCACCGGCAGCCCGACCACTGCACTGACCGTGCAATTCCCGGCGCTCACGGAGGTGAACACCCAGACGATGCCCGGGTGGCGCGCGGAGGTCTCGCGGAACGCCGACCACAAGGTCACCGGCGTCACCTGGACCGCGGACCCGGGCGGCGGCATCGGCCCCCGACAGTTCGGGTCCTTCGCCGTACTGGCCGATGGCCTGCCCGACACCGATTCGATCACCATGCCCGCCACTCAGACGTATGCGGATGGGCAAACCGTGAAGTGGGACCAGACGTCGTCGGGTGGCTCCGAACCCGAGAATCCCGCTCCGGTCCTGCAATTGGCCCCGAAGCCGTCCGGGGCGGCGGCCGACCACGGTGATGTCAAGACCGCGGCGCCGCAGTCCCAGTCGGAGAAGGACACGACGGCCCGCTGGCTCGGCAGCATCGGCATCGTGCTGGGTGCACTGGGCCTGCTCGGCGGCCTCGGCCTCGGAGTCGCCCGCCGCAAGTCCTGACGCGTTACCCGACCCCGCGCCGCGGCCGACCGGTACGCCCACCCGGGCACGTACCCGTCGGCCGCGCGTCTGCTCAGTGGCTGTGGCCGTGACGGGCCGTCGTCGTCGGAGCGGGCGGCCCGGAGTGGCCGGGAGCAGCCCACGAGCCGACCGTCCAGGCCGCACCGAACACGACCGCGAGCACGAGCACGAATCCAGCGATCCTGGGTTTGACGCCGAGCCGTGTACTCATCGCCGATTCCTCTCTGGCAGTCACTCGAGTCCGCTCGGTCACCCGAGACTGAAGGGCTGTCCCCAGAGCGTGACCCACGTCGTGACGTTATCGGTTTCCACCTCGACGTTCACGAACGAGCGGGCCTGGGCGTAGCCGCCGCAGCCCGACAGGCCGATGGTCTCGTCGGACCAGCTGACGCTGCCGTTCAGACCGTGGAATTCATTGCGCCAGTGGTGGATCTCACGGCCGAAGTCGTCGGGCTGTTCCAGATCCAACAGGTGGAAGGCCAGGGCCTGCCCCGGGCCGAGGGTCCTTCATCAACTGTGACTTGCGTTTTCCGGACAGTTAGTCGGATGCGATCGCCCCGGGTTCCCGGCCGTCGGGTGAGGTGGATCACCACATTATGTTCAGGCAGAACGGTTTTCGTGCGATTCCGCCATCCGCCGCAGGGCGCGGCGATCGACCTTCCCCGCCGGGCCCAGTGGCAGCGCCGGCAATGCGAGCAGGCGCTCGGGGAACTTGCGCGGTTCCAGGCCGCGCCCGGCGAGATGCTCGGTGAGATCGCGCAGGGTCAGCATGGCGGTGGCGGCGACGCAGGCGCACAACCGTTCTCCGTACAGCGGATCCGGCAGCGCCACGCAGGCCACGTCGGTGATGGCCGGATGGGTGAGGAGCAACGATTCCACCTCGGCCGGGCTGATATTGAGCCCGCCCCGGATGATGACGTCCTTGCTGCGGCCCACGATCGTCAGGTATCCGTCCGGATCGAGGACGCCGAGGTCACCGGTCCGGGTCCAGCCGTCGGGGGTGCGCAGCGTGCGATCCAGGTCGGCGTCGTGGACGTAGCACATCGGCGACATCGGCCCGCGGGATACGATCTCGCCCACCGATCCGGGTGGCAGGCTGGTGAATTCGGGGTCCACGACCCGGATTTCGGCGACGGCGGGATGGGGACGACCGGCGGTGGTAGCGCGTTCGGGCGGATCGTCGAGGGCGGTATGGCAGGAGACGCCGTCGGCGGATCCGTAGAGGTTGATCACCGGGCAGCCCAGCACCTCGCGACCGCGCACGGCGGTCGGCGTATCGAGGGTGGAGCCGCCGACCACCACCGCCCGCAGGCTCGACAGGTCCGCAGAGGCGATGGCCGGATGATCGAGCAGCATGCGCAGCATGGTCGGGACGCCGAGCAGATGTGTGGGAGCGGCCCTTTCGATCATGGCGAGCGTCGCGGCAGGCTCGAACCTGGGCTGCAACACCAGCGTCGCCCCCAGGGTGGCCAGGGTGACCGACGTGCCGCTGGAACCGAACGCCGAGGCCAGCGGAACCAGGAACATATTGCGCATGGTGGACGGGTCATCGTGTAGCGCGGCCAGCATGGCCCCCCGCCCGCCCGCCAGCGCATTGTGCGAGTAGAGCACCATTTTCGGTTCGGCCTCCGAACCGGAGGTGACAAGAATCCGGGCCGGGCCGTCGGGATCCACGGTCCGGGCGCGGAATTCGCACGCGTCGGTGGCGAGCAGGGCGTGCACGGGCACGCAGCCGCGCGCGACGTGCCGCCCGACGGCGACAACCGCGCGGAGTGCGGGCAGTTCGGCCGCCATTTCGCGGATGCGTGCGGCGCAGGGGAAGCCATTGTGTTCGGCCAGGGTGATGACGGCGACGGCTTCGGAGCGCCGTAGCAGGCTCGCCGCTTCCCGGCCGCCGCGTCCCACCGGGAAAGGCAGCACGACCGCCCCGAGCGCGGCAATGGCCAGGTCCGCGGCACAGGCGAGGCGTCCGTTCGGAAGCTGCACGGCGACAACATCGTCGGCGGTTACGCCCAGCCCGGACAGTCCGGCCGCGAGCCGCCGGGCCTGTTCATCGAGCTCGGCGTAGGTGACGGTGCCGTCGGCGTCGATCACAGCGGGCTTGTCCGGATGCTGTGCGCACCGCGCGGTGTACAGCGTGTAGATGTCGCGGCCGGGGTAGTACCCGGATCGAGCCCAGGAGTTCCGGAGCTCAGCGGGCACCAGGTCCGAATACCAGTGCGCGGCGGTCCTTTCGCTGCTGCTCACGAGATTCTCCACGGGGTGCCCAGGGCGGGGCAGCCGAATTCGTCGCGGCCGATCACCGAGGCGAAGCGCGCATCGGTGAGGAGGTCACCGAGATCGGTGGCGACCGCCACGGTGCCGGTCGTCCAGCCGTCCCCGTCGGGAATTGGCTGCCGATCCGCCATCTGCGGGCGGACGCCACAGCGGCGCAGCGTATTCGAGGCGCTCAACAGGCTGTTCTCGACTGCGGCACCGGTGCGGTCGCGCTGCCGCAGCAGCAGTCCGGCGACGGCGGCCTCCGCTCCGAGGATGCCGCCGAGCACGTCGAGCAGGGTCATCAGCGAGGGTGCGGGCGGTGCGCACGGCGGGCCGACCAGTTCCGCGAGGCCGGTGCGGGCCTGGACCATGAAGTCGGTGCCGGGCGGCAGATCGCCGAGGTCGAGGCCGGACCAGCCGGAGGTGTAGACGTGAACGATGCCGGGCGGCATGTCGGTGGCCGAGAGTTCCAGCACCTCTGCCTTACCGGGAGCCCAATTGTGCAGGAATACATCGGATTCGGCGGCGAGCGCCCACAGGCGCTTCCGGTCTGCGGTGGATTTGATGTCGAACTCGGCCGCCCGCTTGCGCCGGTTGAGGGCCAGCCAGCGCGACGACAGATCGCCGCTGCACGGCGGCATCTCGCGCAGCGGGTCGCCACCCGGCGGTTCGATACGGGTCACGTCGGCTCCGAACAGGCGCAGCAGGTGAGCGGCCAGCGGCGCTTGCACCCGGCGGCCCGCTTCCAGGACGGCGAGGCCGCTCAGCGGAGTTTCGAGGGTACCGTGACATCGATCCGGCTGGGCGAGCGGCGAATTCGGGACCGGCATCACCGTCCACGGCGCAGGCAGCGACTGCGGGGAGGGCGTATCGGATTCCGCCGCGCTGTACAGGCGGCACACCTGTACCCCGGAGTGCGCGGCGACCGCCCGGATCTGGTCGAAGGTGTGGGCGCGGGTGGTATCGTGCAGGTTCTCGGCGAGCGGCGCGGTCGCGGTGGCGTAGCGGAATTGGAAGGGGCGCCAGCCTTTTCGCAAGGCCCTGGGTTCCGCACCCAGCTCGGTCCAGAACGCACCCCATGGCTCCGGTTGCAGCGACTCGATTTCGAAGCGGATGCCGTCGGCGCTCGTGAACGGCGGGCCACCCGGGGCGAGGCCCACGGCTTCGGGATCGTCGGCGCCGGCCGCGGCCAGGTACTGGGATATCGACAGCAGGGCGGCCTCGGCGACGCTGGTCTCGACCCGGGCGAAGCCACCCGACGCGGCCAGCAGGCTTGCCAGCAGCGCGGTTCCGGCGAGAGCTCCTGCGGCGGTCTCGCAATAGTCGACCGAGAGTCCCCGAGGCCGACCGGCCCGGCGCCCGTTGACGTGCATTACCCCGCAGATCGCCTGCACGGCAGTCTCATTCGTGAGCGCCGGTTCGGTGAGCGGGCCCGCCCAATCCACCGTCAGCTCGCGCCGCGTGCCGTCCGGGAGGGCGAGGTGCGCCGTCGCCGCCACGCCGCGGGGCAGATCGCCGACGGTGACGGCTGCGCCGAGTGCGTCGAGGTGGATGCGCAGCACCTCGGCCGCCGCGCCGGACCCGCCGACGGTCGCGGTCGCGCCCGCGAGCAGAGGGGCGACCGCCGGTTTGGTTGCGTGTGTGTGCGACATTGCGCGCCTTCCGCCGGATTCGGGTGTGCAGTCAACGAGTCGGCCGGAAGGGCAGAAGAGTTCCGACAAATGGTTCGATCGGGACATGTCACCCGAATCACCCCCTGCATCCACGGCGTCCACGACCCTGCCGACCCGGGTTCGGGAATTCGTTGACTCCCAGGTCATTCCGGTCGAGGACGAGCTCGACGCCGATGACCGCGCGGCGTGGGCCACCCTGCGCGAGCAAGCCATTGCCGCCGGACTGTGGGCGCTGCCCTTACCACGCGAACACGGCGGCGGAGGCGTCCCGCTGACGGACTACCTCGCGCTCGCGGAGCTGGAGGGCCGCAGCGATCACGGGCCGGAGGCGCTCGGTTCCTCGGCGCTGCTCACCGTCCGCATGCTGGGCGCGCACGCGCATCCGGAGTTGCGTGCGCGCCTGCTCCCGGAGCTGGTGACCGGCACCGCCAAGGCGGCGTACGCCATGACCGAGCCCGGAGTGGCCGGGTCCGATCCGAGCGGACTGCGCACCACGGCAGTCCGCGACGGGTCCGGTGGATGGATCGTGACCGGCCGCAAATGGTTCATCACGGCCGCCGCCCGCGCCGACTGGGTGCTCGTCGTCGCCCGCACCGGCATGGATCTGCCCACCCGGCAAGCGTTCTCGATCCTGGCCGTACCGACCACCGTCGCGGGATTCCGGGTGATCCGAGAGGTCGACGTGCTCGGCGCGGGCGGCCAGCACGAGATCGAATTCGATCGGGTCCGTGTGCCCGGCACGCACCTGCTGGGCGCGGTCGGCGCCGGGATGGCGCTGGCGGCCGAACGGCTCGCGCTCGGGCGTACCCTGCGCGCGCTGCGGTGGATCGGGCAGGCCCAACGCGCGGTGGAACAACTCGCCCGCCGCGCGACCGAACGCCGACTCGGCGACGGCGTTCTCGCCGATCGCCAGCTGATCCAGCAGCTCGTGTTCGAGTCCGAGCTACAGCTCCGCTCGGCACGCCTGCTCGCCGCCGAGGCCGTCCGCCCGGTGGTCGCCGATGCCCTCGCCCATGTCGAGGTCGGCCTGGCCAAGACCGCCGCCGCCCGCGCCCTCGGCACCGCCGTGGATGCCGCCATCCAGGTCTACGGCGCCGAGGGCCTCACCGCCGCAACAGGTCTCCCCCGCCTGCTGCGCACCGCCCGCGCCGCGCGCATCCTCGACGGCGCAGACGAATTCCACATCACCGCCACCGCCCGCCGCCTCCTGCGGGACTACTCCGGCCAGGGTCTACCGCCCGCCAACTGACGCCCCACCCGCTGCGGCGATCGTCGGACCGTGGGAATCGTCCGCCGGCGCGAGAGCCGTTCACATCGGGACGAAGTCGCTTCGGCCCCAGGCGATTTGGGCTGACTAAAGCGCAACGCGTCGCCCTTCACCGAGGGGTGGATCGCGGATCGATCCATGTCGGCCTGCCCGGGTATGTCCGCGAGCGGCGGCGAGCAACGGACGACTACCTCGAAATCCCGGGAACGAATCGATTCGCGGCACGACTTGTGGATCGACGACGAGTGGAGCTGAGGGTGCGAGCGGGATCTAGGGTAGAGCTGACCGGGTTGTGCTGTGCGCACGACCGGCGGCCGGTCGTGCGAGACGTCGATCTGGTGGTCGAGCCCGGTGAGCGGGTCGCGCTCACGGGTACCAACGGGTCTGGGAAGACGACGCTGCTGCGTGCGCTGCTGGGGCTGCACCCGGTGTCGTCGGGTGTCATTGCCGTGGACGGGGATCGGGCGCGGTCGGCGCGGGATCGGGATCGCCGCCGCAAGGTCGCGGCCTGGATTCCGCAGCGGCAGGCCTCCGGCCGGTTTCCGCTGCTGGCGCGCGAATTGCTGGTCAGCAGTGGCGATCTCGGCGCGGCGCTGGAGGCGGGCGAGCGGCTCGGTGTGGCGGATTTCGCGGATCGGCCGCTGGACACGCTGTCGGGCGGTCAGTTGCAACGCATGTATCTGGCCCGCGCGGTCGGCTGCGTCGCCTCGGGCGCACGGCTACTGCTGGCCGACGAGCCCACGGCCGCACTCGATTTCGCCGGTCAGGCCGAAGCGGCCGAATTACTGCTGGCGCTCCCTGTGACCGTGCTGGTGGTCACCCATGATCGGGCGCTGGCCGACCGCTGTGATCGCGTGCTCGAGATGGCCGACGGCCGGTTGCGCGAAATCCCCGCTCGGCATGAGGAGATCGCGTGAACAGTGCCGCGAATTTCATGGACGTGTGGCAGCTGGCTCCGGTGCAGCGCGGGTTGTTCGCGCTGGTGCTGGGCGCGGTCGGGCTGCCGATCGTGGGCGTGGTCATCATCGGCCTGGACATCATGCCGGTGCGGTTCGCCATGATGCACGTGGCGCTGCTCGGCATCGCGGTCGGCATGCTGACCGGGCTGGACCCCATGCTCTGCGCCCTGGTGGCCTGCGGCGGATCGGGAGCGGCGCTGACGCCGTTGGCCCGCAGCCGCACCGGATTGTCCGGGGCCATGGGCCTTTTGATGAGCCTGTCCATCGCGGGCGCACTGCTGGTGCTGTCGATCTCGGGCGTCAACGCCAATGGCGCGTTCGAACTACTTTGGGGATCCATCCTGGCCACCCGCACGCCCGATGTGGTGCTGCTCGGTGTGCTCGCCGCAGTGGTGCCGCTGCTGTTCGTGCTGCGCCGCCGCCAGATCGGACTGCTGCTGCACGATCGGGAACTGGCCGCGTGCTCCGGTGTACGAGTGGACCGGCTCACCCTGATCCTGCTGGTACTGGTCGCGATCGCGGTCGCCGCCGGCATCCGGCTCACCGGCGCGCTGCTGGTGGACGCGCTGACCCTGCTGCCCGCCCTGGCCGCGCGACGGCTGGCGAATTCGCTCACCACCATGGCGATCACCGCAGTCGCGGTGGGCGTGGTGGTGAATATCGCGGGCTTCACGCTCGCGGTGGCGCTGGACCTGCCTCCCGGTCCGGTCCTGGTGCTGCTGGCGGGGGCGGTCGCCCTCGTCGTCCATGTGATACCCGATTGGAGAAGACGAGGATGGCCCTCATCCGACGAAACCGGCTCGCGCGCACCGCGATCGGTGCCATTGCACTGATCACCGGTGCGGCCGTTGCCACCGGCTGTTCTTCGAGCAGCGACCATGGCCACAACGGCCCGCATGTGGTGGCCGCGAGTTCGTGGGAAGCGGCGTTCGCCAAAGCCGCCGGGGCCTCCGACGTGACGGTCATCGTGCCCGCCGCCATCAAGCACGCCCCCGATTACGATCCCAAGCCCTCGGATCTGGCCACGGTCGCCAAGGCCGACTTCGTGCTGTACGCGCAGTTCGAAGGCTTCGCGGGCAAGATCAAGGACGCGGCCGGTTCGAAGGCCACGCTGATCGAGGTCAATCTCGACAATGCCAAGGACACCATGGAATCCGAGGTGCGCCGCCTGGGCGACCTGTTCGGCACGCGCACCACCGCCGACAAGTGGATCGTCGATTTCGAGACCGAGTACGGCAAGCTCGCCACCGACGTGAAGACCGCCTGGCCGGGCGGGCGGCCGCCGAAGGTGGTGCAGCAGGCGTTCATGGGCTTCGCTGCGCAGCTGTCCGGCGCGCAGGTGCTCGGCACCTACGGTCCGGCACCCATCACCCCGGGGCAGGTCGCGGACCTCTCCGCCAAGAATCCGCAGTACGTATTGGGCAATGAGCAGATGAGCACCGGTCAGGTGCTGCCCGGCTCGTCCGCCAAGCAGATCGATCTCACCAATTACCCCACGCAGGACCAGGATCTGCTCTCGGTCTACCGGGACGCCGCCGCCAAGCTCACCGCGGCGATGCACGGCTGAGCGGCCGGGCCGGGGTGGGCGGCGTGTCCGACGGGGCGATCACAGTTCGGCTGGATCGACCTTGCGCGCCGTCCGCGCGCGCCACCACCACGCCACCACTGCCGCCCCGGCGAACGCCCCCGATACCAGGGTCCACGCGGGTCCGTAGCGGCCGTCCGAGGCGTCCACCAGCGCACCGAAAATCGTTGGCCCGATGACGAATCCGGCGAAGAATCCCGCCGACACCACCGCCGAATCACGGCCCACCTGCTCGGGCGCGGCCGTCGCGATGACGGTCATCATCGAGACCGCGTTCGCCGAGACCGCACAGCAGCCGATGCCGAGCGCGCCCAGCCACACCCAGCCACTCCACCAGGTCCCGACGAGAATTCCCAGCGCCGCGACCGCCGCACCGAAGGCCAAGGGCCCCAGCAGGATCGCGGGAGTGGGCAGTCGGGACGACCACCGGGTCCAGCCCACTCGCCCGGCGATTCCGGCGATGCCGAGCACGGCGACCAAGGCGCTCGCCGCGCTCGCGGACAGTCCCAGCTGCTTGGCGGCGTACAGCGCGATATAGGTGTTGATCGCCGAGATTCCGGTCCCGAGCAGCACCGAGTAGCCGCACATCCAGCCCGCGTCGCCGTGCGGGCGTGCCACCACCAGTGGCGAAAGACGGGGCGGCTGTGGATCTTTCGCCACCGACAGCGCAGCGGCTGCCGCCAGCGCCGCTGTCGACGCCGCGGTGGCCACGGCCGCGCGCCAGCCCACCGCGCCCGCGATCGCCGCCAAGGGCAAGCCCGCGAGAAACGCGCCGAACTGCACGCCCGACTGCTTCCATCCGGCCACCGCACCGCGCGCGGCGGCCGGAACACGAGTTGCGATCAATTGATTCGTCGCGGGGTTGGCCAGGGCCTGCCCCAGCCCCGACACCGCGATCGCCGCCACCAGACCCCCGTAGCCCGGTGCCGCCGCGAACAGGACGAGGGCCAGCGTGGACAGCGCGAACATCCCGATCAGGCAGCGCCGGGCCCCCAGCGCCGCCACCATGGGACCGACGACCGGCGACAGTATCGCCGCCACCCCGAACCCGGCCGCCACCAGCAAACCCAGTTGCCCTGTGGCAATACCGAATTCGCCGACCAGCCGGGGACCCAGCGCGCCCAGCAGGAACAGCGGCAGCATCGATAGGGCCATCGCCGTGATCAGCAGCACCGTCAGCACCGAGCCGCGGATGGCCGTGACCGCCGGGGTTTCCGCGCGCACACTCACACCCGACAAGTCGAACGAGCAGCGGCCCCGGTTCCCGTGGATTCGGTCCGGGACTCGGCTCGCCGTCCGGCCCGCCGGGAACTTCGCTCCGGGCCTGCGCGACCATTGAGCCATGAGGTGCGAAACGATCCGCGAAGCGCTGTCCGCGCGAATCGACGGCGAACAGGAGCCCATCGCGGCCGGATCGGCCGATCGGCACCTGGACGCCTGCGCCGATTGCCGTTCCTGGTACCGGCACGCGGAATCGCTGCACCAGACGACGACAGCGACCCCGGCACCCCCGGTTCCCGACCTCACGGCGGACATCCTGCGACAGCTGCCACCGAACTTGCCGCTCAGCTCGGTCCCGTGACGATGGGCCGGTCGGGCTCCTTCCACGCGAGGACCAGGGATTCCCGGGCACGGGCCACCCGGGAACGGACGGTTCCGACCGGACAGCCGAGCGCCTCGGCCGCCTCCGCGTAGGACAGCCCGAGCATCTGGGTGAGCACGAACGCCTCCCGGCGGTCGTCGGGTAGACCACGCAAAAGGTCTGCGATGGCGAGCATTTCGGGGAAATCGGAACTGTCACGCTCGCAGCGCTCATCGATCGCGGTCTGCCAGTCGCCGGGTGCCTTCTTCGGACGCACCGAGGCGCTTCGGATCCGGTCCACGACGGTGCGCCGGGCGATGGACAGCAACCAGGTTCGCGCCGAGGATCTGCCGGCGAAACCGGGCAGGCTGCGCAACGCGCGGAGATAGGTCTCCTGGGTGAGGTCGTCGGCGGATTGCACATCGGTCAGATGCGCCATGAAGCGCCAGATGTCGCGCTGGGTCCCGCGGATGAACTCTTCGAGGGCGCCGCGGTCGCCACGACCGGCGGCCAGCGCGAGCGCGGTCAGCTGATCATCCGCCGAGACCGCGAGGCTGTTCGGGGCCGCGTTCGCCCGGATGAGGCCGCGCGCAGACGCTGACGCGGAAGGGATTAGGTGCATTGCCAAGCCTTCGATTACAGACGCCACAGCAATGAGACGTCGATCGGAATCGGTCGCCGCACGATCAGCGGCACACCGCGAAGGGGGCGGTCGATCAGTCACCCGTGGGCGAATTCGCCACCGGCAGTGAGCTGTTCAGACCTGGAATGCACAAGCGGGCGGGCCGCGACGAGCCAGTACATGCCGTAGCAGGGTTTCCGATGGCTTCGGAACCCGGTGTTCCTCCATCCGCCCGGCCGGCAGACCGGCAGGCACACTCGGATGGAGATAGACGAGCAGCATCGGCACGAAAAAGCGCGCGTACAGCGCACGCAGCAATGCGAACAAGGCCCGTTCGCCGCGCCACAGCCAGATGCCGCAGAACATCGCGGCCAGTGAGTGCGCCGCGATCATCGTGATCGACCCGGCGCTCGCGCCGTCGCCCATCCCACCGCCGTGGTTCATCTGGCCGCCCGACATCGGCGCGAGCCCGAACCACAGATGCAGGACCACCTGCATACCGGCCAAACCACCGACGATGGGCAGCACACCCCACTGCCGATCCGCGAAAGCCCATGCCACCGCGGCGGTCGCGGCGCACGCCACTACCAGCGCTGAGAACGACAGCCCGTGCCCGACCACGTGACCGTGCCCAGCGGCCGACACCGCGACGGCGATCACGGCGAAAATCGCCGCCCGCACGGCACGCGACGCCGGGGTCACGAGTGGGTCGGTCATGGCACGCTCCATCGTCGCATCACCACGCGAACGCCTGTGCCAGAGGGCTTCTCGACCTCATGTCATCCCATGAATGCAGTGTCGGGATCGGGCACACGTCGATAGGACGGCTCAGTCCCCGCCCGGGTTCAGCACCACGATGCGATCACCTCGGCCGACAGGCCGGATTCACTCCGACTCGGCCGAGTTCCAGCGCTGCTCGACCTTGGCCCAGCGCCAGTAGGCGACGGCGATGATCCAGGCCAGCACGAACAGGCCGACGATGCCGAAACCGACATTGTTGAGGTTGATTCCGGCGATCCAGTCGGTGATCGGGTTGACGAAGTCGGCGTCGTCGTGGAGGACGGTTATCAGTTCGATGGAGCCGACGATCAGCGCCACCGCGATCGACAGGGCGGTGATGGTGAGGTTGTAGTAGATCTTGCGGATCGGCTCGGAGAAG
Organism: Nocardia sp. NPDC046763; assembly: GCF_040645495.1. NCBI lineage: Bacteria > Bacillati > Actinomycetota > Actinomycetes > Mycobacteriales > Nocardiaceae > Nocardia > Nocardia sp. NPDC046763. Next base: position 299,979 of record NZ_JBEYYI010000001.1, on the reverse strand, counting down.
GCCCAGTCGTAGGCCACGTTCATGAACAGTCCGTCGAGGGTGTCCATCAGACTCATGCCCGCGGCGAACAGCAGCGGCAGCACCACGATCGCGTACCAGGGCAGTCCGGCGGCGGCGCCGGAACCGGCGAGGGCCAGCAGGGCGACCTCGGTGGCGGTGTCGAAGCCCAGCCCGAACAGCACGCCCACCGGATACACCTGCGCCGGCCGGCGCACCGCCCGCATGACCGGGCCCAGCAGCCGGGCCAGCGCACCGCGGGCCTGCAGGGCGGCCTCCAACTCCTCGGCATCGAACTCGCCGCGCCGGGTGCCCTGGAACACGCGCCAGATCCCGATCAGCGCAACCACATTGAGCAGCCCGATCAGATACAGGAACGATCCGGACGCCACCGTCGACACCATGCCCAAGGTCTTCCGGGTGGGCGAATCCTCATCGACCAGCTCGCCGACCACCCGCGCACCGGCCACCACCAGCGCGGCCAGCACGAACACGATCGTCGAGTGACCCATGGCGAACCAGAAGCCCACCGATTTGGGCCGCTGCCCATCGGTCATGAGCTTCCGGGTCGTATTGTCGATCGCCGCGATGTGGTCCGCGTCGAACGCATGCCGCAGGCCGAACGCGTATGCGGTGAAACCCAATCCGACCCCGAACACCTGCGACCCGAGCTGATAGCTGTGCGGCGCCACCGCCCCGAACAGTAGCCCGAACGCCACCACATGGATGGCCGCGACCACCCCGAGCAGCACTCCCGCCTCGATCCAGTCCCGCCGCGACCAGTCGTGCAGGACATGCCGCAACCGACGGCGCGCGGGGACAGCGGAATTCGAACCAGGATCGACAGACATGCGCGCAGAGACCTTCTCGGGGAACCCGCGTCCCCGTACGTAGGGCTGTGACGACGCGAGGTCTGACTCCCGTACCGCCGCAGCGGCCCGGACACAGTGGCGCGACCGTCCCGGATTCCCACCGGGTTCCCACCATCGTCACAAAATGTTCGCCTGACTATACAGAGCAGCGCCGACGGCCCCGACGTCCAGCGGTGCCGCGCCCGAATGACATCGGATTCGTGGTGGACCGTCTACGAACGACCGGGGAGCCACAGTGCGGGCAGACCGGTCGTGAGTACTTAATGACGACAGATTCCCAGGTCCGGCGTTCTTCATAACGTTGTCCTCATCAAGTTCACACCAGCAAGGAGAACCGACATGAGCGACATCAACGAACTCGTCCAGCGCTACCTCACCGCCTGGAACACCACCGACGCCTCGACCCGCGCCACCATGGTCGCCGAGTTGTTCACGGACGACGCCGAATACACCGACCCGCTGTGCTCGGTCCGTGGGCACGCCGGGTTGGACGCCACCATCGCCGCCGTCCAGGCGCAGTTCGCCGGACTGGAGTTCAGCCTGGGCGCCCCGGTCGACGCCAACCACCACATCGCCCGCTTCACGTGGCACCTCGGCACCCCGGGCGCGGAACCGCTGGTGATCGGCTTCGATGTCGCCGCCATCGCCGAGGACGGGCGCATCGAACGCGTCTACGGCTTCCTCGACAAAGTCCCCGCCGGGGCTTGATCGTTGCGCCGCAAGCAGTTCGAAGGCGCGGCGGTAGGCGACTGCCGGAACTCCGGCGGTGGGCGACTGCCGGAACTCCGGCGGTGGGCGACTGCCGGAACTCCGGCGACGCCGGGTGTCCGCTCGATGCGGGCGGCCACCCGGCAGACGTTGATCAGCGGTAGGAACCGGCGCTCAGGTCGGCTGTTGCGCTGGGGCCCTGCGGGTTCCAGCCGAGGTCGGCGCGGGCGCCCTTGCCGGTGATGGATTGGCTGAGGGCCAAGGCTTCGGCGAAGGGAGCGCCCAGGGCGGCTTCCGCTTCGGCGAGGGGCCAGATCACCGGGTCGCCGGAGACGCCGGCGGCCTGGGCCGCAGCGGTGGCGAGGTCGAGCACCGAGACGGCCGGCTCGGTGATGGCGTGCCAGATGGTGCCCGCCGGAGCCGCTTCGACGACCTTCACGAAGAGGTCGGCCAGGTCGTCCACGTGAACGGTGGGCCATACGACAGTGGAGTCGGCGACGACGACCGGCGCATTGTGCTTGCGGGCGAGATCGACCAGGAGAGCGGGGATTCCGCCATTGCGGCCGTGCACGATGCCGGGACGGATGACGGCGGCGCGGACGCCCGCATCGGCAAGAGCGAGGACCTGGCGTTCGATGACCGGGCGGTAGCCGACGATGGGAATGGGGTTGGTAGGCGCGGATTCGTCGGCGCCATCGGTCGCGCCGAGGACCCAGACGCCGCTGGTGTAGACGAAGGGCTTGCCGGTGCCGCGCAGCGGGTCGGTGAGGGCAGCAATGGCGGCGGCGTCCACGTCCGCGTCTCCACTGGGGGTGGCGAGGTTGACCACGGCGTCGATATCGGGGGTGACAGCGGCGGTGAGGGATGCCGGATCGGCGAGATCGCCTGTGCGCGTCTCGAATCCGGACTCGCCCTCCTTACCGGGCCGTACCAGTGCCACCACCTCGTGACCCAGCCCGGTAAAGCGTTCGGCGACCGCGGAACCCAGGTAGCCGCCGGCCCCGATGATCAGTACTCGCATGAATCTTCTCCTCCATCTCGGCCGTGCCGGCCGTCTTCACGACAGCCTCGTCGGCCGCACTGGTATTCCGCTGTCAGCGGGCGCCCGCTCGATTACCCGCGAACAGCACGTCAATTACCGGCGAACAGCACGCGATTCGCGTATGCGGTGTCGAAATACTCCCGGGCTTCCGCGATTCGGCCGTCGGCGACGCGGAAGGCGATGACGACATCGTTGACATACTCCGCGCCCGCCACGGTGGTCGCCCGGGTGGTCCACTCTGCCACGGCGCGGTCCCCGTCGGCGATCACGCCGCGCACCTCCTGGCTCATGGGTTTGGTGGTGTCGAAGCGCGCCAGCATGGCGGGCAGGAAACCGTGGAAGATCTGGTCCGGTCCGACCCAGGTGCCCGAGGTCGGCAGGTCCCCGGCCAGTGTCCAGGTGGCATCGGGCGCGAAGAACTCGCTGCGCCGCTCGACCGCCTCGCCGCCCCGCAGGGCGCGAATGTAGTTCTCGATCACCGTCCGGGTCTCGTGTGTGGTGCTCATGCCATTCAGTTCACTGGAAATCCCGAGCCCGACCAAGGGCCGGCTCACACACTCAGCGATAAAGAACGCTTATCGATGCAGAGCGCCGGACCGCCGACACGAAAAAGCGCCCGCGGCGTTCGGCCGCGGGCGCTTTCACGCTCTTTGTCAGTCCTTGACCAGTGCGACGCCGGCGGCTTCCAGGGCCGCGACGCCGGCGGCGTCCAGGGCCACGACGCCGGCGGCGTCCAGGGCCACGACGCCGGCGGCGTCCAGGGCCACGACGCCGGCGGCGTCCAGGGCCTCAGGCGAATCCTCGACCGGCTCCGGCGATTCGGAGCGGTTGGGCAGCAGCACCGCCATGACGATGACGATCAGCGCCAGCGCAGCGGAGACCGCGAAGGCCAGCCGCATGCCGGACAGGTGGGCGTCGAGCGGGTTACCGCCGCCATCGGTCAGATGGGTGGCCCGTGACGTCATGACCGTCACCACCAGGGCGGTGCCGAAGGCCGCGGCCACCTGCTGCAGCGTGCCCAGCATGGAGCTGCCGTGCGAGTACAGGTGCATCGGCAGCGCGCCCAGGCCCAGGGTGAACACCGGCGTGAAGGCGGCGGCCAGCGACACCATCAGCAGGATGTGCAACACCACCAGCACCGGATACGGCGTGGTCAGCGAGAGCTGAGTGAAGCCGACGAGGGCGGCGGTGATGCCGATCGCGCCCGGAATCACCAGGATGCGGCCGCCGAACCGATCGAACAGCCGGCCCACGGTCGGGCCGAGCAGACCCATGGCCAGACCGCCCGGCATGACCAGCAGACCGGTCTGCAGCGGGCTCAGGCCACGCAGGTTCTGCAGGTACAGCGGCAGCAGGATCATCGAGCCCATCATGGCCAGGAAGGCCACGGCCATCAGGACCAGCGCCTTGGCGTAGGTGCCGGACAACAGGATTCGCAGATCCAGCAGCGGGCTGCCGTTGCGCTGCAGGGACACCTGGCGGAACACGAAGACGGCGACCAGGGCCACACCGCCGGCGACGATCAGCACCGGAGTGAGCGCGCTGCCCGCGCCGAACTTGCTCAGGCCGTACACCAGCCCGCCGAAGCCGAGGGCCGCGAACGCCACGCTGAACCAGTCGATCGAACCCGCTTGCGGCTCACCGACGTTCTCCAGCTTGCGCAGTCCGAACCAGGTCACCACCGCGGCGATGGGCAGCACCAGCGCGAACAGCCAGCGCCACGAACCGATCTGGAGCACCAGGCCGGAGATGACCGGGCCCATGGCCGGGGCGACCGAGATGGCCAGGGTGACATTGCCCATCACGCGACCGCGGTCGTGCTCGGGGACGACCGTCATCAGGGTGGTCATGAGCAGCGGCATCATGACCGCGGTGCCGCCCGCCTGGACGACCCGGCCGATCAGCAGCACCGCGAACGACGGCGCGAGCGCGGCCACCGCGGTGCCGAGGAGGAAGACACCCATCGCGAGGGAGTACGCGCGCCGGGTGGTGACGCGCTGCAGGAACCAGCCGGTCACCGGGATGACCGCCGCCATGGTGAGCATGAATGCCGTGGACACCCACTGCGCGGACCGCTCGGTCACATGAAGATCCGTCATGAGCCGCGGAATCGCATTGATCATGATGGTCTCGTTCAAGATCACCGTGAAGGTCGCGAGCACCAGCAACCGGATGACCGTTGGCGTCCGCTGCTTGGTCGAGCTAGCGGATAGATCGGGCATCGGAAAACCTCCGGGGGTGTTCGTATTCGAGGGGGTGACGCGGAGTCGGCGACGGTGCCGTCCGGGGGGCCATATCGATGCAGACGGGTACAGGTCGCTCAACTCATCGGTCGCCGGACAGTATTCCGGCAGGGTCCGACAGAATTCATCCGATTATCGGGTGAACCGCGGCCCCATAGCATGCTGAAAGTGTGCTGTTACCAGCACTTATCGAACTCGGCAAAATCATCGAGTGAGGCAGGTCACGTTTGAGTGGACGTGAGCTCGGATCGGCCCCCGGATCCGGAACCCGCCATGATGGGGGGATGCCCCGCCGCGATGGCGCGGTCACGGGGCGAAAGGGTGTGAGAACGACCGTGGCCGAACACATTCCGCAGCTGCGTGGACGCGAGCACGAACAGCAGGCGCTCGACACCCTGATCGAGGGTGCGCGCGACGGGCACAGCGCGGTGCTGGTGCTGCGCGGCGAGCCCGGGATCGGCAAGACGGCATTGCTCGGATTCGCCGCCGCGCAGGCGGACGGCATGCGGGTGCTGCGTGGCATCGGCGTCGAGGTCGAGGCCGAATTGCCGTTCGCCGGACTGCAATTGCTGCTGCGTCCCGCCCTGGACCGGCTGCCCGGCCTGCCGGAACCGCAGCGGGCGGCGCTGGCGGGCGCGCTCGGCCTCGGTCCCGGCGGATGCGAGCCCATGCTCACCGGTCTGGCGGTGTTGTCACTGCTCACGGATTACGCCGACGGCGCCGGGCTGCTGGTCGTGGTCGACGACGCGCAGTGGCTGGACCGGGCCTCTCAGGACGCGCTGCTGTTCGCGGCCCGGCGGCTGCAGGCCGAGGGTGTCGCCATGCTGTTCGGCGTCCGGGAGGGCGAGGGGTCGTTCGAGGCCATCGGGCTGCCCGAGCAGCGATTGACCGGTCTGTCTCACGAGGCGGCGGCGGCCCTGCTGGATGAGCACGCGCTCACCCCGGCCGTGCGCTACCGGCTGCTGGCCGAGGCGCGCGGCAATCCACTGGCCCTGCGCGAGCTGCCGCTGGCGATGGCCGCCGAATCGACGCCGGATCTCGCTGCCGGCGCGCTGCCCCTGACCGATCGGCTGCGGCTGGCCTTCCACGGCCGGATCAGTCGGCTGCCGGAGCCGACCCAGACCCTGCTGACCGTGCTGGCCACCGACGAATCCGCGGAGCCCGCCGTCGTGCTGCGTGCGGCGGCGAGCCTCGGAGCGAGCGTCGACGATCTCGCACCGGCGGAGGCTGCCGAACTGTTGCAGCGCGGGAGCGGCGTCGAGCTGTCGATCACGTTCCGCCACCCGCTGATTCGCGCGGCGGTGTACCAACGCGCCCCGCTGGGACAGCGATTGGCGGTCCACCGCGCTCTGGCCGAGGCGCTGGACGCGCCCGAGCAGGCGGATCGGCGGGCCTGGCATCGCGCGGCGGCGGCCCTCGGTCCCGATGCCGAGGTGGCGGATGCCTTGGAGCGCAGCGCTGTTCGAGCGCGCGAACGCGGCGGGCACAAGGCGGCGGCCGCCGCATATGATCGGGCGGCCCGACTCAGTGATCGGCCCGAGGATCGGACGCGACGTCAGGCGCTGGCCGCCCAGGCGGCCCTGGAGTCGGGTGATCTGGGGCGGGCGGCCGAGCTGGCCCAGCGCACGGCCCGCGAAGTGAGCTCGGAATCGTTGCGCGCCAGTCTTTCCCAGGTGCGGGCGCTGGCCCTCTTCTGGCAGGGCAAGTTTCCGGATGCGCACCGGCTGCTGATCGACGCGGCGACGAGCATAGCGGCCACCGAACCCGCGCAGGCGGCGGACATGCTGGTGCAGGCCATGCACACCGGGTGGTATCTGGGCGAGGCCGACTTGCGGGAGGTACTCGAACACCTTGCGGACCTGCGGTTGCCGGATACGCTACCGGTGACCCCGGCGGTGCGGTTCATCAGCCGGATGTTCGGGCGTGGCCCGGGCCAGCCCCTGGCACTGACCGACATCCTCGGCGAAATCCGTTCCCGGGGAGATGTTTCCGACCAGGTCCTGTCGATCCTTTGCGGCACCGCGCTCGCGCGCGGGCAGGACGGGCCCGCCTTCGATCTGGCCATGTCCCTGGAGGGCAAGCATCGCGCCGCCGGCGCCGCCGGGCGACTGCCGACCGTCCTGTTCTTCGCCAGCGAGGCCGATATCTTCACCGGCCGCCTGCGCGACGCACGCACCGCGACGGTCGAGGCCCGCGACCTCGCCCGCGACACCGGCCAGCAACAGTGGGTGCGCCAACTCAGCAGTGTGCTGGCGCATTTGGACGCATTGCGCGGGGATGAGGACGGGTGCCTGGCGCAGGCCGAGCTCGGGCTCACCGGGGATACACCGGGAGCGATCGCGCCGGGCGCACCATGGGCGCACTGGTCGCTGGGACTGCTCGACCTCGGGGCCGGGCGAGCGGAATCGGCGCTGTCGCGCTTCGAGCGATTGACGAAATCGCCTTTCGATCACCATATTTGCGCCACCCGGGCGGTGCCGGATCTGGTCGAGGCCGCCGTGCGGATCGGGGCCCCGGAGCGCGCCGCGGCGCCTTTCGCGAACTTCGCCGGCTGGGCGGAGTCGGTGGGACAGGAATGGGCCGATGCCCTGGTGCTGCGCTGCCGCGCGCTGCTGGATGACCAGAACGCCGAAGATCTGTACGCCAAGGCGCTCGAGCTGCACGACCGCGAGGCTCGTCCCATCGAATTCGCCCGTACCGCTCTGCTTTACGGGGAATGGCTGCGCCGCGCCCGCCGCAAGGCCGAGGCGCGCACTCGATTGCACGACGCCCTCGAGGTCTTCGAGCGGCTGGAACTGGATCCGTGGGCCAGGCGCGCCCGCCACGAGCTGACCGCGGCCGGCGCACCGGATTCCGATCCCGGCCCGTCCCGCAGTACCGCGACCGGCCTGACCCCGCAGGAATTGCAGATCGTCCGCCTCGCCGCGCAGGGACTGTCCAACCGCGACATCGCCGCGCAGCTGTTCCTGAGCCACCGCACCGTCGGCTACCACCTCTACAAGGCGTACCCGAAGCTCGGCGTCACCTCGCGGGGCGAGCTGAAGGATATTGCCGCACAACTTCATTGATCATCGCGACTGGCGGGTCATGCGTTGATGAACTCGAGCAGGTCGTTGTCGAGCTGCCCGGCGTGGGTGGCATTGGAGCCCGTGCCCGGCGGCGGGGTACTCGCGGTGGCTCGCACCGGGCAGCAGCTCGGCGGCGGTAGGTGAGGTCCGACTGCTCGGGCGACACCTCGGTGCCGCGCTGCTCGGCGAAATACAGCTGTGACTGCCGGGCCATCCACTCGAGCCGGTCGGTGCGGATGCGGTGCAGCATGTCCTCGAGCACCGCCACCGGAGCGCCGCTCGGGTTGTCGTCGGTGAGCTTCAGGAACGGCAGCATCGAGCTACGGATGCGTTTCGGCCGCCCATTCCCCCACCATCGGCCGAAGCGTCGGCATACGATTGGCAAACCAGTCGGAAAAGGCCCGGTCAGCCGGATTCGACCGGGAGACAGTCAGGAGTCACCAATGACAAAATTCCTGGTGATCTACAAGTCGGACCAGTCCGCTCGCGAGCAGATGGCCCAGACCACCCCCGAAGCCCAGGCGGCGGGCATGAAGGCCTGGATGGACTGGGCCGGTCGGGCGGGGTCGGCGATCGTCGATCTCGGATCGCCGCTGGGACCCGGATCCCTCAACGCCGACGGCCGGATCGGCGGCTTCTCCATCCTGCAGGCCGACTCCAGCGAAGCACTTCAGGAGGTACTGAAGGGCCATCCGCACACCGAACGGGGCGGCACCATCGACATCTACGAATTCCTGGCCATGCCGGGCATGTGACGACGGGAGTTAGTGCACGCCCTCCATGTGGCGGCTGATCCAGGGGGCGATGGTCCAGACGATCGCGCCGACGGCCATGGCCACCAGACCGGCGACGCCGAAGTACACCAGTTCGTGGGACGGGTCGTAGAACTTGGACAGCACCCCCGACATCGAGGTGCCGATGCCGACCGAGAAGAAGTACAGGGCCATCATCTGAGCGCGAAAAGCGTTGGGGGCCAGCTTCGTCGTGACCGAGAGACCGATCGGCGAGAGCATGAGCTCCGAGACCGCGAACGCGCCCAGGATGAAGAAGACGATCACGAACGACACCGACTTGCCGTGGCTGCCCGAGAACAGGGTGAACAGCAGGAAGGCCGCGCCCATCCCGATCACGCCCAGCGAGAACTTGCGCGGAGTGCTCGGGGAGCGCATGCCCAGGCGGGTCCACATGATCGCGAACAGCGGCGACAGCGCGATGATCCACACCGGCTCCATGGAACCGATCCAGCTCGACGGCGCGGTCCAGCCGAAGATGGACCAGTTCATGCGCTCGTCGGAGTACACCGCCAGCACCGTGAAGATCTGCTGGAACAGCGACCAGAACACCGCGTTCGCGACGAACAGCGGCATGTAGGCGCGCACCCGGGTGCGCTCGATCGGGGTCACCTTTTCGCTGGTGAGCATGATGGCGAAGTAGGCGATCGAGGCCACGACGATCACGAAGGTGGTGGCGTCGGGCAGGTTGGACAGGGTCACCAGCCTGGTGGCCCAGGCGATGGCTACCACCACGAGGATCGCGGCGAAGGCCGCCACAACCTTGGGAATCGCGGTGCGCGGCAACGGGTTCGGCACATCGCGGCCGTGCGCGCCCAGGTTCTTGCGGAATATGACGTACTGGGTGAGGCCGATCGCCATACCGATGGCGGCCGCGCCGAAGCCGTAGTGGAAGCCGACGTGATCCTGCAGCAGGCCGGTGATCAGCGGACCGGCGAAGGCGCCCAGGTTGATCCCCAGATAGAACAGTGTGAAGCCGCCGTCCGCACGCGGATCGTCCTTGTCGTAGAGGGTGCCCAGCAGCGAGGAGGCATTCGCCTTCAGGCCACCTGACCCCAGCGCGACCAGCACCAGACCGACGCCGACACCGGGCAGGCCGGGCAGGACGGCCAGCGCGATATGGCCGGCCATGACGACGACACCGCCGTAGAAGACGGTGCGCTCCGAGCCGAGCAGACGGTCCGCGACCCACGCGCCGAGCACGGTCGACAGATAGACCAGACCGCCGTAGGCACCGACGATGCCGGTGGCGGTGGACTTGGCCATGCCGAGGCCGCCGTCGGTGGCCGTGTAGTACAGGTAGTAGCCGAGAATCGTGAGCATTCCGTAGAACGAGAACCGTTCCCACAATTCGACACCGAACAGATTCGCGATACCGATGGGGTGGCCGAACAGGGTCCGTTCGGTGACCGGTTTCACGTCGTGAGCTACTCCAGACATACCCGCGACCCTCCCATAAAGGGCAATCCAGCAGCAACCTCAGAAATTAACCTACGTCACAAATTGCCGAGGAAATGTTCAGGATGCTCGGGCCGAGGGACAAATATCCCGCAGACGCTTGACAAGCGGTCCGATCAGGCGATTGACAGTGCGATGCCGTCCAGGATGTCGTGTTCGCTGACAATCAGCTCGCGAATCCCGGCACGCCGCGCCAGCTCATCAGCAAGCACTTCGGCTATTACCGCGCCACCGCCGATCACATCCACCCGGCCCGGATGCATGGGCCCGAGCGCGGCCCGCTCGTCGTGGTTCATGCCGATCAGCCGATCGCACACCTTGCGCAGGTCGGCCAGCGGCAGGCGGGTGAGATGCACACGGTCCGAATCGTATTCGGGCAGATCCAGCGACACCGCGGCGATCGTGGTCATGGTCCCGGCCACACCCACCCAGGTGTGCGCCCGCTCCACCGGCACCACGCCGAACGCCTGTGCCAGCCGCTCCGACGCGAAGAAGCGCGCAGAAGCGACCTCCTCGCGGGTGGGCGGATTGCCGTGCAGGCACCGCTCGGTGATGCGCACGCAGCCGATATCGGCCGAGTACGCCGCGTGCACACCGGCCGCATCACCCAGTACCACCTCGGTCGACCCGCCGCCCAGATCCACCACTACGAAAGGCCCTGCGGCACTGGACAGTTCACCAACAGCTCCGGCGAAGGACAGCCGCGCCTCCTCGTCGCCGCTGATGACCTCGGCCTGCGCCCCCGGCACCACCCGGCCCAGCTCGACGCCGGTCATGGTGAAGAAGTCCTCGCGGTTGGCGGCATCGCGCATGGCGGAGGTGGCCACCATCCGCACCCGTGTCACACCGTGCTTCAGCATGAGGTCGACATAGTCGCGCAGCGCCACCCGAGTGCGTTCGATCGCTTCGGGATTCAACGAACCCGTGGCATCCACGCCCTGGCCCAGTCGCACGATCCGCATCTCCCGATGCACATCGGTCAGATGCGGCTTACCGTCGGCGTCGCGTGCGACATCGGCGATCAGGAGTCGGATCGAGTTGGTTCCACAGTCGATGCCCGCGATCCGCTCGTGCGCTTCCGCACCGGGGGCCGCACTCCGCGCGAACTCTGCCTTGCTCATCCCTGACCTCTGAATTCGACTGGTTCTGAACACATCTCGCCGACCAGACCACCTCGGCGCTGCACGACCGATGGAGGGCGGTCGTCAATCCGGGCGCGGCCGGCTCACTCGCCGGCAGGCTCCGAATCGGTGCGGTACTCCTCGTATTTCGGCCAGTCCGCCGGAATGGCGGTGCCGCGCAGGCCGTGGTCGGCGGCCAGGGCGACGGCCTCGTCGCCGAGGGGGTTGAGGCCCGGGCCCTTGGCCAGGGAGTGGGCGATGAGGACGTGGAGGCACTTGACCCGGTCGGGCATGCCGCCGCCGGCGAAGTCGGTGCCGAGGTCCTCGATGGCATTGCGCTCGGACAGGTAGCTGTCGTATGCGGCGCGGTATGCGGCGGCGAGTTCCGGGTCGCGGGTGAGGCGTTCGGACATGTCGCGCATCAGGCCGGTGGTCTCCAGACGGCTCGCCTCGGCGGTCAGGCGCGGATCCGTCAGGTAGTACAGGGTCGGGAAGGGGGTCCCGTCCGGGAGCTTGGGCGCGGTCTTGACCACCGCGGGCAGGCCGTCCGGAGTGCGGTAGGCGATGGCGAGCACGCCGCGCGGAGCCCGGCCCAGTTGCTCGGCGACGATCGCGAGATCGCGCTCGCCGGGGACGTTCTCGGCTGCGGTCACCTGGGTTGTCCTTCCTCGGTGGGTGCGGGCGGCGGGGGCGCCGGTGCGGGTGGCGGGGTGGGAGCGGGGGCGGCGACGGGCTGCGGCGAGGAAACGCTGTGCCACAGCTGCGTGTACCAGGGATCGGGCTCCCGGGGTTTGGCGGGCTGGGTCGGGATGGCCGGCTGCTCGATCTCGGGGATCTGCACGATGTAGGGCGTGTCCCCCGGCATCACCAGACGCAGGCGGTCCCGGGCCTCGGCCTTGATGTAGTTCGGATCCTGTTGCTGCGCACGACGATCGCGCAGGTTCACGACCTCCTCCTCCAGCTGGCGATGCTGAGCTGCCAGCTCGGAGGCGTCCGAGCGCTGCGTGAAGTAGGTGCGCAGCGGCACCGCCAGAGTGAGCGCGAGCCCCGCCAGCACGGCGGCCAGCAGCACCGCGCGACCGGTGGACAGGCCGAGGATCTTGCGTTCGTGCCGTTCGGATTTCGCGGCCGCCCTGGGGGCGGTGCGACGCTTGGGAGCCGGCTTCACGGAGGTCGTGCGGCTGCTGCTCGAGCTCGAAGATTTCGCGGCGGCACCGGATTTCGGGACGGTGGCGGATTCGTTCCGCTTGCCGCCCGAGGCGCTCTTGGCGCGAGCGGAGCGCGACGGGCGCCGGTCACTTCGTCCTGCCGGACTAGTTCCGCGCGCCCGTCGCTCCGTCATCTCACACCTCGAAATTCAGTAGTAGTCCCAACTCTCGGAGGCCGGGTCGGGGCTCGAGCTACCGATTATTCAGCCTTCGAACGCGAATCGCGGGAAGGCGGCGTCACCGGCGTAGCGCGCCGAGTCGCCCAGGGCGTCCTCGATGCGCAGCAGCTGGTTGTACTTGGCGACGCGCTCGGAGCGGGCCGGGGCGCCGGTCTTGATCTGGCCGGAGCCGACCGCCACCGCCAGGTCGGCGATGGTGGTGTCCTCGGTCTCGCCGGACCGGTGGCTCATCATGGTCTTGTAGCCGTTGCGGTGGGCCAGCTCGACCGCGTCCAGGGTCTCGGTCAGGGTGCCGATCTGGTTGACCTTCACCAGGAGTGCGTTGGCCGCGCCCTTGGCGATGCCCTCCTCCAGGCGGTCCGGGTTGGTGACGAACAGGTCGTCACCGACCAGCTGCACCTTGTCGCCGATCTGGTCGGTCAGGGAGACCCAGCCGTCCCAATCGTCCTCGGACAGCGGGTCCTCGATCGAGACGATCGGGTAGTTGCCGAGCAGGCCGGCGTAGAACGCGGCCATCTCGGCGGCGGTGTGCAGCTTGCCTTCGAACTTGTAACCCTCACCGGTGGTGTAGAACTCGGTGGCGGCCACGTCGAGCGCGAGCGCGATCTCGCTGCCCAGCTTGAAACCGGCCTTGTCGATCGCCGAGGCGATCAGGTCCAGGGCGGCACGGGTATTCGCGACCGACGGCGCGAAACCGCCCTCGTCGCCCAGACCGGTGGACAGGCCCTGCGCCTTGAGCACCGACTTCAGCGTGTGGTAGACCTCCGCGCCCCAGCGCAGCGACTCCTTGAAGGTGGCCGCGCCGATCGGGGCGATCATGAACTCCTGGACGTCGACGCCGGAGTCGGCGTGCGCGCCACCGTTGAGGATGTTCATCATCGGCACCGGCAGGACGTGGGCGTTCGGGCCGCCGACGTAGCGGAACAGCTCCAGGCCCGAGGACTCGGCGGCCGCGCGGGCCACCGCGAGCGAGACACCCAGCAGGGCATTGGCGCCCAGACGCGACTTGTCCGGGGTGCCGTCCAGATCCAGCAGGGTCTGGTCGACGGTGCGCTGCTCGACGGCGTCGAGACCGATCACGGCCGGGGCGATCTCGTCGAGGACACCCTCGACGGCCTTCTGCACGCCCTTGCCCTGGTAGCGGTCGCCACCGTCACGCAGCTCGACGGCCTCGTGCTCACCGGTGGACGCGCCGGAGGGCACGGCCGCACGGGTGAGGGTGCCGTCGTCGAGAGCGATCTCGACCTCGACAGTGGGGTTGCCACGCGAATCCAGGATCTCGCGAGCTCCGACCTGTTCGATGATGGCCACGAAACGACACTCCTTCGGCTGCTGACTCGGCAGGTCGCACGGCGAACCCGTGCGCTGACGAGCCTACTGTGCCGGGATCGCGCCGCCGCATCCCCCCATCGGCGCGCCCGCAAGATATACACACTCCCCGACCACTACGACCACACACCAACTACTACGACCACACACCAGGTTCGCGGCGCGTCTCGTTCTGGACTGCGGCTGGAATAGACCTCCGCCTTGGAGCGGGGGAGCGAAGCGGAGGAGGGAAGAACGAGACTTTCAGCGCCGCGAACCCGCCCGGAGCGAAGCGGAGGGCAAATTGAACACAGAGCGGAGGGCAAATTAGACCCTGCGGCCCACGCTGTAGGCGGCGGCGCGGTAGCGGACGGTGTTCATATAACTGGTGGACTGGTTGTAGGTGAGCAGCGCCTGCTGCCAGCCGGGTGCGCCGGTGAGGTCGCCGCCCATGGCGCAGAGGTAGCGCGCGGCGGTCAATGCCGCATCGTCGATATTGTCCGGATCGATCTTCCCGTCGCCGTTGGCGTCCACACCCCAGCGCTGCCAGGTCTCCGGAATGAACTGGAACGGGCCCATCGCCCGGACATACACCGATTTCGCCTCGGTGGAGCTCGCGTCCAAAATCCGCGCGCGCCCGGGCGAACCATCCAGTGGCAGCCCGCGAATCGGCGGCGACACCGCCCCGTCATCGGCGATATGCGATCCGCCGTGCGTGCCGTGCTGACTCTCCACGCTCGCGATGCCCGCCAGCGTGGTCCAGCCGATCCCGCACTCCGGCTTGGACCGCGCCATCACTGCCGCCGCGTATCCGTAAGCCTCCAGGGCCAGCACCGGAATGCCGGTCGACCCGTGCTGTTCCTCCGCCCAGTCCTGCAGCTGAATCGCGGTGCGCCCCGGCGCATCCAGGTCGATCGGCGGCAGCGGTGCGCCCGCGCCCGGCGGCATGTCGTCCGGGACGGGTGTGAGATTGCTTGTCCCGCAACCGGTCAGCAATAACAGCGCGGTGGCCGTGCCCAGCAGGCCGGCGCGGGTCAGCGGGGCCCGGAGGCCGGCCATTCGGATACGCACCCCATTCATCATCCAGATGGATCGCAGTGGAGGCGAACACCGTGAACACGGTTCGCCCGGGTCGGCGGTAACGATCGTGTTCGACCGGCCTCCGCGCGGGAATCCCATATCCATCCGCTATTTCTACGACACGCCCTTAGGTAAGGCTTGCCAAAATTCTGCGGGGGTAATACCGTCTGTCGCCGAGCCAAGATCACCATGCCACCGCCCAGCCAGGAAGGCCCTCCCGTTGGTGAAAAGCGTTCTCTCCGAACGTAGTCAGCTCCATCCCGCTCAACTCGAACGACGCGACCTGCCCGAATCCGCAGCCCGGGCAGTGCGCCATCTCGCCGCTGAGATCGCCGTCACAGTCGGGCGCTGTCCGGAGATCGCGACCACCCTCTCGCACCCGGTCCTGCTGCGCCACATCGACGCCAAATACGAACGGCTGCCCGACGCGGTGCACGAGGCCATGCGGCCGCCCGCCACGGCGGCGGGCGTGGCGGTCATCGGCCGGCTTCCGGTCGACGACGAGGAATTCGGGCCGACGCCGTACAACTGGCAGGAGGCGACCGAACTGGCCGGAACCCGGTCACCACGGTCCGGCTCCTTCCAGCTCGATGTCGTCATGCTGCTGCTGGCACGGTGCGCCGGTGAACCCTTCGGCTGGGAGGGCCAGCAGGCGGGACGGCTGGTGAACAACATCGTGCCCACGCCCGGCCACGAGCACGAACAGTCGGGGGCCAGCAGCACCGCGCTGCTCAGCCCGCACACCGAGGACGCCTTCCACCCGGACCGGGCCAACCTGCTCATGCTCGGCTGCCTGCGCAATCCCGACCGGATCGCGACCACCGTGTCCTCGATCCGGAAAGCGGAACTCGATGCGGCGCAGCGGAAGATCCTGAGCACGGCGCGACTGCCGATCCTGCCGGACGTCTCCTACGGCACCGCCTTCGGGGACACCCCGGCACCGCCGATCGCCACCCTCGGCGACGATGCGGGCGGGACCACACTGCGTTTCGATCCGGCGTACACCCCCCTCGACCATGCCGACGACGAATTCCGCAGCGCCTACCGGCATTTGACCAGCGAACTCGAAAGAGTGTGCGTCGCCGCGGCTTTGGCGCCCGGAGAACTGCTCCTGGTGGACAATGACGTGGTGGTGCACGGGCGGGTGCCGTTCACCCCCCGCTACGACGGCACCGACCGCTGGCTCAAGCGCGTCAATATTCGCCTGCCCCAACGCCGCCGCGATGCCGAGGCCGGGGAGGACGGCTACGGTCAGCGCGTGGTGGCACCGTTCCGCACGACCCGAGGACAGAACACGTGAACTGCCGCCCCACCCCGCTCCGCGTACTCAGCCGCAGCGACCTGGCCGACGTCCCGATCTCTCCGGCCGAGGTGGTGCGGGCCGTCGAAGACGCGTATCTCGCACTGGCGGGCGGGGATTCGGACAACCCCCGCAAACTCAGCGTCGCCCATCCCGACGGGTGGTCGGTGGCCTACGCCATGCTGGGGCGCGACGGGCGGCGCCGGGTGGTGGCCATGAAGACCAGCTACAAATTCGACCCGCACCACGACAGGTCGAACAAGCGGTATTTCACGACGATCTCGCTCTACGACGACGCCACCGGAAGCCCGATCGCGCTGATGGACTGCGCCCGCGTCGGCGCCCTGCGCACGCCCGCGGTCTCGGCACTACTGGTGCGCGAATGCGCCCGGCCGGGAGCACGCAGCGTCCTGCTGATCGGCACAGGCACCCAGGGCCGCAATGCGCTACCCCACCTACTGGCGGCGAATCCGCAGCTGAACCGACTCATGCTCTACGGAACCCACCCCGAAGGATTGGAAGCGGTGTATCAGCAACTGCTGCACCATCATCCGCACGCCGAACTCGACATCGTGAGCGACCCGTACGCGGCGGCGCGCGAAGCGGACATCATTCTCGCCACCGCCGGACCCGGCACCCTGGTGGCGATAGAGGCCAAGGACCTGGCGCCCGGGGCGACCGTGGTACTGGTCGGCTACGGCCTGGCACCCTCCACCCTCGTCGAGGCCGACCGCGTAATCGCCACCAGCGCAGAACAAATGGCTTTGACCGGTACGGATATGGCAGGCCCGGACGGCCGACTACGCAAGGTCGACGCCGAGCTGCCCCAAATCCTCGACCGTCGCGAGGCGGGTCGGCTCACCGACGACGAGAAGATCTTCGTGTACAACAGCGGCCTGGTACTCACCGATATCGCGGTCGCACATGCCCTGGCCAACCGTGCCATTGCGGAGGGACGCGGCACGGAGGTCGCGCTGTGGGACTGACCGTCGCGGCAGATTTCTGAAATGTTCGCATTCGCTGCGAAATTTCACGTTACAGCCGTTGTCTTTGTTCATATGCGTGGCACGAACTTGAGATAACGTCTCACGCAACATTCATACGGGTTGGCTATCGCCGCCCTGGCCGGAGACCGGGGCTGGGGGTCCGCTGCGAGGTATGGCCGGTGCCACCCGCAGCAACCGAAAGGGAAGACGCTGTCCCCCACAGCTCAAGCCGCACCAGTTCAGGAAACCAACGCCATCACCGCCCTGCCGATGCGGACCGACCGCATCGAATGGGAGGAACGGCTGCTGGCCGACGAAGAACTGCTGCGGCACATCGCCGACAAGATCAAGGGTCCATTCCACGTCATATACCCGGACCAGGTCGTCGAGAACATTCGCGCATTTCAGAAGGTATTCGCCAACAGCGAGGTCAAAGGACGCATCTATTACGGGAAGAAGGCCAACAAGTCCGCCTGCGTCGTGGCGGCGTGCGCCGAGGCCGGGGTGGGCATCGACGTGGCCAGCGTCGATGAGCTGACCACCGCGGAGGCCGGCGGAATTCGAGGCCCGGATCTGATGGTCACCGGTCCGCACAAGTCGGATGAACTGCTCACCAGGGCCGCGAAAGCCGGTGCCCTGATCGCCGTCGACAGCCTCGGCGAACTCGCTCGGCTGAGCGAGCTTTCCCGCCGGGCCGACAGCAATGCACCCGCGCGAATCGTCATGCGCGTCCTCCCGCCGAGCTCCTCCAGCCGCTTCGGCATGACCGCCGAGGAGCTCGATGCGGCGCTGCCCCGAGTGGAAGCCATGCTGGTTCGCTTGGAGGGCTTCAGCTTCCATCTCGGTGGATACGAGGCCGCGCCGCGGGCCGAGCTCGCACGAGCGCTGGTCGAGCGCTGTCTCGACGCCCGCGAGGCGGGGCACCCTGCCGACACCATCTCCATCGGCGGAGGCTTCGGTGTGAACTATGTGAGCGCCGCAGCGTGGAATACCTTCTCGCGCAGCGTGAATGCCCTTTGGTTTCAAGGCGGACGAATCCCGCGCGGGGAGTCCTATCCGTACCACTGCGCCGCACCGGGACCGGAGATGCTGAAGAATATCCTCTCGCACGGCAGTCTGGGAAATATCCTGCGCGAAAAGCATATTCGCCTCGCGATCGAACCGGGACGGGCCCTGCTGGATCGAGCGGGCAGCACCGTCTTTCGCGTCCAGGGCCGAAAGACCCGGGTTGCACACGGACTCCCGTACGACATTCTGACCGTCGACGGCACCAGTTTCAGTCTTTCCGAACAATGGTTCGACAGCGAATACCTGCCCGACCCGGTGCTCTGGCCGGAACGTGCCGGAGCCGAGACCCCGACATGCGTCGGCGGCGCCTCGTGCCTGGAGTCCGACATGCTCAGTTGGCGTCGGATTCCCCTGCCCCGCGCTGCCGAGGTCGATGATCTTCTCGTATACCCCAATACCGCCGGATACCAGATGGACAGCAACGAATCACGATTCCACGGATTGCCGATACCACCGAAGATCGTCTTGCGCGACAAAAAAGATGGGCGACAATTCACATGGGCGTGCGAGAAGGATCCGCACGGGCCCGAAATCTGTCAGCACTGCTCCAGCACTCACCCTGCGCTGCACCCTTCCTAAGGAGAGGCCCGCTATGCCGGTTATCGCCAGGCACGTGTCTGAGCTGATCGGGCAGACACCGCTATTCGAGCTCGCCGTCAGTCCCACGACCAGGACGCGTCTATTGCTGAAGCTCGAAACCATGAATCCGACGGGCACCGCCAAAATTCGGATGGCCCGGGCCATGGTGCTGGATGCGGAACAGCGCGGACAGCTGCTTCCGGGCGGCCATATCATCGAATCGACTTCCGGGAATACGGGTTTGGGGTTGGCGGTAGTGGCGCGGGAACGCGGGTATCGATTCACCGCGGTGGTCGACCACCACGCGTGCTCAGCGAAGTTGAATGCCATGCGCGCGATGGGAACCGAACTCGAGTTCGTTTCCGATGGTGACGACGAGGGCCTCTCGACCTCGGCTCGGGAGGAACGCGCGGCGCAGATGGCGCAGGAGGAAGGACCCGGCGCCTTCTTTCCCGCACAGCACGAGAACCCTGCCAATGGCGTCGGGTACTACGCGCTGGCCGAAGAACTGCTGGAGGTCCTCGAGAAGATCGATGTCGTCGTCGGCGCGGTCGGTACCGGCGGCTCGCTGTTCGGTACCGCCCGTGGTCTCCGTGACCGTGGCTGTGAGCCCAGACTGGTCGGAGTCGAGCCCGAGGGCTCCATCGCCTTCGGTGGTCCGGCGCACGACTATTGGCAGTCCGGGACCGGGACGCCACTGGGAGCCGCACCCGGAATTCACGTGGAGCAGGATCTGCATCTGATCGAGGAGCGAGATCGGGTGAAGGTCTCCGACGTCGACGCGTTCGCCACCGCCCGGGCCTTGGCCGCCGAGGTCGGGCTGCTGATCGGCGGTTCCTCCGGCAGTTCGGTGCACGCGGCCCTGACCCGGCTCGAGGAGTATCCGGACTTCTCCACCGTCGTCGTCATCATCAACGACGACGGGGAGAAGTATCTCGACACCGTGTTCGACGACGGGTGGATGAGCGACCGCGACCTGATCGATGTGGAGCGCGAGACCAAGATCGTGGAACTGCTGCGGGCCTACGCACCACCGCGCCGCCCGGATCCCGGCGAACTCACCCTGCGGCGTCACATCCATCGGGCGTTCCCGGACAACTTCGCCGTCGAGAAGGGACTGACCGGGACACACCTCGACGACTACGTCGATATGAAAGTGCCGCAGGCCAAGTGGGCTCGTGTGCTGCACCGGGCTGGCATGCCGGCGCACGAGATCGGAGATCTACTCGCCACCGCCGACGAGAGCGGCCTCGTCCAGGCGCTCGAAAAGCACAGGAATCGCCTGATCGATCAGGCCGCCATGATCTCGGAGGCGCTCGCGAGTATGCGAGGAGTAGGGCAGGAGCGGCCCACCACGCACACCATTCCGCTGCCCGGCTCCGCGCTCGCGGACGCGAACGCCGACGCGGACGGAGCTGCCACGAAATGATCGGGGCGCTTCGGCAATCCGATGGGCGGGCGCTGACTTCGCTTGCCACACCCATCGCTTTGACCCAGCTGGCTCAAGTTGCGGTGTCCACCACGAATATTGCGTTGATGGGGACGCTCGGGGTGCGGGAGGTGGCGGCGGGTGGCTTGGCGCTGGTGTTGTTCAACCAGATTCGGACCATGTGTGTGGGGTTGATTACCGGGACCGGTAATCAGGTGGCGACGGTGGTGAGCCGGGCCGAGAAACACGGGCGGGAAGCCGAGGGAGAGGTTCGGGAGGTGGTCCTGTCGAGCTTCCTGATCGCGACCGTCGCCGGATTGCTCGGCGGCGCACTGCTCATCGGGCTCGGATGGGCGCTGCGATGGCTGGGGCAGGATGCGCAGGTGCTCGCGCAGGCGCGGCCGATGATGGTCGCGCTGGCGCCGGGACTGGTGCCGTGCCTGTGGTTTCAGGTGTTGCGGCAGTACACCGTCGGGATGCAGCGGCCGCAGGCCCTGCTGCTGGTGACACTGGGGTCGGTGATGCTGAATCTGGCGTTCGCACTGACGTTCATACACGGCTGGGCCGGACTGCCCGAACTGGGGCTGACCGGGGTCGGCGTGGCCACCTCGCTGGTTTTCCTGATCACCTTCGGGGTGTTCTGGGCGATGGTGCGTCGGGATCCGAAACTCGGTGCGACACTGCCGGTTCGAATGTGGCCGGTGCATGCGGCGACGGTGTGGGAGGAGTTGCGGCTGGGGACGCCGATCGCGCTGACCTACGGGTCGGAGGCGGGCATGTTCTCGGTGCTGGCGCTGGTGATCGGGAGTCTGGGGGCGGCGGCGCTGGCGGCGCACAATATCGTCTATCAGATCGTGTACATCGTGTTCCAGGTGGCGATCGGGCTCTCACACGGGGCGTCGATCCTGGTGAGCAAGGCGGTGGCGCGGGACGAGTTCACGCACGCGCGGTCGGTGGCGTGGCTGGCGCTGCGGTGCGTGGCAGTGGTCGCCGGCGTCACAGGGGTCGCATATGTGCTGGCGCCGGACTGGGTGCTGCGGCCGTTCCTGGCCGACAATGATTCGGCCACGGTGACACTGGCGCACACGCTGCTGCTGATCGCCATCGTCCTGCAGTTCTTCGACGCTGCTCAGAACATCGGGGTCGGGCTGTTGCGCGGGCTCAAGGACACCAGGGCCGGGTTCCGGCTCTCGCTTGTCGGGTACTGGGGTGTGGGATTGCCCACGGCGCTGCTGCTCGCGTTCCCCGCGCACCTGGGCGCGGCGGGCGTCTGGTGGGGTCTGACCGCAGGTCTCGCCATCACCGCTGCCCTGATGCTGCGCCGCTTCTTCACCCTGCTACATGCGCAGGAGCAGGCGAATCCGCGAGTGCTGGCCGGTAGCCTCGGGCATTAGCCCGACACCCAAATCTCACCTTCCCGCAAGCATGTCGTCACTGGGCGCGGGCAACCTGAAAGAAACGGGCTTCGCTATTCTGGCGACGAATTCGGCAAGCGCAGTCGACAGGGTCGGCAAGCCTAGGGCGCACACCACCAACGCCGGGGAGGATGTCCGTGCACATCTCGCGAGTCGCCGAGTATCCGAGGGCAGATCATGTCCTGTTCCATTTCAGCGACACCCATCTGATCGCAGCCGACGCCGAGCTCTACGGGGCGGTCGACGCCGAGGCGCGGCTGACCACGCTGCTCGGGCAGGCCGAGGCGAGCCGCATCGCCCCGACCGCCATCGTCTTCACCGGCGACCTCACCGACCAGGGCGAGCCGGGCGCATACCGCAAGCTGCGGGATCTGGTGGAGCCGTGGGCCGAACGGATCGGCGCACCCGTGGTGTGGGTCGCCGGCAACCACGACGATCGGGCGGCGCTACGCGAGGAACTCCTCGACGCAGTGCCTTTGAACGACGCGGCTTCCGGCGCACCGTTCGACGCCGTGCACATGTTCGACGGGTTGCGCGTCATCGCCCTCGACACCACCGTCCCCGGCCACCACTGGGGCGAGATCACCGACAACCAGTTGGCCTGGCTGCGTGAGGTTCTCGCCGAACCCGCCCCATTCGGCACCGTACTGGCCATGCACCACCCGCCCATCCCCTGCGTCCAGGACCTGGCCGTCCTGGTCGAGCTACGCGACCAGCGCCGCCTCGCCGACGTCCTCGACGGCACCGACGTCCGCGCCATCCTGGCTGGGCACCTGCACCTTTCGAGCGCCGCTACCTTCGCCGGCATCCCGGTCTCGGTAGCCTCGGCCACCTGCTACAGCCAGGACATGGCCGCCGCCGAAGGCGGCCAACGCGGCCGCGACGGCGCCCAGGCCTTCAACTACGTCCACATCTACCCCGACACCATCGTCCACTCGGTAGTCCCCATCGGCCACGGCCCCACCGTCGGCAACCCCGCCGACCCCACCCAGGCCGCCGCCAAACTCGCCGACGCCGGCATCATCATCCCCCCTGCGGCCCGCATCCCACACGTCCTCCGCCGCCGGACCGAGGCCCCCGAATCCGACGGCGAGACAGTCCTCTGACAGAGAACCCCGCGGGAGCCGAAACCCCTTCAGACTGCATCCAATTCGCCACCGCCCCTGGTTCCCGACCGCCAGTGGTGGTGCGCGTTCAGACCGGTTGATCTTGCTGCCCGTCCGCGCATGGCAGCGCACTGTTCTGCCGTGACCCGCGCGGTTCCAAAGGGCTGCGGGGCCCGCGCATCGTCAAGCACTGAACGTGATCATGGGGCTGGAGCCGGGCGCGATGGCCTCCCAGCTCATCCGCCGGGACGACGACGCTCGACTTGTTGAATGCTGCTGCACAGCAGGGCATTTCAATGCTACTGATCGTCGATGACGCATAATGGCTCGACCTGCTCAGCATGATGGCGTTGAGGTATGTGGCCCGCCGGTGGGCGGGCAACGGCGGGCAGCTGCTCGTCGCGGTGCGCTCGGATGCCGATGATGGATTCACCCGCAGCCGGTTTCGTGTCCATGACCTGCCGCCGCTGCACGGTCTGACGCGGCTCGAGGCGGCGCGGTCGTACCGTGAACCTCAGCCGGTGAAGGCCGCGCGGCGACGCCAGGTCCAGCGCAGTAGACCCACCCCTACCGTCAGGGTGATCACGTTGATGCCGAGCTCGATCAATCCGCCTGCGCCCGAGCGCCACCAGATGCCGTTCTCGAGATCGTAGAGCGCGTCGAGGCTGAACAGGTAGATCGCTGACCCGCCGCCTGCCAGCAGCCACAAAAGGGCTGTGGCGTGGCGTTTGATCAACGCGATGGCAGCCGCGATCATGCACACCGCTAGCCAGGCGTCGGCCAGCGGGAAAGCGTTCTCGAATTCGATGTACGCGGGGCGTTCGTTGCTGGCGACCGCGCCGCGGGCGGTGAACCAGAGCACCCAGTAGGCGATCAGGATGAGCAGGCTGGCCGCGAGCACCATGAGCACCCGATTCCTGGACTGGTCGCTGACCTCGAGCTGTGCCGACACGCCCGCCATTGTGGAACGTCGAAACTCGCGTGAAGATCGAATCGGCGATATTGGCTGGCGTTCTGCGGGCATCGCGCTCGCCACCTGAGAACCCAACTGCCGCGGCTTCCGAGTACCGAGACGGAGACGATCTCCACTGCGGAATACTCAGAAAGCCCACGGTCCAACACAAACGCACTCTCGAGCCGCACACCGCGCCGACCGAACCGGCCAGCGCAGATAGGCCAGTGGCCGGAACCCGGTGCGGCGCAGAGCATCCGCTACTAGCCGAGTTCCGCGCATCTGTTCGTGAGGGTCGAGGGGCACCGAGTGGGAAGTCGGCTGAGTGTGCTCGTCTTGTTCGGGCAGTGTCTCGGGTGCCGATCCGCAGCTCGTGGCGGTGGTGATTGCGCCGTTGGCTGCGGTTGCGGCGGGGTCAGGGATGTCGTCGTGCGGTGAGTGCGGCGGCTGGGACGACCGCCAGGGCAAGCAGGCCGCCGGCGAGGGCCAGGGTTGGGTAGCTGGTGGCGGCGACGATGAGTCCGGAGCCCATGCCGCCGGTGGCTCCGGCGATGGCGATGGAGACGTCCACCGCGCCTTGGGTTTTGGCGCGTGTGGACAGTGGCACGGTGTCGGTGATGATGGCTGTGCCCGCCACCAGGCCGAGGTTCCAGCCCAGCCCGAGCAGCGCGAGCGCGACCGCCAGCAGAGTGATGGAATCACCGGGTGCGAGCGCCGCGAGTACTCCTGCGGCGAGCAGCGTTATTCCGGATGTAGCGGCGACGGGTAGTCGGCCGTAGCGGTCGACAAGCCAACCGGTCAGCGGGGAGGGGAGGTACATGGCGCCGACGTGCACGGCGATCACCGCACCGGCGGCGGCGGTGCCGTGCCCGTGGGCGAGCATGTGGACCGGTGTCATGGTCATGATCGCGACCATGATCAGTTGCGTCAGCGCCATCACGAACCCGCCCACGGCGATGCCCTTGGCGGAATTATCAACGGGCGCAGGCTCTGCCGTGGTAGACGCGGAGTCCGTCGCGCCGAGCTCGCGGGCCAGCAGCAGGGGGTCGGGGCGTAGCCAGGTGGCGAGCACGAGCGCGGCCAGGGCATAGGCGAGCGCGGCGAGCAGGAACGGTCCGGTCAGATACGGGATGCCTACGGTTCGGGCCAGGGTGCCGGTGGGGGCGGCGAGGTTGGGTCCGACGACACCGCCGAGGGTGGTGGCCACCAGGACTGTGGACACGGCTCGGCCGCGGTGGGAGGCGGTGGCCAGGTCGGCTCCGGCGTAGCGGGCTTGCAGGTTGGTGGCGGTACCCGCGCCGTAGACGAACAACGCGCCGAACAGCAGGATCGGGTTGTCCAGGACGGCGGCGGCGATCACGCCGAGGCTGCCGATCGCGCCGATGAGGTATCCGGCTGCGAGGCCGGGGCGGCGTCCGCGGGCCTGGGAGAGGCGCCCGACGGCGATGGCGGCGAGTGCGGAGCCCGCGGTGAACAGTGCGCTGGGTAGTCCGGCCAGGCTGGTGGAGCCGAGCATGTCCTGTGCGAGTAGCGCGCCGACGGTGATCCCGGCGGCCAGCCCCGCGCCGCTGAGGATCTGCGCGGACACCAGTGCCGCGAGGACACGGCGTTGCACTCGGGCGATGTCAGGGTCGATGTGGGGTTCGGAGGTGGTGCTGGTGGCGTTGTGGGACACGCGAGGTTCTTTCACAGGCAGGGGTGATCCGGGCGCGCTCACGGAGGACGTGCCCGGTCGGGGTGGTGAGGTCAGGAGCGAATGTTCCAGCGGACCAGCCAGTCTCGTTCCTGCTGCTCCTTCTCCCGGTGAGAGGCCGCTGACGGTTCGTGCAGGCTCACTTGCGGTGCGGGCGGGGCCAGGAAGTTGCCTTCGCCCTTGGCCGCCAAGCCGTCTCCGACTTCCACGTAGCACGCACCCTCGCCGGTGAACCGGGTGTCCGGTGCGTCATAGCCCAGGTAGCGAGCCACCTGGTGAGCGGCGACCTGGCCTTCGGCTTCAGCGAAGATCGCCGCCTTCGGCAACGGCTTGCCATTGGGCAGCATCAGCGCGGTGCTGTCACCGACCGCGAACACACCCGGGACCGTGGTGGCCAGAGTGGCGGGATCGACCGGGATCCACCCCGCCGGACCGAGACCGGTCGAGGCCACCGCTGCGCCTGGGGTATGCGGTGGCACGACAGCCAGCAGGTCGAAGGATTCCCTTGTGCCATCGGTGAATTCGACGACCCGCCCCTGCGGGTCGACGGCGGTGGCGGACTGGCCGCCGTGGAATCCGATGCCCTGGGCCGCCATCATGGCCACCAGCGCATTGCCGACGTCGGGGCCGGCTACCGGCATCGGCAGCGGGTCGGGGGTATAGACGTCGACTTTCACCGTGCCGCTGCTGAATCGCTCGCCGAGCTGGTCGGCGAGCAGGAACGCGGCCTCGAAGGGTGCGGCCGGGCATTTGAACGGCGCCCCCGCGACCAGCACCACGATCCGCCCCGATTCCAGTGCCTCGATGCGGCGGTGCAGGTCGGCGGCCCCGTCGACGGTGTAGAACTGGTCCGCCACCCCGGTATCGAGGGCTTGGGGCAGGCCCGGCAACCGCGAGGAGTCCAGGCCCGCGCCCAGCGCGATCACCACTGCGTCGTAATCGATGTTCCCGACCGGTCCGCAGTTCACGGTCCGTGCCTCGAGATCGATGCCCGCGACCTCGCCGGTGATCAGGTCCACGCCGGGCAGTGCCGCCGCTGTCGGGCGGACGGTGATCTGGTCGGGGGTGCGCCAGCCACGCATCACCCACAGCATCGACAGTCCGAGGCTGCCGGTGAACGAACGGTCGACCAGCACGATCCGGTCCTCGGCGGGCAGGACTTTGCGCAGTTCGGCGGCGGTGGTCAGCCCGCCCACGCCGGCGCCGAGCACAACGACGGTCTTGCTCATGAGCCTGGTCTCCTCTCCTGTTCGGGTCAGACGTTGATGACCTGGTCGGCCCAGGTGGTCCATTCGGCCAGCTCGGCCATCGAGGAGCGGTGTGCGCCGTCGATGAGCTGGTCTTCGTTCATGCCGCGGGCGTCCATGCACGCCCCGCAGTTGCCGATCTCGCCACCGTTCTTGGTGAGCGCGGTGGTCATCTTGGCCAGGTTGTAATAGCCGTTGGGGACCTTCTGCCCGGCGGTGACGGAGATGACCGCGTCGGCGAAGTTGAACACGCGCACCGCGTGCCCGGCCTCGAGCATCTGCCGGGCCCAGCGGATGCCGTTGTAGGTGCGTTCGGTGCCGTAGGGCGGGTCGTGCAGGACGAAGAGGTAGTTCACGGGAGTTCTCCCTGATCAGGTCGACAGTGGTCGAGTCGGCGTGCGGGCAGCGAATACAATCGACGCATACGATGTTATTCCAAAGAATTATGGAATAGACTATTCCAAAGAGTATTGGAGAAGCAAGCGTGAGTGAGTTGTCCGGTCGCAAGGCGGCCCTGTTCGACGAGATCGCCCGCGTCGGCAAGGCGCTGGGCAACGGCCGCCGCCTGCAGATTCTCGACCTGCTCGGCCAAGGCGAACGCACCGTCGAGGCGATCGCCACGACCACCGGCATGAACCTGACCACCGCGTCGGCGAATCTGCAGGCGCTCAAAGCAGGCGGCCTGGTCGAGGCCCGCCGTGACGGAACGCGCCAGTACTACCGCCTCGCCGGAACCGACGTCGCGCGACTGTTCGCCCTCGTGCAGACCGTGGCCGAGGCCCACCTCGCCGACGTCGCCGTCGCGGCCGCTGCCGTGCTCGGCTCCCCCGAGGACGCGATCAGCCGTGACGAACTCCTCCGCCGCCTCGATACCGGCGAGATCACCCTCATCGACGTCCGACCACACGAGGAATACGACGCCGGGCACATCCCCGGCGCAATCAACATCCCCGTTGCGGAACTGGCAGCCCGCCTCGCCGAATTGCCCGCCGACCGCGATATCGTCGCCTACTGCCGCGGAACCTATTGCGTCATGGCACCCGACGCGGTCCGCATCGCCCAGCAGGCAGGACGCGAAGTGAAACGCCTCGATGAGGGAATGCTGGAGTGGACACTGGCAGGCTTGCCCGTCGACCGCACCCTCACCGCAAGCTGATCGAGCACCTGCCGCAGACCGGAGTCAGTTCGAGGCGCCGGGCTTGTTGCCGGTTCGCAGGTATTCGATCTGAATCTGGCTGAGCTGCTGGGCTTTTCGCATGTGACGGATGATTGCCTCCAGCTCGGCGTCGGTGTGTTCGCAGAGCATGGCTTGCCAGCCTTCGCCGAGGTCGTCCCAGACCGCAGTCACGCGAGCGACCCGTTCGGGAACCGGGGTGACCAACACGCGACGGCGGTCGTGCATATCGGGCACGCGGGTGACGTAGCCACCGCGCTCGAGCCGGTCAACCAGGCGAGTAGCCGAGCCCGTGGTCAACCCGGTCATGTCGGCGATCTGTTTCACCGTCAGCGGTTCGGGCTCAGCGGTCAGCAGGCTCAGACCCTGCAGATCCGTGGGGTGCAGTCCGAGTCGGTCGGCGACAGCCTGGTTGAACAGCGTGTACGCCGCCATGTAGCGGCGCGATTCGTTCGACAGTTCCTCATACAGCGCGCGCCGGTGCTCGGATGTCATCCAGATCACACTCCCAATTAGCTGCGTGACGCAGCGATGTTCGGCAACTTACTGCGTGACGCAGTTAATGCGTCACACAGTAGATACTATCGTGGAGGATCCCATGCTCACCATCGCGGTCACCGGCGCCACCGGCGCCCAGGGCGGCGCCACCGCCCGCGCCCTGCTCACCAAGGGCCATCAAGTCCGCGCTCTCACTCGCTTCCCGGACTCCCCTGCCGCTGTCGCCCTGCGCGAACTCGGCGCGCAGATCCGCTACGCCGACTTCGACAACCCCGAACCCCTCGACACCGCACTATCCGGTGCGGATTCGCTGTTCGCGGTCACCACCCCGTTCGACACCGACACCACCGTCGAAATCCGCCACGGCAAGACCCTCATCGACGCCGCGGCCACCGCCGGCCTCGACCACATCGTCTACACGTCCGCCGCGCACGCCGACCGCGACACCGGCGTCCCGCACTACGACAGCAAGCACGCCATCGAGCAGCACCTGCGCGCCTCCGGCGTGCCCTGGACGATCCTCGGTCCCGCCGCATTCATGGACAACTACGCCACCGGCTGGACCCTCGACGGCCTGCGTGCGGGCACCTTCGCCTGGCCCATGCCCTCCGACCAGCCCCTCACCCTCATCTGCGCCGAAGACATCGGCGCCTTCGCCGCGCTCACCCTCGACCGGCGCGGCGAATTCCTCGGCCGCCGCATCGACATCGCCGCCGACGAGCTCACCCCCGCGCAGATCGCCACGGCGCTGGCCGATGCCATCGCCACTCCCGTTGCCCATCAACAAGTTCCACTCGCCTACGTGCGCAGCCGCTCCGCCGATCTGGCCGCGATGTTCGAGTACTTCACCACCGAGGGCCTCGACGTCGACGTCACCGGCCTGCACCGCGACCACCCCGACCTCGGCTGGCTCAGTTTCACCGACTGGGCCGCGCGTCAGGACTGGCCAACCCTCCTGGCTGCCGCACCCGCTGGCTACTGAACCCGCCCAGCACTTTCCACTCGCATCAACTCGCGCCCGCACCAAGGAGTTCCGTTGAAACCCATCGGCTACTGGCTCAACCGCGCCGACCACGCCTTCACCACCCACATGAACACCATGCTCACCGAATTCGGGCTCACCCGAATCGCCTGGCAGGTCCTCAATGTCGTCGCCGACACCGCCGACGCCACCGACACCGACATCCACACGGTCCTGGCGGCCAACGCCGACCGCGCCGCACTCGACACCGCAATAGCCGCCACCCTCACCGGCCACTGGACCACCCGCCCCGAACCCGGCCGCATCGCACTCACCGACCACGGAAACCGCCGCCTCGCAGCGGTCAGCGACCGCGTCACCACATTCCGCGCCCAATCCATGCACGGCATCACCAGCGACGAATACCGCACAGCGGTTTCCGTCCTCGAACGCATGACGCTCAACGTCGAAGCCGCCACAGCCTGACACCGCCGACAAATGCACTATCCTGCCGCATGCCGCGCTGACTGAACCGGCCCAGCGCGAGCGCTCCGAAGATCAACGGGCTGAAGGCATCTCACCTGACTGGGCCCGCCGGCTGTGCACGGAAATTCCTGTGGTCCCGATGGGGCTGCACAACACTGGGCCCGCACCGAATGCAGCGCGTTTCTTCGATCGCAGGACCCTGCTACCGCTCCTGTCGAGTGGCTTGGTCGAGGCGGCGTGATCACCCCGGCCTCCAGCCCACGACCCTTCAGTTCAGCAAAGTCGAGATCGACTGCACCACAGTCGATCCTGTCTATGGACACCGCTGGGTGCGCAATCGGCACTGCAGGATTCGCGGCGGCACACTGCATCCGCTCATGGTTGACCGCGCCGACAGAACCGGCGAGCGCGGACCCTCGGAAATCAACGGGCAACGGTCATCTGAGCCCGCCGACCGAACGTCGTCAGTGCACGGTAGCCGCATACTGCGCTGATCGAACCGGCCAGCGCGGGGCATCGGAAGATCAACTGGCCGTGCCGATCCGAGGCCGGCGGAACGTCCGCAAGTGCCGGCGTGCGGGTGTTGGCGTGCTGACCTGTCGCGCCCGGCCGCGATAACGTTGGGCCGATGGAGCGCACGGCCACCGCGACAACACGCCTCGGGGCGGATTTCGGCAGATTGTGGTCGGCCGTATCTCTTTCCGGCGTCGGTGACGGGGTGACTCAGATCGGCGCCAACCTGCTGGCCGTGTCGATCACCCGCAACCCGATCGCGGTATCGGGACTGATGATCGCCCAGATCACCCCGTTTCTCGTATTCGGGCTGCCCAGCGGAGCCTTAGTCGACCGGCTCGACCGGCGCCGACTCATGACCATCGCGACGGTCGTCCGCATCGCCGTGCTCGGCACTGTCAGCGCCGCCGTCGCTACCGATTACGCGAGCCTGCCGCTGCTCTACATCACCTTCTTCGTGGTCGGCTGCGCCGGTCTGGTCTTCGACAACGCCTCCACCACAGCTATTCCCGGCCTGGTCGCACTCACCCAACTCGAACGCGCCAACGGACGCCTGCAAGCCACCCGATCGGTCACCGAACAAGTACTCGCCCGTCCCCTCGGCGTCGCCCTGTTCGGAATCACAGCCTGGACACCGTTTCTCGTCGACACCGTAGGCCTCGTCGTGGTCGCCATTCTGGCAGGCACGCTACCGGCCACCGTCGATCGCCGCGACCCAAGCGGCACCCGGCAGCACCTCACTGCCGCGGTCGTCGTCGGTGCGCGGTGGTTGTGGCGAAACAGCCTGGTCCGCACACTCACGCTCACCGTGGGACTGTCCAATATCGGCCTCGGCGCGATCTTTTCACTGCTGGTCCTGATCGCCCGTGAACGACTCGGCGTCGGCAACACCGGGTATGCCGTGCTGCTCCTCGCCGCCGCGCTCGGCGGCGTCTGCGGCGGCCTCGCCGCACCCCGCATCATCGCCGCACTCGGCCCAGGCACGACACTGCGCGTAGGACTGCTCATCGAAATGGCCTCATACGTCGGAATGGCACTGACCCACAACGCCGTCGTTGCCATGGCCATCCTCATCCCCTTCTCCATCCACCTGTCGGTGTTCACCACCATCGGATCCTCACTACGACAGACACTCGTGCCACCGGAGCTTCTCGGCCGAGTGCACGGCGCGTACCGCCTCGTCGGCGCGACCGGCCTGTTCCTCGGCGCAGCCATCGGCGGACTGCTCGCCAGCCAATTCGGCCTTACGGCACCCTTCTGGATGGGACTCTCCTGCGCAGTGGCGTTCACCCTGGCAGCCTGGCGAAAACTCAACAACCACACCATCACCGCCGCCCGAACAGCAGCCGACAAAAGCCGCGCAGACCGAACCGGCCAGCGCAGGCAGTCCGGGGTCAACTGACCACGCCGATTCGGCACCGGCCAACGCACGCATATGCCGATGGGCAGCTGAGATAAGAGGTTCCATGCCGGGAAACTGGTTGCCAATTGGAAACCGGTTCACATATGGTCGATCTATGCAGGACGCGCAGACCCCAAAGCAGGCACTGGACATCGCTGCCGCTACCACTCGGCAGGCGCACGAGGCTGCCGCGCTGCCCAGTTGGCAGCCTGTCGCGGCCGGTGTGTCGGGAGCGCTCGCTGCCCTGCTGCTCTGCACGCTGGTCGCCGACGGCATCGGCAGACCGTTCGGATGGATCATCCTGATCGGCGGAATCGGCTCGGGCTGGGTGTATTTCAGACTTGTGCAACGGCAGCGCCGGACTCAGCATGCCCGCGGCATCGTCCCGCTCCCGATGGCGGAGTGGAAGCAGAACATGGCACTGCTGGTCGCGATCCTGGTGGTGCCGCTGGTCGGCCACGCGAGTTCCGGCTCGGACGGATGGATCCGAGTGGCGTCCAGCGTCGTCATGGGCGGATGGATCTGGTTCGTGCAGGCACGACCGCGAATCCTCTCCTGGAAGACCCGACCGTGGAAGCGCTGAACGAACTGTTCGCCTCCCTACCGCGCCTGAAACTCGTGGCATTCCTCGACGGTTGCGCCGAAGCGGAATTCCTCGTCGTCGCAGACATGTGCGACCTCAACAAATCCACCCTGTCCAAAGCGATGACCACGCTGGAGAACGCCGGATACCTCGATGTCACCAAGGGCTACGTGGGCCGCAAACCGAGAACCTGGCTCGCCCTCAGTCCCAAGGGTCGCACCGCCTACCATGCTCACCTCGCCGCCCTCACTGCGCTCACTCGCAAGGGCGGGGAGGCCACGCCGGAATCGTGACCGAATCTCAAAACCCTCGGCCGGGGAGCGATCTGTAGCCGATTTCGATGCATCGCGAGGATTACCACAGAGGAGGGATCAACCTAGTTGCTTCGTTGCCGTAGCTGGCCAGGAGAAGCATGGTATCTGTCCCGGCAGGCCTTGTTGAAGACCGACAGAGTCGAAAAACCGCTGTCGTAGGCGATATCGGCGATGGTTCGGCGTTGATTCCGTGGATCGGAGAGGCGTGCCACCGCCCGTTCGAGACGGGCGGTGAGCAGGTAGCTATGGGGAGTAGTGCCCGCCAGGCGCATGGCACGTTCGAGCTGGCGGCGCGTGATACCGAGATCTTCGGCGACGGTTTCCGCAGTGACCCGCGGGTCATCGGAGCATCTGCGGATGTGCAGGCGCGCATGTCGGGATATCGCGGCCAGTTTCGTGTTCTCCGGGGCCCAGCGTTCGTCCAGAGCACCGGCCAGCAGCCCGGTCCAGTGCGTGCTGATCGTCAAGAATTGGGTCGCCGTCATCGTGTCGCCGTGGCGGTCGAGCTGTTCGGTGAGCGCAAGAACAGACCCGAGCAGCGGGTCGTGGGCGTCCAATGCCAGATGCGGCGGCCCATCGGGAGACAAGCACAGTGTGTTGGCAGGAACGTTCAGAATCCAGCTCCGCACATGGTCGGCGTGGGAAAGCACCATGCGCTTACCCCAATCGACGACGCCCATCTGACCAGGCCGCAGCAGCACTCGTGTGCCGTGTTGCTCGATGCCGAGGGTTCCGCTGCGGGGGATCAGCAATCGGGCGCTGCGGTCGCCGTCCGCCTCGACCTCGGCCGGCGTGCGTTCGTAGGAAATCTCGGTGGATTCGAACTGCACATTCTGGAAGTCGCCCAACTTATAGCCCGCCAGGCGCTGAACCCGTAGCGCGCCATCGAAGTTCGGCCAATCGCTGAACTTGACCCGCGCTCCGCCCTGATTGATGGAAACCTGCTCGCGCCAGTACGCCGGTCTGTCGTCCTTCGGCACCTCGGATGTGGTGTCGCTTGTCAATTCCAGCTCAGACACCTGCGTCACCCCTCAGCGTTGTCGCAATTCCGGAAGAGGTTCGTCGCAAATCCGGTCGACCCGAATCTATACGCGCACTTAACCTTTGACTAAACGAGTCGCTCGCCCGCTGCTCGACGAAATCGAACGCGAACAGGGCTGACCCGCACCGTTGTCGATCTTGCTGATCTACGAAGGGGGTAGATCAGCAACACCTCACCTTCGCTCGCTCACGCGGGCGCACCCACCGGCCGCGCCTTCACGCGCTCTCGGGCCAGGCGCACCTCACCGGCATCGATGCCCGGCGCCTCGCGATCCATCACCTGCGCTCGACGCGGGTGATCTTCGAGCTCGGCAGACCCGCGAGTCTGCCGAGCTCCGGCTCCGTGAGCACCGCCGGGCGCCGTCGACGTTCGACGCCGCGATGCGGGAACGGTTCCCCGCTTACGCCGCGGAGAGATCTCACTAGCCATGGCGTATGGGAACCATTGCTGTACAAAACATCCGCTATTGCCGCTGATCGCGCTGACCGAACCGGCCGTGCCGACATCGGGAGATCCAAGAGGCTGTAGTACGACCGTTGGCGATGATGTGCGGATCGTTTCGCAGGGCTGACGAGTCACGTTGTGCAACAGCGATTGTCGAACTGCTGACGGTGATGGCCGAGGTGGCTGGGGCTCGGACTCGTCGGCGTGCTGTGCTTGCCGAGACCGGGTGCAACCCTGGCGAACGTGCAACACGGCCAACCCGATTTGCTGGGCACCTTGGCTAGAGCTCTGAGGGCACGACGTTGGTGACGCCGTCGCGTAGTCGTGTAGCGGGTGGTCGGTTCCCGATTGCGGTGTGGGCGGTGGTAGTTGTACGCCAGGCCGCGCTCATGAGCATTGCTCGTCGGTAGTCACCGTGGCTGCTGTTCCACGATGACCGCCCAGTCGTCCGCCCCGTGACCCTCGGCGATGGCCTGCTCGAAGACAGCCCGCAGCATCTGACCGATCGGGAGCGGAATGTCGTGGTCTGTCGCCGCCTGGAGTGCGAGGTGGAGATCCTTACGGCCCAGCACCGTGGTGAATCCCGCTGGCTGGTAACGCCGTTCGGCGATCATCGACCCGTAGCCGGCGTAGACGGCTCCCGGGAAGAGTGTTGAAGTCAGCAGGTCGACGAACTGCCCGGAGTCGACACCGGCGCCTTCCGCGAGGCTGACGGCCTCGCCCAGCGACTGGATCGCGCAGGCGATCAGGTAGTTCCCGAGGATCTTCACGATGTTGGCCTGCTCCGGACGGTCGCCGAGTCGCCAGGTCCACGAGCCGATCACGTCGAAAAACGGCTGCACGCGGTCGATCAGCGCAGGCTCACCGGCCGCAAGGATGTTGAGCGCTCCGGCTTCGGCGACCGGAACACGGCCGAAGACCGGTGCCGCGACGTACCCGACACCATGCTCGGCATGCGCTGCGCCCGCCCGGCGAGCCAGATCAGCGCTCACTGTTGCGAAGTTGACGTGAACGGTCCCGCCCGTGGTTTGAGCGAGGACGCCGGAGTCGATGAAGGTCTCGGCGACGGCCTGGTCGTCGGACAGGACCGAGAAGACCACCGGCACGTGCATGGCCTCTGCGACTGAGTTGGCACGACGGGCACCCGCCGCCACGAGTTCATCTGCAGGCCCGTCGGAGCGGTTCCACACCACGACGTCGTGGCCGGCTTTCAGGAGGTTGCGTGCGATGGGTCTTCCCATGGCTCCGAGACCGATGACCGCGATGCTGCTCATGGGACACCCCTTCCTTTGAACCGTCTAAGGAGGTTCAAGAATGCCATGGAGCTACGATTCATGTCGAACCGACCAAGGCGGTTCAAGAGGCTGATGTTGCTCGCTGTGGAGGCTGGAATGACCGAGGACGTCCGTCAGGTGTTCCGAATGGACAACGAGGTCCTGGCGTTCCGGTTCACCGCCACCGTCAGCGATCGCGCCGGCATGGCGACGCGAGAGCGACTGGATACCCCGGCACGACTGAAGTTGTGGCTGCTGGCCGCAGAGTTCGACGTCGCAGACGTGTCGCCGACCGATCTGAAAGCCGCCGTCGAACTGCGCGAGGCAATTTACCGGATCGGTTCGGTGATCGCCGCAGGTGAAAAGCCAGATTCCGGGGATGTCCGCACCCTCAATGCGGTCGCTGCGGCCGGGCACGCGAAAGCCGCACTGGAACACGGCGAACGCGCAGGATGGCACCTGACGAAGACGGCCCCTGTCAGGGACGCCCTCGGGGTCCTGGCCACAAACGCCATCCATATCCTTGGGGGCCCCGACCGCGGCCGCGTCAAGAACTGCGAAGGCCCCGGATGCGCAGGGCTCTTCCTCGACACCAGCCGTGGGGTCAACCGACGCTGGTGCTCCATGAACACTTGCGGCAACAAGGTCAAGAAGTCACGGCTCGCCGCGAACCGACCCGACAAAGCCGCGATCAGGCCCGTCGACAACGTCATGGCCCGCAACAGCTAGTCGGCGGC
The DNA here is from genome assembly GCF_040645495.1 of Nocardia sp. NPDC046763. NCBI lineage: Bacteria > Bacillati > Actinomycetota > Actinomycetes > Mycobacteriales > Nocardiaceae > Nocardia > Nocardia sp. NPDC046763. Next base: position 263,701 of record NZ_JBEYYI010000001.1, on the reverse strand, counting down.
AACCGGGGCTGACACCAGACTCGAACTGCGCGATCTAGTCGAACATCCGATCTTGCCGCATACCGCGCTGACCGAACCGGCCAGCGCGGGTGCGCGGAAGGTCAATGGGCAGGGGTCATCTGAGCCCGCCGACCGGATGTCGTCAGTGCACGGTAATGCCGCTACCCGCGCGGTTCGAAGCGTCCACACGGCAGCCTGGAAATCAACGGCCTGAGCGACTCGCAACCGCCGGCAGTGCGCGCTCATGCCGAGTTCCGTGCGACCGGTGCAATCCCTCACAATCCGGCGTAGAGCAGCAATTTCACGCCAATTCCTCAGCTGTAGTGCATGTTTAGAACAGTTGGGTTGGCCGTTGCCCGCATGGCAGCACACTCTCCTGCCGCATGTCGCGCTGACCGAACCGGCCAGCGCCAGGCATCGGAAGATCAACTGGCCGTGCAGATCCGACGCCGGCGGACCGTCCGCTAACTAGCCGAGTTCAGTGCGTTCGATCGCTATCCGTTGTTCCCACAGCGTTGTGCGCGCGCATGTAAGAGCCTTCGGCCATGGCCTGACAGCGGAAGATCAACCCGATGAGGTCATTTCGGGTTGTGGTCAGGGTCGCGGATCGAGTAGTGGTTGGATCAGTTCCGCTCCCTGGCGTTGCAGCCAGTTCCGCATGCTCAGCAATCCTGGGTGCAGCGAACGCAGTTCATCGATGTCGACGTGGGGAACACTGCCGTCTCCACTGTTGAACAACTCGTAGGCGCGGGCGAACCGTTCGTTGATACTGCGTAGTTCCTCGATCGAGCGTTGGATATAGGGAACTTCCCTGCCGACGGTGGCACTGACATGGGCGGCGACCTCGGGGGGCGTCAAGACGTCACCGACCAGCTCCAGCGTGCGGCCTTGATAGTTGTCCGGGTTCTGCAACGCCAGTGCGGTGAAAGCGCCGATGTCATCGAGCGCGATGAACTGCTGACGTACGTGGGGGGCCGCAGCGGTTCGCAGTGCACCGTCGCGAATCCCGACGGTGGCCGACTGCGTGATCAGGTTCTCCATGAACGAACTCGGTCGCAATACTGTGGCCGAGACACCTGACGCGGTGATGTACTGCTCGATCTCCCATTTGGCCGACTGGCCACCGCGATCGGCACCCAGACCCGAGCTGTAAACCAAATGCCGCACTCCATGTTTCACGGCTGCATCGGTGATCGCCTTGCCTGCCTTAACCTCGTCCTGCTCCGGAGACAGCGGTCCGGGGTGCACGCTATACACGCCGTAGGCGCCCTCGACGCAGCGATCGATCGTTGCGAGATCCTCCAACGAACCCGCCACGACCTCCACGCCGGCATCGGTCAAACGTCGAGCTTCGATGCTGTCGGGACGGCGAGTCAACGCGCGCACTCGCCAGCCGTCAGCGAGCAGCCGGGACGCGACCGCTCCTCCCTGCTGTCCGGTCGCGCCAGTGACGAATACAACCTGGTCCATCGCTATCCTCCCCCAAATCGAAGTCGTCTAAACGGAGAACTTTCTCCAGTTGGGGAGCATACGGAGAGAGTTCTCCGGTTCGCAAGATCGGAGTTACCATCGACCGATGAGTGGCAAGGCCGAACCGACCAGCAAACCGTTGCGCGCGGACGCTCGCCGCAACCGTGACCAGGTATTGGCCGTCGCCCGCGAGATGCTGGCGGCCGAGGGCTGCTCGGTCTCTTTCGATGAGATCGCGCGCCGCGCCGGGGTTGGCGTCGGCACCGTGTACCGGCATTTCCCCACTCGCACCGCGTTGTTCGAATCGGTCGTGGTCGGCCGTGTCCAGGAGTTCACCGAACGAGCACGCACACTGGCCGCCGACGACACCGCGGCAGACGGGGCATTCGACGGTTATTTCGCCTACCTGGTTGGCGAGATCGCACACAACCAGGCGCTGTGCGAAGCCCTCGACCACGGCACCAGAACCGCACTCGCGATACCCGACCAGTTATACGACGAGTTCAATCGATCGTTCGAAGACGTTCTCGCACAGGCGAAAAAGGCAGGAACGGTAAGAGCGGACGTCGACGGCACCGACGTGCTCGATCTGCTCATCGGAACCGCGACAGCGGTCCGCCGCGCACAGCCGCGCGGTTCGGCGAACCAACTGATCACACTCGTGCTCGACGGGCTCCACACCCGATAACCGACCACCACGCAGTGTCGATGGATCGCGCGCTTGCACCGAGTCCGCTCGAACTTACCGGGTTATTGAGCGATGCCTCGCGCAATCTGATGAACGCACTATTCTGCCGCATACCACGCTGACCGAACCGGCGCGCCGACACCGAACTTGCCATGCGCCGGCACGCCAGCGGTCGGACGAATCGTCTTTCAGCCCGAGAGGAACATGACGCGTACTGAGATATCTATCCCGTTGTGCGAAACGGCATTTCATGGCCTGTGCCAATGGCACTAGCCCACTGCCAACACCATGACCTGCGGTGGGCCACCTCTGATGACGGATCGAGTGCGTGACAATGCCGGTGAAGGGTGGCCCGTTCGGCCTTCCCGTTGTGCGAAGCGGCATTTTATGTCTTTTGCGGCGGGCCAATAACGTCGGATTCATGGAGTGGAATTTTCAGTCGGCCGAAGAGCTCGCGGCTGCTTTGCGTGACGGTGCGGTGACCTCGGTGGAACTGACCGACGAGGCGATCGCCCGTATCGAGCGGGACGACAAGGCGATCAACGCGATCTGTGTGCCGGACTTCGATAATGCACGGGCTGCCGCGCGCGATGCCGATCAGGCGCGCGCCCGCGGCGAGGACCGGCCGCTGCTGGGTATTCCGGTGACGGTCAAGGAGTCCTACGACATCGCCGGGCTGCCCACGACCTGGGGCATGCCGGAGCACGCGAACTATGTACCGGCCGAGGACGCGGTACAGGTTTCGCGGCTGAAGGCCGCCGGCGCGGTGCTGCTCGGTAAGACCAATGTGCCGTTGATGCTGCGAGATATCCAGAGCTTCAACGAGATCTACGGCACCACCAACAATCCGTGGGATCACGACCGCACGTCGGGCGGGTCGTCCGGCGGTTCGGCGGCGGCCCTGGCATCCGGGTTCGGCGCGCTGTCCATCGGCTCCGACCTCGCCGGTTCGTTGCGCACCCCCGCGCATTTCTGCGGCATCTACGCGCACAAGCCGACACTCGGGCTGGTGGCGGCCCGCGGTATGGTCGCGCCGCCCGCGCCGGCACTGCCGGTCGATCTCGACCTCGCCGTCGTCGGTCCGATGGCGCGCACCGCCCGCGACCTCACGCTCCTGCTCGACGTGATGGCCGGACCCGACCCGCTGACCCACGGCGTCGCCTACGACCTGGCTCTGCCGCCAGCGCGCCACGAGCGGCTGGCCGACTTCCGTGTCCTGATCATCGAGGACCATCCGCTCATTCCGACCGGATCGGCGGTGCGGGCGGGCGTGAACCGGGTCGCCGAGGCGCTCGTCGACGAGGGCGCCCGCGTCGAACGGCACAGTCCGCTGCTGCCCGATCCGACCGAAGCGGCGACGCTCTACATGCAGCTGATGCTGTCGAACGCCGCCGCAAGTCTTTCCGTCGACGTGTACGAACAGCTGCAGACCCACGCCGCCGCCCTGAGCGCGGACGACCGGAGTCTCGATGCGGCGCGGCTGCGCGGCATGGTGCTCAGCCACCGCGACTGGGTCGGGGCGAACAACCGTCGCGAACTCCACCGCCACGGATGGCGGCAGCTCTTCGCCGAGTTCGATGCCGTGGTATGCCCCATCACGCCCACTCCCGCCTTCCCGCACAACCACAACGGAGGTCTGGAGAACCGGCACATCGACATCGACGGCGTCGAGTACCCGTACTTCGACCAGCTCGTCTGGGCCGGTATGGCCACCATGCCCGGCCTGCCTGCCACCGCCATCCCAGCGGGCCGGTCACCAGAGGGCCTTCCGGTGGGAGTGCAGCTCATCGGTCCGATGTTCGAGGACCGCACGCCGCTGCGGCTGGCCGAACTGCTCGAGCAGAAGATCGGCGGCTTCCAGGCACCGAAGTAACACGCACCACCGGGTGTTCACCCAGGACGAAGCGCCCGCAGAATCGCAACCGACCACAACGAACCGAGAATCGTTGCAGAAGTCCCGCGCGGTCCGAGTCAGCCATGCGCCCTAGCGGAAATCAACGCACCGAACTCATCTCGGCTCGAAGCCAGTTCGCCTGATCGATCGCCGAGTAGCACCTCTTGGAGGCGATTTCGGGCAAATCGCTTCCAGGGTGTGCGACTCGATGGCTGGGCTGCAGGCTAGTTGGCCGATGAACCCACTGAACTGCCGCGACCCGGGCGTTTCGGAGCGGCCACCAGACAGGCCCGAAGATCAACGGGCTGAGATCATCTCGGTCCGCCGAACGCACTGACATGCCGGTCGGCCGGGTAACACTATCGCTCGGAGAAAGTCTCCGCCCACGCCGCAGACTCCGATTCCTCGGCAGTGCCGGGCACGCGTCTGCCGTTCTTGGGGTTACCCACGCGCCCACCCGGCCGGGCCTGTCCCGATCTGCCGAGCGCCACGCCTGTCGGCCCCCGCTCCGTGAATCAGGAACGGGGGCCGAAAAGGTCATAGGCACAAAGCCTTTCATAAGACAGTCGCAAGCGCGCTCCGGTTCCATTCGTCAGGGACCGAACATCTTCTACTCCAATGGAATTCACACTCCAGAAGAGTGCAACGGAGGGGTACTCCATGAAAATCTCATTCGCCGCCCGCGCTGGACTCGCCAGCGCCGCGATCGCTGGGCTCCTGCTCGCGGCCGCACCAGCCCGCGCGGCTGGGCCGGTTCAGAACGCATGCCTGGTGATCGAGAACGAGACGTCGGACGGCGTGACGGTCGTCGTGCAAAATCTCCTGTTCCAGGGAGAAAGCTGGAAGATCGGCCCGAACGTAACCACCATCCTGACAAACGGCAACGGCAATGCCATCGCAACCGCCGACGGCGACTGGAGCATCCAAGCTCCGTCCGGCACCTGGCGCTACGAATCCGATTGGGACCGGGACCGGGGATGCAATGGTTCCTGGGTCTACACAGTGTCGTGACGCCACGAGATCTGAGCCGGTACCGTGATCCCGCCGGACGGCAGCCTGTGTTGACGCGGTCGATCGATCCTGACAGCAGTGGTGCAGCCCCAGCTTCTCGCCCTACTGGACGCACTATTCCGGCATCCCGTGCGGGCCGAACCAGCCAGCGCGGGACCTCGGAAGATCAACGGGGCCTGGACATCTGGCGTCGGCCGAACGCACCATCATGCCGAGTTCCGTGCGACCGGTGCAATCCCTCACAATCCGGCGTAGAACAGCAATTTCACGCCAATTCCTCAGCTGTAGTGCACGTTTAGAACAGTTGGGTTGGCCGCTCATGCCCGCATGGCAGCGCACTCTCCTGCCGCATGCCCCGCTGACCGAACCGGCCAGCGCGTGTGCGGCTCGCCGACAGCTGTCGCACGCCGATGCCCTCGGGGTGGATTCCGAGCTTGTTCGTCCGTCGCAATGAGAGGGGGCGGCTGCGCATCTGTCAGTCGGATTCGGTGCGGCGGTCGTAGCGGGCGCGGGCTCGATCGTGGGCGTTTCGGAGCAGGTTTCGGATTGGGGCCTCGGTTCGGGGGCCGGGGTTCACGACGGCGAGCCAGGCGGCCGAGGCGTAGATCGGATGTGGGATCAGGGTGTCGGTGGTGCTCGGGTCGAGGGAGCCTGATTCACGGGGAGTGTGGCCTGTCCACTCGATGAACTCGTCCCTCGACGTGTTGATGTTCAGCCGGAACGTGTCGGGCCGGTCGAGCTGGGAGGTGGTGTCGTCGGGGTAGTCCTTCGTGATGAGGGTGGCGAAGGGCTGGACCGTGGTGGGGGTGATGCCGTCGGGGGCGTAGTAGAAGAAGTAATCGCCCCAAGCGATTTCGGGGGTGCCGTCACCGGGGGCCGGGTGGAGGGTGAGGACGCCGCCGAGGGATTCGATGTATCCGGCCAGGTCTTCGATGGTCATGAGTTACAGCGTTACATTGAAGTGCTTGTGTGGACTTTTCCCTGGATATAGGGAGGTGGAGAGTTGCGAAGTCGCAACTCGGGCCGATTACGGACCGTGGATGTGGCGCGGCTTGCGGGGTGCTCGGTGCAGCAGGTCCGCAACCTGGAGAACGAGGGTGTGCTGCCGCCGGCGATCCGCACGGACGCCGGCTACCGGATGTACGGCGAAGCTCATCTGTGGTCCGCGCGGGCGTACCGGAGTCTGGCGGCGGGCGCGGGGCCGGGGGTGGCCAAGCAGATCATGCGGGTCGCGCAGGCGGGAGCCGTCCCCGATCTGCTCGCGCTACTGGATGCGGCGCACGGACGGCTCGACGGCGAGCGGCGGGAACTCGAGATCGCCAGGGCGGCAGCCAGGTTGATCGCCGAAGAACCCATCGGGGATGAGCGGCCCTCGGACGAGATGGGCGTGACCGAGTTGGCGGAGGCGCTGGGGGTGCGGACCTCCACACTGCGGCACTGGGATGCGATGGGGCTGGTTGTGCCCGGACGCGGAGACAGCCGGGGCGCGCGCAGATACGCGCCGGCCGAGGTGCGAGATGCGCGGATCGTGCATCAGTTACGGGCCGCGGGGTACCGGATTCCACAGTTGCAGGAGTTGATGCCGCAGTTCCGGAGTGCGCGGCGGTGGGACGCGGTGATGGCCGGGCTGGCCGCGCGGGACAAGAGCATCGAGAACCGGTCCCGGGCGCTGTTCGAGGGCACAGCGGCACTCAGCACGGCCATTTCGGCGGCGACCGATGAAGAAAAGGTCGACTTCTCCTGAAGTACAGCCGGTTTCGGACTGACCGAACATGCGCCCGCCGCGCTACCGGCAACGGCGGATCCGCCACGTCACCGCCATCCATTCTGAGATTCCGCCACGAATTCTGAGTGCAAGGGGAACAGCGAAAGGTTCTGTTCAGCGGTCGAATTCCGCGTTGGCGATGCCCTTGTTGAAGGCGGACCATTCGGCAGGGGTGTAGTCGAGGGTGGTGCCGTGGGGGTTGGTAAGTGTCGCACCGCCAGCGGAGATGGTGACAGACAGGTGGTCGCCGAGTTGACCGGAGTTGCCGCTCAGCACCAGATCCAGGAAGGCGGGCCAGAGTTCGGGGGCGATCGCGAGCGTCGGTTGATCGTGAGACGGGCCTGTGTACTTGCTGTCTCGGATCAGTACACGGTCGGTGCGGTGGGCGACCTCTACACAATCCGAGCCGCCCTGGCTGTAGCTGGATTTGAACCATTGAGCGACGGTCGAGTCAGCGTTCACTCTCATGTCTCCTTGCTATTTCTCGCAGAAAGTCGCGGCTCGGGCGGGTGTCCAGGCTCGCCTGTTGAAGCTTGAGGAATGCCTGGCGGAACCTCAGCACATCGGTGCGCTTCTCGAGATAGGCGCTACCGGCGTAGCCCTCGCAGTAGACCTGCGGAGGTTCCAAGACGTTGTTGCCGCGGGCGGATCCGCCGAAATCCATGATCGTGAACGGTGGCAGCGCAGCGCCGAGGGGCAGTCCCGCCCGGAACGGCATCACTCGGATATCGATGTTGTCGCACGTACTCATGTCGGCCACGTGCCGGCACTGTGCCGCCATCACACGATTGTCCCCGACCACCGTGCGTAATACGTTCTCGTGCAGGACTACTGATACCTGGGTCGGACGCCGCGAGCGAGTAAGGATGCGCTGCCGCTGTACACGGACCCGCACCCGGCGTTCCAGTTCGTCGTCGCTGTCGTCGAGGAAGAAGGCCCGGTCGACGGCTCGCGCGTAGTCCGCGGTCTGCAGCAGGCCATGCATGATGAGCGGTTGGAAGATCGTCAAAGCCGTTGCACCGGACTCTAATCCGACGTAGAGGTTGGCCCATGCCGGAATGAGGTCACCATAGCCGTACCACCACGATTTCGCCGGTGCCTGCTCGGCGAGCCCCTGCGCGACAGCGGTATTCGGGTCGCTCAATCCGTAGGCTTCGCAGAGAGCCAGGACGTCGTTGACCCGCACTCTCCCAGTCTCACCTCGTTCGAGGCGGCTCAGTGTGGGCCGACTCCATTGCACCAGCGCTGCGGCCTCGTCCAAGTTCATGCCAGTTGCCGTGCGCGCATCTCGTAGTAGCCGACCGAGCTGCCGACGCGGCAAGGTGGTGCCGGTGTCTTCGGGCTCGTGGTCCGCCATCCGTCCGTCCTCTCATCCGGCCGATGCGTTCCTCTCATTTTGAGAGGAAGAGTATCCCTCTCATGAGAAGTGAGATGCGGCTTCGCGCTGATTTCAGGAATTCGGCGGCGGGTCCGGCCCTGTGACGCGACCGGGGGCATCGTCTGCTCATCGCTACGACCGTCCGATTGAGCGAGGGCTGACGTAATGCTGTGGGACATCTGGTTTTTACTTCTGATTGCTGTCATTGGACCGACACTTCTCGCCGTCGCGCGGTGGGGGTTCACCGATGCTCGGTCCGCTGTACCGGGCGACTCGCTCCTGGTCGCCGGCGGCTTCCCCCGCGTACCTCTACACAACCGCCATCGTGTGCACGGTAGGCATCGTGCGCGGTGATGACGTGCTCTTCTCCCGTTCACCCAATCCGAGGCGATGATGACCAACCCCTATTTCGCGCCCGCCGATCCACCTGAGCCCGACCGGATGGCCTCGCTGCGCGATCATCCCGCCTGGCATGCCAGGCCCTCGCGCGGCGAGATATTCACCGATCGCGAGGTCGAAGCTCTGCTGCGCGCTCATAACGAAACATGCGAGCAGGCTGGATGCGCGCTACGCCGACACCTCGTGGGCTTGCGCGACCAGCGCGAGCAGGAGGCGCAGCGACCATGATCCGGCTGCCTGATTGGGCGAAAGCAGGTGCGCCCGTGCGGTTCCGGATGACTGGAAGGCACGATACGGACTGCACCATCGCATCGGTCACGTCAACCGGACGAGTCACGCTCTGTAATGGCGAGTGCTTCGCCCCGACCCACCTGACATCCGGAAGTTGCGATGCCACACGCTATTTCGAGAAGTTCAACCGCCTGTCAGGAGTGACGAAGTCCGTCCGTAAAGCCTGACGCCAGGTGGCTTCGGGCTACTCCGGACTCGACGGACGTCGCGGAGATCCTCGACCGGGGCTCCAGTGCTACCGGGACGCGTCCTGTGTTCCGAGGTCATCACATGCCGATGGGGAGCGCGCCGAGGGCACGCTCCCCATCGTTCATGGTGTCGGAATTCAGTCGATCTTGACGCTGAGACCGTAGTCGACGGTGCTGTGGCTGGGAGAGGAGACCACGAGCTGGTAGGAACCGTTGACCGGCAGGGTGACCGAGGTCCACTGGCGCTGGTAGGACAGGGTTCCGGTGGGGCCGGTGATGGTGACCGTCGCGTCCGACCAGTAGGGGGTGGCGTCGACCACCATGACCTGGCCGCCGCGGGCGTCCACCTGGTACGTGTCGTGGCTGAAGCCGGTCAGGCGGCCGCTGACATAGCCGTTGTCGGTGTCGTAGGCGAAGTAGATCTGGTGCACATCGTCCGCGGAGGCAGGGCCGGCGCCGAGGATGGTGGCGGTCGAGGCGGCGGCGAGGACGGTGGCGGCGAGGAATTTCTTTTTCATGCTGCCGAGGGTGGGCGGCGGCACCAATCAGATTCCAACCGAACACTATTGGCGCATATCAGCGCCACCGCTCGACGGCCGGCGCTCTCGCGGTAGCGGACTCGTATGGAGGACACACCCATCTCGGGGTTGGAGGTCCTCACACCGAGGTACTCGCGCCGTTGTTGGAACGTGGAATCCCCTGCAACCGGCACGAACAGCTGCGGCCGCCGCTCTACCTTCGGCATCCAGGTTCGGGCGGTGAGGCTCGGCACCTGCAGGAAGGACATCCAGATGACCACGAGCAACCGGATGCGCGTGCGCATCGCCGCCGCGATCATGGGCGCGGTCGTGGTGGCCGGTACGCACAGCGTGAACGCCCAGGCCACTACCCAACCCACGATCCAGGACCTCGTCGACGCCATCGACACCGGTGTGACCACCGCCGGCAAGGCGCTCGCGGACACCGGCATCTCCAGTGCGCCGCACTCCACCATCCCGACCGGCAACGGTCCCGAAATGACCGACGCCGCGGCCACGTTCACCTTCTCCCTCGCCAACGAGAACACGGCCCCCGCCGGCGCCAACGACTGGAACTGCAAAACCAGTGCGGCACATCCCGATCCGGTGGTGCTGCTGCACGGATCCTGGATGAACGCCTTCGACGGGTTCGCCTACCTGTCACCCAAGATCAAAGAGGCCGGATTCTGCGTGTTCGCACTGAATTTCGGCCAGGAGGGTCTGCTGCAGCAGGGCGGTCTGGGCGCGCTGCTGCCGGGCGTCAATGGCATTGCGCCCATGGAGGAATCGGCCAAGGAGGTCTCCACCTTCGTCGACAAGGTGCTCACGTCGACCGGCGCACCCAAGGTCGACATCATCGGGCACTCCCAGGGCGGCACCGTCGCCGACCAATACCTGAAATTCGACGGCGGCGCCGGGAAGGTCGACCAGTTGATCACCTTCGGCGCCACCCACCACGGCACCACCCTCGACGGCATCGCCACCCTGGGCCGACGTCTGACGGACATGGGTTTCAACGCACTGGGATTCAGCCAGCTGCTGGTCGGTCAGGGCCTGATCGAGCAGGTCTCCGGATCCAGCTTCTACTCGACCCTCGACGCCACCGGCGACACCGGCGACACCGTCCCCGGCGTGCACTACACCAGCGTCGCCACCACCCACGACGAGATCTCGACCCCGTACAACGCCACCTTCCTGACCGCCGGCCCCGGAGCGACGGTGAACAACGTGACCCTGCAGGACAACTGCGGTATCGACCTGTCCGACCACCTGTCGATGATGTACTCCCCCCGGGCCGCGTCCATCGCCCTGCACGCCCTGGACCCGGCCGGCCATCCGAACCTGGTCTGCACCTTCAACCCGTACGTGCTCTGAACGACCGCCCGGGTTCATCGCGCGAGCTGCGCGCAGAACCCGGGCCCGGTCCGGCACCGCCCACCGGACGGCTGAAAGTCGTTGTCCCCCGGACGGGTCAGGCCGCGCCGGACTCGAAGGCCGTCATGGTGCCGATGGTGGCATCCGGCTTTTCCCAGGGGGCCGGATCCGGGAAGTACGAATCCAGGAATTCCGAGACGGCGCGGACCCGTTCGGCCTCCGGGACCTCCGGGAAACTGCCGTCATTGAGGCAGAAGAAATCTACGTTGCGGCGTTTGGCCAGGCCATCGAGGAGGGCCAGGCCCGTGTACATGGTGGTGTCCACATAGCGCATCTTGGCGGCCTCCTGCGGAACCGCGCGGCCCGTGAGCAGGGCGTAGTAGTGGTACAGAGAATTCGTCACCGAAATATCGGTAGCGGCCCGGAAGCGGCTGGCTCGGGTGCGCGCGAAATCCTCGGCGAAAACCTGCTCCATTTCCAGGAGCACACTGCGCCGCAAGGGAACCGGCGTGTGCTCGAGGTGGCGGGTGATGACGTGGCCGAAACGCTGGGTCAGCAGGTCGCGGTTGACACGGGCCGCGTTCTCGAAACCGCTGCGGCGTTCGTTGTTGGCGCCCGGGCCGATTCGGGTGCCCGCCTCGATATAGCGGCTGATCCCCGCGGGAGTGAAGAACATGGACGGGCGCACGGGGCGGGCGAAGAACATGTCGTCGTTCGAGTAGAGGAAGTGCTCGGACAAGCCCTCGATATGCTGCAGTTGACATTCGATCGCATGGGAATTGAACACGGGCAGGCCGCTGATGTCCGAGAAGTGGTCCACCGCACGGACAATGGTGACCTTCGGGTCGTCGGCCAGCCAGTCCGGAATCCGGGAATCGGTGGCGATGAAGATGCGGCGGATCCACGGCGCGTTCTTGTGCACCGAGCGCAGGGCGTAGCGGAGTTCGTCGATCTGGCGGATACGGGCGTCCGCCTCGTCGCCCTCGCCGACCACCACCTGCGCCATCATTCCCGCACGGCGGGCGCGGAACTCGGGGTCGGTGCCGTCCACCCACGAGAAAACCAGGTCGATATCGAACCCGACATCGGTCGGGTTGGGGGTGAACATCCCCGCCAGGGTGGGCCAGCTGGCGTCGTAGAGCAGCACGGTGGCGGGTTCCACGTCGGCGACGTCGAAGACCATTCGGGTCAGGGCATTCGGGCGCGGGCACTCGACGGTGTCGCCGTGGTACTCCCACAGCTCGAGCTCCACGTGATGGGCCGGGTCCAGGTCGCGTCCGAGGCGGAAGACATTGTGCGGCTTCTCATTACAGGAGAAGCCGGCGACCATCGCGGCCCCCAGCACCCGTCTCAGGGCCGACCGGTGACCGCTGTCCACGGCCAGCACCAGCCGATGGTCGGCGTCGCGCACCAGTACGAACGGCACGTCCGCGGCGGCCAGTTCGGCGCGCAGATAACGCAGATCGTCGATGACCGCATCCGATACCACCAGATTCGCCGCGGTCGCGCGCCCCACCATCTCCACCATTTCCGGCTGCTGCCCCGGACCCAGATCCACCATCACCATCTCCGATCTCTTCGCGCTGTTCACCTCACATCTGCAGCCCCGGATCGGCGCGACCGGACGCCCGGGCGGACCCGGTACCGGCAGCGCCGTGAAATCGGTTGGGCAGTCAGAAGAACGGAGCGGACAGGGTGGTGCGAGGTGTATTCCACGGTCGTCGCTGATACGGCCGGAATCCCATTCGCACTCACCTCACTCGTTCACATGGCGCGTGCCGCGCCTTTTTGGAAAAGCTGCTGCGTTTCGTCGACGCCCGGATGGGCGGACGATCTTCACCGGGCGGTCATCGGCCGGCTACTCGCATGACCTCGTTCAGTCGAGGGACTGTAACGAATGATGCAACCGTTATCGCTTCTCGTCAATCTGTTTCCCCGCAGGTCCAGCGGTGTTTTCACAGACGTAACGGACGAACCTCGCGGAGCCGGCACGCCGCGGGCCCCGATCGGACGCCAGCGGGCCAGCGCGGCAACGGCATACACTTGCGGCAGCACAGTCCAGCCCGCTGTGCGGAGCCGATGGTGAGGTGACGCGGATGGTAGCCGAAGCGCGGGAACGTCAGGAGCCCTCGACAGTGACGCAACCGGACGACACCGAGACGACATCACATCCGACCGACCACCCCGAATTGGACGCCCTCCCCGAATGGCCTCAGGACACCATCGCGGTCCTCGTCACCACCGACCCCGCACCGCACGCCATCCCGGTCTCCTGGCCGGTGCGCGCCGGTGATCGCCGAATCCTGCTCAGCCTCAAGTCCGATCGCGGCTCGCTGGCGCGGCTGCGGGAACGCCCCGATATCGCGCTGCTGATCCTGGGTGGCGGCAATGTGGCGCTGTGCGCCCGCGGCACGGCCAAGGTGATCGCCGATCCCATGCCGGACGCGGACGATTATGTGGCGGTGGAATTGACCGTCGTAGTGATCGACGACCATCGGCAATCAGCATTCGCGGTCGCCACGGGAATTCAGCGCACCGTCCTCGATGACAGCGAACTACGCTATCTGGAGAAACGCGTCGCGACGCTCAAAGCGATGGCGGCCGACCGCAACTGAGTATCGAAGGAGACCGTGTGTCTGTCAGCTTGGCCAAGGGCGGAAACGTTTCACTGTCAAAACAGGCCCCCAACCTGACCAAGGTCGCGGTGGCGCTGGGCTGGGACGTGCGCACCACCACCGGCGCCGATTACGACCTGGACGCCAGCGCACTGGCCTGCGGATCCAACCAACGCGTGCTCTCGGACGCGCACTTCATCTTCTACAACAACCTGCGCTCCCCCGAGGGCACCATCGAGCACACCGGCGACAACCTCACCGGCGCGGGCGACGGTGACGACGAAGTGATCAATGTCGACCTGGCCGCCATGCCGCCGACCATCACCAATATCTTCTTCCCGGTCTCCATCCACGAGGCCGACGTCCGCCGCCAGTCCTTCGGCCAGGTCCGCAACGCCTACATCCGCGTGATCGACGCCGTGAACAGTTCCGAACTGGCCCGCTTCGACCTCACCGAGGATGCCTCCACCGAAACCGCCATGGTCTTCGGCGAGCTCTACCGCCACGGCCCCGAATGGAAGTTCCGCGCCATCGGCCAGGGCTACGCCTCCGGCCTGGCCGGCATCGCCCGCGACTACGGCGTGAACGTTTGATCATCGCCTTCTCCGTGACCCCGCTCGGCGTCGGCGAGAACGTCGGCCGCGCCGTCGCCGAAGCGGTCCGGATAGTCCGCGCCAGCGGCCTCCCCAACGAGACCAATGCCATGTTCACCACCATCGAGGGTGAATGGGACGAGGTCATGGCCGTCGTCAAACAGGCCACCGACGCCGTCATGGCGGTGGCTCCCCGCTGCAGCCTCGTACTCAAGGCCGACATCCGCCCGGGCGTCACAAATGCCATCAAAGCCAAGGTCGAAACCGTCGAACGGTATCTCGCCGAGGAGTAGGCGTTATTGCGCTGTTCCACACCAACACTGACTACGGCTGATTTCCGCGTCCTCGCCGATGGAGCGGGTCTCGATCATTGCGGTGCGGACAATGCTCGACAACCCGTACCGGCATACAGCTACCTGATTCGAACGCCGACGGGGCCCGGCCGATCCGCGGTCAGGAAATGCGTTGGCGGAGCCAGGTGGGGATTTCGTCGCCGGCTCGGGGGTAGGTGGCGAGTTCGCGGCGGCATTCGTCGGGCTCGGGGATGGGGAGCCAGTCGGGAATTTCCTTGAAGGACAGGGTGAATTCGGCTTTGGTGGAGGCAGCGCGGAGGACGACCTGGCCGCTGAGCCAGGTGCCGGTCATCTGGTCGTAGCAGACTTCCTTGAGCCGGTTGAGGAGGGTGAGGATCTCCTCGGAGGGCTGGAGCTCGTCGGTGTGATCGGCGTCGGGGTCGGTCAGTTCCAGCTGGATGCCGGCGTGGCCGTCGTCGCCGACCCGGGAGAACCACAGGACCGCGAGGTTCCAGCCGATGGGGAGCGCGTCGGTGAGGGCGCTCACGAGCGCGCTCTCCACCATGTCGCGATCGGGTGAGCGGGGCGCGGCCGGCGGCGCGTCGGCGGGCGCTTCCTCGACGGCACGCACCGACAGACCGGGATGATGCTCCCGCATTACGTCCACCACCGTCGGCACTGGCACCGGCAGCCGCTCGGCCACGATGAACAGCCGGCGGTCCGGATTGCGGCGCATGGTCACATCGCCGAGTGCCAGTACGCGGTCACGGAATTCGGCCGGATCGCGCAGCACCACCTCGGCGAACATCTCCGCGCGACCGCCCTTGCGCAGCCGCCCGATGCCCAGCCGCACCCGCTCCACCTCGGCCCACGCCACATGCGGAAACCCGCGATAGGTGAAGCCCTGATCGGTGACGAGCAGGGTCGGCTGCGGGCGAAGCAGATCCTCGAGCATGGCGTACACCCCGAAACCGAACACCGCCATGGCCAATCCGCCGAGCACACGCATGACCGGCTGCTGATTGCCGTCGAACACCACGAATCCGGGTAGCGCGGCCATCAATAGGAAGAAGACCAGCGCGATGATCGCACCCGTTCGTGGCGGGTAGTACTCGGTAATCGATTCGCGCCCCGAAGCATGCACCCCTCTGACGCTAGCCGAAACGAGCCGAAGGCAACACCGCCGTTATCACCCGGCATCGCGACCGCGACGCCCGATCCGTCCGCGGCGCCGGATCCCGTTCAGCCGCAGGGCCAGTACCGATGCCAGTCCGCGGCGGCCAACGCGCGCCGCTCGCCCCGGTCGATTTCGGCGGCATCCTCGGCGGCGCGGATGGCGGTGGCGAACGCGAGAGTGGCCTTGCGCAGCCGCTCTTCGGCACTGTCCGGCCCGCCGAGCTCCACGACACGCAGAGCGCCGGGAATCAGCTCCTCGGGTAAACCCGCCTTGATAGCTCGCGAGCGAACCTTCTCCGCCAGGGCCAGCGCGGGCTGCGCCATGGCAATGCCGTCCAGGCAGGAGCGCCGCGCCTTCTCGGCGGATTTGCGCTCCTCCCAAGCCTTTTCCTGCGCCGCGATCTTGTCGACGACCGCCGCGGCCGGATCGATGCCGTATTCGCCGGGGCCGTGCTCGCCGATCAGATGCGGACTGCGGTGCACCAGTTTGGAAACCAGCGCCGCCGCCACGTCGGCGACGGTGAATTCCCCTGCGGCCTCGGCGATCCGGGAGTGGAACAACACCTGCAGCAGCAGGTCACCGAGCTCCTCTTTGATGGTCTCGGCATCCTCGTCCTGAATCGCGTCGAGCAGCTCGTAGGTCTCCTCCAGCAGGTACGGCCGCAGCGAATCATGCGTCTGCGTCACCTCCCACCCGCCGAAGTTCCACAGCCGGTCCATCACCTCGACCGCCTCGCCCAAGGCCGCGGTCATCCGCGCGATATCCGCCGCGGATTCGGCCGCCATCGCCTCGAACCCCGCCTCGCCACGCACGAAACCGCCTCCCGCGCTGGGCTGTTCCGAGCCCCGCCGGACCGATTCCGCTCCCGCCCCGTTCCCGGTACTCATCACGCCACCGGAGCCGCGGGCCGGACGCACGACGCGATCGGCGAGACGGCCCGCCTTACGGACGCCCGTGTTGGGCTTGCGTTCGTCGGACGACTCATCGGGGAGCCAGTACCTCCGGGGCGACCTTGACATCCACTGCGCCCGGTGCCTTTCCATCGAGGGCGAGCAGCAGATCCGCGACGAACTGGAGCACCCGCACGTCACGGACGCGGGCCGCGCCGACGCTGTCCTCGACGCGCGGCAGCGGCAGCTGGACGATGCCGGTCGCCGGGCGGTAGGTGGCGTTGGGGTACAGCCGCTTCAGCCGCAGCTGCTTGGAATCGGGGAGCTGCAGCGGCGACACCTTCAGAGTGGTTCCGGTGACGCCGATCTCGGCAATGGAGTACTCGCGGGCCAGCAGGCGCAGCTTGGCGACCGAGACCAGGCGGCCGACCTCCACGGGGAGCGGTCCGTAGCGGTCCACCAGTTCCTCGACCACGGCCGAGAGCGCCGAATCGTCCTGGGCGGCGGCGAGTTTGCGGTACGCCTCCAGGCGTAGGCGGTCGGAGGCGATGTAGTCGGGCGGGATGTGGGCGTCCACCGGCAGATCGATGCGGACCTCCTTGACCTCCTCGTCCACCGAGATCGGACGGCCGTCGGCGGCGGCCCGGTAGGCTTCCACCGCCTCGCCGACCAGGCGCACGTACAGGTCGAAGCCCACGCCCGCGACATGACCGGACTGCTCGGCGCCCAGCACATTGCCCGCGCCGCGAATCTCGAGGTCCTTCATGGCCACCGCCATGCCCGCGCCCAGATCCGAGTTCTGCGAGATGGTCGCGAGCCGATCGTAGGCGGTCTCGGTGAGCGGCTTCTCCGGCGGGTACAGGAAGTAGGCGTAGCCGCGTTCCCGCGAGCGGCCGACCCGCCCGCGCAGCTGGTGCAGCTGCGAAAGGCCCAGGGCGTCAGCGCGTTCCACGATCAGGGTATTGGCATTGGAGATGTCCAGCCCGGTCTCGATGATGGTGGTGCACACCAGCACATCGAATTCGCGCTCCCAGAAGCCCTGCACGGTCTTCTCGAGCATGTCCTCGTTCATCTGCCCGTGCGCGACCACCACCCGCGCCTCCGGCACGAGGTCGCGAATCCGCTTGGCCGCCTTGTCGATCGACGACACCCGGTTGTGCACGTAGAACACCTGGCCGTCGCGGAGCAGTTCACGGCGGATGGCCGCGGCCACCTGCTTGTCGTTATAGGCGCCCACATAGGTGAGCACCGGATGCCGCTCCTCCGGCGGGGTGAGGATGGTCGACATCTCGCGAATGCCGGCGAGAGACATCTCCAGCGTGCGCGGAATCGGCGTGGCGGACATGGTCAAGACGTCCACGTGGGTGCGCAGTGCCTTGATGTGCTCCTTGTGCTCGACGCCGAAGCGCTGCTCCTCGTCGATGACGACCAGGCCCAGGTCCTTCCAGCGCACCCCGGTCTGCAGCAGGCGATGGGTGCCCACCACGATGTCGACATCCTTGGTGGTCATGCCCTCCAGGATTTCCCGCGATTCGGCCGCATCGGTGAAGCGGGACAGGCCCTTCACCACCACCGGGAAACCGGCCATCCGCTCGGTGAAGGTCTGCAGATGCTGTTGCGCCAGCAGCGTGGTCGGCACCAGCACGGCCACCTGCTTGCCGTCCTGCACGGCCTTGAACGCCGCGCGCACCGCGATCTCGGTCTTGCCGTAGCCGACGTCACCGCAGATGACGCGGTCCATCGGGACCGCCTTCTCCATATCCGATTTCACCTCGGCGATGGCAGAGAGCTGATCGACGGTCTCGGTGAACACGAAGGCGTCCTCCATCTCCTGCTGCCACGGCGTATCCGCGCCGAAGGCGTGGCCGGGAGCGGCCTGCCGAGCGGCGTAGAGCTGCACCAGCTCGGTGGCGATCTCGCGAACCGCCTTGCGCGCCTTGCGCTTCGTATTGGCCCAGTCGGAACCGCCCAGCTTGGACAGCGACGGCATCTCGCCGCCGACATAGCGCGACAGCTGATCCAGCGAGTCCATCGGCACGAACAACCGGTCCCCCGGCTGGCCGCGCTTGCTGGGCGCGTACTCGATGACCAGGTACTCGCGGCGCGCGCCACCGACGGTCCGCTCGATCATCTCCACGAAGCGGCCGATGCCGTGCTGGTCGTGCACCACCATGTCGCCGGCGGTCAACGCCAGCGGATCGACCTGGTTGCGCCGGCGTGCGGGCAGCTTCTTGCCCTCGCCGGGTGCGGTGACCCGGTTGCCGGTGAGATCGGATTCCGCGATCACCACCAGCTTGGCGTCATCGAACACGACGCCGTCGTGCAGTGACCCGCACAGCACGCCGACCAGTCCCCGCACCGGCTCGGCACCGGCCTCCAGCGCCGCCGCGGGCACCTCGGCATCGGCGAGCCGTTCCAGAATGCGTTGCGCCGTACCGTGTCCGGCCACCACGATGACCGCGCGGCCACCGGTCGCGACATGCGCGCGCAGCGAGGCGAAGATGGTGGCGACCAGCTCCTCCGAACCGCGCGCGGAGGCGGCGGCCAGCACCGGCAGCGCGATCTCGTTCGGATCGTCGGCGGCCAGCGGGCTCAGCGTCCACCAGGGCAGGCCGCGCCGCTCGGCATCGGCGTGCACCACATCCAGACCCCGGTAACCGGAGGCGGCCAGATCCAGCCCGTGCGCGCCCAGCGGAGCGGCCCCGCCGAAGGAGGCCGCCGTCCACGACGCCTCCAGGAATTCCTGCCCGGTGCGCACCAGGTCGGCGGCGCGGGTACGGACCTTCTCCGGATCACACAGCAGCACATGGGTTTCCGCGGGCAACGCGTCCACCAGCAGCTGCAGCTCACCGGGCTGCAGCACCGGCAGCAGCGCCTCCATGCCCTCCACCGGGACGCCCTGGGAGATCTTCTCCAGCATCTCCACCAGCGCGGCATCGGCCGGATTCTCGGCGGCCACCTGGGCGGCGCGTTCCCGCAGGGCGTCGGTGAGCAGCAGTTCCCGGCACGGCGGCGCGACCACCAGGTCGATCGGCACCTCGTGGATCGAGCGCTGGTCCTGCACCGAGAAGGCGCGGACCTCGGAGACCTCGTCGCCCCAGAACTCCACGCGCACCGGATGATCCGCGGTGGGCGGGAAGACGTCCAGAATGCCGCCGCGCACCGCGAACTCGCCGCGCTTGCCGACCATGTCGACCCGCTCGTAGGCGAACTCCACGAGCCGCGTGAGCAATTGGTCGAAGTCGAACTCGGCGCCGCGGCGCAGCACGATGGGCTCGATCTCCCCGAGCCCCGCCGCCATCGGCTGCATGAGCGAGCGCACCGTGGTGACCACCACCCGCAGCGGACCCGCGCAGCCCGGATCCTCCGGATGCGCCAGCCGGCGCAGCACCTGCAGCCGCCGGCCGACCGTGTCCGCGCCCGGCGAGAGCCGCTCGTGCGGCAGCGTCTCCCAGGACGGGAACAATGCGACCGTGTCGCCCAGCATCTCCGTCAGCTCGACCGCCAGATCGTCGGCCTCCCGCCCGGTGGCCGTCACCACCAGCAGCGGGCGGTGCCCGGCAATGGTCGACGCCACGAACGGCCGCACCGCCGATGGCGCGACCAGCATCGCCGACGCCCGGCCGATCAGGCTCGCGACCTGCTCCAGCGCGGCATCGGCACCGGCCACCGCAGCCAGTCCCGCCAGAGGTGGACGTTGGGTGGTCATGGGGCAGACTCCTCAGCGCAGATCAGCGTTTCAGATAGCCAACCGAGTCTAGTCACCCACGGTGACAGCTTCAGCACGCAGACGCTTCTCGGCCCCCGGACGCCCCGGCCGTGCTTGGATGACGGAATGTCGTATGCGGCCGATCCGCGGGTGGACGCCTACATCGACGCCCCAGATCATCGCCGACAACCGCGCGGGCGGCCGGCGAAAACTCGAGGGCGAGCAGACCGTCCCGAGCCCGGCGCCGATTTCACCGACCGGCCTGGGGCCGGAGTAGCCGATTCGCGAAACCCGCTGCGCCGCAGCACTGCTCGCTACATGCTCACGCTCACTGCCCGGTACTCACATCACTGCACCGTGCACAGTCTCACTGCACGTAGCGACGCAGGCGCCGAGCCGCGAATTCGCGGAAGTAGGCGACCTTCTCCTCGGGCACGATGCTCGGCAGCAGGAAGTACCAGGCCCGTTCCATGCGGGTCGCCATTTGATCGATGGACTCGGTGCTGACCGCGACGATATGGACGCCGGTGGTCATCTCCTGCAGCAGCATGCCGATGGTGTCGGGATCCAGGTCGGATTTGAGGTCCCCCTGGGTGATCGCGCGTTCGGCGAGCAAACGGTGCGTCTCACCCCAGGTCTTGGCGATATTGTCGCCGGTCGCGCCGCGATAGTCGCCGATCTGGTGGGTGAGTTTGAGCATCGCGCCCACCATCGGGTCGTTCATGGTGAGGTCGGCGACCACATAGGTGATCCCGATGCACGCCTCCAGCGCCGGCACCCGCGGATCGAAGAATCCCTGGCATGCGCTGACAAGTCGCTCGTTGCCCTGATCGACGACCGCGCGCGCCAGTTCTTCCTTGGATCCGAAGTGAAAGTACAACGCGCCCTTGGTCACATTCGACTGCGCGATGATCTCGGACAGGGACGCGTTCGCGTAGCCCAGTCGTAGAAAGACATCGGCCGCGCCTGCGAGCACGGAATCGCGAGTGATCTCCGCACGCGCCTGCCTAGCCATCAGAGCCGCCTGTCATCAAACCAGCCAT
The DNA here is from genome assembly GCF_040645495.1 of Nocardia sp. NPDC046763. Lineage (NCBI taxonomy): Bacteria > Bacillati > Actinomycetota > Actinomycetes > Mycobacteriales > Nocardiaceae > Nocardia > Nocardia sp. NPDC046763. The sequence continues at coordinate 242,405 of NZ_JBEYYI010000001.1, read as the reverse complement.
CCTGAAGTAGACCGATATCCCGAAGTTGACCGACATCACAGTTCGAACAGCACTCGAAGGATGGGTGAACCGTACCACCCGGCTGCGCGCAACCAACCGATTCGAGCATTCGACCCATCCTCCTTCGCAATTCGCTGGTTAACTGTCCAGTTCTGCCCCGCTAGGACAGACATATCAGACCTGAATTCAAACCGCCGGGTTCTATAACCCCTTGCCGCTCGGCCATTCCGACGCCAGCTGGGGTTCGGCCTCCAAATGAGTGAGGCCGTTCCAGCACAGGTTCACCAGGTGCGCGGCCACCACTTCCTTGGACGGCTGGCGCTCGTCCAGCCACCAGGTCGCCGCCGTCGCAACCATTCCCACCAGCGCCTGCCCGTACAGCGTCGCCAGCGTCGGGTCCAGCCCGCGGCGCTCGAAATCCCCGGCGAGAATGTGCGCCACCTGATTCACGGCCTCGTTCAACAGACTCGAGTAGGTGCCCTCCGCGGCCGACACCGGCTGATCCCGCATGAGGATCCGGAAGCCGTCGGTGCGCTCCTCCATATAGGTGAGCAACGCCAGCGCCACCTGCTCCAGCCGCACCCGCGAACGGTTCTGGGTGAGCGAGGAGGTGATCATCTCCAGCAGCGTCGACATCTCCCGGTCGACCACCACGGCGTAGAGCCCCTCCTTGCCGCCGAAGTGCTCGTACACCACCGGCTTCGACACCTGAGCCCGCGCCGCGATCTCCTCGATCGAAGTGGCGTCGTACCCCCGCTCCGCGAACAGCGCCCGGCCGATCTCGATCAGCTGCTGGCGGCGCTGGGTGCCGGTCATGCGCGCCCGCGGGGGCCGACTGCCCTCACCGCCCGTCATCGCTACCGCCTCCCTACTCCGCCGTCAGACCGCTCATAACTGTTCCAGACTCTCCAGGAGAATGCGGCCAGGGGGCACTCGCCGTCCGTATTCGCCAACGTAACAACTGATTTGTCTCGATCGGGGTAACTCCTGGGGTACGGGGTGAGTCCGTTGCGTCGTAACCGCCGGTCCGCGGCGCGAACCGGCCCCGCACGTGACTCGTCGGCAAGAAACACGGAGAGGCGGGGGAGCACAGTTCGACGTAGAGGCGTACTTCATGCGAGGATCAGACCCGCATGAAGCGTCAATCCGCCGTGGTGTAATGGCAGCACAACTGATTTTGGTTCAGTTTGTCCAGGTTCGAGTCCTGGCGGCGGAGCTCGCGAGCAGGGTCGATATGGTGGGCCCCGCACAGAATCGCTGACCACGCTGTGGGTGCTGACCCACTGTGGCCCAGCACAACCTGACTCAGCACACGATGACCGGCAGCCGAGGGAGATCCATGCCACAGCAGACCGCCGTCGTCGTTCTCGCCGCCGGAGCCGGAACCCGAATGCGGTCCAAGACACCCAAGGTGTTGCACCCGCTCGCCGGTCGGAGCATGCTCGCCCACGCGCTGCATGCCGCGCACGAGATCGACCCGACTGCGCTCATCACCGTGATCGGCCACGATCGCGAACAGGTCGGCGACGCGGTCGGCAAGGTGGGAGCCGAACTGGGCCGCCAGATCACTCTGGCGGTGCAGGAGGAACAGCGCGGTACCGGGCACGCCGTGCAGTGCGCGCTCACCTCGCTGCCGGAGAACTTCGCCGGCGACGTCCTCGTCACCTACGCCGACGTGCCACTGCTGGACGGACACACCCTGCACGCGCTGCTCGACGAGCACCGCAGCTACTCCGACGGATCCGCTGTCACCGTACTGACTTTCGAGCCCGAGGACCCGAACGGCTACGGCCGCATCGTGCGCGACGCGCAGGGGCACGTGCTGGAGATCGTCGAGCACGCCGACGCCACGCCGCAGCAGGCGGCCATCACCGAGGTCAACTCCGGCGTCTACGTCTTCGACGCGGCCGTGCTGCGAATCATGATCTCGCGCATCGATACCGCCAACGCCCGCCACGAGCTGTACCTCACCGACGTGCTCAAGCTGGCCCGCGAGGCCGGGCACCCGGTGCACGGCGCACGGCTGATCGATTCCGCCAAGGTCACCGGCGTGAACGACCGGGTCCAACTGGCCGCCGCGGCCCGCACCCTCAACCGCTACATCCTGGAACGGCACATGCGCGCCGGGGTCACCATCATCGATCCGGGCAGCACCTGGATCGACGGCAATGTGGTGATCGGCCGCGACTCGGTCATCCGGCCGGGCGTACAACTGTTGGGCGACACCGTGATCGGCGAGGACGCCGAGATCGGACCGGACTGCACGCTCACCGACGTGACCGTCGGCGACGGCGCCAAGGTGGTGCGCACGCACGGCGAGAAGTCGAGCATCGGCCCGGGCGCGAGCGTCGGACCCTTCGCCTATCTGCGGCCCGGCACCTCGCTCGGCGCGGCGGGCAAGATCGGCGGCTTCGTCGAGACCAAGAACGCCACCATCGGCGCGCACTCCAAGGTCCCGCACCTCACCTATGTCGGCGATGCCACCATCGGCGAATACAGCAATATCGGCGCGTCCAGCGTTTTCGTCAATTACGACGGGGTCAAGAAGCACCACACCACGGTCGGCTCGCACGTGCGCACGGGCAGCGACACCATGTTCGTCGCGCCGATCACCGTGGGTGACGGCGCGTATTCAGCGGCGGGTACTGTACTGCGCAGAAGCGTTCCCCCGGGAGCGCTCGCGGTGTCGGGTGGAGCACAACGCAACATTGAAGGCTGGGTGCAGCGCAATCGCCCCGGCACCGATGCAGCCCGCGCGGCCGAAGCGGCGCTCGCGGCTCTCCCGGATCCGCCGGGAACCACCGAGATATCCAACGAGCAAAAGGATGGCGAACGTCAGTGACCGCGTTCTCTACCGATAACCAGAAGAATCTGATGCTGTTCTCGGGGCGCGCTCATCCTGAGCTCGCCGAGGCGGTGGCCAAGGAACTCAACGTTCATGTCACTCCCCAGACCGCGCGCGACTTCGCAAACGGTGAGACCTTCGTCCGGTTCGAGGAATCGGTCCGCGGCTCCGATGCTTTCGTGCTGCAGAGCTTCCCGGCCCCGCTGAACCAGTGGGTCATGGAACACCTGATCATGATCGACGCGCTCAAGCGCGGTTCGGCCAAGCGCATCACCTCGGTGCTGCCCTTCTACCCCTACGCCCGTCAGGACAAGAAGCACCGCGGCCGCGAGCCCATCTCGGCCCGCCTGATCGCGGACCTGCTCAAGACCGCGGGCGCGGACCGGATCATCACCATCGACCTGCACACCGATCAGATCCAGGGCTTCTTCGACGGCCCGGTCGATCACATGCACGCGCAGGTGCAGCTGGCCGAGCACATCCGCAACAACTACGACCTGTCCAACATCACGGTCGTCTCCCCCGACGCCGGCCGCGTGAAGGTCGCCGAGAAGTGGGCCAACTCGCTGGCGGACGCGCCGATGGCGTTCATCCACAAGACCCGCGACCCGCTGGTCCCCAACCAGACCGTCTCCAACCGCGTGGTCGGTGAGGTCGAGGGCCGCACCTGCATCCTGATCGACGACATGATCGACACCGGTGGCACCATCGCCGGCGCGGTCAAGGTGCTCAAGGAGGCCGGCGCGGGCGACGTGGTCATCGCCGCCACCCACGGCATCCTGTCCCACCCGGCCGCCGAGCGTCTCGCCGGCTGCGGGGCCAAGGAGGTCGTGGTGACCAACACCCTGCCGATCGAAGAGGCCAAGAAGTTCCCGACGCTGACCGTGCTGTCGATCGCCCCGCTGCTGGCGCAGACCATCCGCGAGGTCTTCGAAAACGGTTCCGTCACCGGCCTTTTCAACGGGAACGCATAACCGGAACTCTCGTAGGCCCGCAGGGACCTCGTCCCTGAACCGCAACGGCGACCGGGGCTCCGCCCCGAACACCGACAGCGCAGGGCTTCGCCCCGAACCTCGGTTGCCACGCATCGTTCACAGCAGCGCCCCTCCCGCTTCCGGGAGGGGCGCTGCTGCGTGAAATGGGGACGACAATGGATGTCCGTTTCTGAAGGTAAGCGGTAGCGTTGGATCGAAACTCGAGGTTGCTACTGGTGCGCTGACTGCGCGGAGAGGTGGTGCCGAATGGCCGGCCGGCCCGACGAGGACGATGCCCGCGTGATGGACGAGATCTTCGACACCGATCAGGTCTTCGACAGCGATGTCGACAACCTCGACTACGACCTCGGCGACGACGATCAGGAGGACGAGATCCGCGAGTACACGCGGTTCATCACCGATCCGCCCGAGGACCTCATCATCCGCAATCGCGAGAACGACGACACCGGAAGGCTCGGCATCGGAGCCGAGCTCGACCAGGAGTGGAGCCGCCGGCGGCAGCGCGAGGAGTTCGTGGCCGAGGACGACCGGCCCGCGGAGGTCGCAGCCATGGAAATCGTGGAGGAACTCGGCGATTAGGACTGTTGCGTAGCACGTCCCGCAGAGGGATATCCGTGAAGAGGCACACCACGATCGAGGAGGGCGCGACATGAGCACGCCGCCGCACGAGCCCGGCAGGCCGTCGGACGAATCCGGCACCGGACCGGCCGACATGTTCGAGAAGGAATCCGACACGCCGCCGGAGGACACTCCGGAAGAGGCCTCGGACGCACAACCCACCGGCGCACCGCCCGAAGACGATGTCACCACCCGGTACATCCCGGGCACTCCCCCACCTCCCGGTCAGCCCGACCCCACACAGTTCAATCCGGCCGCACAGTTCGAGCCGGCCCCACCGGCCGAACCCACACCGGCCCCGCCGCAGTATCCGGCGGGCGGGGTGTACGGATACCCGCCACAGGGCGAGCAGCCGCCGGTCGCCTACCCGGGCGGCGGGTTTCCGCCCTACCCGAACGCTTCCTACCCCCAGGGTGCCCAGCCTCCGTACCCGCAGCAGTTCGGACCCGGTCAGCAGCCCTACGGTCAGCAACAGCCGTACGGTCAGCAGCCCTACGGACAGCCGTATCAGCCCTATCCCGGTGGCGCGAATTTCGGTGCGCCGCCGCCGCGCAGCGGGCCGCAGACCTTCTCGATCATCGGATTCGTCTGCGCGGTCATCGCGCTCATCTTCTGTCCGCCGCTGTTCGGCATCGCGGGCATCGTGCTCGGCGTGATCGGGCACGGCAAGGGCGAGCCGCTGGGCAAGTGGGCCGCGGTCGCCTCGGGTGTGGCGCTGGTTCTGGGCATCATCATCGGGGTCGCGATCTACGGCTCCGGGGTCATGCCGAACACTAATTGACATGACCGCATTTACCGGATTCCCGCTCGCCGGACTCGACTTCTACGAGGATCTGGAAGCCGACAACAGCAAGACCTTCTGGACCGCCCACAAGCAGGTGTGGGAGGAGTCCGTCCGGGATCCGATGAAAGCCCTTGTCGCCGAGCTGGAACCGGCCTTCGGCGAGGCCAAGATCTTCCGGCCGTACCGGGATGTGCGCTTCGCCAAGGACAAGTCGCCCTACAAGAATCACCAGGGCGCGGTGGTGTACAGCGCGCAGTACTCCGGATGGTACGTCCAGATCAGCGCGGCCGGGCTGCGGGTGGGGGGCGGCATGTACGCCGCCGAGACCGCCCAGCTCGCCGCGCTGCGGGTCGCCATCGACGACGAGGTGCGCGGGACGGAACTGGAAGGGCTGATCGCACAGCTCGTCTCGGCCGGATACCAGATCGGCGGAGACAAGCTGGCGACCAAACCCAAGGGCTACGACATCGATCACCCGCGCATCGACCTGCTGCGGCACAAATCCCTCACCGCCGGAAAAGATTTCGGCGCGCCCAAGTGGCTGAGCACCCCGCGCGCCGCCCGAGAGGTCCGGGCGGCATGGGAGGAGATGCGGCCGCTCATCGAGTGGCTGGCGGCGGTGACGGCGCAGAAGTAGCCGCCACCGCCCGCGCACCTACCTCCGCTCGGCGAGCACCAGGGCGAACCGCTCGGCGGGATCGGTCCACACCCGCTCGGTGGTGAAACCGGCTGCGTCCAGCTCGCTTTCGAGGACCTCGCGGCGGAACTTGGCGGAGATCTCGGTGCGCAGCTGCTCGCCCGCCGCGAAATCGACGGTCAGGCCGAGGTCCGGGATGCGGACGGTCATGGTCTCGGTGGCCTCCAGGCGCATTTCGATCCACTCCCGCTCGGCATCCCAGATCGCGACGTGCCGGAACTTCTCCGGTTCGAAGTTCGCGCCCAGCCGGGTGTTCAGGACATGCAGCACATTGCGATTGAATTCCGCGGTGACACCCGCGGCATCGTCGTACGCGGGGACCAGGACCGCCGGGTCGATGACCAGGCCCGCGCCGAGCAGCAGCTGCTCGCCCGGTTCCAGGACATCCCGGATGCCGCCGAGGAATTCGGCGCGCTCGGCGGGGATCAGGTTGCCGATGGTGCCGCCCAGAAAGGCGACCATGCGACGGCCGCCGCCCGGCAGGTTGTCCAGCGTGGCGGTGAAATCACTGACCACGCCGTGCACCCCCAGGCCCGGGAACTCCGCGGCCACCTCGTCCGCCGCCATCCGCAGCGCCGAGACCGAGACATCCTGCGGCACATAGCTCTTCAGCGGGCCCTCGGCCTTCAGCGCGTTGAGCAGCAGCCGGGTCTTGGCCGCCGATCCCGCGCCGAGTTCGACCAGCACCTCGGCCTGCGCGGTCCGCGCGATCTCGCCCACCACCCGTTCCAGCAGGGCCCGCTCGGTGCGGGTCGGGTAGTACTCGGGCAATTCGGTGATCTTCTCGAACAACTCGCTGCCGCGCGCGTCGTAGAACCACTTGGGCGGCAACCACTTCGGTTCCGCAGACAGCCCCTGTCGCACATCCGCGCGCAGCGCGGTCGTCAAATCCTCGTCGGTCAGATGAATTTCCAGCGTAGCCGCAGTCATAAGCCAGCCCTTCCCATCTCGATATCCAGTGGTTCCACCGACACCCGCCCGTCCCGTACGCTCACCAGCTGCCGATCGGCAACCAGCCGCCACCGCGGATCGTCATCGAACGGTTCCGAGGCCACCACCACGAACCCGTCGGCCTCCAACACCGACAAAGAGTGATGCCACGTCGTCCCCCAGATCCCCGCCCCATCCCCCACCAGCAAGTTCAACCGCGCACGGGGCGACCGCGCCAGCACCGCCCCCATCACCAAACGCAATACCTCCCCCGGGTCTCTCGCCCCCGCACCATCGAAAGCCTCGTCGTGCGAGCCTTCCGAGGTTGTGGCCGCCCCCCAGGTCCGGACCTCCGGCGCTGCACCGGAAGCCGAGGTGACGTTGATCGACGACCCGAACGCCACCGTCGCGCCGAGACTCCGCGATTCGCCGATGCCCGAATGGTCGACGCCCACTGTGGTGCCGCCACCGCCTTCGAGCAGTCCGCGCAGGATCACCCATAGGGCGGCGGAGTCGGTCAGGGACTCCGCCTCCAGGAGCGGTGGCGAATCGAATTCGGCGGCAACCGCACTCAGCACCCGCCGCCAGTCGGGGATAGCGCCGTTGTGGCTGAAGGCCCAGCGGCCGTGGGTGAACGGGGCGCAGGCTGCTCGCTCCACCGGCATTCCCACTGTGGCGGAACGAATTGCGGCCAGGACTGCTCCCGACCGGATCTGCGGCAACACCTCGTCGACCGCCGGATCCGTCCAGATCGGTGCCGCACTGCGATACCGGCTGACCACCGGATCCGCTCCCGCGGCACCGGATCCCGCCTGAACGCCAACAGATTCCGCCGCAGCCCGGATATCCGCCGCCGTGCCGCCGTGCCAGATGACGCCGGGTCCGTGGTCGGGAGCGGCGGCATCGGCGTGGTGCCACCAGGCGACGCCGAAACCGTCGGCGTTGATGGTGCCGCCGCCGCGCATGTCGCGCGGGGCCCAGGATTGGGTGCGCAGGGAATTCGGGCCACGGGTCAGGAGAACCCCTACCGGGGTGGGTGGGCCCAGGTAGGCGAGGTGACGGCACATCAGCGCTCGTCCGATCTCAGGTCCCGGGCGAGCCGGAAGCCGGCGAAGATCTGGCGGCGGATCGGGTGGTCCCAGTTGCGGAAGGTACCGCGGCAGGCGACCTGGTCGGCACCGAACGAACCACCGCGCAGCACCCGGTAGTCGCCGCCGAAGAAGACCTCGGAGTATTCGCGGTACGGGAAGGCGCGGAAACCCGGGTAGGCCTCGAAACCCGAAGCGGTCCACTCCCAGACGTCGCCGATCAGCTGATGGACACCGGCCGGGGACGCGCCCGCGGGGTACGCCCCCACATCGGCCGGTTCCAGGTGGTGCTGGCCGAGATTCGCCAGGGCCTCGGTGGGATCGATATCGCCCCAGGGGTATCGGTGGGAGCGGCCGGTGGCCGGATCGAAGCGGGCGGCCTTCTCCCATTCCGCCTCGGTGGGCAGGCGCTTGCCCGCCCAGTTCGCATAGGCCTCGGCCTCGAACCAGCAGACGTGCACCACCGGCTGGTGGGCGCGCAGCGGCTGCATGGTGCCGAAAACCCGTCGCCACCAACGGCCCCCGGCGTCCTGCTCCCAGAACTGGGGCGCGGTCAGCCCGGCCTTCACGCGGTGCGCCCAGCCGCGCTCGGACCACAGCTCGGGCCGCTCGTAGCCGCCGTCGTCGACGAAGGCCAGGTACTGCTCGTTGGTGATGGGCGCGGCGTCGATGGCGAAGGCGTCGACGTGCACCGGGTGGGCGGGGCGCTCGTTGTCCAGCGCCCAGGGATCGGAGTCGGTGCCCATGGTGAATTCGCCTGCGGGAACGACGACTTCACCGGCGACCGCCACCCGCGCAACGGGAGTGGGCGGGGCGGACAGCACCGCTTCGCCGGTCCGCAGCTGGTGAGTGGCGAGCATGGTCTCGTCGTGCTGCTGCTCGTGCTGGGCGATCATGCCGAAGGCGAAACCGTCGTGGACCAGGTCATTGCCGCGTAAGGGGCTGCGGTCCAGCACATCCCACACCTTGTCCCGTACGGTGCCGACATAGTCGCGGGCCTGCTCCGGATCCAGCAGCGGCAGCGCGGGCCGGTCCGCCCGCGCGTGCCGGAAGGCGTCGTAGAGGTGATCGATGTCCTGCCGCACGGGTTCCCGCCCGCCGACATCGCGCACCAGCCAGAGTTCCTCCTGGTTGCCGATGTGTGCGAGATCCCAGACCAGCGGGCTCATCAGCTTCGAGTGCTGAGCCACCAGTTCGGCCTCGTCGACGCACTCGGTCAACCCGATGGTCCGTCGGCGCGCCCGCTCGAGCGCGTCCGCGATCCGTCCGCGCAACGACTCGGTCTCCGCCCGATCCGATCCCGGCAGATGCTGAACAGTCATGAGAGAACTTCCGATTCTGTCGGGGTGCGGCCGCTGCGACATCGGTCGGCGGCGGCGGCCAATTGCTTGGCCGCCTCGGGCGTGGCGGAATGCGCGGTGGCCAGGTCGAGCAGGGCCACCGCGGCGGCCCGCAGCTCCGCGTCGGCCAGCCCGCGGCGCGCGGATTCGGACCAGAGATTCGCGGTGGAGGCGGCCAGAGCCGTTGCCTCCGTGATGATTCCGGGATCGGACAGCAGCGCGTCGATGGCATGCACCGGCACCGACCACCCGTCGCCCGGCTGCGCGTCGAGGTAGCGGACCTCGAGGTGCCCGGCCGCGCGGACCGGCGGGAACAGGGTGGTGAGGTGATAGTCCAGATCCGCCCGGTCCGGGCGGCGGCCAATCTCCTCGTCCAGCGCCCCGCACAGCCAGTCGGCGAAGGTGGCCCCGGGCGGGGCCGACCAGTCACCGGCCTGCGGGTCCATCGACCGCACGCACAGCAGCGGCACGTCCAGCGCCCAGCGTGCGTACCCGGCGATCGGATCGTCCCAGTCGTGCACGGGCGGCCGGGTGCGGAGCTGGTCGAGCCGCTGCCAGGCCCGCATGCGCTGGGAGGCCCAGTCGCCGGGCGGGGCGGTGTGCAGCCCCGGTGAGCAGGCGAAAGCGGCCAGCAGGGCGGGACCCATGGCGTACAGGACCTGCCAGCGGGCGGCGATCTCGGCGGGATTCGCGCCCGCGTCGACGCTCACCTGGGTGGCGGCGGTATTGCACATCATGAGCGCACCGAACGGACCGATGCCGGCGAAGGACCGTTCCATGGCCCGGTAGCGCGGCAACTGCAGCACACGAAGCGGCCGCCGAGTCGAGTCGGCGGCGGCGGAAATAGTTCGGATTTCGCGGGATTCGAGCAGCTCCCGCAGGCGTATCGCATCTGCCCGCAAGCGCTCGCACAGTTCGGCGGCGGTGCCGAACGGGGCACTGGACAGTTCGATCTGACCGCCGGGTTCGAGGGTGACCCGGCTGCCTCCCGGCAACGGAACGGCCGGGGAATCGGGGGAAATGGACCGTGGCGCATACGGTCCGAGAGCGTCCGCGAGGACCCTCTGGTCCGGACGCGAGTTGGTCGCCGAAAGTTCACCTTGCGCGGTGAGCCACTCCAGTTCGGCGCCGATGAGCAGCGGTGGGCCCTGTTTGAAACAGACTTTTCCGACATAAGCCTCGGCGGCGGCGCGTGACGTGAATTCGCCGCCCGGCTCAGATTCGGCCAGGCCACTGTGCAGCACATCGGTCGGTGACGCCGTGACAGCCATTGCCAACCTCCGTCTGATGCGGTCGCCGCTGCGGATCGCACGGCGACCCAAACAAGAGTAGCGAGCGACTGTGACAAGAAATCTGACGAAATAGAGAACGCCTGCAGAGGAACAGCCGATTCCCCACCGCCGCTGTCAGGGCCCCACCGAGAGCACGATGGCCCCGACATTGCGGCGTTCCTCCAGCTCACGGTGCGCATCCGCGGCCCGTTCCAGCGGATGGCGGGCATGGATCCGGGGCCTCAGCTCACCACGGCCCGCCGCGGCCAATGCCCATTCGGCATCGTCGCGCTGCTCGGCGTCGGATTTGCGGAAGACGATCCCGAGCGGCCCGCTGACGGTCAGGCCACGCGTGCCCAAGGTGAGCGCGTCCAACTGCGGCCAGGCCCCGGAGGCGAATCCATACAGACCGATTCGCCCGCCACCATCTGCCGCCACCGTCAACGCCGCCTCGCCGACCACGCCGCCGACCGCGTCCAGCACCACGTCGACACCGCGCCCGCCGGTCACTTCCCGGACGCTCTCCGGCCAGTCCGCGACCGTGTAATCGACCACCGCGTGCGCACCGAAATCCGCTGCCGCGGACACCTTCTCGCTGCTCACAGCACCGATGACGGTGTTTCCAGCCGCCCGCGCCGACTGCACCAGCACCGACCCGATCCGGCCCGCCGCCGCGGTGACGAGCACCGTCTCACCCGCGCGCACCCCCATGGCGGACAGCAGCCCGCGGGCCACCGCACCGGCCTGGAAGACCGCCAGGGCCGTGTCCATCGCGAGCCCGCCGGGCACCGCGAAGGTGTACGCGGCCGGGGCCACGGCGTACTCCGCGTAGCCGCCCGACTGCCCGGCCGTGGTGGCGACCACCGTCGCCCCGAGCAGGGATTCGTCCACCTCCGGGCCGATTCGCACGACCTCCCCGGCGACCTCGATGCCGGGAATCCAGGGCAGGGGCCGGGGATATCGGCCCGACCGGACGATGACGTCCCCGTAGATCACGCTCGCCGACCGGACCGCGATCTTGACCTGCCCCGCACTCGGTTCCGGCTCCGGGACCTCCGTGAGGCCGAGCACCTCCGGTGCACCGAATCGATCCGCCCGCACAGCTCGCATGGCCGCGCCCCTTCCCGCACACTGAATCCGAAGTGAGACAATCTGTCTCGCTTGAAACAACTGGTCCAGTCTCCGAATCCGGTCGGCCCCCGCACAAGGATCAACCGAGCCGGTATGTCCCGACCGAGACAAGGAGTCGAAAGTGTCTCAGCCGAATCTGCGGGTCCGCCGCACCCGCGCGTTGCTGCGCGAGGCCCTGGTGGACCTGATCGAGGAGCGGGGATTCGACCGCGTCACCGTCGGTGAGCTCACGGCCCGGGCGATGATCAGCCGGGCCGCGTTCTATCGGAACTATCGCGACAAATACCAGCTGGTCGAGCAGATCTTCGACGAGGCGTTCGCCGAGCTGACCGCGGCCGGCAGCGATCGGCCGCCCGGGCAGCGCTGGCAGGAATTCCTCGCCCACATCGACGCCTATCACCGGCTGTACGGCGCGCTGCTGGGCCGTCGCGGCAGCCCCTGGTTCGCCGACCGCATGCGCGCGGCGCTGGCGGCCATGGTCGGTGAGCATCTGCCCGGGCAGGGCGGTGACGCGCTGGCGCCGGCCGTCGTGTCGGCGATGTTCCTGCAATCGATCGTGTGGTGGCTCGACCACGACCGGCCGTACCCGCCGGCGGAGCTCGCCGAGCGCTCGGCGCCGCTGATCGGCGCGGTGCTCGAAACCGCAGGCGGCGCAACGGGGTAACGCGGCTACCCGGTGGGCGCTCGACGCGGTGGATAGGGTCGAACGTGTGAGAGACAACGCCACACTGGATATCGCCCGTCTGCGCGCCGACACACCGGGGTGCCGGAATCAGGTCTTTCTCGACAGCGCCGGGTCGTCGCTCCCCCCACGGATCGTCGTCGACACCGTCATCGACCACCTGCGGCGCGAGGCCGAGGTCGGTGGCTACCGCGCCGCCAACGAGCGCATCGACGACCTGCACGGCGTCAAGACGGCCATTGCCGAACTGATCAATGCCGACCCGGCCGCGCTGGCCCTCAGCGACAGCGCCAGCCGCTCCTGGAGCGACTTCTTCTACTCGGTCCCGCTGAGCCCAGGCGACCGCATCCTGATCTCCGGCGTGGACTACGGCAGCAATGCCATCGCGGCCCTGCAGCGCGCCCGGCAGACCGGCGCGGTCGTCGAGGCCATTCCCAGCGACGGCAGCGGGCAGCTCGACCTCGACGCCCTGGACGCCATGATCGACGAGCGCGTGAAACTGGTGTCGCTGGTGCATGTTCCGACCAATGGCGGCCTGGTGAACCCGGTCGCCGAGGCCGCCCGCATCGCGCACCGGGTGGGTGCGCTGGCGCTGCTGGACGCGTGCCAGTCGGCCGGTCAGCTGCCGCTCGATGTCGCCGAACTCGACGTGGACGCGCTGTCCGCCACCGGCCGCAAGTGGCTGCGCGGCCCGCGTGGCACCGGCTTCCTGTATGTGCGGCCCGACCTGGCGCTGAGTCTCGAGCCCGGCCGGCTCGACCTGCACAGCGCCGAATGGATCGCTCCCGACGACTACGTGCTCTCACCCCACGCCGGCCGCTTCGAATTCTGGGAATGCTCGGTCGCGAGCCGCCTCGGGCTGGGCGCGGCCGTGCGCTACCTGCTCGACCTGGGCCCGGCGCAGGTGTACGCGGCGATCGCCGAACGCGCCGAGTACCTGCGCAAGGCCCTGCAGGAGATTCCCGGCGTCGAGGTACGCGACCGGGGCATCCAGCACGCGGGCATTGTGTCCTTCACCGTCGACGGCCTGGAACCGGTCCAGGTGCGCGATCGGCTGGCCGCGGAGGCCATCACGGTGACGGTCAGCCATCGCGGCTCCACGCTACTGGATATGACTGCCAGAGAACTGAACTCGGTGGTCCGCGCCTCCCCGCACTGCTTCGTCGGCTACGAGGACCTGGATCGCTTCGTCGGGGCGGTCAGAGCCTTCGTCTGACCGGCCCCCAAAACTCCGAAACGGTTAACAACCCGCACCGGGCGCGAGGATTATTTGAGGTGTTGGTTCGGCATTTGAGGAGTCGATCGTGAGCCGATTCACCGACGAAATGTATGCCACCGCCCGCGTCTCCCGGAGAGGGCTGGTGACCGGTGAACCGGATGCGCCGGTGCGGCACGACTGGGGCCGGATCCATGACATCGCCCGCCACATGGCCGGCGGCCTGGCCGAAGCCGGAATCGGCCCGGGCGACGCGGTGGGCGTGCTGGCCGGCATGCCGGTGGACATCGCGCCCGCCTGCCAGGCGGTGTGGATGCGCGGCGCCTCGATCACCATGCTGCACCAGCCGACCCCGCGCACCGATCTACAGGTGTGGGCGCACGACACCGAGACCGTCCTGGGCATGATCCGGGCGCGGGCGGTCATTCTGGGCGCGCCGTTCGAGATCGCGGAACCGCTGCTGCGCGAACGCGGTATCACGGTGGTGACCATGGCGGCCATGCGCGCGGGCGAGCCGATCGAGCCGGTGCCGACCGGCGAGGACGATATCGCCCTGCAGCAGTTGACATCCGGATCCACCGGGTCGCCCAAGGCGGTGCAGATCACGCACGGCAACTTCGCCGTCAATGCGCACGCCATGTTCGATCGGGTGAAATTCCAGCTCGACGACGACGTGATGATCAGCTGGCTGCCGCTGTTCCACGACATGGGCATGGTCGGATTCCTCAGCGTGCCCATGCAATTCGGTGCGGAAGTGGTGTGCGTGACCCCGCTGGACTTCCTGACCCGCCCCATTCTGTGGGCCGAATTGATCTCGAAGTATCGCGGAACTGTCACCGCCGCACCGAATTTCGCGTATTCGCTACTGGCCCGCCGATTGCGCAACGCGGCCGACGGTTCGGTCGATCTGAGCAGCGTCCGCTACATGTGGAACGGCGCGGAACCCGTCGAGGCCGACACCATGGACGCGCTCGCCGAGGCCGGAAAACGCTTCGGCCTCAACGCCATGGCCCTCACCCCCGTTTACGGCATGGCCGAGACCACCCTCGCGGTCTCCATCCCCGATCCGGGCCTCGGCCAGGTCCTCGACATCGTCGACGCCGACCTGCTGGAGGCCCTCGGCAAGGCCGTCCCCATCCGCGATCCGGAACACCATCACGGCGGCGTGCGCCGTCTGCCGACCCTCGGCCACCTGGTCGACAACCTCGAGGGCCGGGTCGTGGACGCCGAGCGCCGGCCGCTCCCGGTGCGCAGCGTCGGCGTCATCGAATTACGCGGCCCCGCAGTCACGTCCGGCTACCTCACGGTGGACGGCTTCCGCGCCGCGCAGGACCCGCAGGGCTGGCTCGACACCGGCGACCTCGGCTACTTCACCGAGGACGGCCTGGTGGTGGTGTGCGGCCGCCTCAAGGACGTCATCATCATGGCGGGCCGCAATATCTTCCCCACCGATATCGAGCGAGCGGCCCTGCGCGTCAAGGGAGTTCGCCCCGGCAATGCGGTAGCCGTGCGCCTCGACGCCGGGCAGAAACGCGAAAGCTTCGCCGTCGTGGTCGAATCCAACGATCACCAGAATTCCGAGGAGGTCCGCCGCATCGAGCACGACATCGTGCACGCGGTCTTCTCCGAGGTCGGGGTCCGTCCCCGCAGTGTCACCGTTCTCGGCCCGGGCGCGCTGCCCAAGACCTCCTCCGGCAAGCTCCGGCGCTCGGCCACTGCCACCCACCTCGGCTGAACTACCCCGGGATGGGCTGCGGCACCGGCTATTCCGTTCCGGCGACCAGGAGTTCGAGGGTTAGCTTCGGCATCTCCTTGGCGATGTACTGCAGCCGCCACTTGTCGCTGAACAACGCGAGCAGCACACCGTCGGTGCGGGTGAAGACCTCGACGCCGCGCTGACGGTTCAGTTCTTCCGCCGATTCCGCATCGGTGCGCCGGGCCAGCTGGTATGGCAGGTGGTCGAGCTGGGTCTCGACATTGAACTCGGATTGCATTCGGGCCGTGACGACTTCGAACTGCATGGGGCCCACCGCAGCCAGCACCGGCGACTGGTCACCGCGGGCGTCATTGCGCAGCACCTGCACCACGCCCTCGGAGTCGAGCTGGTCGATGGCCTTGCGGAACTGCTTGTACTTGCCCGCGGTCTGGGCCCGCAGCGTCGCGAAGTGCTCCGGTGCGAAGGACGGGATCGGCGGGAACTCGACCTTCTTGTCCACGAACAGAGTGTGCCCGGGTGCCAACGCGGTGGCGTTGACCAGACCGACCACATCACCCGGATACGCGGTGTCGACCGTGGTCCGCTCGCGGCCGAACACCGTCAGCGCGTACTTGGTGGCGAAGGGCCGCCCGGTCTGCGCGTGGGTCACCACCATGCCGCGCTCGAACTCACCGGAGACGATGCGCATGAACGCCAGCCGGTCGCGATGCGCGGTGTCCATGCCCGCCTGCACCTTGAAGATGACGGCGCTGAACGGCGCGGTGGTCTCGCGCGGATCGCCCTTGATGTCCTTGCGGCCGCGCGGCGGCGGCGCGAGCTCGACGAGGGTGTCGAGCAGCTGGCGCACACCGAAGTTCAGCATGGCGGAGGCGTAGATGACGGGCGAGGTGTGCCCGGCCAGGAAGAGTTCCTGATCGTGGTCCTGCCCCGCGGCCGAGAGCAGTTCGCTCTCCTCGGCGGCGGTGGCCCACACATCGCCCTCGCGCGCGACGGCCTGCTCGGGCGTGAAGTGCTCCTCGGGGGCGATGGTCGCGCCGCCCGCGGTGCGGGTGAAGTGGATGTACTCGGTGGGCGCGCCCTCCTCGCCGCGGCGCAGCAGGCCGCGGAAGTCGCCGGCGATGCCGACGGGGAGGAACAGCGGGGTGGGGGTCAGGCCGATGCGCTCGACGATCTCGTCCAGCAGTTCCAGCGGCGCCTGGCCCGGGCGGTCCCACTTGTTGATGACCGTGATGACCGGGATGCCGCGATCGCGCGCGACCTGAAAGAGCTTGAGCGTCTGCGGTTCCAGGCCCTTGGCGGCGTCGATGAGCATGACCGCCGCGTCCACCGCGGTGAGCACGCGGTAGGTGTCCTCCGAGAAGTCCGAGTGGCCGGGGGTGTCCACCAGGTTGATGACGCAGTCGCCGTACTCGAACTGCAGGGCGGTGGAGCTGACGGAGATACCACGCGCCTTCTCCATCTCCATCCAGTCGGAGACGGTGGACCGGCGGCCGGCCTTGCCGTGGATCGCGCCCGCCTCGGAGATCATCTTGGCGTGCAGCGCCAGCGCCTCGGTGAGCGTCGATTTACCCGCGTCCGGGTGGGAGATCACCGCGAAGGTGCGCCGCCGCGCCGCCTCGTCGGCCAGCCGACCGGCGGTAGCTGAGGTGGCAGTCGGGGAACTCACGGGGGACTCCTTTTGCGCGGACGAGGCAACCGCCCCAGGGTACGCGACCGGCGCCTCTGCTCGACCGGCCGGTCCGGCGCACTCCGGGTCCGGCGCGCTATTCGCAGGTTTGCCCTGCGAGGTGCCGGGCGACGGCTCGGGCGACCAGCGCTTCGATATCGGTGCCCGGCGCGATCGCCTCGATGCTGCGATTCGCGACCACCACCGCGATGCCGTGCAGCTGCGTCCACAGACTCAGGGCCCGGTCGTCCGCGCCGTCGTTCACACACTCGTCGACCAGCGCCCGCCAGCGCGCGAACATGGGCAGGGTCGTGTTCGCCCGCAGGTTCTCGCCGGCGCCCTCCAGCAGGTCGTGGCGGAACATGAGGGTGAACATCTCCGGCCGCGCATTCGCGAAGTCGATGTAGACCAGGCAGGTGCGCCGCACCCGGGCCTGTGCCGTATCACCCTGCACCGCATCGATTTCGGTCCGCAGGTCGGCGTAGCCGCGCGCGGCGATCGCGGCCAGCAGGGCACTGTGGGTGGGGAAATATCGCCGGGGGGCGCCGTGCGA
Source organism: Nocardia sp. NPDC046763 (assembly GCF_040645495.1). Lineage (NCBI taxonomy): Bacteria > Bacillati > Actinomycetota > Actinomycetes > Mycobacteriales > Nocardiaceae > Nocardia > Nocardia sp. NPDC046763. The sequence continues at coordinate 224,872 of NZ_JBEYYI010000001.1, read as the reverse complement.
GACCCCGGCCTCACGGGCGATGGCGCGGAGGCCGAGCTCGCCGGCGCCGACCTCCTCGAGCAGGGCGACGCCCGCGGTCACCAGTCGTTCCCGCAGCGGCTCGAGCTCAGTCATGCGTCACATTCTCCCCACAAGGGTAGACAGTGTCTACTCGGGTCCGGTAGGAACAGTGAGTAGACATTGTCTACGGCCACGATTCGAGAGGCTTTCCATGTGGTACTGGCTACTGAAGCAGGTATTGGTGGGGCCGATGCTGCGACTCCTCGGGCGACCGAAGATCGAAGGGCTGCACCATGTTCCGAAGGACGGCCCGGTGATCATCGCGGCAAACCATCTGGCCGTGGTGGATTCGTTCTACCTGTGCCTGGTGCTGCGCCGCAGGGTCACCTTCATCGCCAAGCAGGAGTACTTCACCGGGGGCGGCATCCGGGGCCGCATCAATCGCTTCGTCATGAATGCCACCGGCCAGGTGCCGGTGGATCGCAGCGGCGGCACCGCGGGATCGGATTCACTCGCTGCCGCGGTCCGCATTCTGGAATCGGGCGGCGTCTGGGGCATTCACCCGGAGGGGACCCGCTCACCCGATGGCCGTGTCTACCGGGGACGCACCGGCGCGGTCCGGGTGGCCATGCAGACCGGCGCTCCTGTCATACCGGTCGTGTTGTCCGGCACCGATCGGGTCAATCCGCGCAATCGGCGCTTCCTGCGCCCGGCCAAGGTGGGCATCTCCTTCGGCCACCCGCGTTATATCCCGCCCGCCGATCAGCGGGCCGTGCGCCGGGCCACCGACGAGCTCATGGCGGATATCGTGCGCCGCTCCGGCCGCCCGTACGTCGATTGCTACGCGGCCACGTTCAAGGCCGCGACGCAGGTCGCCGACGCCGCGTGATCGATGGGACCGCGGACATCGAGACGGCGCGGTAAACAGAACGGCCGGTTGCCCGGACCCCCGCGCGGGTTCCGGGCAACCGGCCGTCAGCCAGAACGTCAGCCCACCTGGGAGGAGGCGCCGTTCGAGGTCGAGGCACCGAGACTGCTCAGGAGATTGCCGATCAGCGGGATCAGCGAGCCCGCGCTACCGGTTCCCGTCGTGGTGGTGGTGGTCGAGGGGTCGGAGACGGTGACATCCACCGGGCCGGAGGCCGGCACCGACTGGGAGCCACCGCTCAGCACCACCCACAGGTGATGCGAGCCCGAGGTCGCCGGGGTCCACTGCACGGACGCCTGGGTGGAGCCGGAGGAGGTCGCCGAGCCGACCGACACCGTGGTGTTGGAGGCGTTGGTGTCGTACACGTTGGCGGTGACGCCGGGAACGCCGGTGATGATGTTGATGGTGTACGCCGTGCCGGTCTGGAAGTTGCTGCCGACCACGGTCATACCGTTGTTGGAGGTGTCCGCGGCGGCGAACGGGGCAGTGAGGGCGACGGTGGCGGAGACGGCGGCGATGCCCACGGCACTCAGACCGAACCGGCGGATGTTCTTCATGAATCTGTTTCCTTACTTCGAAGACAAGCTACTCAGCGTGCCGATCAAATTGCCTAGCACCCGAGTGGCGTCCCCGCTACCGGAAGCGGTATTACCGCGGAAAGCGGTGACGACCACTCGAACCGGTCTCGACAGCGAGGCGAACAGATAACCGACCGCCGGTTCAGTCCGGTTTTCGTCAGCCGACCGAGGAAGCGTTGCCGCTGGACGTCGAAGTGCCGTGACCGCTCAGGGCGCCCAGGCTGCTCAGAATGCTGTTGATGAGCGGGCCCAGGGTGGTCGAGCTGCTGCCGGTGCTGGTTCCTCCCGAGTTGGACGGGGGGCAGTTGGCATTCGTATCGGCCGCGGCGACCGGGGCGGTGAGAGCGACGGTGGCGGAGACGGCGGCGATGCCCACGGCACTCAGACCGAACCGGCGGATGTTCTTCATCAAACTGATCCTTACTCGGAAGACAAGCTACTCAGCGTGTCGTTCGAATTGCCCGGCGCCGGAAATGGGGGCGCATTTCCCTATGACGCAAAGCACTCCCCGCGAGGCGGAGTGATGCGAAATGGTAGTGTGTCAGATTGCCGGAAACAAGAGTGAAAATGTTCCCGCGCAATTCCCGGGAACGCGCGCCCGGCACCCGGCCGTCGAGGGGGTGCCGCAGAGCCGTTCCGGCCGCGTGTTAGAGTCTTCAGGTTGTCTCGGCGAGGGTGTGGCACCCAACTGCCCACCGTGATCGACGCGGCTCGGCCTACACGGCCGTCCATGTTGGTCTTCGCCGACGAGCAGACCAACCTCAGCCAGGGCGGCCCCGTCGCCTGGCGACACGCTGACATTACAGCCGGACGAGCCGTAGGGAGTAGACAGTCATGTCCGACGCCAACCTTCTCGAAGCCACCGTACGCACTGAGTTCGGCAAGGGCGCTGCCCGCCGTACCCGCCGCGACGGCAATGTCCCGGCCGTGCTCTACGGCCACAACGAGGAGCCGCAGCACCTGTCGGTGAACGCCCAGGCGTTCGCTGCCATCCTGCGTGAGCACGGCACCAACGCCGTCCTGAACCTCGACATCAACGGCAAGAAGCAGCTGGCGCTGACCAAGTCGGTCGTCGTCCACCCGATCCGCCGCTACATCGAGCACGCCGACCTGCTGATCGTGCGCCGCGGCGAGAAGGTCACCGCCGACGTGAACGTCACCCTGGTCGGCGACGCCGCCTCCGGCACCCTGGTCACCCAGGACGCCACCACCCTCTCCATCGAGGCCGAGGCCCTGCACATCCCCGAGTCCATCGAGGTCTCCATCGAGGGCGCCGAGGCCGGCACCCAGATCCTCGCGGGCGCCATCGCGCTGCCGCAGGGTGTCACCCTGGCCGGTGACGCCGAGGCCCTGATCGTCAACATCATCGCCGCCCCGGCCGCCGCCGAGGAAGAGGCCGCGGCCGCTTCCGAAGAGGCCGCCGCGGAGTAACTCCCTACTCCCACAACGGTTCTCGATGACCGAGGCAACGGCCGGGCCCGCGCTGGTGGTCGGTCTGGGTAATCCCGGATCCGAATACGAGCGCACCCGGCACAATGTCGGTTTCCTGGTCGCCGATGTGCTCGCGGAGCGCGTCGGCGGCCGTTTCACCGTGCACAAGAAGTCCGGCGCGGATCTGCTCGAGGCCCGCCTGGACGGGCGCAAGGTGCTGCTGGCCAAGCCGCGCACCTACATGAACCTGTCCGGGCGGCCCGTCGCGGCGCTGGCCAAATTCTTCTCCGTGCCCGCCACCGAGGTGATCGTCGTCCACGACGAGCTCGACCTCCCCTTCGGCGCCATCCGCCTCAAGCGCGGCGGCGGCGAGGGCGGGCACAATGGGCTGCGCTCCATTTCGCAGGCCCTCACCACCAAGGACTATCTGCGCGTCCGCTTCGGCATCGGGCGCCCGCCGGGCCGCCAGGATCCCGCGGACTACGTCCTCAAGCCCTTCTCCGCGTCGGAACGCAAAGAGGTTCCGGTGATCGTCGAGCAGACCGCCGACGCGGTCGAACTGCTGCTGCGCGTGGGCTTGGAAACCGCGCAGAACCAATTGCACTGACGCGCAACGTATTCGGCACCCAGCGATAGCGGCACGTTCGGCGCGGTGAGCCCGCGGCCCGGTGCCGTCAGCCGATTGCGCCCGTCCCGTCCGAGCCGGGTTCGACGCGGGGCTTGTCGGCGGGTTCGCGGGCGATCAGCCCCCAACGGCTCGAGGTCAGGCGCAGGCTGGGCAGATCCGACAGGGACAACACCACCTCGTAGGTGCGCTCGTATCCGGTGTGCGCGATGCGCCACTGCCCGTCGTCACAGCGGACGTAGCGGTCCGAATAGAACGCCGCGCCGCGGAGCAGCATGTTGTGCCCCGGGATGAGGACGGTGTCGGCCAGGTACCAGGTGCCGGTCGCCTCGTCGCCGTGAACGTCGATTTCCGGGTGGTCGCAGCGGTGTTCGGTGATGACGTGCGGGCCCAGGGTATTGCGCATGAAGGCCAGGAAGGCGTCGCGCGATTCGAACTGGAGGTACTCGCTGTAGGTGGCGGTGGCCTCCGGAATCATCGTGTCGGCGAACTCCTCCCACGCCTTCGTGTCGAGCGCGCGCAGGTAACGGAACTTCAGCCGGCTGATCGCCGCGACGGCATCGGAATCCATACCTTCAACCATCCCATCAGGCGCAGGAAACCTTCAGGGATCGGCACGGATTTGTACCGGATCGCTATCAGCCGGATACCGACTCAGCCGTTGATGCTGAAGCAGGTGTTGCAGAAGTCCTCGCCGAACTCGGTCAGTCGCAGACTCTTTCGCACGATCTTGGGCACGCGACCGGCCTTTTTGAGCGCCTGCTCCACGACCGGCTGCACCTCGAGCACCATGTATCGCGACAAAATAACCGGATCCTCCGAGGTCATGGTGAGGCCAAGGCGGTTCAGATTGATCAGGTAGTGCCGGGCCCGGTCCGGGTAGCGGACGCCGGACTGCTCCGGAACCGAGGTCAGGTCCCCTGCGACCAGCTCGGAACCGATGCCCAGCGGCCGGTTGGTACGGACATCCACCGATGGCTGCGGACCCTGCAGCGCCATGAAGCGCAGGATGCGGGCCTCATCGGGGGCGAGCTGATCGAGGATGCGGTCGTAGGCCGGGTGCACGTCCTCGGTGAAATAGACGTCGGCCGACCGGGCCAGCAGCGCGTCGCCGCGCCGGCGCAGGTCCTCGTTGGTGACCGAGCGCACCAGGCCGTTGGTGATGGCCGGCGGCGGCGCCCCCATGGGGGTCGGTACATAACTGACGATCTCGCGCACCGAACCCTCGGTGACGCCGAGCGCGCTGCGCGCGATGGACCGCAGCGCCGCCCCCGTGCGCTCGGCGATATCGGCCGACGACTCGCCGTCCAGTGCGGCCTGGGTCAGCTGTTTGGTGATCTCGAAGCTGGTGCCGACCGCCCACTCGGTCCCCCGCACCGCGGTGCCGACCGCCAGGCCGGCGGCGCGGAAGGCCCCGCGGATCAGCCGGGCCTCATTGCTGATCTGCCGCTTCTCCACATCCGAACTGCGTTCCACGGCACGGGGTCCCGGACGGGCCACGTCCTGCCCCGGGATCCTGTCTTCCGCCACGTCCATCTCCGAATATCGCCAGGTGAACCAATCGTCCACAGATTATTGCCCCCGACGGACCTTCGGGCACGTTGAACCCGCGAGCCAGACGAAGGTTACCCCAGTCCACGTCCGCCGCAGAACGACGCACATGACCCCCAACACAACTCGCACAAGGCACGATATGGATGTGGTCCCCGTCATTCTCGTGCGCCCGTCGAGAGACGGGGACATCGAGCCCGGGCAGTGTGACCGAGATCTCCGACTCAGACACTCCGCCGCTGGACTCGCTTACTTAATAGCCAGTAAGGTCCGAACCGCCGAGGGGTTGTCAACGCCAACGGCGGTGCGTTGCGGGTCGGCAGGAGGGTGTCGTGCTGGAAAGTGTCTTTGGGGTGCGTCCGACCATCCTCTTGGAATTGATCACCATCCCGTTGTTCACGGGTGTGATCGGCTATATCACCAACTGGACCGGTGTGCTCATGCTGTTCAAGCCGATCCGGTTCCACGGATTTCGGCTGCCGGGGCTGGCTGCGCTGTTTCCATTGCTGCCCAAGCGCATTCAGGTGCTGCCATTGCTGCAGTACGACGGCCGGATCGGCTGGCAGGGGATCGTGCCGTCGCGGGCGGACAAGATGGCCAGCATCGCGGTGGACAAAGGGCTGGCGAAACTCGGCAGCGTCGCGGATTTCTATCGGGAACTGGAACCCGACAAGCTCGCTGAACACTTTGTTGAAATTGCGGACCTTCAGATTCGCGACATTGTCGAGGACATCCTGAAGCGCGAACATCCGCAGCTCTGGTACAACCTGCCGAACGGTCTGCGCGAGATGGTCCACAGCCGGGTACGCGAACAGTTGCCCGATATTCTCCGGGAACTCACCGATGAACTCGGCAAGAACATCGATCAGCTGCTGGACGTCAAGTCGATGACCATTCGCTACTTCCAGGCGCGACCGCAGATGCTGAACTCGGTGTTCCAGGTGCTGGGCGCCAAGGAACTGCGATTCATGCAGAATTTCGGCTTCTACTTCGGTGCGCCCATGGGTCTGGTGCTGGTCGCCATCCTGCACTTCACCGGCTGGTCGTCGCTGGTGGTGCTGCCGGTCGGCGGGGTGATCATCGGCTGGGTGGTGAACTGGATCGGCATCAACCTGATCTTCGAACCGGCCTACCCGAAGTGGTGGTGCCCGTGGCGGCAGGGCCTGCTCATCAAGCGACAGCCGGAGATCACCGAGGGGTACGCGGCCCTGGTGGCCAGCGAGATCATGACGGTCGCCAATATCGGCGACGAGTTGCTCAACGGGCCGCGCGCCGACCGCACCATGCAGATGCTCCAGGACACCCTCAAGCCGGCGGCCGACCGGGCGCTCGGCCCGGCCCGGTCGGTGGTCAAGTTCGCCCTGGGCAGCCGCGAGTACGACTCGCTGCAGGACACTTTCACCTCGGAGGCGATGACCATCGCGCCGATCGCCTTCGCCGACCCGGCCTTCAACGTGCAGCAGGGCAAGCAGGTACAGGAGTACATCGCCAAACAAATGTCGGCGCTGCCCCCGCCGGAGTTCGTGGACATGCTGCGTTCGGCCATCAAACAGGACGAATGGCTTTTGTTCGTCCATGGCGGCGCGCTGGGCCTGTTCGCCGGTTACGCTCACCTCCTGATCTTCGGAACAGGAGTGGCCACCTCATGGATATGACCGACTCGTCCACCGGTGCGCGCGCCGAATCAGGTTCGGGCGAGGACGATCCCGCCGATACCAGCACCGACATCGCTGTTCGCGAGGCCGCGCCGCTGCCGGTGCCGGTCGACGCCACCGAGCGCCGGGGCGCGGCCGGGCCCGTGCGCGCCGCGACCGGGGTGGTGCGAGTGGCGATGTCGGCCGCGGTCGAGGCGAGCTTCTGGAGCCTGCACACCGCGCTGGGCGTGACCTCGGTGGTGCTGCGCGGCAGCATGGCCGGGCAGCCGCCGCGCGAGATCCTCTCCGATGCCGGTGCGCAGGTGCGGCATTCGGTCCGGCAGGCGCTGGGCGTGACCGCGCCCGAGGCCACCGAGATCGCCCCCGAATCCAGTCCCGCCAGCGCGCTGCGCGCCCGCGGCGCCGAATTGCTGCGCCGCTCCGCCGATTTCCACACCGAGGACGACAACCACCATCACACCGCCTACGCCCGCATCCTGGGCGAGCTCGCGCCCGACGAGGCGCGCGTGGTGCGGCACCTGTACCTGGACGGGCCGCAGCCCGCGGTGGAAGTGAAGACCGGGCGGACCGCCTACCGCGGCGTTTTCAACCTGCTGGGCGAAGATGCGGCGCTGCGGTATCCGAACCGGATCAACGAATATCTGACGAATCTGGACCGGCTGGGCCTGATCGACATCACCCGCGAGGCCCTGGGAAATCCGAACCGCTACCAGTTGCTCGAGGCCATGCCGGAGGTGCGCCGGCTACTCAAGCGGGCGAGCTTCGGCACCAAGGTGATGTACCGGACCATCGAATTGACCTCGTTCGGCGCGGGATTCACCCGCACCTGCCTGCCCATCCCGTCGCTGGACTCCCCCGCCTCCCCGGGGCTCCCCCGCCTCCCCGGGACTTCAGCGGCCGGCTGAGGAGCCGTAGTACGCCACGCATCCGTGCCGCGGTCAAGTGCCGGACCGATTTTGGACGTACCCGGTGAGTTACCCCGACCGTTACGAAATCAGTTGTCGCCTTGACATACGCAAGAACCACAGCGGGCGTGACCGGTTCGGCCGTACGTATGTGACCCTGGATCAGGCATTGTCGGCGAGTTCGAGCCAGCGCTCCTCGGTGGCTTCCTTTTCCGCTTGCACCTGCTTGAGTTCCGCGCCGAGCGTGACCAGCTTGTCCGGCTCGGTGGCCGCCTCGGCCAGGGCCGCGTGCAGCTTGTCCTCGCGGTCGGTGAGTTTTTCCAGGGCCCGTTCCAGTTTGGCCAGCTCCTTGCGGGCCGCACGGTAGGCGGCCGAATCCGTCGCCGGGGCGGTGGAATTCGCGGCGGCCGGGGCCGCGGCCTTGACCGGAGCGGCCGTCTTGCCCGCGGTGAGACCGGCCCGCTTGCGCAGGTACTCCTCGATGCCGCCGGGCAGGTTGGTGAGCTTGCGGTCGCCGAACAGCGCCCAGGTGGAGTCGCAGATGCGCTCGATCAGGTAGCGGTCGTGGGAGATCACCACCAGGGTGCCCGCCCAGCCGTCGAGCATGTCCTCGAGCTGCTGGAGGGTGTCGATGTCGAGGTCGTTGGTGGGCTCGTCGAGCAGCAGCACATTGGGCTCGGCCATGAGGATGCGGGTCAGCTGCAGGCGGCGGCGTTCGCCACCGGACAGGTCGCCGACCGGGGTGCGCTGCTTGGCCGGGGTGAAGCCGAGCCGCTCGGCCAGCTGGCCGGCGCTGATCTCCTTGTCGCCCAGCATCATGCGCTGTGCCACGTCCTGGACCGCCTCCAGCACCCGCATGTTCAGCGGCAGGTCGTCGAGTTCCTGGCGCAGCCAGCCGATCTTGACGGTCTGGCCCTGAATCCGCTTGCCGGACTTCGGGTCCGCGTCGCCGGCGAGCGCGCGCAGCAGCGTGGTCTTGCCCGACCCGTTCACGCCGACCAGGCCGACGCGCTCGCCCGGGGCGAGCCGCCAGGTCAGGTCGGTCACCAGTTCCCGCCCGTCCGGGGTGGCGAGGGTGGCGTCCTCGAGCTCGATCACCACGCGGCCCAGGCGCTTTCGCGCGAAGGAGGCCAGCTCGACGGTGTCGCGCGGCGGCGGCACATTCGCGATCAGGGCCTCGGCGGCCTCGATGCGGTAGCGCGGCTTGGAGGTCCGGGCGGGCGCGCCGCGGCGCAGCCACGCGAGTTCCTTGCGGGCCAGATTCTGGCGGCGGGCCTCGCTGGCGTCGGCCTGGCGGACGCGTTCGGCGCGGGCGAAGATCCAGTCGTTGTAGCCGCCCTCGTAGGTCTCGACCCGGCCGCCCTGCACCTCCCAGGTGCGAGTGGCGACGGTGTCGAGGAACCAGCGGTCGTGGGTGACGACCACCAGCGCGCTGCGGCGGTTCAGCAGGTGCTCGGCCAGCCACTGCACGCCCTCGACGTCGAGGTGGTTGGTGGGCTCGTCGAGGACCAGCAGGTCGAGGTCGCGGACCAGGGCGGCGGCCAGGGCGGTGCGGCGGCGCTCGCCACCGGAGAGGTTGGCCACGGGGGTGTCCATGCCGAGGTCGGCGATGCCGATGCCCTCGACCACGGTCCGGATGCGCGGGTTGGAGGCCCATTCGTGTTCGGCCACACCGTCGGTGCGCTGATCCTCGGCCAGGCCCGCGAGCACGACCTCGCCGACGGTCGCGCCCTCGGGGAGCACGCCGCGCTGGGTGACGACGGCTATACGCAGGTCGCCCCGACGGCTGACGCGCCCCGAGTCGGGCGCTTCTATTCCGGTCAGCACTTCAAGCAGCGTGGTCTTGCCACCACCGTTGAGACCGACGACACCGATTCGCTCCCCCTCCTGAACCCCGAGGGAGATATTGTCGAGCAGCGGCTTGATGCCGAAGCTCTTGGAGACCGCTTCCAGGTTGATCAGGTTGGCCACTGGCCTGTCCCGCCTCTCCGTGCCATTTGCCGAACCGTAAGAGCCTACGCAATACCGCCTCACCGGGCCTTCAGCGCCCGGCTGAGAGCCGCTGACCGTTGGGCACGCGTACCGGCGGCTGGGAGCCGAACCGACTTCGGACGTGCCCCAGGAGTTACCCGGAGGTCACGGAACCAGCTGTCACGTTGGGATTTCAACGGGATTACCCCGAACGTCACGAAATCAGTTGTCGCCTACAATTCGGCGCGCGCCCGGCACCGGGCCGTAGGCCGTTCGGACGCTGCGGCACACCCCCGCGCCCGCGAGTTCGGCGGCGACGGTGACCGCGGCCTCCTCGCTTTCGCAGAGGAAGGCGCAGGTCGGGCCGGAGCCGGAGACGATGCCCGCGAGGGCTCCGGCGGTGACGCCCGCCCGCAGGGTGCGGCGCAGTTCGGGTTTCAGCGAGAGCGCCGCGGCCTGCAGGTCGTTGCCGAGCAGCGGGGCGAGCTGTTTGGCCTCGCCGGAGGCCAGCGCCTGCAACAGCTCCTCCGGGCTGCCGAGCCGCGGCGGGTCGCCGACTTCGCGCAGGCGGTCGAGTTCGCGGAAGACGGCCGGGGTGGACAGGCCGTCCTTGGCCAGGGCCAGCACCCAGTGAAAGGTATTGCGGGACAACACCGGCAGCAGTTCCTCGCCGCGGCCGCGGCCGAGGGCGGTGCCGCCGTGCAGCGAGAAGGGGACGTCGCTGCCGAGTTCGGCTGCGATATCGGACAATTCGGTGCGCCCGAGGCCGAGTTCCCACAGCTCGTTCAGGCCGACCAGGGCCGCGGCGGCGTCGGCGCTGCCGCCGGCCATGCCGCCCGCCACTGGAATGCCCTTGGTGATGGCGAATTCCACCAACGGCGCGCGTCCGGCCATATCGGCCAGCTTGACCGCGGCCTGCCAGACAAGATTTCCGCGATCGGTGGGAACCTCGTCGGCCCCCTCGCCGACAACCTTTACGCGCAGCGCCGAGGACGGCGAGATCTGCACGTCGTCGCTGAGCGATAACGCCTGGAACACCGTGGTGAGGTCGTGGTAGCCGTCGGCGCGCAGATCGTCCACCCCGAGGTGCAGGTTCACCTTCGCGGGCGCGCGCACGATGAGCGGGCTGGGCACAACTGAGAGCACGCGCTCAGCCTAGTCGACAGATTTCCCGTTCGAGTACTTGCGCCAGGTACCCATGGGGGGTATGTTTCGGATGTCGGGGATACCCCCTCACCGTATGAACAGCGAGCGAAGGAGACCACCATGGCCACCAGCACCTACACCGTCACCGGCATGACCTGCGGCCACTGCGTCGGTTCGGTGCAGAAGGAGATCGGCAAGATCGACGGTGTCACCAGCGTGGATGTGGATCTCGCCAACGGCCTGGTCACGGTTGAGTCCGGCGCCCCACTCACCGACGCCGATGTGGTCGCCGCCGTCGACGAAGCGGGTTACGAGGTGGCCAGGTGAACGATCGACTGAAGTTCGCCGCCTTCGGCGGCGGACTGGTCGTCTTGTTCGGAGCCGCGCTCGGCATCGGCGCCCTGGCGGGCGACCGGTCCGGCGCGGCCCCGGCCGAGGCCGCCCCCGACCACAGCCGGCACGAAGCCGCCGCCGCAACGGGCCTGCAGAATAGCCTCTCCGGCTACACCCTCGGCGACATCAGCGCTCCCGCCGCCCCCGATCAGCAAGGCGCACTGCAATTCCGGATCACCGGACCGCAGGGCACCGTCACCCGCTACAACGACCTGCACGAGAAGGACCTGCACCTGATCGTGGTCCGCTCGGACGCGAGTCAGTTCCGGCACGTGCATCCGGCCCGGGCCGCCGACGGCACCTGGTCCATCGACTGGAAATGGGCCGAACCCGGCAGCTACCGCGTGTTCGCCGACTTCTCCCCCGCCGGCGGGCCCGGCGAACTGGTGCTCAGCCGCACCATCGCGGTCGCCGGGAACGTGACCGACAAGCCACTGCCCGCGGCCGCCAAGACCGCCGAGGTGGACGGCTATCGCGTCACCCTCGACGGCGACCTGACCACCGCGGGCAGCGAACTCACCTTCACCGTCACCCGCGACGGCAAGCCGGTGACCGATCTGCAGCCCTACCTGGGCGCGTACGCTCACCTGGTCGCACTGCGGGCCACCGACCTGGCCTACCTGCACGTCCACCCCGAGGGCGAGGTCGGCAAGACCGCACCCGGCCCCGATATCGTCTTCCACGCGGCCTTTACCTCCCAGCCGGCTGCGCCGAGTGACAGCAAGTACCGCCTGTACCTGGACTTCCAGCACGGCGGCGCGGTGCACACCGCGGAATTCACCGACGAAACATCCACTGCCGCATCCGATTCGGACGCGCCCGCCCACCACGGAGGAGGTCACTCATGAGCGCCCCGGCACCCGAGCGTTCGATCGAACTCGATATCGGTGGGATGACCTGCGCCTCCTGCGCGGCCCGGATCGAGAAGAAGCTCAACCGCATGGACGGCGTCACCGCGTCCGTGAACTACGCGACCGAGAAGGCGAAGGTCAGCTTCCCGGAGTCGATGACGACCGATGACCTGATCGCGAAGGTCGTCGACACCGGCTACACCGCAGCCGTGCACCACACCGAGCCGGTGAAAACCGAGGCAGCCGAATCCGCTTCGGCCCCGTCGGCGGCGGATCAGTTGCGGCACAAGCTGTTGGTGACGTTGGCGCTGGCCGTGCCCGTGGTCGCCATGGGCATGTTCCCGCTGCTGCAGTTCACCAACTGGCAGTGGCTGTCGCTGACCCTGACCGCGCCCATCGTGGTGTGGGGCGGGTCGCAGTTCCACCGGGCCGCGTGGGTGAACGCCAAGCACGGCGCGGCCACCATGGACACGCTGATCTCGTCGGGCACACTGGCCGCCTTCGGCTGGTCGGTGTACGCGCTGTTCTGGGGCACGGCCGGCATGCCCGGTATGAAACATCCGTTCAGCCTGGCCATCGAGCGCGGCGACTCGTCGTCGGCGCTGTACTTCGAGGTGGCGGCCACGCTGATCACCGCGATTCTGGCGGGCCGCTACTTCGAGACCCGGTCCAAGGAGAAGGCGGGATCCGCGCTGCGGGCGCTGCTGGAGCTGGGCGCGAAGGACGTGTCGGTGCTGCGTGCCGCCGCGAGCGCTGGACCCGAAGGCGGCAGCCTGCGTAACCACGAAGGGTCCCGGGAGCGGCGCGATGGGCACCTCGTCGAAACCCGCATCCCCATCGGCGACCTGCGGGTCGGCGAAGAGTTCCTGGTTCGTCCCGGCGAAAAGGTCGCCACCGACGGTGTGGTGGTGAGCGGCAGTTCGGCCCTCGACATGAGCATGCTGACGGGCGAATCGGTGCCGGTCGAGGTGGGCCCCGGCGATCAGGTGGTCGGCGCGACCGTGAACGCGGGCGGTCTGCTGACCGTGCGCGCCACCCGGGTCGGCGCGGATACCCAGCTGGCGCAGATGGCTGCGCTGGTGGAGGAGGCGCAGAACGGCAAGGCTCCCGTGCAGCGGCTGGCCGATCAGGTGGCGGGCGTGTTCGTGCCGATCGTCATCGCGATCGCGGTGGCGGCGCTGGGCTTCTGGCTCGGCACCGGTGCGTCCGTGGCGACCGCCTTCGGCGCGGCGGTGGCGGTGCTGATCATCGCCTGCCCGTGCGCGCTCGGCTTGGCCACGCCCACAGCTCTGCTCGTGGGCACCGGACGCGGCGCGCAGCTGGGCATCCTGATCAAAGGCCCGCAGGTGCTGGAGTCGACGCGGCGCATCGACACCGTGGTGCTGGACAAGACCGGCACCGTCACCACCGGCAAGATGACGCTCGCCGAGGCGATTCCGGGCGCCGGCGTGGACGCCAACGAGCTGCTGTCGGTGGCCGCGGCCGTAGAGCACGGCTCCGAGCACCCGGTCGCCAGGGCCGTGGTCGCCGGTGCGGCCGAGCGTGGACTCGACACCGAGAAGGTGGAGCAGTTCGTCAGCCACGGCGGCAAGGGCGTGCAGGGTCTGGTCGGCGAGCGCGCGGTGGTCATCGGACGCATCGAGCTGCTCGAGGACTGGTCCATCACGCTGCCGGAGTCCTTGGCGGACGCCAAGATCCGGGCCGAGCGGGCGGGGAAGACGGCCATCGTGGTGGCCTGGGACGGGCAGGCGCGCGGCGTGCTGGTCATCGCCGACGCCGTGAAACCCACCAGCGCCCAGGCGATCTCGGAGATGAAGGCGCTCGGCCTCACCCCGGTGCTGCTGACCGGCGACAATGCGGCCACTGCCCGCACGGTCGCGGATCAGGTGGGCATCGAGCAGGTCATCGCCGAGGTGCTGCCCAGCGACAAGCTGGACGTGGTGAAGAAACTGCAGTACGAGGGCAAGGTGGTCGCCATGGTCGGCGACGGCGTCAATGACGCGGCCGCCCTGGCCCAGGCCGATCTGGGCCTGGCCATGGGCACCGGGACCGACGTCGCCATCCAGGCCGCCGACCTCACCCTGGTGCGTGACGACCTGCGCGCGGTGCCGACCTCGATCAAGCTGTCGCGGGCCACGCTGCGGACCATCAAAGGAAATCTGTTCTGGGCCTTCGGTTACAACGTGGCCGCCATCCCGCTGGCCGCCGCCGGTCTGCTGAACCCGATGCTCGCCGGTGCCGCCATGGCACTGTCCAGCGTGTTCGTGGTCAGCAACAGCCTGCGACTGCGCCGTTTTCGCGGATGAGCGACACCGATCGCTCGTCCCGCGATGCGACAGGGCCGCCCCGATCACCGGATCCGGGCGGCCCTGTCGCATCGTGTTGAATGGCGGGTGACCACCGCCGCCCCCTCGCGAGGAGCCCCGTTGACCACCATCGCCGAATACCTGGCCGCCGCCCAGATCGAGGCCGCCCCGGTCGACCCCGCGGCTCCCGGCGCCCCCAAGGTCGCGGTCGGCATTCCCGAAGGCTGGCAACAGGTTCCGCCGAGCATGTTCCCGGGCTCCTACGGTGTCTGGACCCAGGCTCCCGTGAACGGCTGGGCCGACAACGCGGTCGTCCTGGTCGCCACCTTCACCCCGCCCGTCGACGCCCGCGAACTGCTCACCCACGCCTTCGACGACGCCCGCCGGCTCCCCGGCTGGCAGGACCTCGAAACCGACACCACCGACTTCGAGGGCTGGCCGTCCGCCGGCATCACCGGCACCTACAACGTCGAGCAGCTCACCCTCTGGGCCTACAACCGCTACATCATCGTCGAGTCCGACAACGGCCAGTACCTGGTCCAGCTCACCATCACCACCCGCGACGACAGCGACGGCTCCGGCCCCACCACCCTGCTCCAGGGCCTGTCCATTTCGGCCTGACCCGCACCGCGTGCCCGACCACCGACGATGGGCGGTGCAGGATCGATCGGCCGACTTTCGGGTGTGAGCCAGCCGCGATACGAGTGGCGTTGCTGGAACGCCGCCTTCTTCACCCTCGAAGGCTCGGGCCAAATCTCCGCCCAGGTGAGCACGAACCCCAGCCCGTCCCAGCTGACCATCGACGTGCCCGCACCGATCTGATCACGACCCAGCACGCCCGGACCGGCCGGCGCCACCGAAGGAAGGGGTTACCGACCCCTATTGATCCACCCGAGCCCGGTGCCACCCCACTCACTCCGGGTGGGGTGGCAGGTCTTTCGGCTCATTCCTGCTGGGCGAGGCGGACGTAGGCGGCAGTATCGAGGGTTTCGCCGCGGGCGGTGGGTGCGATTCCGGCTGCGGTGAGGCGCTTTTCGGCTTCGGCGGCGGAGCCGGCCCAGCCGGCGAGGGCGGCGCGGAGGGTCTTGCGGCGCTGGGCGAAGGCGGCGTCGACGACGGCGTAGACGCGCCGGCGGAAGGATTCGTCCTGGGGCCAGGGGGATTCGGGGAAGCGGTCGATGCGGACCAGTCCCGATTCAACCTGGGGTACTGGCCAGAAGATCTGGCGGCCAACGGTTCCGGCGCGGCGGACCGTCCCGAAGAAGCCGGCCTTGACGCTGGGCACGCCGTAGATGCGGCCGCCGGGGGTGGCGGCGAGGCGGTCGGCCACCTCCAGCTGCACCATGACGAGAGTGGTTCGGATGCTGGGGAATTCGGCCAGCAGGTGCAGCAGTACCGGCACGGCCACGTTGTAGGGCAGGTTGGCCACCAGCGCGGTCGGCGCGGCGGGCAGGTCGGCGTGGGTGACCTTCATGGCGTCCATGGGGACGACGGTCAGCCGATCGGCGAGCTCGGGGGCGCGGGCGGCGGCGGTCTCCGGCAGGTGGGCCGCGAGGGTCGGGTCGATCTCGACGGCGATGACCCGGTCGACCACGTCCAGCAGCGCCAGGGTCAGCGAGCCGAGGCCGGGACCGACCTCGAGCACGGTGTCGTCACGGTGGACGCCCGCGGTGGCGACGATGCGGCGCATGGTGTTGGCGTCATGGACGAAGTTCTGCCCGAGCTGCTTGGTCGGGCGGACGCCGAATCGCTCGGCCAGCTCACGCACTTCGGCGGGCCCCAGCAGGGCGGCTTTTCCACGACCGGCGACTTCGGGTTCGGACATTCTGGAAAACCTATCAAGCTGCGTGAATCACCCGGCACCCGGTCACACCGCGAGGGCTGTGGCGCCCGGAATCCAGCACTGATGTTTGCCACATATTTGCCAACCCGCTCGACCGGACGTGGCGGCCGTGCGCGCCGGACCAAATCCGCCATGTCGCACGGTCTTTCGCCAGGTATCCGAGTAGCGTCGCCCCTTGGGAACACAACCGTGAAGGAGAGTGCATGCCCGCTCGGCGGATTCGACGGCTCGTCCTGGGCGCGGCGCTGCTGACCGCGGCGGTCACGCTGCCCGCGGGACCGGCGAATGCGGACGCGGCCCCGGGACTGGACCGCTTCTACCACCAGACACTGGAGTGGAAGCCGTGCGACAACGCCGCCCTCGACGCCGCCGGCGCGCGGTGCGCGGGCGTGCTGGTACCGCTCGACTACAACAATCCGGACGGTCGCACGCTCACCATCGCGATCTCCCGCATCGCCGCCACCGATCCGGCGCGCCGCCGCGGCATCCTGATCACCAATCCGGGCGGTCCGGGCGGCGCCGGCCTGGCGATGCCGGTCAACACCCAGAAGGCCATGAGCGCGGACGTACGCGCACAGTACGACCTGATCGGCATGGACCCACGCGGCGTCGGCCGCTCCGATGCGGTCAATTGCACGATTCCGGTGCCCACCATGCTCTTCTCCGCCGGATTCGACGTATTCGGCTATGCCCGCGACACCGCCGTGGCCGCGGCGCTGGCCACCGCGTGCGTGGGCACCGACCCGGACAAGGCCCGCAACATCACGACTCGCAATACCGCGCGCGACATGGATCTCATCCGAAGCCTTTTCGGCGAGACGAAGCTCAACTACTTCGGCGCGTCCTACGGCACCTACCTGGGCGCGGTCTACACCCAGATGTTCGGCGACCACGCCGACCGCATGGTCTTCGACAGCGCCATCGACCCGGACCGCTACTACGTCGGGCTCTACCAGGACATGGGCGCGATCAACGAGTACGCCCTCGACGACTGGGCGAAATGGGCGGCCCGCCACGACGATCAGTACCACTTCGGCAGCACCCCGGAGGCGGTACGCGCCTGGGTCGAGGACCTCATCCGGCGGTCCGCGGGTCACGAGATCTACGGCAGCGGCTACCTGGTCGACGAGCACACCATTCCCATGATGCTGCTGGCGCTGCTGCCGAACCCGCAGCTGAACCCCAACCTCGCCGAAGTGCTCACCATGGTGGCGTCGGGCGTGGCGGGCGGCCCCATCGACATGGACGCGCTGAAGGCCAGGATCGTCTCCGTGGTGCCGCTGGACGCCGCCGCCATGGCCGCCATCATGTGCGGCGACAAGGCCGCGCCGCGCGATCCCGCCTGGTACTACGGCAATGTCGAGGCCGCGCGGCCGACGCAACCGGTGTTCGGTGCGTTCGCCAACAACATCACCGCCTGCGCCTTCTGGCCGGACCCGGTGGAACCGCCCACCGAGATCCGCAATGCGGCGCCGGTGCTGATCGTGGCCAATGTCCACGACACCCGCACCGCATACTCGGAAGGGCTTGCGCTGCATACGGATCTGACCGGATCACGCCTGGTGACGCTGGCGGACACCAGGATTCACGGCGCGTTCCGGCCGGGCCTGAGCCCGTGCCTGAACGATATCGTGAACACCTACTTCGCCACCGGCGTCCGCCCGGAGCAGGACGTCACCTGCGAACCCGATTTCAGCTGGTTCCCCCAGTAAGTCGTTGGGGGCCCGGGGCTTTCACCCCGAGCCCCCGAAGAGGTCACGCGACCATCGTCACGGCACGGTGGGCGTGGCCAGGATCCGATCGCTGAACGCGCCGATGGCATCCCACATCTGCGGGTTCAACTGGGTGTGGGTGCCGGTACCTACCACCGTCTGGAAGTCCACGCCATTGGCGGCGAACTGCGCGGCCAGCGCCGCGTGCAGCGGGGACGGCACGGCGGTGTCATTGGTGTTGAGCAGCAGCAGGATCGGCGCGTTGTAGCCGTTGACCGGCACGGTCATGTACTCGTTCATGGCGGCCCGGAATTCCGGGGTATCGAGCGGCCGCGACAGCATGTCGCCGATGCCCATGCCGTCGACCACCTTCATGATGTCCAGCAAGCACAGGCTCTGCGAGGCGTCCAGGGCCTGCTTGCCGCGCGGGGTGAGGTAGCTGTCGACATCGACCTCGGGGTGGGTGGCGCGCAGCCCGGCCAGCATGCTGACCACGAACGCGTTGATCGCGGTTCCGGCCTGACCGGGGATCTCCGGCACCCGGGGACCGATGAACGGGGCGATCTTCTCCAGGTCCGATTCCGGGTCGACCGCGATGGCGCCGCGGAAGTCGAGGTCAGGGGTCTGTGACACCTGCAGGTGCGCGGCGCCCAGCGCCGCCTGACCGCCCTGTGAGAAGCCGGTCACCGCCCACGTGCGTGAGAGCGCCGGATTCGCGGCGCGGGCCGCCTTGACCAGGTCGATGGTGGAACCGGCCTCGGTGCTGATCTCCAGGTACGGGTGCGGGCCGGTATCGAAGCGGCCCAGGCCCAGATAGTCCGGCGCGACCACGGCGAAGCCCTTGTTCACGAAGTACTGCAGCACCTGTTCTTCCCGGGGCCAGCTCACCTTCGAGTCGTCGGTCTGCCCGCCGCAGCCCGGTCCCATGCCGGAGGTGCCATGGTCGTAGGCCATGATCGGCCAACCGCCCGCGGGTGCGGGACCGGACGGAACGAACAGCGCGCCACTGGCTTTCACCGGTTCGCCATTGGAGCGGGTGGTCCAGTAGTCGATGATGGTGCCGTTCGGCAGGCCGCGGAAGCCGTCCGGTAGCGCGGTGGTGGCGAAGGCGGTGCCGGCCGTCTCGGCGTGGGCCGCGGTTCCCGGCAGGGCCAGCAGCGTGCCCGCCGACGCTATGGCCGCGGTGAAAATCCGTGTACGCCAACCGACCGACCTCATGAATCCTCCATTAGTCCCGACCCGATGACCATTCCCGTTCGGGGCCCGAGTTTATCGATTTGAACGTAGGACCAGTATGAGAAAGTTCTGGCAATCAGCTGATCGAGAGGATGCCGGAACTTCCCATTGACGCGCCTTGAAACTTGTTCTAATTTCTCGCCATGTCGCGCAGATACGAAGGTCGCCGAGTACTTGTCACCGGAGCGGGATCGGGCATCGGACAGGGCGTGGCCCTGCGATTGCTCGAAGAGGGAGCCTACCTGGTCGCCGCCGATGTGAACGAGGCCGGACTGGCCGCCACCGTCGACGCTGTCCCCGGCGATCAGCGCGAGCGCCTGCGCACCCTCACCCTCGACATCTCCGACCCGGCGGCGGTCCGCGCCGTCACCGCCGAGGCCCTCGAATTCCTCGGCGGCCTGGACGTTCTGGTGAACGCCGCGGGCATCCTGCGCGCCGCGCACACCCACGACATGCCCCTCGAGGACTGGAACAGGGTCATCTCGGTCAACCTGACCGGCACCTTCCTCATGATCCAGGCCGCGCTGCCCGCGCTCATCGAATCCGGGCACGGCGTGATCGTGAATTTCTCCTCCACCTCGGCCTTCGGGTCCAATCCCTATATGGCCGCGTACTCCGCGTCGAAGGCGGGCGTCAACGCGCTCACCCACTCCATCGCCTTGGAATACGTGAAAAAGGGCCTGCGCGCGGTCAATATCGTGCCCGGCGGCATCAGCACCGGCATCACCTCCGGTCTGGAACTGCCCGCCGACGCCGACTGGACGCTCATGGCGCGGCTGCCCGGGTGGATCGAGGGCGGCGCGCTCGGCAAGCCCGAGGACATCGCGGGTGTCGTCGCCATGGCCGCCTCGGATGACGGCCGCTATATGACCGGCACCGAGCTCCGCGTCGATGGTGGCGCACTGATGTAGCGACACCGCCCATTTCCGTTCGCGACCGGTTGGTACGGAGTTAGGCTGACAAGCGCTCGAGCAGCTTCATAACCACGTTCCAGCGGACCCGGACGGAGAGTTATGGGATACCGGCGGAGTTTCGGCGTGCTCATCGCAGCCGTGGGTTTGACGGTCGCGGCAGGGTGTGGGTCGTCGAACGATACGGGGTCCAAGGAGCCCGGCTACGCCGCGACGTTGCGGCCCATCATCACCGAACTGATGAAGGACAACGTCATTCCGGGAGCGGTGGTGGTGGTCGAGTCGCCCAAGGACGGCGACTGGACCGCCACCTTCGGGACCGGGACCATCGGCAAGGACGATCCGATGACGGTGGACGACCACTTCCGGATCGGCAGCAATACCAAGACCATGACGGTGACGGTCCTCATGCAGCTCGCCCAGGAGGGCAAGCTCTCCCTCGACGATCCGATCGGAAAGTACTGGCCGGGTGTGCCGAACGGGGACCGCATCACCCTCGCCCAGCTCGCCGAAATGCGCAGCGGCCTCTACAACTACACCTTCGACTACGACTTCAGCGCCGCGATCGACAAGGATCCCCAGAAGGTGTGGACCCCGGAGGAATTGCTGGCCATCGCGTTCGCGCACCCGGTCGATTTCCAGCCGGGCGAGAAATTCGAGTACTGCAACACCAACACCATCCTGCTGGGCCTGGTCATCGAGAAGGTCACGAATATGCCTGTGGCCGACAACTTCCGGCAGCGCATCTTCGAACCGCTCGGGCTGAAGCACACGTCGTTCCCCGCGCCGGCGGACTCCTCGATGCCGGATCCGCATCCGCAGGGCTACGCCTTCGGCACCATGGTCTCCACCATCGACACCTTCGCACTGCCGCCGGATCAGCGGGCCGCTGCGCTGGCAGGCACGCTGCAACCGGGTAACCGGACGACCTCGAGCCCGTCGTGGACCTGGACCGCGGGTGCGGCGATCTCGACGGTCGACGATATGACCATGTATGCGAAGGCGCTCATCGACGGCAAGCTGCTCGATGCCAAGTTCCAGAAGATGCGGATGGACAGTATCCAGCCGATCGATCCGGCCGATCCGGCCATGGCCGGGTACGGCCTGGGCATCGTGCGATTCGGTGAGCATCAGTTCGGGCACGACGGCCAGATCCCGGGCTACATGACCTACATGGCGTCGGATCCCGACTCCGGCCTCACCATCGTGGTCGCCACCAACCTGGCGGCTGTTCCGTCCGGCGAAGGGGCGGCGCTGGTACTGGTGAAGGGCATACTGCCCGCCTTCTACGGCGCCGGCGCGATGCCCGGACACGACCCGGCACAACACAATTCGGCTGATAGCACCCCCGAGCCGTCCGAATCACCGACAGGTTCGCCCCTATGGACGACACCGCGGTAATCATCGCCGGCGCCGGACCGGTCGGTCTGACCGCGGCGATCGAACTGCGCCGCCGGGGCGTGCCGTGCCGGATCGTCGACCCGCTGCTGGAACCACCGCCGTACGCGAAAGCCGTTGGCATCCAACCGCGTGCGCTGGAAGTGTTCGAGCAGATGGGGGTGCTGCGTCGGATCCTGGATGCGGCGATCCAACTGCGCGGGCAGCTGGCCTTCGTCAATGGTGAGCAGAGCGCGCGGATAGAGCTGACGCTGCCGCCGGACGTGCCGTTCGGATTCGCCGGCCTGCCGCAGTACGAGACCGAGCGGATTCTGCGGGACCGGCTCATCGTGCTGGGCGGCACCGTCGAACGCGGTACACGGGTCGCGGCTTTCGAGCAGGACGCCGACGGGGTCACCGTGACACTCGCGAGCGGAATGGGTGAGAAGACCACGCGGGCAAGCTATCTCGTCGGCTGCGACGGCGCGCACAGCACGATCCGCAAGGCGCTGGGTCTCTCCTTCGAGGGTGCGGCCTTCACCGAGCACTACATGCTCGGGGACGTGGAACTGAGCTGGTCGATGCCACGCGGATACAACATCCGCGCGAGCCACCGGACCAACGGCGTCACCGATGATCTGCTGGTCTGCATCCCGCTCCCCGGCCGGCACCGGTACCGCATCTCCATGCTGCTCCCCAACGGCCGGACACGCGATCCGACGACCGGTGACGACGACGTCGAGCACGGCTTCGCCACCGGGTGGACGCCCGATCTGCCCGATCTCCAAGCGGTCGTCGACCGCCTGGCGCCCGAACCGGCGCAGGTGTCGAACCTGCGCTGGTCCTCGGTCTTCCGGATCAGCCACCGCATCGTCGATTCCTACAGCCGCGGAAGGGTTTTCGTGGCGGGCGACGCCGCCCACATCCACCCGCCCACCGGCGCCCAGGGCATGAACACCGGCATCCAGGACGCCCACAATCTGGCCTGGAAACTGGCCCTGGCGCTCACCGGGGACGCTTCCCCCACCCTGCTCGACTCCTACGACCTCGAACGCCGCCCGGTGGGCGAGGAAGTCGTCGGCCGCACGGTCCGCAGCGCCCGCGAAGGCATCGGCGCGGACTCCACCGACCCCGCCTACGTCCTGCGCCGGGAGGCACAACTTCTCATCGACTACGCCGGCAGCCCCATCGTCGCGCCGTCCCCACCCGGCGATCCCGCCCCGCGGGCGGGCGCTCGCGCGCCCGACGCCCGCGGCCTGACCCGCGACGCCGTCGCCTTCGGCTTCCGGCTGCTGCCCCTCATCGACGGCACCGCCCACACCCTGCTGCTCTACGCGGACGACACCACCACCGAACACGACCTGCGCGACCTGGAACAGCTGGCCGTCACCGCGACCGCCGCGGCCCACGGCCACCTGGACGCCTACCTGATCGCCGCACCCCGGGCCGGCGCGGCCGCGACCACCCTCCCACTGATCCGCGACACCGCAGGCGAGTTCGCCGGGGCCTACCGCGCGGACCACGGATCGGCCTTCGTCATCCGTCCCGACGGCTACCTGGGCTTCGCCCACCGCACGGCCACCACCGCCGACCTCGTCGACTACCTCGAATCCACTTTCCGCTGACCCGGCGCGTTCGCGTCGAGCGCCGACCACGGGGCAGCCGATACTTCTATTCGGTAACAGTGGAACTCGCGGGATCGAAATGCCCGGTGGCAGTAACCACTACGCAAGGGAGATGCGACATGGGTTCCGCAGACCTGATGAGCTGGCTGGCCGACGGCTATCTCAACGGTGATCCGATCCGCTACCCGCTCTATGTCGGGTTGATGTTCCTCAGCATGCCGTTCCAGCTGCTGTCCACACTGTCGGGTCAGTCCTTCTAACCGATGCCGAGCCGTGAGGTGCAGGCCGGCCACGCGCCCCAACCCTGGCGGGCGCGCGTCACTTCGGCGATGGCGATCTGCTCCTCGCGGGTCGCGAGGTCGGCGCGCGGGGCGTAGCGGGTGCCGCCCTGGCGTTCCCAGGTGTTCTGGTCGAACTGGATGCCGCCGAAGAAGCCGTTGCCCGTATTGATGGCCCAGTTGCCGCCGGATTCACATGTGGCCAGGGCATCCCAGGTGGTGCCGTTCTGCACGTCCGGGACCTCGGTGCCCGGCTTGGCGCCCTTGCGCACGGTCTTGGGCTGCGCGGGCACGATCACGGTGGACTTGATCGGATCCTTGCCCGCCTCATGGCCGTTCACGATGGAGACCGCGAAAGTCACGTCCTGCGTGCCGGGCACGCCCGGATTCTCGACGATCGTGCGGCTCATATTGAGCGTCTGATCCTCGATGATGTTCTCCGGCGGATCCAGCGGCACCCGCTCGGTGCGGTTCTCCACGATCTTGCGGGTGACGGTGATCTTCATACCGTCGGTGAGCGGGGTGCTCGCGGCCGGCTCCACGGAGTCCTGATTGACCAGCGGGCGGCCCTGTGACTGGAGCAACTCCCCGATGGTCGGGGCGGCGAGGCGGACCAGCGACGCGGGCGCGCCGTTGTCACTGAGTTCGACCGTCCGCGGATTGGTGATGAGCAGTTGCGCGCCCTCGAGCGGCAGCGGGGTCGGGCGCGCGGGCGAGGTGAAGACGTCGCCGGGCAGATTGAGCTTGATGACCGCCTCGGCCACGGTGAGCGCGGTGGTCCACGCCTTGGAGGGCGTGCCGTCGACGATGAGCGAGACCTCACGGGCGCGGTTCAGCGTGATGGTGGATCCGTCGCTGATATGCGCTCCGGCGGAAGGGGATACGTCATCGCGGCTGGTGATCGCGTACCCGGCGTCCTTGAGCGCCCCGCGGACGTCCCCGCGCATGGTGGATTCGGCGAACTGCTTGCCATCGATGACGAAGGTGATCTGCTTCTTGCTCATGATGGCGACGCCGGCTCCGAAGATGAGCGTGACGAGCATCGCCGCGATGGCCCCGTACAGCATCGGGGAACGCGACGAGTTGATCTTCGTCAATGCGTGCATCGGAAATCCCGGCATGGTCACAGTACGATAACGAGGGGGTCGCGGATTGACAACCACCCCCGGCGGAACTGCGGGGACGAGGATTACGACCCGATATCGAATCGCAGGTAAATCACGACCGCGCTAGATCATAGTGAGCTGCGGCACATATGGCGACCCAAGGCCCGGTGTCCGATTCCCGACAGCGACAACTGATTTCGCAGCGCTGAGGGTAACTCGCCGGGTACGCCCGAAAGGTTCGCCGCCCGACCGCTGGCACGCGTGCGGTACCCGCGACGGCACCCGAGCCGGGCGATGAAGTCCCGGAGAGGCGGAACAGTACCTCAGATTCCGTAGACCCGGCGGGCATTGGCGGTGGTGATCTTGGCCAGCTGCCCCGGATCCTGTTCACGCAGTCCGGCCAGCGCGCGCAGCGTGTACGGCAGCATGTACGACTCGTTCTGCGCACCCCGGAACGGATGCGGGGTCAGGAACGGTGCGTCCGTTTCGACCAGAATCAGTTCGTCCGGAACGAGTTTCGCGGCCTCGCGCAATTCGTGCGCGTTCTTGAAACTGACCGTGCCCGAGAAACTGAGCACATAGCCCTCCTCCACACAGGCCATCGCCATGTTCGCATCGGAGGAGAAGCAGTGGAAGATCACGGTTTCCGGCGCGCCCTCGTCCAGCAGCACCGCCAGCAGATCGTGATCGGCCTCCCGGTTGTGGATCATGAGCGGCTTGCCCAGCCGCTTGGCCAGGTCGATGTGCCAGCGGAAGCCCTCGACCTGATCCTCGATCTCGGCGCAGCCGTCCAGCTTGCCCGGCCAGTAGTAGTCCAGCCCGGTCTCCCCCACCGCGACCACCCGGGGATCCGCGGCCAGCTGCTCGAGCTCGGCCTTGGCGGCGTCGTCGAGGTGGTTGGCGCGGGTCGGGTGCAGCGCGACCGCCGCGTAGACGCGGTCGTCCCAGTGCGCGGCGCGGACCGCGAAGCGCGCGGCCTCGAGGTCGTCGGCGACCGTCACCAGCTCCCGCACGCCCGCCGCGCGGGCCCGTTCCACCAGGGCCGCAACCGATTCCGGATCGGTGGCCCCGCAGGCGTCGATATGGGTGTGCGCGTCGATGAGCGGCGACAGCGGCTCGGGCGGCTCGGGCGCAGGTCGGCGACTGGTCATGCCCATCCCCCGAAAGAAAGAAGGGCGGCACCTGCCACGGGGATATTCACGCGAGCGACGTAGGACACGCAGATAGAGTAGACACACCATGAGCGCATCCGATCGCCCCGCCTTTTACATCACCACGGCCATCGCGTACCCGAACGGCGCACCGCACATCGGGCACGCCTACGAGTACATCTCGTCCGATGCCCTGGCCCGCTTCAAACGGCTGGACGGCTTCGATGTGTTCTACATGACCGGCACCGACGAGCACGGCCAGAAGGTGCAGCAGGCCGCCAGGGCCGCCGGTCTCGCGGAGCAGGAGTACGCCTCGCGCAACTCCGACGTCTTCGAGAACATGGACAAGGCGCTCGACATCTCCTTCGACCGCTTCATCCGCACCACCGACGAGGACCATCTGGCCGCGTCGGTCGCGATCTGGGAGCGCATGGTCGAGGCCGGGGACATCTACCTCGACACCTACGCCGGCTGGTACTCGGTGCGCGACGAGGCGTTCTACACCGAGGAGGAGACCACCCTCCTCGAGGACGGCACCCGCATCTCCACCGACACCAAGACCCCGGTGGAGTGGACCGAGGAGTCGAACTACTTCTTCCGCCTGTCCAAGTATCAGGACAAGCTGCTCGAACTGTTCGAGACCCAGCCGGAATTCATCGCGCCCACGACCCGGCGCAACGAGATCGTCTCGTATGTGAAGGCGGGCCTGAAGGATCTGTCCATCTCCCGCACCACCTTCGACTGGGGTGTGCCGGTGCCGGGTCACCCCGAGCACGTCATGTACGTGTGGGTGGACGCGCTCACCAACTACCTGACCGGTGCGGGCTTCCCCGACACCGATTCGGCGTCGTTCCAGCGGTACTGGCCCGCGGACCTGCACATCATCGGCAAGGACATCTCCCGGTTCCACACCGTGTACTGGCCCGCCTTCCTGATGAGCGCCGGAATCGAGCTCCCCAAGCGGGTTTTCGTGCACGGCTTCGTCAACTACAAGGGCGAGAAGATGTCCAAGTCGGTCGGCAATGTGGTCGATCCCATGGACCTGGTCGACACCTTCGGCCTGGACGCCCTGCGCTTCTTCCTGCTGCGTGAGATCTCCTACGGCCAGGACGGCTCCTACGGCCACGAGGCCATCGTCGGCCGCATCAATGCCGATCTGGCCAACGAGTACGGCAACCTGGCCCAGCGCTGCCTGAAGATGGTGGCCCGCGACTTCGGCGGCGTCGTCCCGACCCCGGGCGAGTTCACCGAGGACGACAAGGCCCTGCTGGAGCGCACGGGCAGCCTGCTGGAGAAGGTGCGCGCCGAATTCGACCAGCAGCAGATCCATCTGGGCCTCGAGCAGCTGTGGCTCACCCTCGGTGAGACCAACCGCTATTTCTCCGCCCAGGCGCCCTGGACCCTGGCCAAGGCCGGCACCCCGGAGGACACCGCCCGCGAGGGCACCATCCTCTACGTGACCATGGAGGTGCTGCGCATCGTCTCGATCCTGGTCCAGCCGGTCATCCCCGGCTCGGCCGGGAAGATCCTGGACCTGCTCGGCGTCACCGACCGCAGCTTCGCGGACCTCGCCACCCCGCTCCGCCCGGGCACCTCGCTGCCGGAACCGGCCGTGGTCTTCCCAAAGTACGTCGAACCGAAGTAAGAACCGGTGCACGCCCGCCGCCTTCGGCGGGCGGGCACCGAATCACACCCGTCGACCGCAGGTGGAGATTCCCCTCCGAACTCCACCATCGCCGGAACGGGAATGCGGCGCCGAACATGCCACTGCCCGATCCGCGGAATCGGATCGGGCAGCGGCTGATCTCGCCGTTCCAGCATCCGGTCCGGTTGTCGCGATGGTCAACCTGGGCCGGTAGCACGATTTGGGGCACCCCCGCTGACCAGCGGGTCCAGATCAGCTGTTCACGAGGGGGTCAACGGTTGGGGTGCCGGATCTCCTACTCTGAACAGCAGCCGGTGCACGATCAGCTACCAGCTCCCGGTTGATCAGCGCCTCGCGCGCGGTCTGCCTGAGCAGAAAACGAGGCCGGAGCCCGGTCAGCCGAGCGCGCACGGGTCGATGGTGGCGGTCCCGGGCGACCGCGGCGTGAGCATGAACAGCTGGTAGGAGCAGTTCTGCGGGTGAAAGGCGTTGTAGGAACGCATGGTCAGGCTCATGATCTCGCCGGTGGCTGGGTTGCGGACCTGCACGAGCGAGTCATTGAACAGGTCTTCTTCCATCGGGGTGTTCCACATGCGCGCGAATTCCGGGTTGACGCCGCAGGTTTCGATGATCTGGGCCATGCGCTCGGGGGCGACCACGCCGGGTGAGAGGACGCGCAGGCCGAAAACCAGGCGATGCACGATGGTGTCCCAGTTGACCAGCAACTCGCGAGCTTCCGGGATGGTCAGGAACTGCTCGATGACATTGACCGGGCGGTCGGCGTCGGGCGCCGAGGGGGCCAGCCACGGAAACGCCCCGCTGGCAGCCCGATTGGCCGCGAGCACCTCGTATTCGGGGAAGCGGTGGAAGTACGCCGGGTAGGGCAGGGCCTCGAGATGGTCGAGGTCCTCTTGGCGCAGCTGGGGCGGCCAGGTGCCGCGCGCGAAGGTGGACACCCTGGGCAGGGCCAGCGAGACCACCTTCTCGAGCATCCACACCGGTACGTCCATGGCCGCACACCAGTCCTCGAGCCGGTCCGCCGAGACCGTGCGCTCCCCGCTCTCCAGCTTCCGGTAGAGCGAGACGCTGACGAACATCCGCCGAGCGGTCTCCTCCTGCGTGAGGCCCTGATTCTCTCGCCGGTGCCGCAGGTACATTCCGAGCAGCGGCTGCTCCGGAATCGGTGTGAGCGCGTCGAGCATCTGTCCGCCTATCCCTCCAGCAATCCTTCAGCTAAATATCTATCGAAGTAGCCGGCGAGGATCCAGTTTTCCGGTCCAGCCAGCGTACGGACCGTGGCACACGACAGCCACGCCGGACCCACCCAGAGATCCACACGAATGGCGACTGCCGATTCGCCAATGCAACGATGTGCATATGCGGCCCAACGGCACGAGGAATGATCTTTCGCCGCGCTGGAACGGGCATTCCGATCGACATCGGGCGGATCCGGAAGTGCTGCTGTCACCCGGATCTCCGAGGAGATCGCCCAACTGCCGCAACGGATTCCGGATCTGCGCGCCTTCACCTTCGCGGTATTGCGGCTGCCGCGGCCATAGCGATCGAGGCACCCGGCGGCGACTGAGGTCACCCGACCGCAATCCCGGGGCACTCCCGCTCCGGGCGCCCACCGATAATGACCATCTGAAGCGAACGCGGTTCAGTGAGAGAGGGAATGGATGCGCGACAGACAGGTCCACATGACGGCCGGCGCACCACAGGGCACATTGCAGCGCACCAATTTCGACGAACGGCACCGGGCCGCCCGGGACGCCGTCCTCACCTCACAGCGCGGCCGGCTGCTCGAGGCCATGGTGGAATGCGTCGAAGCCAGGGGCTACCACGCCACCACACTCACCGACATCGTGGCGCGCGCCCGGGTCTCGCGCAGCACCTTCTACGAACACTTCAGCAACAAGGAGCACTGCTTCATCGAGGCGGTGCGCACCGCCTCCGACATCATCGCGACCCGCATCGCCGACGAGCTGGCGCAGCTGCCCACCGATGCCGGCGCGTACGAGCGCATCGAGTCCATCGTGGTCACCTTCTGCGAAACCGTGGCCTCCGAACCGGATTTCGCGCGGCTGATGCTGGTCGAGGCGTTCAAGGTGGATCAGGAGTCGGTGGCGCTGCGGGATCTGTCGGTGGACCGGTTCGCGGATCTGTACCGGGTCTTCTACGCCCAGGCGCGCGAGACCGATCCGAGCCTGCCGGTCATCGCCGACGAGCTGTTCGCGCTGATTCCGGACGCCATCGGCGAACGCACCCGCCGGGTCATCGTGGCCGAGGGGGCGCACCGGGTGCCCGAATTGGCCCCGCTGTTCGTAGAATTCGTGGTCGCGGTGCTGGGCCTGCCCGCACAGGCCTAATCGCTACGCCACGTAGCGAAATCCGCTGTCGCCCAGACAGTTTTCCGATCGGGGCCGCCGGAGCGCGCGGGTGTGACGCGGCCGGGTGAACTCACTCACAGCGAGAAGCTCGGTTGGTCATCGTCGGGCCATACCGATGACACATAACGAGCGGTTGCCAGGCGGTGACCACAGCGCCCAGCCTTCGGCGTACCCCCACTTCAGCCAGGCTGCGGGCGGTCAGGCTGAGTGCGGAAGTTTTGCGGCACCCCACGTAACACTAAGCGTACGTTCACGTTTCGTCTGAGACAGCCATCTGGAACGCTCCAGTTCCCCAAGATAGTTACTCTCGGGTAGCCTCAGTTCATCCGAGCTTGACGATCACACATTTCACTCTCTTCCACGAGGTTTCAGCCTCCCAGTTCCAGGAGTCCCCTGTGCCGCAATCTCGATTCGAGTCCATCGGCGCCTATCTGCCCGAGAAGCGTGTCACCACAGCCGAACTGCTTTCGCAATTGAAGGAGGTCCCGGAGTTCGATCTCGAACGAATCACGGGCGTCAAGGAACGCCGTTTCCGCGACACCCGCCCGGAGACGCTCGAGGACTCCTTCGCCCTGGCCATGAAGGCCGTCGAGGACTGTCTGTCCAGGTCATCCTATGCCGCAGGCGATCTCGACATCATCATCTCGACCTCCATCACGCGCAGTAAGGAGGGCACCAAGATGTACATGGAGCCGTCCTTCGCCGGTGCCATCGGCCGCGCCATCGGCGCTCGCGAGGATGTCATCGCCTTCGATCTCTCGAATGCCTGCGCGGGCATGATGAGTGGCGTCTACATTCTCGACCGAATGATTCGCAGTGGCGCGGTGAAACGCGGCATCGTGGTCAGCGGCGAGGCCATTACGCCCATTGCCGAAACGGCCGTGAACGAGATTTCCAGTAAATACGATCTGCAATTCGCGTCGCTGACTGTCGGCGATTCCGGTGCGGCCGTGGTGCTCGACGAAGCCGTGGACGACAACGACAAGATCCACTACATCGAGCTCACCACCGCCTCGGAGTTCTCGCACCTGTGCCTGGGCATGCCCAGCGACAAGTCCAATGGCGTGGCGCTCTACACCGACAACCGGAAGATGCACAACGAGGCGCGGTTCCTGCTGTGGACCGACACCCAGCGCAACTTCATGGAGGCGAACGGAATCACCTTCGCCGACGAGGGTTTCGACTACATCATCCACCACCAGTTCGGCGCGGCCGCGATTCCGTTCATGAACGCCATCGCCGAGCGCGAGTTCGGCCACCCGATGCCGCCGGACCTGAATGTCATCGAGAAGTACGGAAACACCTCCAGCACTTCGCATTTCATCGTGCTGCACGATCAGCTCAGCCAGCAGAACCTGGCGGCCGGGTCGAAGATCCTGATGATTCCGGCGGCCTCCGGCGTCGTCGGCGGCTTCCTGTCCACCACCATCTCGTCGCTGAAGGTCTGAGGTACTGCCATGGGTGTGCGCATCAAGTCCACCGGAATCAGCCGGGACGCCGACACTTTCAGCATCGTCGAGCTCAGCGGCCGGGCCGCGCGGCGGGCTATGGAGAGCGCGGGCATCGAGCCCGGGCAGGTCGGGGTCATGATCAACGCGGGCATCTTCCGCGACAACAATACCGTCGAGCCTGCCGTGTCGGCCCTCATCCAGAAGGCCGCGGGCATCGGACTCGACTACGTGAAGGAGGACCCGCGGTCGTTCTCCTTCGACCTCATGAACGCCGGCACCAGCGTGCTCAATGCCGTGCAGGTGGCGCAGGCGGTGCTGGCCACCGGAAGCGCCGAGCACGTGCTGGTGGTGTCGGGCGACACCCACCCGTCGCTGACGCGTTCCGCCGCCGACGACGAATTCCCCTACGCCACCGCGGGTGCGGCGCTGCTGCTGGAGCAGACCGGCGAGCCCGAGGGCTTCGGCCGGGTGCACACCCGCGCCGCCGCAGGCGCTCCGGGCCTGGAGTCCTACGTGGATACCGAGACCATGGGCGATCGTGGCCGCGGCATCATGACGGTCGAGCGCGAACCCGACTATCTGGACCGGCTGCTGGCCACCGCCGCCGAGGCCGCGCGCGCCGCGCTGTCGGACAGTGCGGTCGACGAGACCACCACGGCCCTCATCGCCGCCACCCCGAGCGCCGAATTCCCGGCCCGCCTGGCCGCCGAACTCGGCATCGCCGCGGACGCGGTGTTCACCCCGGACCTGACCGACGGTGACCCGCACACGGCCGCGCTCACCCTGGCGTATCACGCGGCTGCCCAGGCGGATTCGCTGGCCGGCTACCGCGATGTGCTGTTCGTAGCGGCCGGTGCAGGCCCCTCGGCCGCCGCGGTCGTCTACCGGCTCCCGGCCCTCGCCGGAGCCGCGGCGTGACCACCGCGACCTATTGGCAGGCCATCGACCGCTTCCGAGCGGTGGTGGCCGCCGATCCGGACCGTGAGGCGGTGATCTACCCCGCGGGGAAGACCGCCTCCGGCCTCCCGGACTACCGCAACCTCACCTACCGTGAGCTCGACGAGTGGTCCGACACCATCGGCCTGCACCTGGCGGCGGCGGGCGTGGGCCGCGGCACCCGCACCATCGTGCTGGTGCTGCCCAGCCCGGAGCTGTACGCGATCATGCTGGGGCTGTTGAAGATCGGCGCGGTGCCCGTGGTCATCGATCCGGGCATGGGCGTGCGCAAGATGCTCAACTGCCTGCGCGCCGCCGACGCCGAGGCGTTCATCGGCATTCCGCAGGCGCACGCGGCGCGAGTGCTGTTCGGCAAGTACTTCCGGAACGTGCGGGTGACTCTCACCGTAGGCCCGCGCTGGTTCTGGGGCGGCCCGACCCTGCGCAGCTGGGGCGCCCCGGTGACGGCGGGCCGGCTCGGCAACCGGTTCCGCACCGACGGCGCGGCCGGTCCGGTCAGCGCGAAAGTCGCGGCGCGACTGGAGGAACTGCTGGCCACCGTCGCCGAGCGGCGGTCCGCCGGCGAGCACCGGGCCCCGTTCGACGCCTTCACCCTGCGCGAGCGGGTGCCGGCGCCGGCGGACGAGGTGCTGCTCATCGCCTACACCACCGGCAGCACCGGGCCCGCCAAGGCCGTGGAGATGACGCACGGCAATCTCAGCGCCATGGTCGAGCAGGTGCACGCAGCGCGCGGCCGGGTGGAGCCGGGCACCTCGCTGATCACCCTGCCGCTGGTCGGCATTCTCGACATGCTGCTCGGATCACGGTGCGTACTACCGCCTTTGGTGCCGAGCAAGGTCGGCTCCACCGATCCGGCGCACGTGGTCGACGCCCTCAACCGGTTCGGCGTGAAGACCATGTTCGCCTCCCCGGCCGTGCTGATTCCGCTGCTGCGGCACCTGGAAACGCACAAGACGCCGGTGCCGACCCTGCACAGCATCTACTCCGGCGGCGCGCCCGTCCCGGACTGGTGCATCGCCGGGCTGCGGCAGGTGCTGGCCGAGGACGCCGAGGTGTACGCCGGGTACGGCTCCACCGAGGCACTGCCCATGTCCACCATCGAATCCCGCGAACTGCTGGGCGGTCTGGCGGAGCGCGCGCATCTGGGCGACGGCACCTGTGTCGGGCGGCCCGCCGAGGGCGTGCGGGCGCGGCTGGTCGCCATCACCGACGATCCCATCCCGACCTGGGCGCAGGCCGAGGCCCGCGAATCCGAGCTGGTCGCCACCCGTGGCATCGGCGAGCTGGTGGTGTCGGGACCGAATGTGAGCACCCGGTACTACTGGCCGGAGTCGGCGAATCTGGCGGGCAAGATCCACGAGGACGACACGGTGTGGCATCGCACCGGCGACCTGGCCTGGATCGACGGCGAGGACCGGATCTGGTTCTGCGGCCGCAAGAGTCAGCGCGTGCACACCGCCGCCGGCCCCATGTTCTCGGTGCAGGTGGAGCAGGTCTTCAACACGCTGCCCGGGGTCGTCCGCACCGCGCTGGTCGGCGTGGGCGTGCGCGGCGCGCAGCTGCCGGTGCTCTGCGTGGAGGCCGCGCCCGGCACGGACACCGCCGCACTGACGGCGCAGTTGCGGCAGCGTGCCGGCGAATTCGATGTCACCGCACCGGTTTCCACGTTCCTGTTCCATCCGAAGTTCCCGGTCGATATCCGACACAATGCCAAGATCGGCCGCGAACAACTCGCGGTCTGGGCGGCGGAGCAGCTCGGGAAGGACGACGGACGATGAAGGTGACTGTGCTGCGGGCGATTCCGGTACTGGGATGGCTCTATCTGGCCCTGGGGCTGCTGCTGGCGGCGGGCGATCGCGCCCCCGCCAACCGGCTGCTGCGGGCGGCGTTCTGGATCGACGCCTTCCTCAGCATCGTGGTGCACGCGGCCCAGATCCCGGCCGCGCTGAAGGCGACCGCGGGCACCGAGCACTCGCCGGTCAAGACCGCGGCCATGACCCAGATCTTCGGAATCACCTGGTGGAAGACACAGGAGGCCGCGTGAACGGGTCAGGCGCGGAGGAGTCGCTCCACCACTCAGCGCTTGCCTGCGTAACCACGCAGCGCCCCCGATCATGCGGAGAGGATAGAGCGTGAAGGCACTGGTAACGGGGGCGTCCGGGTTCCTCGGCGGGGCGATCGTGCGCCGCCTTCTCCGGGACGGCGGCTTCGAGGTGGCCATCCTGGCCCGGCCCACCAGCAATCTGCGTGACCTGTACGAGGTCATCGACGAGGTCGAGATCATCACCGGCGATCTCACCGATCAGATGTCGCTCGAACGCGCCACCAAGGGCGTGGACGTGGTGTTCCACAGCGCGGCACGGGTCGACGACCGCGGCACCCGGGCGCAGTTCGTGGCCGAGAACGTCACGGCCACCGAGAATCTGCTGCGCGCCGCCAAGCGCAATGGGGCCTCGCGGTTCGTGTTCATCTCCAGCCCCAGCGCGCTCATGGACCGCGACGGCGGCGATCAGGTGGACATCGACGAATCGGTGCCGTACCCGAGCCGCTACCTGAACGTGTACTCGGAGACCAAGGCCGCGGCCGAACGTGCCGTGTTGGCTTCCAACACGACCGAATTCACGGCCTGCGCGCTGCGGCCCCGCGCCATCTGGGGCGCCGGCGACCGGTCCGGGCCGATCGTGCGGCTGCTCGGGCGGGCGGCCGCGGGCACGCTGCCGGACCTGTCCTACGGCGAGCAGGTGATGGCCTCGTTGTGCCATGTGCAGAACATCGCGGAGGCGGCCGTCCTGGCGGCCCGCTCCGAGCAGGTCGGCGGCAAGGCGTATTTCATCGCCGACGCCGAGCAGACCGACGTGTGGGGCTTCCTCGGCGAGGTGGCCACCGGCCTCGGTTATCCGAAGCCGACCCGGCAGCCGAATCCGCGGGTGCTCTCCGCCGCGGTGGCCACCATCGAAACCGTCTGGCGCCTGCCGTTCGTCGCCACCCGGTGGTCACCGCCGCTGACGCGGTACGTGGTGGCGCTGATGACCCGCACCGCCACCTACGACACCTCCGCCGCCACCCGGGATTTCGGCTACCAGCCGGTCGTGGACCGCGAGACCGGGCTGACCGAGTTCCTGGCCTGGCTCGAAACCCAGGGCGGCATCGTGGCATTGACCGAGAAGATCTAGGCAGGGGTACACACATGTTCCGCCGTCCCATCTCCCCCACCGAGCTCATCTACTTCCCGATGCGGGATCTGGCCCCGCCGTTCCTGATGCAGCTGGTGGTGGAGGGCGAGGGCAGCATCGATCCGGAGGCGCTGCGGCGCGCGGTCGCCACCGCCGCGGACGCCAATCCGGGTGCGCGGCTGATCCGCGACGGCAAGCAGTGGGTGGACAGCGGGGTCGCGCCGAGCGTGCGGGTGGTGGACCACGCGCTGGAATACCCGGCGCTGGAGGCGGATCCGGTGCTCACCAGCCCGATCGGGCCGACCCCGGACGCCACCGTGGAAGTGCTGCTGCTCACGGCCGACGTACCCGAGGGCAAGAAGGTGCCGACCACCCTGGTGTTCCGGGTCTTCCACGGCGTCATGGACGGCATGGGCATGGTCATGTGGGCCACCGATGTGCTGCGGGTGCTGCGCGGTGAGGAACCCGTCGGTGCGCCCGATCCGATCGCCGACGCCGAACTGGTGCGCAAGGTCGGCGCGCCCGGGCGGCCCACGCTCATGCTGCCACGCTTCCGCTCGGCGATCGGGCCTGGGCGGCAGGACCCGGGCGAACACCGGCACCTGTTGCGCACCCGCACCATTCACGCGACCGGGCCGGGCGCGCTCATGCGGGTGGCGGCGCTGCTGGCCGAGGAGGGCGGGCCGATCTCGCGCATCATGATCCCGGTCGACATCCGCCGCCACGACCCGGCACTGCGGTCCACCGCGAACCTCGCGCTGCCGCTGTTCCTGGACGTGCGGCCGGGCATGGACTGGACGCAGCTCAACGAGATCAAGCGCGCGGGCCTGAAGGAGAACCGCGAGCTCAACCAGATGGACAACGGCGGCCTGAAATACCTGCCGCAGGCGGCGGGGCGCGGACTGCTGCGCGCGCTGAATCTGCTCGGCTCGCGCACCGGCCGGAACCTGGCCTCCGCCACCGTCTCCCATATGGGCCGCTACGACCTCGACGCACTGGCGGTCCCCGGGTTCGCCCCCACCGCCATCAAGGTCATGCCGCAGCACAGTGTCGCCATGCCGCTGCTCATCGGCATGACCGAGTGCGGCGGACGCACCGAACTCACCGTCTCGGCCCGCAGCGGACGCGGCATCCCCGAACGCCTGGACGCCCTGCTGGACCGCATCGTCCGAACGCTGGAATCCGAACTGACGCCGACCAATTCGCCCACGGCACCCTGACCCGGCTGATCCAATCCGGCGTTCCCGAGCCCCCGCCCTCCCAGAGATCGGAGTTCATCTTGACCGGCGACGAGAAGCTCAGCGGTGGCGGCGAATCGGGTCGATTCATTGCCGCGTGGGCGCGGGTGGTGGTGCGGCGGCCGAAGACCGTCCTCGTGGCGGCGGTGTTGTTCACGCTGGCCTGTGGGCTGTTCGCGGCGGGGCTGCAGCAGCGGGTGAGTTCGGCCGGATTCGTGGTGCCGGACGGTGAATCGGCCGCGGTGGACAGCTGGGTCACACAGCGGCTGGGGCCGCAGAATCCGGACGTGATCGCCATCTACACCGCGCCCGAGGGGCAGTCGCTCGCCGATATCGGGCAGAGAGTGACGGCGGCGGTGGGAACGATCGATCCGGCGCTGCTGGATCGGCCGGTCGAAACCTATTGGAACAGCCCGCGATCACAGTATCTGCGCTCCTCGGACGGGCGACAGGCGGTGGCCGTCGTGTTCTCGGCCGGCAAGGACGATCAGCGGGTCGCGGAGTATCCGAAAATCGCGGCGGCACTGCGAGTTCCGGGGCTCGCCACCGAGCTGACCGGGTACAGCGCGCTCGCCGACACCATCAGCGCGCAGTCCCGCCACGATCTGGTGCTGGCCGAATCCATTTCGATCCCGCTCACCGCCATCGTGCTGGTGCTGGTGTTCGGCGGGGTGGTGGCGGCTTCGCTGCCCGTCCTGATCGGCACGCTCGCGGTGGTGGGCGCGCTGGGGGCGGTCGGCATCATCGCCCGGATGACCGAGGTCAGCGTCTTCGCCATGAACGTGGTGTCGCTGCTGGGGCTCGGATTGGCCATCGACTACGGGCTTTTCATCGTCGGGCGGTTCCGGGAGGAGCTCGGGCAGGGCCGCTCGGTCGAGGAGGCCGTCACCCGTACCCTGCAGACCGCCGGGCGCACGGTGTTGTTCTCAGCGCTCCTGCTCATGTGCGCGTTCGCGGGGACCTTCGTGTTCCCGCTGGCGGTGCTGCGGTCACTGGGCTTCGGAGCCATCGCGGCGGTGGGGCTGGCGGCCGCGCTGTCGGTGACGGCGCTGCCCGCGATTCTCGCCCTGCTGGGGCCGCGGATCGGCAAGTGGAGCTGGCGGGCCGACGCCTTCGAGCGCTCCGAGGAACGGGCGCAACGGTTCTGGGGCCGGGTGGTCACCGCAGTCATGCGGCGGCCGGGTGCGGTCGCCATCGCGGTGGGCGCGATCCTGCTGGTGCTGGCCGCGCCGCTGAGCGGGGTCCGGCTCGGCGATGTCGACCACACCGCGCTGCCCGCCGGCAATGAAACCCGGGTCGCCGTCGAGGAATTGACCGCGCACTTCCCGGCCGCGAACAGCGGCGCGACCATTCTGGTGCGCGAAACCGACGGCAGCGCACCGACTCCGGCGTCCATCAGCCGGGCGCTGCGGGAGATCAGCGGCGTGCCGGGCGTGCGGCAGGCCATGACCCTGGACTCCCGCGACGACACCACCGTCATCCACGCCGCACTGGCGGCGCCGGACCGCTCGCCGAAGGCCCAGGACGTCGTGCGCGACCTGCGTGACCTGCGTCTGGACGGACTCGACCTGCGGATCGGCGGCGAGAGCGCCAGCACCGTCGACAGCATCACGGCCGTCCTGGACCGGCTGCCGCTCATGATCGTGGTCATGGTCGCGGTCACCCTGCTCATGCTGGCCCTGGCCTTCCGGTCGATCGTCCTGCCGCTCAAGGCCGTGCTGATGGCCTTCCTGAGCCTGACGGCCACCTTCGGCGTGCTGACCTGGATCTTCGATCAGGGTCATCTGGCCGGTGCGCTGCACGTCAGCGTCGGGCCGCTGTCGGCGGGCATGATGGTCCTGATCATCGCCGTGGTCTTCGGCCTCTCCACCGACTACGAGGTGTTCCTGCTGTCCCGCATGGTCGAGGCGCACAATGCGGGCGCGGACACCGAGGAGTCGGTACGCGTCGGCACCGTCCAGACTGCCCGCGTGATCACCGCCGCCGCAACGCTGCTCGTGCTCATCACCGGGGCGTTCACGCTCTCCCCCCTCACGCCCATGCGCTTCCTCGGCCTGGGCATGGTGATCGCCCTGGTCATCGACGCCACCCTGGTGCGCATGCTGCTGGTTCCGGCCCTGGTCAAGCTGATGGGGCCCGCCAACTGGTGGGCCCCGGGCAATCGGAGAAGGGTTCAGCCGAAGAATTCGATCAGCGCGGGTGCCAGCACGGGCGCCTTGACCAGGTGAGTCTGGCCGGGCAAGACCCGGTGCGAGGCACCCGGAATCGCCTGGGCCAGTGCGGCATTGGCATTGCGCATCCAGGCGGGGCTCTTGCTGCCGGCGATCACGGTGACCGGCAGGTCGAGCCCGGCCCAGCGATCGGCCGGAAGCTTACGGCCCCGTTGGAACGCCTGGACGTACTGGATGTCATACGCCATGGTCGGCGCCACCGTCTTGAGGTGACTCCAGCCCGGGAAGAGCGGGAACGCGGCCACCATGAGGGCGGGCAGATGCACGCCCGCTCGCATGAAGTACTTGACCGCATCACCGTTCTTGCCCTGGGCCAACAGGGAATTCAGATGCTCGACATAGTCGGCCGGGGCCGGCGGACGGGTATTGTCGTCGATCACGAACGGCACCTCGTAGAGCGCGACCTTGCGCACCGTGCGGCCGCTGCGCAGGTAGTCCAGCACCAGGCCGCCGCCCGACGAGATGGCATACAGCATCACCGGTCCCGCGGCCAGGTCGATGACCGCGTCGAGATCCTCGAATTCGCGCTCGATGTCGGCCGGCAGGTTGTCGCCGCTCTCACCCCGGCCGCGCCGGTCGTAGGTGTAGACGGTGTAGCGGCTCGAAAGCGCCTCGGCGAGCGACTTGTTGGGGCCGAACTCCTGGGCGGCGAGCGCGCCGTCGATGAGCACGACCGCCGGGCCCGAACCGTATCGGGTGTACGCGATCGAGGTGCCGTCCTTGGAGTCGACGAAGCCTTTGGTGGGTTCCATCAGATGTCCTTGGTGTAAGTCAGGGATTGGATTCCGCTGCCGAAAGTGGTTGCGGCGGCGAGCCGTAAGGGGAGCCGGGGGCCGTTCTCGGGGAACATCCGGTCACCCGAGCCCACCACGAGGGGGTGCAGCATGAGGACGAGATCGTCCAGCAGCCCGTACTCGAGCAGCGTCCGCACCAGGGTGATGCTGCCGTGCACGGCGATTGCCATGCCCGGCTTTTCCTTGAGCTCGGTGAGCTCCTCGACGAGCCGGTCGGGGGACAGCACGGTCGTGTACTTCCACTCCGGATCACGCAGCGTCGATGACACCACGAGTCTCGGCGTCAGGTTGAACCAGTCGGCCATCTCTCCTTCCCGGTCCGGCCAGGCGGCGGCGAAGATGTCGTAGGTCTTGCGGCCCAGCAGCAGGGTGTCGGCGGCGCGCAGGCCCGCCATCACCGCTTCCTCGGTCGCGTCGTCGTGGTACGGAAAGTGCCAGTTCTCCGGAGCCTCCACCACGCCGTCGAGGGAGAGGTAGACATTGGCGGTGACGCGGCGGCTCATGCCGTGGCTTCCTGCCGGGTGTAGACCAGGTTCACCACACCGCAGTCCAGGGAACGGCAGTCGGTCAGGGTGAAAGTGGCCGGCATCTGGTCCAGGGTGAAGAATCGCGCGCCCGGACCGCCCAGGATCAGCGGAAACACCAGCAGGTGCAGCTCGTCGAGCAGGTTCTCGGCGATCAGGTAGCGCACCAGGGTGCCGCTGCCGCCGATGCCGATGTGCTGGTGCCGTTCCTTGAGCGCGCCGATCTCCTTGGCCAGGTTGTCGCGCAGGATGGTGGTGTTGGCCCAGTCGGTGGTCTCCAGCGTCGTGGACACCACGTACTTGGACATGGCGTTGACGGCGTCGAAGTACGGGCCGGACTGGCTGGTGAAGAAGGGTTTCAGGCCCTCATAGGTGGTGCGACCCAGGAGCATGGCGTCATTGCCCGCCATGATTGCGCCCACGGCCTGCTGCACCTCGGCGTCGTTGAAATACGGCCCGGTGTGCGGATCGGTCGGTGAGATCGACGGGGCGAGACCGGTCCAGCCGCTCTCGGTCACGCCGTCCAGTGAAAGGTACTGCCCTGCAACAATTTTTCCCATGCGTCTACGGTCGCAGTTTCGGAAAGCCCATGGAATTGCCGGGTTCGCAAGACAGTGATGCTCCTGCGGAATGAATGCGGGGCGGGCATACTCGGGCGCATGGTCGAGCCGCTACCGCAGACCCCCGAGGGCGTGGAACTCCGCCACCTGCGGGCCTTCGTCGCGGTCGCCGAGGAATTGAACTTCGGCCGGGCGGCGCAGCGGCTCTACGTCACCCAGCCCGCGCTCAGCCGGACCATCCGGTCATTGGAAAAGCTGGTTGGCTGCGATCTCTTCCATCGCAATACCCGCAGCGTGGGCCTCACTCCCGCGGGCACGGCGCTGCTGGATCGAACCCGTGACGTGCTCGCCGACCTGGACAGCGCCCTGACGGCGGCCCGCGCGGCGGGCGGCGAGCTCTCGGCCCGCATGGACCGGCTGTGGAATCCGGTGGAGGAGACCTTCAACGGCGATCTGGCGCCGATGCGATCGGCCTTCGAACTCATGCACGCGGAGTTCCCCATACCCGAGGGGGTCACGCTGGAACCGGTCAACACGGGAGGCGTGCCCGGGATCCAGCTCGTGCCCACCGACGACACGGAGTCGACGGCGATCTACGTGCACGGCGGCGGCTTCATGATGGGCTCGGCCTACGGTTACCGCAGCATGGCGGGCGCGGTCGCGCAAGCCGGGCACACCCGGGTGCTGGTCCCGGAATACCGCCTCGCCCCGGAACATCCGTTCCCCGCGGCCCTCGACGATGTGCTCACCGCCTACCGGTGGCTGCTGACCCACGGACGGCAGCCGGAACAGATTGCGCTGGTGGGCGATTCGACCGGGGGCATGCTGGTCCTCGCGATGCTGGCTCGGGCACGCGACGCCGGGCTGCCCATGCCGAGCGCGACCGTCCTGATCTGTCCCGCCGTCGACTTCTATGCCCCGGAAGACGACCCGCCGGCGGATGTGGAACAGCACATGCGGTTTCAGAACGCCTACCTGGCGGGACGCCCGGCCAGCGATCCCGAGGCCAATCCGATGTGCGCGGATCTCACCGGTCTGCCGCCCACCCTGGTGCAGTCGAGTGAGTTCGACGGGTTGGGACGCAATACCCATCGACTCGTCGCGCGGCTACGCACGGCCGAAGTCGCGGTCCGGCACGACAGCTTCGCCGTCGAGGGGCACTGCTTCCAGATCTACTGGTCGTTTCACCCGGAGGCGGCCGAGGCCGTCCAGCAGATCGGGGACTTTCTGCAGAAACCGAGTCCCGCCACGTCCTGACGCTCCGGTGACGCAGCTGCGTGGCGCGAATCCCGCTCGCGGACACGCAGCTGCGTTTCCGAGGGCCGCCGATGTTCGCCATTGAACTCGGCGCACCCGCGAACCGAGCCGGACCCGCCGCCGGCGGAAACCGATTCGGCCCGTGCGCGTCGGCCCGCGGAGATGGGCGCACAACCCCCTTCATCGTGCGCACATCTCGACGGGCCGACGCCCGGTTCAGGGACGAAGCCGCACCGGCAGGGCGGTGAGACCCCGCACGATCAGGGATTTGCGCCAGACCAGCTCCGCCCCGGCGGCCAATTCCAGATCCGGGTAGGTCGCCAGCAGACGGCTCAGCGCGATCCCGCCCTCCATGCGCGCCAAGGCCGCGCCGACACAGCGGTGGACGCCGTGGCCGAAGGCGAGATGGTTCTTGTCGGTACGGTCCAGATCCACGCGGTGCGGATCGGCGAAGCGGGCCGGGTCGCGGTCGGCGGCCGCCATGGACACCAGAAGGCGCTGACCGGCGGGGATTTCGACGCCGCCCAGGGTGACCGGGACGGTGGTGTAGCGGAAGGTGGCCTCGCTCGCCGGCGACTCGTAGCGCAGAACCTCCTCCACGAAATCCGGTACCCGATCGGGTGTTTCGGCCAGTGCGGTCCGGACATCCTTGTCCGTCAGCAGGATCGCGACCGCGTTCGAGATGAGGTTCACGGTGGTCTCGAAACCCGCGACCAGCAGCAGGAACACCATGCTGATCAGCTCACGGTGCGAGAGCCGGTCGCCGTCCTCGCTGACCGAGATGAGTTCGGAGAGCAGGTCATCGGAGGGTTCGTCGCGCTTGGCGTGGATGAGTCGATCGATGTAGGCGAGGAACTGCTGCACCGCGGCCCCGCGGGCCTCGACGGTCTCGTCATTGGAGACCAGGGTGGTGGACCAGGCGCGGAAGTCGTCGCGATCCGCCTGGGGCACACCGAGCAGTTCGCAGATGACCAGCATGGGCAGCGGGAAGGCGTAGCGGTCCAGCAGATCCTGATCGGCGGCGGCAGCGGCGGCCAGATCGGCGAGCAGCGCATCGGCCAATTCGGTGATGCGCGCCGCCAATTCACGCACGGCACGGCTGCTGAACGCCCGGTTCACCAGGGTGCGCAGGCGGGTGTGCTCCGGCGGGTCGTAGAAGAGCATCATGTCGCCGAACATGGCGCCGGCCGCCTGAGCACCCGCGCCATCACCCGCCAGTGCCGTCCGCGCGCCCTCGGATTTGAGGGCCTTGCTGATCGCGGGGTTCAGGAAGGCCGCCTTGGCCGCCTCGTAGTCGGTGATCAGCCAACCGGTGCCGCCGTCCGGGAAACGCACGAAATGCGCGGGCCCGCGCGCACGCAACAGGTCGTATGCGGCGTGTGGGTGCTGATAGAAGTCATCGGTCAGCACGAACGGCTCGATTGCCAATTCGCCTGCCGAGACATCGGTTTCGTGCACCATGATCGGGCACTCTAACAGTGGCCGGGTTGACCGGTCCCGCCATCGGCCGCCCCGGCCGCTGCATACACTCACAGTGCACAAATCTCGGCCGCGCCTGCCGCTCACCCGGTCACGCGGACACCCGCTCCCCGGCGCGAAATCCACACGGCCGCACCGACGATAAGCGCTGCTGCGGCGTAGTAGTACAGCTGTGGCACGCCCAGCGTGTCATCCCCCATCACCAGGTACAGCGCCACATTGATCAGCCAGTGCCCGACGGTGCCGATCACAACCCGCTGCGAGTAACTGCCGACCGCGAGAAACCCCAGCACACCGGCGAATCCGAGGACCGCCGCCAGAAATGCCGCCGCCACCG
This sequence comes from Nocardia sp. NPDC046763, assembly GCF_040645495.1. NCBI lineage: Bacteria > Bacillati > Actinomycetota > Actinomycetes > Mycobacteriales > Nocardiaceae > Nocardia > Nocardia sp. NPDC046763. Next base: position 181,257 of record NZ_JBEYYI010000001.1, on the reverse strand, counting down.
CGGGTCCCGCCGCGAATGCCTGCACATGCCACACCGCCCAGACCACCCCGGTGATCCCGATCGCCATCGGCCGGGCATACCGCGACTCCAGCACCGGCTGCAGGAATCCGCGCCACCCCGCCTCCTCCCCCGCCGCCCCGACCAGCTGGAGCAGCACGAACACCGCGAAGGGCACCCCGCCCACCGCAACCGGACCGTGCAGCTTCATCGAGTCGGAGGCCATCGCGGCGGTCGACAGGCCGATGACCGCACACGAAACCACCACCGCCACGCCATGTCCGCGCACCACGTCCCACGACACCGACGCGGGCAGCAGGGCGGCCAGGCGTTGCCGCCACACCAGGGCCACGATCCCCACCCCCACCGCGGGCCCGAATTGCGTCAGCGACAGCGCCGCCGGGTCGATCCCCGAATTCGCCTGCACCGCAAGCAGAACTCCGGACGCCAGAAACGCCAGCACCACGTAGGCGCCGACCATCGCACCGATACTTCCCGACCGCCGCACCTCATCCGAGATCACCCCGCGATGGTCGCACCGCAAGCCTGGACGGTCCTCACCCCCGAGAGTGATTCCCGCACCGCGATATCGGACTCGAGAGCCAGTCCCGAGCCCTGCCCGGCTACCCGAACCCTGCCCGGCTACTCGGCGGCCCGCGCGGCGAGCACCGCGTCGTAGAGTTCGCGACGGGAGGCCCCCGTGGCCGCGGAGACCTCGGCACAAGCGTCCTTGAGCCGCAGCCCGGAGCCGATCAGCGCCTCCACCTGGCCGACCAGGTCGGCGGGCTCGGCGGAAACCGGTTGCGCGCCTTCGAGAACCACGGTGATCTCACCCCGCGCGCCCTCGACCGCCCATGCGGCCAGCTCGGCCAGCGTGCCGCGCACGACCTCCTCGTAGGTCTTGGTGAGCTCGCGGCACACCGCGGCGCGGCGCTCCGGGCCGAGCACCTCGACCGCATCGGCCAGGCAGTCGGCCAGGCGGTGCGGGGCCTCGAAGAACACGACGGCCCGCGGCTCCGCGGTGAGGGTGCGCAGCCACTCCCTGCGCTGGCCGGACTTGCGGGGCGGGAAGCCGTCGAAACAGAACCGCTCCACCGGGAGGCCGGACAGCGCGAGCGCGGTGGTCACCGCGGACGGGCCCGGCAGACAGGTGATCGGGAGGCCGCGTTCCACGCAGGCCGCCACCATCCGATAGCCCGGATCGCTCACCGAGGGCATCCCGGCATCGGTGACGAGCAGTACGGTACGGCCGGACTCGATCTCCTCGAGCAGCATCGGGATCCGCGCAGTCTCCACATGGTCGTAGAAGCTCACCACCCGGCCGGTGATCTCGATATTCAAAGCCTTGGCCAGTGCACGCGTCCGCCGCGTGTCCTCAGCGGCCACCACCTCGGCGGTCGCCAGCCCGTCGCGCAGTCGCTGCGAGGCATCCCCGATATCACCCATGGGAGTGGCCGCCAAGACCAGCCGTCCGCCGGCACTCGGCTCCGCGCTCATGGTGCTCCTACTCCTCGAAGGGTCCGCCAACTCGCCCCCGACTCTATCGATGCGATCGACCGGCGCCGCGCACCTCCATCCTCACCGCAGCGGGACTCGGGGGCGGGTACCGCTTACGATCGACGGCGTGACCCAGGTGACCGACGTGCGACCGGCAGCGGTGGGGGCGGAGACGGCGGCGCTGTCGAGTCCGGCTCCGCTGGTGCCCTCACCCGATTTCGGGCCCACGGATTGGGCTCGGGGGTGGGTGGTCACGCTGTTCCTCACAGCCGTCGCCGCCGTCACCCGGTTCCTGTTCCTCAACTATCCGACCGATCTGCACACGCCCGTCTTCGACGAGAAGCACTACGCGCCGCAGGGCTGGCAGGTACTCACCGGTGGCGGCGTGGAGGACAACCCCGGCTACGGGCTGGTGGTACACCCGCCGGTGGGCAAGCAGATGATCGCGCTGGGCGAGGCCATCTTCGGCTACTCCCCGTGGGGGTGGCGGTTCACCGCTGCCGTCTCCGGAACGCTGATCGTGCTGCTGGTGATCCGCATCGTCCGGCGCATGACCCGATCCACGCTGATCGGCGCGTTCGCGGGCATTCTGCTCATCTGCGACGGACTCACCTTCGTGTCCTCCCGCATCGGCATGCTCGACATCTTCCAAGCCCTGTTCGTGACGGCGGCTTTCGGCTGCCTGGTGGTGGACCGCGACGACATCCGGGCGCGCATTGCGCTGGTGGCCGCGCAGGGCCGCATCGACGACAGCGCATACGGGCCGCGATTCGGGGTGCGCTGGTGGCGCTTCGGCGCGGGTGTCCTGCTCGGGCTGGCCTGCGGCACCAAATGGTCCGGCGCGTACTGGATCATCGGTTTCGTCGCGCTGTCACTGGCCTTCGATCTCTCGGCCCGCCGCGGCTACCGGGTGAAGCGGCCGTGGGCGGGGGTGGCCAGGCGCGATCTCGGACCCACCGTCTACGCGCTCGCCGTCATCCCGGTGTTCGTGTACCTGGCCTCCTTCTGGGGCTGGTTCGCCAACGAGACCAGCTACGACCGGTACGCGGTCGGGGTGAAGGTCGGACGCGGCGGCGACTTCTCCTGGGTGCCGAGCGCGCTGCGCGGGCTCTGGTACTACGGCGGCGAGGTGCTCACCTTCCACTCGCAGCTGACCAATTCCGCCGGCAATCACCATCCCTGGGAATCCAAGCCGTGGACCTGGCCCATGGGCCTGCGGCCGATGCTCTACTACTACGCCGACACCAATGTCACCGGCTGCGGCCAGCCCGCCTGTGTGAAGGCCGTGATGGCGATCGGCACCCCCGCGCTGTGGTGGGTGGCCTTCCCCGTGCTGGCGTGGGCGCTGTGGCGGAGCGCGGTGCGCCGCGACTGGCGCTACGCGGCAGTCCTGGTCGGCTACGGTGCGGGCATCCTGCCCTGGTTCCTGGACCTCGACCGGCAGATGTACTACTTCTACGCGGTGCCGCTGGCCCCGTTCCTGGCCATGGGTGTGGCGCTGGCGCTCGGCGACATCCTCGGCCACGCCCCACCCAGCGGGCGACGGCTGTCGGGAGCCCCTGGCTGGCAACACTTCACACCACTCAGTGAGCGGCAAGGCCTGGGCCTGTTGCTGGTCAGTCTCTACCTGGCCCTGGTCATCGCCAATTTCATCTGGCTCTGGCCGATCCTGACCGCCATGCCCATCACCCCGGGCAACTGGCACGACCACCTCTGGCTCCCGAGCTGGCGATGAGAGCCCGAAGGGTCAACTGACCGTGGGAGTTTCGCCGAGCGCCGCGTACAGATAACGCACTGCGGCAGCGTCGTCGAGACCGAGTCGACGGATCACCGCGACATATTCGGTGGCGGCGCGGCCGGCCAGGTCGCGGGTGGGGTCGCCGGAGGAGGCGACGAAAGAGCCCAGGCGGCCACGGGTTTCGAGGACGCCGTCCTGCTCCAGCTCCCGGTAGGCGCGGGCCACCGTGTTCGGGGCCAGCTTCAGCGTCGCCGCCAGTGCCCGGACGGTGGGAATCTTGGTCCCGGCGGCCAGTTCGCCGGAGCGCACCCGGGCGATGATGCCCTGGCGCAGCTGCTCGTACGGCGGGACCGTCGAGTGGTGGTCGACCGGGATGTCCAGCATGGCTTCATCACACCTCGTCACGCGACAACGGGCAGGACAGGCAGCGCGGACCGCCACGGCCGGAACCCAATTCGGAGCCGGGGATGCGCAGCACCTCGATTCCGGCGTCTTCGAGCCGCGCATTGGTGTTCTCGTTGCGTTCGTAGGCGACCACCACGCCGGGGGCCAGGGCGAGAGTGTTGTTGCCGTCGTCCCACTGCTCCCGCTCGGCCGTGACGCCGTCCAGACCGGTGTCGACCACCCGCAGCTTGCCGATGCCCATGGCCTCGGCGGCCACACGCAGGAAGGGATCCGGGCCGGAGATGCTCACCCCGTGCCCCTCTTGCTTGCGAATGGTGAAGGCGCACAACTCATCCTGGATGGCCGGGTACATGACCACCGCGTCGACGTCCACCATGGTGCAGACGGTGTCGAGATGCATGGTCGCACGGGTCTGGGCGATCGGCACCACGAGCACGGTGCGCGCCAGATCGTCCTCGAACAGGCTGCGCGCCAAGGCTTCCGCTCCCGCCGCCGTGGTGCGCTCGCCCACCCCGACCGCCACCACGCCCGGCGCGAGCAGCAGCACGTCGCCACCCTCGATCGGCGCGGTGTGCGATTCGTAGGCCCGTCGCACGCCCAGGAAGCGGGGATGGAAGGCGTAAATCAGGTCGGTGAGCGAGGTTTCGCGGGCGCGGGCCGGCAGCGCCAGCGAGGTGATGGCCACCCGCGGCCCGATCCAGAAGGAGGAGTCCCGGGTGAACAGCAGATTGGGCAGCGGGTCGATGACGAAGTCGTGCCCGTGGTGCATGCGCCGCACCAGCGAGGTGGCGTCCGCGCCGAAGGGCAGCTCGTCGAATGTCATGCCGGACATCAGGATCTGCGCCAGTTCCGGCGCGGGCACCCCGCGCAGGTGGGCGGCCAGCTCGTCGGCGAGTACGTGCCCGAGTCGCCGCGCGTCCACCGCGCCCGAGATGCCCTGTATCCGCGCGGCGCCGCTGACCTGGATGGTCTCGGTCAGCACATCGGCCAGCAGCAGCACCTCCACGCCACGCCCGCGCAACACCTCGGCGAAGGTGTCGTGTTCCTGCTGGGCGCGCTCCACCCAGGGAATCGCGTCGAACAGCAACTGGTCGTTGTTGCGCGGAGTGAGCCGGCGCAGCTCGTCGCCCGGCCGGTGTAACAGCACCGTGCGCAGCGCGCCGACCTCCGAGGTCACGGAAAACGGTCGCGCCGTGGGTGCGGCCTTTGTTCCCATGACACGACGGTAGTTCCCCGTGGCACGGTTGGCATGCAATTCGCGCCTCGAGTCGCACCCTGGGAGAACCCAGGAGTCGCACCGGCCAAAAACCTGGAGTAATGTTCAGGTATGCAGACCGCGTCGTGGCAGGCCAAGGAGCTGACCCCCGGTCAGCTCGCCCAGCGAGCCGGAGTTTCGGTGTCCGCCTTGCATTTCTACGAACGAGAGGGCCTGATCACGGCCCGCCGCACCGGCGGGAATCAGCGCCGCTACCCCCGGGAAACCCTGCGCCGGGTGGCGTTCATCCGCATCTCACAGCGGGTCGGCATTCCGCTGGCCGAGATCCGCCGCGCCCTCGACAACCTCCCCGACGGCCGTAACCCCTCCCGCCGCGACTGGGAAACCCTCTCCACCACCTGGCGCGCCGACCTCGACGACCGCATCGAACAGCTGATCCGGCTGCGCGACAACCTCACCGGCTGCATCGGCTGCGGCTGCCTCTCGCTGGGCGTCTGCAAGATCTTCAATGCCCACGACCACCTCGGCGACGAGGGCCCCGGCGCGCGCGTGCTGGACACCCACGCCGCCGAGAACTGCACCAAGGCCGTCTGCGCCCCCGCGCTCGACCAGGCGTGACTACTTGCGCGGCAGGAACGAGGTGAACAGGTCGTTGGCGCGGCGCATGGCGAACTCGTAGGGCCAGGCGAACTTGCGGGACCACCAGTAGCCGAACCGAATGTCGAACTGGGTATGGATCAGGTAGGTGCCCTTCTCGACACCGCGCAGGATCGCCTCGGCCACCTGGTCGGGAGACTTGGCGTGGTGACGGAAGCGCTTGATCCAGGCCTGGATTCGCGGGTCGTCGCGATCCACGCCGACAATGTCCACGGTCTGCACCAGCGGCGTGTCGACCGCGCCGGGCACCACCAGGTGGACGTCGATGTGGTGGCGCGCCAAATCGAAGCGCAGCACCTCCGACACGCCGCGCAGACCGAACTTACTGGCGCTGTAGGCGGCGTGCCAGGGGAAAGCGAGCAGACCGGCGGCCGAGGACACATTGACCAGCGCGCCACCGCGTTTCGCCTCGATCATGGGCGGCACGAAGTTCTCGATGACGTGAATGGGACCCATGAGGTTCACATCCACCATGCGTTTCCAGTGGCGATGTTCCAGGTTCTCCACCGTCCCCCAGGTGGAGATGCCGGCGATGTTCATCAGCACGTCCAGCGAGCCGAGCTCCTCGTGGACCTTCTCCGCGAAGGCGGTGACAGCCCCGTATTCGCTGATGTCGAGGGCGCTGGCGACCTCGACGATGCCGCCGGCGGAACGGATGGTTTCGACGGTCGCGTCCAGCCCTTCGGCATTGACGTCGGTGAGCACCAGCCGTGCGCCCTTGCGGGCCGCCGCCAGTGCCGTCGCCCGGCCGATGCCGCTCGCCGCGCCGGTAATCAAAGTCTTCTTGCCCCTCAGGCTACGATCACGCACGTCGATCCATCCCTCATTTCGACAGCCCTGTCAGACCGCACGCTACTACGCGAACAATTCTGTTCGCGAGTTGGGCGAGTACCCGTTACGCCCCTATTTTCCTGGGCGCGCGCACCCCGGTCCGGGATTGCGCGCGCGGCGCGGGGACGTTAGGGAGTCGTGCCCATCCGGACCGCCGGACCGTGACCCCCGGACCGCCGGACCGCGAGTCAGGACGCCCCCGGCAGCACCGACCGACTGGTCCCGGGCAGGTCCAGATCCAGCGCGATCCGCCCCGCCGCCAGATGCTCCTCGACCTCCCCGCCCGGCATGGGCCGCGCGATCAGGAACCCCTGCGCGCGGTAGCAGCCCAGCGCCACCAGCGTGCGCGCCGCCACGGTGGTCTCGACGCCCTCGCCGACCACCCCGAGACCGAACGAACCCGCCAGTCCAACAATCGATTTCACGATCGCCAGATCATCCGCGCTGGCGCCCAGCCGCTGTACGAAACCCCGGTCGATCTTCACCGCGTCCACCGGCAGCGCCTTGAGGTGCGACAGCGAGGAATACCCCGTCCCGAAGTCGTCGATGGCGATCTGCACGCCCATCCGCTTCAACCCGCGCAGGGTCACCTGCGTGCGCGCAAGATCCTGCACCACAACATGTTCGGTGATCTCCAGGCACACCGACGACCCGTCGATGCCGTACCGCCGCAGGATCCCCTCGATGGTCTCCACGAAATCCAGCGAAACCAGCTGCACCGGAGACACATTGATCCGGATCACCACATTCGACGCCAGCCCGCGCCGCCGCCACTGCGCGAACTGCTCGGCGGCCGTGCGAATCACCCAGCGGCCCAGCTCCCCCGCCAGATTGGTGGCCTCCGCGACACCCACGAACGCACCGGGCGGCAGCAGCCCGCGCGTCGGATGCTGCCAGCGCACCAGGGCCTCCAGCGCGACCACCCGGCCGGTCCGCAGATCCACCTCGGGCTGATAGTGCAGCACCAGCGAACCGTCGGCCACCGCGCCGCGCAGATTCAGCTCCACGTCGTCCTGCAGCTCGAACTGCGCGCGCATGGCATCGGTGAACACCGCGACCCCGTTGCCGCCGCTCGACTTGGCCGACAGCAGCGCGTGATCCGCACGCCGCAGCACATCGGCGACCGTGGTCTCACCCGGAATACCGAGCGCCACCCCGACGCTGGCGCCCCGGCTCACGGTCTCCTCGCCGACGGTCACCCGCCGCGCGACGAGCTGCTGAATTCGGCTCGCCTCACGCTCGGCCGCCGCCGCGTCCATCGGCTTGGCGGGCACGATCACAAACTCGTCGCCACCCAGCCGGGCGATCACGTCACCCGGATCCAAATTCTCGCGCAAGCGCGTGGCCAGCGTCCGGATGAAATTGTCCCCGGCCGTGTGGCCGAGAAAGTCGTTGAGCGCCTTCAGCCGATCCAGATCCAGGAAGAACGCCGCGACCGGCCCCGGACTGCCGGGTCTGAGCCGATCCTCCATGTGCTCCAGCAACGCCCGCCGGTTCGCCAACCCGGTCAGATCGTCGTGCATGGCGATATAGCGGAGCCGCTCCTCGGCCTCCACGCGTGCCTGCAACTGGGCGAACAACGCGGCGATCGCCTTGAGCACATTGACTTCCCGGGTGCTCCAGTCACGATCGCCGACCTTGATGAAACCGAGCAGACCCGTAGACACGTCACGCGACACCAGCGGCACCGCGGCGGCGGACACCTGTGAGTACCCGGTCGATTCCAGGATGAACTGCTGATAGTCGGGAAACTCGCCGCTGTCCCGCAGCACCATGGGCTCGGTGGCGTGCTCGAACTGCGCGAACACCGAATTGGTCTGGTCGAAGTAGGCCACCCGCAACGGGTCCGGGTCGACGGCCACCGGCCGGGGCGGCCATTCCGCGATCAGGATCGAGGCCCGCTGCTTCTGGTCGGTGAAGCGCAGAAAACTGAAATCGACATCGAAATGCTCGACCAGCCAGGACAGCACCCGCTCACTCGCCGACGCCATGGTCGTGGCGTCGACCGCCATCAACTCGGAGGCGACCTGGGTCACCAGTGAGTCGAGTGTTCGCCGAGGCACCGTCATTCTCCGATCACGCTAACCGCGGGTTTCCGCGCCCGGTACCGGAAGTCGCCTGCTTCGAACCGTGGGCGCCACCGCATAGCTGAGGCGAAGCACCACCGCCATTGTCTCGTTGTCAGGCACTCCCAACAGGCCCAGGAAGCGGCCCTGAACTGACGTTAGTGTATCGGCGAACTCCGGGGAAACCCTATCCACGTCCTCGGGGCGTCGCACGTAGAGGAAAGCCGGCGAGACCGGCTGGACCGCGAGACCGTGCCGTTCGGCCTCGATCCATACCCGCTGAACGGCCTCCCCTGCCCGTGCGTAGGCGACCAATTCGGCCGTGTCGTCCGGCACCGGCGCGGGGAAGGTCACGGCCACCACGGCCGAGCTGGTCCGGATCCGGCCGCGGGAAGACTCACCCAGCGCGAAACCGCCCTCCCAGGCGCGCACCAGCTCCATGACGTCGGCCCGGCGGGCGATCTCGAGCTTGGCCAATTCGTCGTCGGCGAGGTCCAGGGTGCGCAGGTCCATGCCGGTCCGCGCGTCGTCACCTGGCCACCGCAGTTCGGACAGCATCTCCCGATGCAACCGGGGAGTCAGATATCGGACCCGGTCGGACTCGCCGAGCAGCAGGGCGAGGCGCTCGATATCGGCGGGATCGGTCACGGAGCGCAGCACGACACCGGCATCCGCGGCGACGGTGGACAGGGCTTCCAGCGCCGGTGCGGGCATCGGCGCACCGCTGCCGAAGTGCCGATTGGTTCGGCGCGCGAGCAGGGCCGGGTAGTCGCGGGCCAGCACCGGATCGGTGTTCGTTCCCGGTCGCAGTACCGCCTGGAACTGTCCCGGGCCGTCGATGCGGAACTCGCTGTTGCCGAGAATGCCGAGTGCGGCGGCCGCGGCCTTGGCGTTGTACAGCGCCGCACCCACCGCCATCGCGCTGCCGCGGTAGGCGATGTCCACGATCGACGAGCGTTCGGGCGCAAGGGAAATCGTGACGGACCCGGCATCGACGCCGAGGGTCCACGGCTGCGCATTGCCCACCGAGGGCGCGCGCTGGGCGCAGAACAGGACGGCTGCGATCCCGGATTCCGGGCTGGGCTCCTCGGGCGGCGGCTCGGCCCAGACCAGATCTTCGAACGGGTCCGGTTCGGCGAGCTCGTCGAGGCTGCGCTCCAGGTCCAGCCGGGTCCGGCCGGACGGCAGTTTCAGGCCCAGGCCGAGACGGCGCACCGCGGTCGCGATGCTGGAACCGCCGTGCAGCACCTCCGAGCCGAGTTGCGGCCAGCTGTTGAGACTTTCGCCCAGTTCGACCATGCTGGCCGCGCCCCGGCTGGACAGGTTGCGGCCGTCCAGGATTCGAATGAGGTACGGGGCTTTCTCCCGAGGGGTCAGCCCGCGCAGTTGGGCGGTGCCGATATCGCCGATCAGCCCGTGGAACGGTGGCCGTTCCGGCTCCAGGTCGAACCGTTCCACATCGAGCAGGCCACGGTCGCTGGTCTGCATGAGCAGGGGCATCCGGCGACTACGGGCGCCCTCACGCAGCGCGAGTTTGATGTCGAAGGAGTCGCATTCGTCGACGACGATCGACAGATCCGTGAGGAAGGCCTCGAGGTTTTCGTCGGTCACGCCCTCCTGCCACACCTCCACCGGCAGGTACGGATCGAGCTCGGCGATCCGCCGGGCGGTGACCACCGCCTTGTTCTCGCCGATATCGAACAGGGTGCCGGGGAGGCGATTCAGATTGATCAGTTCGACGGCGTCGAAGTCGGCGAGCCGCAGCCGGCCACAGATACCTTCCAACGCAAGGGTGTACGCCACCGCGTGGCCGACGCTCTGCCCGACCACGCCGACGGACAGGGCGCCGAGTCGCTCCTGTTCGGCGTAGGTGAGATTGTTGCGGTTGCGATCGAGACGGACGATCCGCAGCAGTTGCGGGCCGGGCAGGCCGAGGACGATGTTCCGCCACGGATAAAAGACCCAGCGATCGAATTCCGATCCTTCGGACAATTCCGGTGGGGCGACCAGGGATTCGAATTCGGCACGCAGCAAATCGCGCAAATCGGAAAATTCGACCGTCGAATCGGCACGCAATGCAGTGAGCCGAGCGGCATCCTGAGGATTCGATTCATCGAAAAATAGCGGACGGTATTCACCGGCCGCGGGTAGATCTGCGGCCATCGTTACGCGAGTCCCTCACCCCGGACCCAGGTACTCGGCAATTTCTGGCCCGATTCCATGAATTCCGACAATTCCGCATCGATCAGCCGAACCTGGGATTCCGTTGCCACGGACCGATAGGTCTGCATGTCGTACCACACCGGCACGGTGCGATAGCGGTCGTCGGGGTACGAGGACGCCGGGATCCACCACGCCACACGCGCGCCGCTGCTGCGGTAGCACCGGAGGGCATGTTCGGGCGCCACGCCGACCTGGTATCGCACGCCGAGCAGCACCATCGAGTGGACGTAGGCCCGGGCGATCCAGTCGACCAGGGCGCCGCGGTGTTCGACATCACGCGCGGTCCAGCCGGCCTTGCCCTCGATCACACCCTCGGGAATCTGATCGGCGACCATCCGCCGGAAGGCGATCTCACCGGGCAATCCCGCCCAGCTCGCCACCGCGTGCACCTCGTCGACATGCCGGTACGGACCGGAGACGCGCATGCCCGCGACGGCCCGGCCGTCCGAGTCCAGCGCGACACCGAAAAGCGTGGTGGAGCGGCCGTCGACCACTTTGTCGTATTCGAGTGCGTCCTCGGTGCCGAACTGGCGGTAAACCTCGCGCGCACCGTCCATACACCTGCGCCACAAGCGGAGATCCGCCTGCGGCGGACCGATCACGAATGTGTAACCCGATTGCGGATCCGTTGATTGGAACATGCCATCACCAGGCCCTTCCGCCGGGACGAGCGAGACCGGTTCGACTGTCATAAAGTTCCGCTCCACTAATGCGCTGACGTCGCGCGATCCTCCTGTGCCCCTGCCCGATACGGCCGTGCATCGGCCATGCCCGGCACGAGCACCTAGGGGAGTATCCGCCAGCCAACTGAAATTGTCCAGGCGTCCGGCAAATGCTCCGAAACCCCGATGTGGCTCCAGGAATCGCGCCTGGTCAGGCCATTGCTATCAGTCGCGAAAATCAGCAACAAGACCGGTTGGTACCCATTTGGTTAACAATTGGCAATCAGACCAGGATGGAGATGAAAAGCTCCAGTTCGGCGGTGCCGTGCCAGATCTCGATCTCCTCGCGGTAGGCGCGGGTGATCTCGGCGGAAGCGGTGGCGTCGTCGACCTGAGCCCAGACATCCTCGGCCGGATCGTGATAATCGCCATTGGGCCGGAAGCGGGCGTAGACGCCCTTGGGGACGCGGATGAGGACGTCACCGACCGGGACGTTGTCGGGACCCTTGTACTCGTAGGAGACCAGCACGTTGTAGTTGCCGGCCGGGTCAGGGACGTAGACGGTGGCCAGCGGGCGCTCGGCGCCTTCCCGGTCACGCAGGCGGTCGCGCAGGAACTCGATGAGCTCGCTGTTGGAAACCTTGAAGCTGGGGCGCACGCGCGGAACCACCAGGCCGCCGTAGACCCCGCCGGGCCGGACCACGATCGAATAGGTCATGACGGCTCGACCGCCAGGTACAAATCGATCTTGTACGCGTGCGGATAGGTCTCGAAGTCGCCGGTGTGAATGCGCTTGATCTGCTTGTGTTCCTCCGCGTAGGCGATCTGCGTCCACAGATCGGTCATCACCTGAGGGAAGTTGCCGACCGAGGAGAAGCGGGCGTAGGTGCCGCGCGGCAGGCGGGCAACCACGTGGCCGCGGGTCACCTCGTCGAGCGAGCCGCACTGGTAGCCGACGATCTGGGTGTTGTAGGTGCCGAGCTCGGCCGCGTAGTCGGTGTAGGCCGAGGCCAGCGGGCCACCGAGTTCCTGATGCAGCACCGCGGCCCAGGCCACTTCCAGATCGTGATCGCGCAGTTCACCGAGGGCACGTTTGGGACTGCGCACCGGCAGCCCGGCAATCCACGTCTCGTCCCGCTCGACGATCTCGAACTGCATTGGATGGAAACTCTCTCGAGGTGTGATTTCACAGCCAGTCGGCCAAGCCTTCGCCATGCTATCAATCAGCCCGGACCGCGCTGGGCGACACGACTGAGGCGCTCGCCTCCCCGCGCGCGGGCGTGTCGCTCACCCGTCGCGGCGGCGGTGCGGGCGGGCCATCGGGGCATGCCAGTGCCGGAACAACGCGATCAGGCGCAGGCCGACCGCGCCCGCCCCAGCCAAACCGCCTGTCCAGTATGTGTATTGGCCGTAGTGCAGCAGCAGCGCCGTCGCCGCGGAACCGAGCAGGGCCGGTACGGCGTACAACTCGCCGTCACTGAGCACGCTGGGTGTGACACCGGCGAGGACATCGCGGATCACACCGCCGCCCACCGCGGTCACCAGACCGAGCGCCGCCGACGAGGTCGCCGACATGCCGTGCTGGAAGGCGGTCACGGTGCCGGTCACGCAGAAGATGCCGAGGCCGATGGCGTCGGCGATATTCAGCGGGGTGCGGACCAGCCGCACCGGCGGATGCCAGAAGAAGATGACGGCCGCGGCCAGTAGGGCGACTCCGGCATAGGACACCTGAACGAAAGCCAGCGGCGGAGTGCGGCCGATGACCAGATCGCGGATCACACCGCCACCGGTGGCGGTGGCGACCGCGAGCACCGCGATGCCCACCACATCGAAGCGGCGACGCACCGCGAGCAGCGCGCCCGACACTCCGAATGCGAACACGCCCAGCAGGTTTCCCACACTCTGTGCCGCGTCGACAGGCGTACCGAGTTCGACGAGATCACTCACGTGTGGCCCACTTCCATCCCTTATCGCTAACTCTCGGCTACCGGCGCACAGTATGCCGCGCCCGCCACACCGGCACTCCGCCGTACGGTCGTAGTCCCTTTATGGTTGAGTCACCCTGTGTGCCGCACAATTGCCCAGCTAGACACGGAACTTACCGCGTGTCGCGCCTGCCCCCGGCTGGTGGCATGGCGCGAGCAGGTCGCACACGAGAAGCGGGCCGCCTTCAGTGACGAGGATTACTGGGGCAAGCCGGTTCCCGGCTTCGGTCCCGCGGACGCCCGGCTGCTGATCGTGGGCCTGGCGCCGGCCGCGCACGGCGGTAATCGCACCGGCCGCATGTTCACCGGCGACCGCAGCGGCGACGTCCTCATCGCCTGCATGCACGCCGCCGGTCTCGCCAACCAGCCCACCAGCGTCTCCGCCGACGACGGCCTGCGGCTGCTGGGCACCCGCGTCACCGCCCCCGTGCACTGCGCCCCACCGGACAACAAACCCACCCCCACCGAGCGCGATACCTGCCGCCACTGGCTGACCACCGAATTGACCCTGCTGGCCCCCACTCTCCGCGCAATCGTCGTACTCGGCGCCTGGGGCTGGCAAGCCACCCTGCCCGCCCTGGCCGAATCCGGCTGGGCCATACCCAAACCCAAGCCCCGCTTCACCCACGGCGCCCGAATCGAGCTCGCCCCAACCACCCCCGGCCGCGCCCCCCTCCACCTGTTCGGCACCTACCACCCCTCCCAGCAGAACACCTTCACCGGCCGCCTCACCCCGGCCATGCTCGAGCAGGTCCTCACCGACGCCGCCCACGCCGCCGGCCTCCCCGGCCACCACCCTTAGCCCCGGCCGACCGCGGCAGACAGCTCGGTTCGGCTGTGCGGGCCTGGCATGCCACGAGACCGCCGCCGACAGGTAGACGGCACAGTTCGACCGCCCCGGCCCGGCGTGCCACGAGACCACCGCCGACAGGTAGACGGCACAGTTCGACCGCCCCGGCCCGGCGTTCGACAAGGTCGCCGCCGACAGGATGGGTGGGCACGACGGCCAGGGCACACGGCACCCTCGATGGTGGGGTCGCCGGACCGGATACGATGCGGGCGTGAGCAGGGCCGATGACGAATCCGAGCGGGAAGGGGCGGCTGCCGATGGGGCGGCCGGGGGTGTGAAGGTGCGGCGCAGCCGGGCCGGGACGCGGCAGCGGCTGCTGGATGCGGCGTTCGAGGCCTTCGCCGAGGAGGGATTCGGCCGTTGTTCGGTCGAACACGTATGTGAGCGGGCCGGATTCACCCGGGGTGCGTTCTACTCGAATTTCACCTCACTGGAGGAATTGTTCCTGGCCATGTGGGAGCAGCGGTCGGCGTCGATGCTGGCCGAGGCGGCAGCGGTACTGGATGCGCCCGGCGAAGTGGGCGGCGATCCGCGGCGGGCGGTCGAGCAGGTGCTGGCGGCAGTTCCGGTGGATGACAAGTGGTTTCGTATCACCTCGGAATTCACCGCGCACGCCCTGCGCAATCCCGCATTGCGTCAGGTGATGGTGGCCCGAGAGGAGGCGATAGCCGCGGCACTCACCCCGGTGGTGGTCGCGCTCATGCGCCGCAATGGCAGGTGGGTACCGGATCCGGCGGCACTGGGCCGGGCATTGGTGGCGGTACACGACGGCACGCTGGGCCAGTGCCTACTGGAACCGGACAACCCGGCAGTGCGCGAGTACCGGCTCGATCTGTTCCTGAGGGTGCTCGACTCCTACAGCGAGTCCGCCTGAGCGCTCAGTTCGGCGCCTCGAGCCCGAACGGAGTTCGACGATAGGCCGGTTGCCGGGCACCTGTCCGCCCCCCATCCCAAGAAACCCTCTCCAACCAGCCGATTCGTCGACTCCCCACCCCACCTGCTAAAGTTCTCCAGCGCGGGTCGGAAACGTCCCCGCGGGGCTATAGCGCAGTTGGTAGCGCGTCTCGTTCGCATCGAGAAGGTCAGGGGTTCGATTCCCCTTAGCTCCACCGAACAGCAGAGCCGCAGGTCAATAGCCTGCGGCTCTGCTGTTTTCGTAGCAGCGCACGAACGGTTCGAGGCGGTCATGGGTGTGCGTTCCATAGGGCACTGACCGGCAGGGCGCGGAATTTCGGCCCGAAGGGGAGGGTTTCGGTGCCGGTGTAGAGCACGTATCCGGCGAGGAGGTCGTCGCCAAGGCGTTCTGCGAGGTGGCGGAGACCGCGGAAGTCTTCGCCCTTGACGGTGGCGGCGGCCTTCACCTCGATCGCAATCACCTCGCGTCGGTTGTTCTCGAGGATGATGTCGACCTCGACGTTGTCGCGGGTGCGGTAGTGGAACATCCGGGCCTCCTGGTCGGACCAGGTGAGCTGACGAGCGAGTTCGGCGGCTACGAAGCCCTCCAGAACAGATCCGAGCGGGCCGTTCACGGCCCGCAGCGCGCGCGGGTCGGCACCGCACAAATATGTGGCGATGCCGGAATCGACCATGAACACCTTGGATGTCGCGACGGCCCGGGTGGTCAGGTTTCGGGACCAAGCGGGGATTCGTTTGATCAGGAAAACCTCTTCCAGGAGGCGAAGATAGCGGGCGACGGTGTCCTTGGGCAGGCCGAGTTCATTACCGAGGGCGCCGGGCACCAGAAGTTGACCGGACCGGGCCGCAACAAGATTGGCCAGGGTGAACATCTCCGCGGAACGTTCGATCTCGGACAGCTGCATCACGTCTCGGTTGATCAGATCGGCGACGTAGGAGGAGAAGAACCGGGAACGCCGTTTGCCCTCTCGCGCAACGGCTTCTGGGAACCCGCCGCGTGCGATCCGTTCGATGTAATCATCGCGATTCTCGGTCCCATCGTGCCGGAGCTGCGGTCCGCGCTCGAAGGCGCAATCGATGAATCTGTCGGGCGCGCCGTCGATTTCGCCTTGGGAAAGCGGCCAGAGTTCGATCGTCTCCATGCGCCCGGGGAGGGCATCGGGAACGCTCCGAAGCGCCATGACGTGAGCCGAACCGGTCAGCAGGAACCGGCCGGGTCGTCCATCGGCGTCGACGGTCTCCTTGATCGCCAGCAACAGCTCCGGTACTCGTTGCACTTCGTCGATGATCAACAGGGAATCGTCGAGGACGAACTGTGTGGGGTCATAGCCGGCCGCCTGCCGAGTCTCCGGCTTGTCGAGGCTGCGCCAGGTCGCGCCGATCTCCCTGCCTATCCGGGAGACCAGCGTGCTCTTTCCGCACTGGCGAGCTCCGTTGACGAGAACGACACGAGTATCAGCAAGAGCTTCATGCACTGCCGAATGGGCGTGACGGGGAAGGATCCGACCAATCGGCGATGACGAGAAGGACGAGGTCACCGCAGTAGTATTGCAGACTTAATGCGCGATCTGCCTCAGAACTGGTGCGCGATCTGCCTCAGAACTGGTGCGCGATCTGCCGCAGGACGGGTGCGCGATCTGCCGCAACATGTGTGCGCGATCTGCCGCAATGATCGTGCGCTTCTTGCCGCCGCTGCTTCGCCAGAGCGTCGTCATTGAGTCGACGCCTTCGTCCTCAGATGATTCGTTGCGATCGGGCAGTGGGAGCGGTGGCGATCACCGGGCACCGCCAACCAGGCCTGACCGGGAACGAACCGCTCGAATCATGACGTCCCGCCCATCAACCAGCACCGCCCGGTTCGTATGCTGGTCCGTCAGGTCCACAATCACCGCAGGTAAAGGCCGATTCTCGCAGAGGATCGGCCCTTTGCATTTCCAGATCTGCCCGCAGACTGCTCGGTCCAGCGCATCGGTGGCGGCCTGGGTCGGCGCCGCAAGCGCTGACCCACACTCACAGTCGGCCAATCGCCTTGGCGCGGAATTCAAAAGGGTTCGGCGTTTGAGCGAGATCCCTTCACGCTGTTGGGGACACTGCGTCGCCAACTATGCTATGTTGGCGACGCAGTGTCCCCAACATGTCGAAGGTGGTCGGATTCGCGATGCCGAAGATCGATGCTCCGACTGTCGCCGAGCACCGGGCCAATCAGGAACGGGCGCTCCTGGATGCCGCGCGCGAGTTGTTGATCGAGGGTGGTGTCGATGCGGTCACACCGGCGGCGGTCGGGGCGGCTGCGGGGCTGGCGCGCAGCAGCGTCTACAAGTACTTCCGGTCGGGTGACGAGATTTTGGCGCGGATCGTGGCCGACTCCTTCGCGGAATGGGGTGCGCGGGTTCGTGATTCGGTCGATTGCGGTGACACGGCCGACGGCCGGATCATGGCGTACGTGCGGGTCACGCTCGAACTCGCGGCCGCCGGTGCGCATCGGGTTGCCGTACTGGGCGGAGGCATGCCCGCAGATCCCGCCCGGCGGGCGGTACTCGCCCGGCATCACCGCGATCTCGGCGCACCGCTGCTGACTGCCCTCACCGAACGCGGCGACCCGGACCCGGAGCTCACCGCCGAACTGGTCGATGGCGCACTGGGACGGGCCATCGAACGACTCGACGCCGGGAAACCGGTCGAGTACGTGACCCGCGTGACTACCGAATTCCTGTATCGCGCACTGCGAATCGCCGATTCCGAACACTGATTCACCAGGAGTAGACATGTTCGTCGTTATCAATGAGCTGTTCGTCGCCGACGAGAATCGCGCCGTCTTCGAACGCAACTTCGCCGCCAGCATGAAAGGCACACTGCCGGAGGTCTACGGGTTGTGTGGCGCGCGCCTGCAACGACCCACCGAATCCGACCGCGGCTACCTCTCGATTCTGGAATTCACCGACGAGCAGGCATATTCCGCATATCTGGAGTCCAACGCGTTCCAGGCCGCCCATCACTGGCCCGACCATGCGCCGATCGACGGCAACCGACTCTCCACCTATGAGGTACTCACCGACATCGAACCGCGGAGGGAGATTCCGACAGCCTGACTCAATCGCGCAGCAGCGCCTCGACCAGCAACTCGGCCAGCCAGGCTTCGTATCGTTCTGAGCTCCAGCCTCTTTCGATGACGAGCATGCGATAGGTCTCACGGCCGGACAGTGTCCAGAGAATGTCGCGGGCGGTCGCCACGTCGAGCCCGGCTTTGAGCCGCCCCGAGCCGACGAGCACGTCGATCACGGGAGCCTGCTGCTCGAAACGCATCTGCTCCTTCTCCTGGCCGATCGCGGCCAACTCCGGCGACACCGCCGCGGCGCCGTGCAGTAGGTGCATCTCGGAGCGTTCCGCATCCAGCACGCGGCGTGCGATCGCCGCGACCAGGCGTAGCCGCTGCACGGGATCGGTGGTCTCCTTGGCGGTGCGGACGGTAACGAGGTAGTCGTCATCGAAGCGGGCATTGTCCATCAACTCGGCGAGAATGCCCTTCTTGGACCCGAACACGGCGTACACCGTCTGCGCCGAAACACCTGCGGCGCGGGCGATCTCGGCGATGGTCGCGCCGTCGAAACCCTTCTCGGTCATGAGATCGCGCGCCGCGGACAGAATGCGCTGCCGATTCTCCTCGGCTTGCCGTCGGCGGTTCGACGACGAGTAGCGACGCGGCGTTGACACAAGAGCCTCCCGGAGGCATGATCGACTACATTCGATAGAGCTTCATCTATTGAATAGATTCTGCTCAGGCAGTGTATCCGGCCGATCGACCGACGCTGCCATGGAACATCAAGGACACACCATGATTGTTCGCTACCTTGTCGCCGCCGCCCTCGCGTGCTCGGGATTTCTGGCCGGCGCGTTCTCCTACGGATCGCTGGTCGTGCGGCCCGCCTACTGGTCCTCACCCGACCCCGTGCACATCGCCTACCGCGCACAGTTCATCCCGCACAACAATCCCGTCATGCCCACGGCCCAAATCCTCGGCGTCGCACTGGCTTTGCTGCTGGCCGTCGTCGCCCCCGACGTGACAGGGCGCCTGCTATCGGTCGGCGCGGCCGTGGCGACCTCGGCATGCATCGTGGTCACCAAGCTCGGAAACGTCCCCATCAACAACAAGATTCGCACGTGGGACCCGAACCACCCACCCGCCGACTACCGCACACTCCTGCATCGCTGGGACACCTATCACGATATCCGCACCGCCGCAGTCGTTCTCGCTTTCGCGCTCGTCCTCGTAACAACCGCGCGCATGATCGGTGAGACGGCGCGACGATCCTCCGCGCCGAAGACCGTTGTCGCCGTGTAGCCGAACGACATTCAGGAGGAGCCGATGCTGCGACACCGGCGCGCGATGACGGCAATGCACTGGGGGATCATCTCCGACGGCGGCGTCAAGGTGGCACTTGCCGCCGCGTACGTCATCGCTAGCGCGACCCTGGCTCACCGGCTCGGCGTGGCGACCTGGCAGATGCCGGTCTCGGGCGCGGCGCTGCTGATCGCCGGGGGAATCGAGATCACATACCTGCGGCGTCGCCCGCTGCGCACCTACTTGCGGTTGATGGCCGCCTACGACAGCGGCTGGGTGGCGGCCACGCTCATCGGCGTGCTGCTCGCGTTCAGGGGTAACAGCGCGGCGGGTGTGGTGTGGATCGGCTACCAGATAGTGGCTCCCCTCGCATTCGCCGCACTCCTGGTGGCCGCCACCCCCGTGCGGGCCACGACACCCCCGCACATTTCAGACCGCATACGCTGACAACCACTGCGGTGCTGCGACCAATATGACTGGAGGACAGTGCAAATGGAACGACGAGACGCGTTGCGAGCGCTCATGGCGGTCGGAGGTGCCGCCGCCCTCGCTGCCGCCTCGCCCGGCATCCGACCATCGGAAGCGAAGGCCGACGGGCAAGGCACGACCGGGGCCCTGCGCGTCCACATCGTCATGTTCGACGGTGTCGAGGAACAGGATTTCATCGGGCCCTTCGAAGTGTTCTCCCTTGCCGGCATGCTCGCCGAGCGCGGCGTGGATGTGCGATATGTGACAACGGGCCAACCCGGAACAATCCGCGCGGCCTACGGCACCGTCGTCCAGGTCACGCAACCGTGGGCACCCCAGGACGCCGATGTCCTCGTTGTCCCCGGCGGCGGCTACACCCACCGCGACCAGCCGGGCATCTGGGCCGAAATCAATCGAGGCGTCCTGCCCGCGTCCCTGGCGGCCGCATCGCGCGACGGACTGACGATTACCTCATTATGCACTGGCGCAATGCTTCTGGGCGCGGCCGGACTGCTCCGCGGCCGTCCCTGCACCACTCATCACGGCGCCTTCGACACCCTGCAACAACAAGGCGGAATCCTCACGAAGGCCCGCGTCGTCGACGACGGCAACCTGGTGACAGCCGGCGGCATCACCTCGGGCCTCGACTTGGCGCTTTGGCTGGTACGCCGCGAACTGAGCGCGGAAACCGCGACCCGCGTCGAGGAAATCTTGGAATACGAGGCACGAGGACAGATCTGGACCCGATGACCAGAGCTGGGCACACCGCGCTGCGCTCGAACTTCCGCCAATTCCGGGGAGGGCTTCATCCAGGTCCGGTGTCTCCGGACAACTACCTCTGCCGCCCCCGTGGGTCCCGCCGAGCAATTCCCCGGCGCTCCAACGCTGCACCAATCGTGTCCGCGACAACACCGAATCGCGCACCGACCCGCGCAAGAGACTCGCCACCTCGATACCAGGCCACTGCGGCGTCGATCTCCGCCTCGGTCAACCGACGTGGCGTCCGAACGGCCGCTCCCCCGGCACGGAGAATTCCCAGCACGGTCCCCTTACCCAACCGATGCTCGACCACTAGCCGACTAACCGCACTACCGGCCTCGTACTGTTCCACGAGTGCCGCCCGATGCTCGTCGGTAAGACGTCGCCGCGCACCGACCGCGCCACCGAAACCGCGTTCCTTCCTGCGTCTCTGGCCCCGTCCGCCCCTACTCGTTGCCGAAGCCCCTCGAGAACCGCAGTCAGGGTGCCCTGGTTCGAATAACATCGCATCAGGTCCACAATCACCGCAGGTGAAGGCCGGTTCCTCGTGAGGGACCGGCCTCTTGCTTTTCCAGATCTTCCAACTAACTCCCAACTAATTCCGTTTCCCTTGGCGGATCAGCCTGCCCGCTGACCGCCCGATCCAGCGCATCGGCGGCGGCCTAGTGTGCCCGCCCGCGAGCCATGTAGTGCCGTTGAGTCATGGCCGGGTCAACGTGCATGAGCACGTCCGCAGTCACCCGCGCCGACAATCCGGCATCGTCCAGAATCGTCGCGACCGCGCCCCGGAAGCTGTGCGCCGTCACGTCCTCCGGAATGCCGAGGGCGTCACGTACCCCTGCCACTCGTGGCCGACATTCTGCGGATCGCGCAGAGTCCACACGGTCGACGGAAACGCCAGATCCAAGACCTCTACCTTCGGATCAGGAGGCGAAGCGGCGCCAATATCCGCGAAACTGCTATGGGCAGCAACACCTTTCGCGTTGCAACGCTCGACCTCTAGACCAGCGGCACCGTCCCCATCGAACAATCGTTCTGCGGTAACCAACCCGCGCATATCAGTCTGACCACGCCGTCGCCAACCCCCACGACACGACCCGAGACAGACTCCGCCCGACCGCACACGATGTCGATGTCGGCGACCCGGGCGTTTAGGCGGGCCTGTTCGTAGGCGCTGATTCCGGGCCGGGTGGTGACGCCATTCCTGCGATGGTCGATCAGATCCTGGATCACCGTGGTCGGGTCGTACCGAACTACTCGCAGTCGTTCTCGGGAGACGAAGATCAGCCCGTGCTCGAAAAGCTCCAGCCACTTACCGGCCTTACGCTGTCCGTGGAAGAGCCCGTGCACAGTGGCGTACAGCGCCGCCAGCCCACGATCAGCGCGATGGAGACTGCGACCTCCAGCCAGCTGTATCGGCAAGCGTCGAATGCATCCTCAACCAACAGATAACGGCCGACACAGCGAACCCCCATCCTGCCGCTCTGCAGGTGGGGGCGCCATATTCTCAGTTCGATTCTCCGTGCGCGCTCGCTTGACGACGCACGGGGCGCAGCCTATCCGCTGAGAGAACTCAGTAGCGGGCCGATGACCGGTATAGAGGCAGCGCTTCCAGTCGACGCCGGCGCGGCGGCTACGGAAATATTGGCGATGATGGTCGAGAAGTATTGCGTGGTGCCGTTAAGGTCTTCCTGGACCCAAATCTGGTGAGTACCGGCAGTTTTCGGTGTCCACTGAGTGGAACCCGACCAGTTGGGTGCTGGAGTCTTCGTCGTACTGTTCAGATTATTACCGGTGACGTCTTGGTCGACCAGATAAAAGGTTGCGCCCGCCAGGACCGGGATCGTCGAAGTGACGGTATAGCTCTGACCGGCAGAGTAGTTGCTACCGATGAGAGTGGTGCTGCCGTTAGTAATGTCGGCCAACGCGGACGGCGCTGTGAGCGCCGATGCGGCAGCCAGTGTCGCGAACCCGGTCATGCCGATCCCCACCCGGCGGGTTCGTGCCTTAAACCCCATTACTTCTCCTGAATGCATTGTTCGAACCACTGCACCCGAGGGCGCACCCTCGAGTCGCGTGACCCTAACCAATCTTCTCAACGGCTACAACAACGTCATATCGGTCGTCGAATCGGTTGGGAGAGTGCCTATCTCGTCTGCGTTCGGAAGATTCCGACCTCGGGACGAACCTGGCGGATACATACAACTCAGTTACTCGAGACTGGTGTCAGGACCGGATCCAGGCCAGGATTCGGGTTCAGGTGCCTCGTCCGCGATATCCCGGAGAGGCCGCTAGCGCTGGCCATGTGGCGACCTTCGGGTGGCCAGACTCGGTGCGGCACAGATCATCCCCTATCGAACCCTGTGATTGGCGCAGCGTTTTGTTTCAGCGCAGCCTGTCGGTGCCAGCGGGTAGGACTTGGCATGTTGACGCGAAAGTGCTGTCGGGAAGGCGAGTAGCTGTGGGTGCGCGTAACCAGGCTCAATGGACGAAGCAGATCATCACCCGGTTGACAAAGGCCATGGCAGCAGAGGATTTCGCGGTCTGCGCGCCGCTGGAGAGGTGGCCCAGTGCCGGGAAACGTCTTTGGACGGAGGTCTACTTCAGTCCGACGAGCGAGTCGATCCCCAGGCTGACCTCGACTGTCGATGCCCACATCGAGCGTCACCGTGATGGTGGCCTTCGTCTCGAAGGGACTGCGCGGATCGGATCGCCGGCCGTTGATGAGGTCATGCGTGATATGCCCGGTGATGGGCTGAGTTACGGCGACATCGATCGTGGGCGCTTCGATCTGTTGGATGTTTCGCCGAAGCCGCCGGTGATGTCGATCGATTTCGACGCCGAGCTCGATGTGTCGGTGGCTCAGTTCATGGACTACGTCCGCGGCCCGGTACGTGAATGGTTCGCCAAACGATCCGCGTTCCCCGCTCTACTGCAGACGGCACGCGAACCGACAACCGCTCCGTGGGAAACGAATCCGGATCCGACGCTGCTGCGCGGAACAGTCGTGCTGTGTGTACTGGACGGCCGGGCACAGGACGCGGCATCGCTGATGCGCTGGTATCTGCAGCGGGACCAGTTCCACCGGTGGGACTCCCTCGAGGATGCGTCCGCGTTCGACGCCGCGATGCGCGAACGGTTCCCCGCTTACGCCGCAGAGAGATCTCACTAGCCATAGCATATGGGAACCACTGCAGTACAAAACATCCGCTGTTGCCGCATAGTGCGCTGACCGATGCGGCCACGGAACAGCTAACCCAAAATTGGCCGACGGCGCGACAGTCGTGGAGCAACTCGGGCCCGCCCAGTGGGCACCGATCTTCGGGATGCTGACCGACCGTTTCGGCGTCAACTGGATTCTCGACGCCGAAACGGTCAGCTACTGAACAGGTTCCGTCACCGTCGGCCGCCGTGGGCGATGGCGGCGGTACGGGTCAGGCGGGGCAGTTGGTGGGGGCGGGTTTGCCGGCGAAGCGGTCGGCGGCCCAGGCGGGGAAGCGGTCCGCGGCGGAAGGGACGACGGTTTCGTGGTCTTGGCCGGTGAATTCGTTGTAGTCGACGGCGACGCCGGAGTGGCACAGGGCCGTCCGCTCACGCTGGGTCAGGTCCTTCGGCACGACCGTGTCATCGACGCCCTGGTAGACGGCGAAGGGCATGGTGCCGGCGGGCTGCCAGTCATCGACGGCGGACATGGCGTTCCACCAGGTGCTGCCGGGGCTCAGGGCGTTGGGCTGATAGGCGTCGCGCAGCGGGGCCGCCGCATCCCAGATGTCGAAGCAGCCATTGGCGAGGACGGGGAGCATTTCCATCGCATCGGGCTTCAGGAAGTCGCGGTAGAGCAGGTCGGGATATGCGGCCTTGATGCCGGGCAAGGTGGAGATGACGTATCCGGCGTTGTCGGGGCCGCTCATCGAGTGCAGGGTGAGGTCGCGGATGCGGACCGCGGGTGCGATGAGCGCGGCGCCGACGCCCTGGAATTCGGGTGCGTAGGAGCGAGCCAGGGATTCCACGCGCATGGTGGTCTGGCCGCCCTGCGACCAGCCGTATTCGACGAAACGGTTGGAGGCGTTCAGTTCCGGCAGGTTGTGGACGGCGCGCAGCATGTCCAGGGAGGCTCGCGCGTTGACCGCACCGACCATGTAATAGGACGGGCCCGGCAGGCCCTGGCCCGGGTAGTCGCTCATGGCAACGACGTGGCCGGCCTTCAACATCGCCTCGATGGCCGGGACCCGGGAGTGTTCGCCGTCGGACAGGCTGCGGCGGGACGGCGCGCAGGCGTCGGCCAGGCCGGTGGTCTCGTGGTTCCACAGCACCATGTCCCGCGGTTGATCGGAATGCGCTGTGGGCGCGTAGATCTCACCGGAGACGAACTTCTTCACCCCGGGCTGGATCTCCGACACGTAGACGACATTCCAGCCCTGCGTGTCCGCGGGCGCATCGGTGCGCGGCTGAATCCAGTAGATGTCGCCGGGTTTGGCGTCCGGGGCGGGCTTGTCCTGCACATCCCAGAACGTGGTGCCCGCCGGCCCGGCCTTCGCGTGCAGCGAGATCGGCTGCGGCGCTGACTTGTCCGAGCCGCACGCGGCCAGGGTGAAGACGGCCGCGACGGCCGTGGCCGCCGCCAGGGCCTTGATCGCGGCCGGGGCACAGGCGCGGATGGGGCTCAACATGGGCACTCCGTGTTTCGTCGTTGAAATCTCGCCATCGGATACTGCCGGGGCAATCACCCGGACGGTCGGTACCTTTTCATTGAATGGAAGTGCCGTAGTGGCACCGAATGCCGCGGACCGATTCTGTGCGTACTTCACCAGCACAGATGAGGAGTTCGGTACAGATGCGAACCCGAGTCGCGATCATCGGATCCGGTCCCGCCGGGCTACTGCTGTCGCAGTTGCTCGATCTGGCGGGCATCGAATCCGTGATCGTCGAACGCCAATCCGCCGACCATGTGAAATCCCGTATCCGCGCCGGCATCCTGGAATCCGCCAGCGTCGACCTGCTGCGACGGGCCGGCGTCGCGGACCGACTGGATCGGGCCGCGATCGAACACCGCGGTATCTACCTGCAGTGGCCGGGCCGACGGCAGCATCTGGACTTCACCGAGCTCACCGGGCAAGCGGTCTACGTGTACGGCCAGACCGAACTGACCGCCGACCTGATGGCGGTCCGGGAAAAGGCCGGCCAGCTCGCCTTCTACGAGGCGACCGACGTCGCGGTGCACGATGCAGACACCGACCGTCCGTCGATCACCTTCGTCGACGCCACCGGCGCGGCCCGGCGAGTGGACGCGGAGGTCGTCGTCGGCTGCGACGGCTACCACGGCCCCAGCAAACAGGCGATCCCGGTCGGGCTGCGGCAGACCGTCGAACGCGCCTACCCCTTCGCCTGGCTCGGCGTACTGGCCCAGGTCCCACCATCCACCGACGAGCTGATCTATGCCTGGCATCCGAACGGATTCGCGCTGCACAGTATGCGATCCGAACAGGTGAGCCGCTTCTACCTGCAGGTCGATCCGAGCGAGCGCATCGAGGACTGGAGCGACGACCGCATCTGGGACGAGCTGTCCACCCGATTGGCGCTCGACGGCTGGACCCTGCGCACGGGACCGATCCTGGAGAAGAGCGTGCTCCCCATGCGCAGCTTCGTCACCACACCGATGCGCCACGGTCGCCTGTTCCTGGCCGGCGACGCCGCCCACATCGTGCCGCCCACCGGGGCCAAGGGCCTGAATCTGGCCATCGCCGACGTGGCCGTGCTGGCCCCCGCGCTCACCGCACTGCTGCGTGACGGTTCGACCGGGCCGGCCGACGCCTACTCCGATACCGCGCTGCGCCGGGTGTGGCGCAGCACCCATTTCTCCTGGTGGATGACGACCATGCTGCATCGTCACGGCGACGACTTCGATGCCCAGCTCCAGCTCTCTCAGCTGCGCCGGGTCATCGATTCGCCCTCGGCGGCAAGGGAACTCGCCGAGAACTATGCCGGGCTGCCGATCGCCGGAGGCGAGGACCGTGGCTGAATTCGCCGATCTGCGCGACGCCGTGCGGGACCTGGTGTCCGACGGCGCGACGGTGGCCCTGGAGGGTTTCACCCACCTGATCCCGACGGCAGCCGCACACGAGATCATTCGCCAGCGCCGCCGCGATCTGACGCTGGTGCGGATGACCCCGGACCTGGTGTACGACCAACTGATCGGCGCGGGATGCGCCCGCAAACTGATCTTCTCCTGGGGTGGCAATCCGGGAGTCGGCTCGCTGCACCGGTTCCGCGACGCGATCCAGCGAGGCTGGCCGCGTCCGCTCGAGATCGAGGAGCACAGTCACGCGGGCATGGCCAACCGCTATGCCGCGGGCGCGTCCGGACTGCCCTTCGCGGTGCTACGCGGTTACGCCGGAACCGATCTGGCCCGGGTGACCTCGACCATCGCCTTCCTCGACTGCCCGTTCACGGGGGAACGGCTGGCCGCGGTGCCCGCCCTGAATCCGGATGTCACCGTCATCCACGCCCAGCGCGCCGACCGCCACGGCAATGTCCAGCTGTGGGGGCTGCTGGGGGTGCAGAAGGAGGCCGTGCTCGCCGCACGCCGCAGCCTGGTCACCGTCGAGGAGGTGGTCGACGAACTGATCCCGCTTCCGGGCGCAATCGTCCTGCCGCACTGGGTGATCGACGCCGTCGCCATAGCGCCCGGCGGTGCGCGGCCCTCATACGCGCAGGGCTATTACGAGCGCGACAACGACGCCTATGCGGCCTGGGATGCCGTCGGCCGCGACCGCGATTCCTTCTCCCGCTGGCTCGATTCCCTTCAGGCCGAGGAGGTTTCACGATGACAGTGGAGTACGACGCCGACGAGATGATGACCGTGGCGGCGGCTCGCGCCCTGACCGGCGACCAGCGGGTGTTCGTCGGCATCGGCCTGCCGTCCACGGCGGCGAATCTGGCCCGCCGCACGCATGCGCCGGAGCTGGTGCTGATCTACGAATCCGGCGCGATCGGCGCGAAACCCGGACGGCTGCCCGCATCCATCGGCGACGGTGTGCTCGCCGACACCGCCGACGCGGTCGTGAGCGTGCCGGAGATGTTCAACTACTGGCTGCAAGCCGGGCGCATCGACATAGGTTTTCTCGGTGCGGCGCAACTGGATCGGTTCGGCAATATCAACACCACCGTGATCGGCGACTACGCCGACCCCGCCGTGCGACTGCCCGGCGCGGGCGGAGCGCCCGAGATCGCGGCATCCTGCGGCGACGTGCTGGTGGTCATGCGGCAGAACCGGCGCAATTTTGTCGACCGGGTCGACTTCGTCACCTCGGTGGGGCACGGCCGTGGTCCGGGCGACCGAGAGGCGCTCGGGCTGCGTGGTGCGGGCCCGACCCTGATCATCACCGATCTCGGTGTGCTGCGACCGGATCCGGACACGCGGGAACTGGTGCTCACCGCCCTGCACCCGGGCGTCACCGTGGACCAGATGATCGCGGCGACCGGCTGGCCGCTGCGGGTGGCGGCTTCCCTGTCCACCACTCCCCCGCCGACCGACGCAGAACTCACCGCGTTGCGCCGGTTGAAGGAGGCCCGATGAATTCGGCTTACCTCCTCGACGGCGTCCGTACCCCCTTCGGTCGCTATGGCGGCGCGCTGTCGAGTATGCGGCCCGACGATCTGGCCGCGCACGTGCTGCGAGAGTTGGCCCGGCGCACCGATTTCGATCCCGCGCAGGTCGACGACGTGATCCTCGGCGCTGCCAATCAGGCGGGCGAGGACAACCGCAATGTGGCGAGAATGGCGGCGCTGCTGGCGGATTGGCCGACGACCGTGACGGGGACGACGGTGAACAGGCTGTGCGGCTCCGGGATGGACGCGGTGTTCCAGGCCTCGCGCGCCATCGAAGTGGGTGACGCCGCACTCCTGGTCGCGGGCGGCACCGAGTCCATGAGCCGTGCGCCCTGGGTATTGTCCAAGCCCGCCAAGGGTTTTCCGGCCGGGCACGAGACGCTGCACTCCACCACGCTCGGCTGGCGGCTGGTGAATCCGGCCATGCCGGAACAATGGACGGTGTCGCTGGGCGAATCCACCGAACTGCTGGCCGAGCGCTATGGCATCGACCGCGCCGCGCAGGACGAGTTCGCGGCGCGCAGTCATCGCCGGGCCGCACGCGCCTGGGCGGACGGCTTCTTCGACGACGAGGTGAGCGCGCTCCCGGGCACCGACCTGACACGCGACGAACCGGTGCGCGCCGACACCACTGCGGAAAAGCTTGCCGCGCTGCGACCTTCGTTCCGACGGCAGGGCACCGTCACCGCGGGCAACGCCTCCCCGCTCACCGATGGCGCGGCGGCGCTGCTGCTGGCCGATGCCGCCACCGCGGACCGGCTCGGGCGCGAACCGCTGGCCCGGGTGGCCGGTCGGGGCGCGGCGGGTGTCGACCCCGACCTGTTCGGCATCGGACCGACCCGCGCCGCCGAGATCGCGTTGCGCCGTGCGGGAATCGGCTGGTCCGACCTGTCGGCAGTGGAGTTGAACGAGGCCTTCGCCGCGCAATCGCTGGCCTGCCTGGCCGAGTGGCCCGACCTGGATCCGGCCATCGTCAACGTCCATGGCGGGGCCATCGCCCTCGGGCACCCGCTCGGCGCCTCGGGCGCACGCATCGTCACGACCCTGGCGCGCCGCCTGCGGCAGCGTGGCGGCGGCTGGGGCCTGGCCGCCCTCTGCATCGGCGTCGGTCAGGGGCTGGCACTGGTCCTACACGCCTGACAATTGGGAGTTCCCGTGTACACAACACATTCGGCCCTGCCGAGCTATCGATCCGATCCGCCCGGCACCCATCCGCCACTGCTGTATCCCGATTACGGGTCGACGCCGGTGCGCGCGCCGGGGGTGCCGCCCATCTTGCTGCCCCAACAGCTGACGGAGATCACCGGGCCACTGTTCGGCCCGGGCCGCCTCGGCGCGACCGATAACGATCTCACCGCGCAGCACGCCGACGAGCCGCTGGGACAGCGGATCATCGTCTTCGGCCGGCTCCTCGACGGCGACGGCCATCCGATACCGGATTCGCTGATCGAGATCTGGCAGGCCAATGCCGCGGGCCGCTACCGCCACACCGGCGACCGCTGGCCGGGACCGCTGGACCCGAACTTCACCGGCGTCGGCCGGACGCTCACCGACGGGCAGGGCCGCTATCGGTTCACCACCGTCAAGCCCGGCGCGTACCCCTGGCGCAACCACGACAACGCGTGGCGGCCCGCCCACATCCACTTCTCGGTATTCGGGCGGGCCTTCACCCAGCGTCTGGTCACCCAGATGTACTTCCCGGACGATCCGCTCTTCGGCCAGGACCCGATCTTCAACTCGGTCCCGGAAGCCGCACGGCCTCGCCTGATCTCGCGGTTCAGCCTGGAAGACACGCAGCCGGAATGGGCGCTCGCGTTCGAATTCGACATCGTGCTGCGCGGCCGCCACGCCACACCGTTCGAGGAGCCACACGATGACTGACCGCATCCTGCCGTCGACGCCGTCACAGACCGTCGGACCCTACCTGCACATCGGATTGTCCTGGCCCGACGGACCATTCGTGGTACCCGAGGGCACGCCGGGCGCGGTGTGGATCCGCGGGGCAGTCTTCGACGGCGAGGGTGCGGTGATCCCGGACGCGCTGATCGAAACCTGGCAGGCCGATCCGCACGGACGATTCGATCATCCCGACGACCCGCGCCCGGGCACCCCGGGCTGGCGCGGCTTCGGCCGCAGCGAGACCACGTCGGGCGAATTCGCCGTCCACACAGTGATTCCGGGTGCGCTACCCGGTCCCGGCGGCCGGGAGCAGGCCCCGCACATCGACGTGTCGGTCTTCGCCCGGGGGCTGCTGCACCGGCTGGTCACTCGGATCTATTTCCCGGAGCAGGCGATCGCGAACGCCGCCGACCCGGCCCTGGGATCAGTTGCGCCGCACCGGCGTAGCACGCTGATCGCGCAACCCGCCGTGGACGGATACCGCTTCGACATCCGCCTGCGCGGCGAGCACGAGACGGTGTTCTTCGATGTCTGAGCTGTTCGGCCCGATCCAGGCCGCCGGCCCGGTCGCCGCCGCCACCGATGACACCGCCTGGCTACAGGCGCTGCTGGATTCGGAGGCGGCGCTGGCGCGGGCATTGGCCGACTGCGGGATCATTCCCGAGGCGCACGCCGGAGCCATCGCCGCGGCGTGCCGGGCCGAACTCTACGATGTCCGCGAAATCGGTGCGGCCGCAGTCGATATCGGCAATCCGGCCGCACCGCTGGTGCGCGCGCTCACCGCGCGGGTCACCGACCGCGAGGCAGCCGGCTCCGTCCATCTGGGCGCGACCAGCCAGGACATCATGGACAGCGCCGCCATGCTGATCGCGGCCCGCGCCCTCGATGCCCTGGAGGCGGACCTGTCGGCGTGCGCAGACCTGCTCGCGGAGCTGACACGCCAGCACGCGGCCACCCCGCAGGTCGGCCGCAGTCTGTTGCAGCAGGCGCTGCCGGTCACCTTCGGCCTGACCGCCGCCGGCTGGCTGTCGAGCCTGGGCGCCGCAGCCGATCAGCTCGACCGGGTGCACCGCTCACGCCTGGCGGCACAGCTGGGTGGAGCCGTGGGAACCCTCGCGTCGCTGGGTGATTCCGGAACGGACGTAGCGGAGACCTATGCTCGCTACCTCGGCCTGACCGCTCCGGAGCTGCCCTGGCACACCGACCGCACCCGGATCGGTGAACTGGCGGGCGCGCTCGGCACCGTGAGCGGTGTGGTCGCCAAGATCGGCCGCGACCTCACACTGCTGGCGCAGACCGAGGTCGGCGAGGTCAGCGAGGACGGCGCGGCGGGCGGGTCGTCGACCATGCCGCACAAGCGGAATCCCATTGCCGCGGTTGCGGCGGTCGCCGCCGCCGCACAGGCCCCCGGGCTGGTGGCCACGCTGCTGTCGGCCGCCGCACACGAGCAACAACGCGCCGCCGGATCGTGGCACGCCGAATGGCGGCCGCTCACCGAATTGCTGCGCAGCACCGGGTCGGCCGTGCATTGGCTGCGGGAAAGCCTGTCCCGCTTGCAGATTCACCCCGCCCGGATGCGCGGAAATCTGGCACTCACCGGCGGGCTGCTGATGGCCGAGCGGGTCACCGCCGTGCTGACCCCGGCACTGGGCCGGCTGGCGGCCCACGACGCGGTGACCGACTGCGCGCGCCGAGCCCGCCCGGACAGCGCGGCGTTCGGCGACCTCCTGGCGGCGCACCCGCTCATCGCGGGTCATCTCGATCGCTCCCGGATCGACGCGCTGCTGGAACCGTCCGCCTACCTCGGCAGCGCACCGACCTTCACCCGACGGGCCCTCTCCGCACACGAGCAGGGTCGAATCCGCACCCGCCGCATGAGGGGCGGCGGTGATGGCGGCCCGGGTTCCCTCGCCGGAACCCGGGCCACCCGCGCTGTCACCGTGCACCACCTCGCCGACGGCGACCCCGGCGGCACACCGGTGGTGTTGATCAATGCCCTGGGCAGCACCCTCGAGATCTGGTCCGATTACGTACATCCGATGCGGGACAGCGGTTTCCGAGTCATCCGCTACGACACCCGTGGCCACGGCGACTCTCCGGTACCAGCGGGGCCGTACGGTCTCGCGGACCTCGGCGCGGACCTGGAAGCGCTGCTGAACCGACTCGAGATCGAGGCCGCGCACCTGGTCGGGGTCTCACTCGGCGGCATGACCGCACTGTGGCTGGCCAGGCATCGCCCCGAGCGGGTACGTGGACTGGTCGCGTGCTGTACCTCGGCCCGGCCGGGCAATCCAGAGAGGTGGCGCGAGCGGGCCGCACAGGCCGGCGCGCAGGGTATGCGAGCCATCGCTGACGGCAGTGTCGAGCGCTGGTTCACCCCGGAGTGGCGGGCCGACAATCCCGAAACCACCCGCCATATGCGCGATCTCACCGCCGATACGCCCGCCCACGGCTATGCGGCCTGCTGCGCGGCGCTCGCCGATCTCGATCTGAGCGGCGAGCTACCGCACATCACCGCACCGACCCTGGTGCTGTCCACCGTCCAGGATCCGGCGTTCCCGCCCGAGCACGGACGGCTCCTCGCCGACCGGATTCCGGGTGCGCGCCTCGAAATCCTCGATGGCGCGGCCCATCTCGGCCCCACCGAACGCCCCGACCTGTTCCTCCCACCGATCCTCGACCACCTCAGGGGTGCTCAATGACCGACCAGAACACCACCCGGCCCGACAGCGATGCCGCCATGCGGGTGCGCCGCGCCGTCCTCGGCGACGAGCACGTCGATCGCGCACAGGCGCGTACCACCGATTTCACCCGCCCATTCCAGGAGTACATCACCGCCGCCGCATGGGGCGGGATCTGGACCCGCGAGGGCCTGGACCGCCGTACCCGCAGCGCCGTCACCCTCGCCCTGCTCACCGCGCTCGGCTGCCACGAGGAACTCGCCCTGCACGTCCGGGCCGCGATCCGAAACGGCCTGAGCCGGGCCGAGATCGGCGAGGTGCTGCTTCACACCGCCGCGTACTCCGGAATCCCCAAGGCCAATACCGCTTTCGCGGTGGCCGAGCAGATCCTCGCGGAGATCCCCGCGGACCCGGCGTGACGCACCGCTGAGCGTGTACCCCACGCGCATCGGCCGACCCGCCCGAAGAGAACTCAGGCCCCCTGCGAGATCCGCAGGGGGCCTGAGTTTTTCAGCTGGCCGACGATTCAGCCGGGGAAAGGCAGCTGCTCGGTGGCGACGGTGACCCAGCGGGTGTTGGAAAACGCCTCGATGCCCCAGCGACCGCCGAAACGACCGTAGCCGGAGTTCTTCACACCTCCGAACGGAGCCTGCGGCTCGTCGCCGACGGACTGATCGTTGATATGAACGATGCCGGTGTGCAGCCCGGCCGCCACCCGCAGGGCGTGGGTCGCGTTCTCGGTGATCACGCCGGCCGACAGTCCGTGTTCGGTGTCGTTGGCCTTGGCCACGGCCTCGGCGTCGGTCGCGAAGGTGTCCACCACGCAAGCGGGGCCGAAGATCTCGGCGTGGTGGATGTCGGCGTCGACGGGCACACCGGTGAGCACCGTCGCCCGGTGCACCGCGCCCTCCGGTGTTCCGCCACCCGCGCGCACCACCGCGCCCTTGGCCACGGCGTCCCGCACGAGCGACGAAACACGCTGAGCGGCAGCCTCATTCACCATCGGACCGATGACCGTGGCCGGGTCGGCGGGATCGCCGGTCGGCAGCGATTCCACGGCCGCGCAGAACTTCTCGAGGAACTCTCCCGCCACCGACTCGTGCACCAGGATGCGATCGGCCGACATGCAGATCTGGCCGGAGTTGGCGAAGGCCCCGAAAACCGCCGCGCGCACGGCGTAATCGATATCCGCGTCCTCGAGCACGATCACCGAGTTCTTGCCGCCCAGCTCCAGCACGGCGGGCTTGAGATGCTCGGCGGCCAGCGTGCCGATGATCCGGCCGACGGTCGTGGAGCCGGTGAAGTTGACCGCTCGCACGCGCTCGTCGGCGATCAGGGCCTGCGCCACCGCCGGCGCGTCGGCGAGATCGTTGGTGATCACGTTCAGCACCCCCGCGGGCAGTCCCGCCTCGGCCAGTACGTCTGCGATGAACAGTCCGCTGGCCAGCGGCGCGGCCTCACTCGCCTTGAGCACCACGGTATTTCCCGCCGCCAGCGGCGCGGCCACCGCCCGGGTGGACAGGATGATCGGTGCGTTCCAGGGCGCGAACGCGGCCACCACGCCGAGGGGACGGCGCACCGCCAGGCCGAGCACCCCGGGCTGCGCGGAGGCCAGCACCTCGCCGCGGGGCGCGGTGATCGCGGCGGCGGCCTCACGCAGCACCCCGGCGGCCACCGCGGCATTGAACTCGGCCCATGGCCGTGCGCCGCCCACCTCACCCGCCATGTACTCCGCGCCCTGTGCCGCACGGGATTCCAGCAGATCGGCGGCGCGGAGGAAGACGGCTCGGCGCTGGGCCGGAGGCAGGTCGGCCCACTCGCCGAAGGCGGCGTGGGCGGCGTCCACGGCGGCGGTCACGTCGGCAGGTCCGGCTGCGGCGACACTGGCGTACACGGCCCCCGTGTACGGATTGACGACATCGGTTCTGGCCCCTGAACGGGCGGGGATCTCGGCACCGCCGATGAGCAGGGCGCGGGCGATGGACATGGGCATCCTCTGATCGTTTTCCGGCGGCCCGCGAGCGCGGGGCCAATGCGTTCGCCCGAGCATGGGACCGGACTCCCCCATGCCTCCACGCCCCTTCCATTGAATGGAAGCGCAGGTGAAACCCGGCGCCCGGCGGCGGATCGGCCCCGGACGCGATGCGAAGATGGCCGGGTGACCGGCATTTCCGATGATCGCGCCATCGACGCGCCACCCTCGACGCTCTACCTGATCAAGCAGCTGGAACTCGCGGTGCGGGCGCTCATGGACGACGCGCTGCGGCCCCTGGGGCTGACCACGCTGCAGTACACCGCGCTGACGGTGCTCGAGCGCCGCAGTGGACTGTCCTCGGCGCAGCTGGCGCGGCGGTCGTTCCTGCGTCCGCAGACGATGAACGTCATGGTGCAGACGCTCGAGGAGCGCGGGCTGATCCGCCGTGATCGCGATCCCGGCAATCGCCGGGTGCTGGTGGCGACGCTGACCGAGCAGGGCCGGGAAACCTTGCGCGAGGCCGCGCCCCGGGTCGGGGAGATCGAAGCCCGGCTGCTGAGCGGGATGAGCGATCGCCGCAGCACGGAATTCCGCAGCGTGCTGGCCCACGGGGTGTCCGCGCTGGCGGACGAGGCGGCGCGGCGGCGGATTCCCGAATCACCCGGCGAGTGAACGGGTTCGGCGTATCGCTGGACGAAAACGACTGTTGACGTTTCACCGTCGGGACCTGTAGAACCGTCTCCACAATCATCAGCATTACTGATAAAGGAGCCCGATGAGCACCGTTACCGAACCCTGGGGCGACACCGTCACGGTCGAATTCGACGAGGGCATCGCCTGGGTCAGCCTGAACCGGCCCGAGAAGCGCAATGCCATGAACCCGAAGCTCAATGACGAGATGGTGGCCACCCTCGACCACCTCGAGTACGACGACCGCTGCCGCGTGCTGGTGCTC
The DNA here is from genome assembly GCF_040645495.1 of Nocardia sp. NPDC046763. Classification (NCBI taxonomy): domain Bacteria; kingdom Bacillati; phylum Actinomycetota; class Actinomycetes; order Mycobacteriales; family Nocardiaceae; genus Nocardia; species Nocardia sp. NPDC046763. Next base: position 145,531 of record NZ_JBEYYI010000001.1, on the reverse strand, counting down.
ACCGGCGCCGGCGAATCCTTCTCCGCGGGAATGGATCTCAAGGAATACTTCCGCGCGGTCGAGGCCAGCGGCAGCATCGCCGCCCAGCAGCGCGCCCGCCGCGCCAGCACCGAATGGCAGTGGCGGCGGTTGTCCTACTTCGCCAAGCCGACCATCGCGATGGTCAACGGCTGGTGTTTCGGCGGCGCGTTCACCCCGCTCGTCGCCTGCGATCTGGCCATCGCCGACGAGAAGGCGCAGTTCGGTCTGTCCGAGGTGAACTGGGGCATCCCGCCGGGGAGCGTGGTCACCAAGGCCATGGCCGCCACCGTGAATCAGCGCGACGCGTTGTACTACATCATGACCGGCGAGCCCTTCGACGGCGCTCGTGCCGCCGAGATGCGACTGGTCAACGAGGCGGTCCCGGCCGAGCGGCTGCGCGAACGGACCCGCGAGCTGGCCCTGAAGCTGGCCGGTCTGAATCAGGTCATTCTGCACACCGCTAAGGTTGGCTACAAGTTTGCGGCCGAGATGACCTGGTCGCAGTCCGAGGACTACCTGTACGCCAAGCTGGACCAGTCGCGGACGCTCGATCCCGCTCACGGCCGTGAGAAGGGCCTGAGCCAGTTCCTCGACGACAAGAGCTATCGTCCGGGCCTCGGCGCTTTCGATCCGTCGAAGTAGATCCGAGGGACTGGGATGAATGTGCGCAATCGGGGGCTGGGGTCGTGGCCCGCACGCCGCGCCCGCATGACCCCGGACGCGGTCGCGATCACCATCGACGACCGCTCCGTCACCTACGCGCTGTTGCACGAGCGCGCGACCCGCGCGGCCTGGATGCTGCGGGGACTGGGAGTCGGCCCCGGCGACCGGGTCGCCTATCTGGGCCCGAATCATCCCGTCTATCTGGAGGTGCTCTTCGCCGCCGGGTTGCTGGGCGCGGTCTTCGTACCGCTCAATGCCCGATCCGCGGCGGCGGAGATCGAGTACGTGCTCGCCGATTCCGGCACGTCCGTACTCGTTCACACCGGCGAGCACGATGCCCTGGTGGCTGCCCTGCCCGGCACCGACCGCCCGGGCATCGTGCGCGTCGGCGGCCCCGGCGGCTACGACGAACAGTTGGCCGGGGCCTCGACCGCGGTCATCGACGAGTCGGTGTTGCTCGAGGACGACTGCCTGATCATGTACACCTCCGGCAGCACCGGGCGGCCCAAGGGGGCCGTGCTCACCCACGGCAACCTGACCTGGAACTGCGTCAATGTCATTGTCGAGAGCGATGTCGCGAGCGACGAGTCGTCCCTGCTGGCCGCCCCGCTGTTCCACGCCGGCGCACTCGGCATGGTGTGCCTGCCGACGCTGCTCAAGGGCGGCCGGGTGGTGCTGCTGGCCAAGTTCGACGCGGGCACCGTGCTCGAACTGGTCGAGCGCGAACGCATCACCTGGATGTTCGGCGTCCCGACCATGTACAACGCGCTGGCCGCGCACCCGCGCTGGGACGACACCGACCTGTCGAGCCTGCGCACCCTGCTGTGCGGGGGCGCGCCGGTGCCGCACCGCACCATTCAGCGCTATCTCGATCGCGGGCTCGGCTTCGTGCAGGGCTACGGCATGACCGAGGCCGCGCCCGGCGTGCTCGTGCTCGACCGCGCGCATGCCGAGACGAAGCTCGGATCCGCCGGTGTGCCTTCGTTTTTCACCGATGTGCGAGTGGTGGACGGCGAGGGCGCGGAGGTCGGGCCGGGTGAGCGCGGCGAGGTGCTGGTGGGTGGCCCGAATGTCATGCGCGGCTATTGGAAGCAGCCCGAGGTGACCGCGGATGTGTTGCGGGATGGCTGGTTCCACAGCGGCGACGTCGCCACCGTCGACGCGGACGGCTATGTGTTCATCGTGGACCGGATCAAGGACATGATCATCTCCGGCGGGGAGAACATCTACCCCGCGGAGGTCGAGAACGAGCTGTGCCGCCATCCGGCGGTGGCCTCGTGCGCGGTCATCGGCGTGCCCGACGACCGGTGGGGCGAGGTGGGCAAGGCGGTGGTGGTCGCCGTCGGCTCCGATCGCCCGGACCCGGCCGAACTGCTGAGCTTCCTGCGTGAGCGGCTCGCGGCCTTCAAGGTGCCCAAGTTCGTCGAGTACGTCGACGAACTGCCGGTCACCGGCTCCGGCAAGATCCGCAAAGCCGACGTCAAGCGGCTGTACGGCCGATCCTGAAGTACCGCAACACGATTGCCCGAAACGAATGAGCCCCCGAGCCGGTGATCCCGGCTCGGGGGCTCTTTCTCGTGCGGGTCAGCCGACGAGTTCGGGTTCGGGATCCGCCTCGCGCGGGCGCAGGGCCGGGAGATGTGCGATCAGGATCGCGACGGCCGACAGCACCGTCACGACGGCCAGATACAGGCCGATGTAGAGCGAGTTGCCGGTACCGGCGAAGATGCTGGTGGCGATGATCGGCGACAGCGCGCCGCCGAGGATCGCACCGAACTGATAGCCGATCGAGGAACCGGTGTAGCGCAGCCGGATCGGGAACAGATCGCTGATCACCGCGGGCAGCGGCGCATACTGCGTGGTGTTGGCGACGATGGCCAACGAGCAGCCGACGATCGCGAACGCCACCACGCCCGTATCGAAGATGGGGAAGAAGGCCAGCGCCGCGACCGCCTGGAACGCCGAGCCGATCAGCATCAATCGGCGTCTGCCCCAGCGGTCGGCCATCAGCGTGAGCACCAGCGTGGCCACGAATTGCACCGCGCTGGTGACGATCACGACGATCAGCAGCGTATTGCGGGTGTAGCCAACCTCTTTCGTCCCGTAGGACAGAATGTAGGTGAGCACGATATAGCCGATGGCAGGGCTCGCAGTGGCCGCGAAAACCGCCGTCAGCACGTGGCCGGGATAGCGGCGCAACACCTCGAGAATCGGCGCGCGGGCGACATCCTTCTCCGATACGGTTTCGGTGAACAGCGGACTTTCACTGAGCCGCCGCCGAATTCGGAAGCCGTAGCCGACCAGCACGATGCTGGCCACGAAGGCGACCCGCCAGCCCCAGTGATTGAAGCCCGCACCGGTGAACTCCGACAGCACCAGCATCATCCCGTAGGCGAACACCGCGCCCGCGGGCACGCCCAGCTGGGTCGCCGAACCGTAGAAGGTGCGCCGGTTCGGCGGTGCGTGCTCGATCGCCATGAGCGCCGCACCGCCCCATTCCGCGCCTACCGCGAGACCCTGGATCAGGCGCAGGACGAACAGCAGAATCGGTGCGGCGACACCGATTTGGGCGTAGCCGGGCAGCAGGCCCACCAGCACGGTGGAGCCGCCCATCATGACCAGCGAGATGACGAGCACCTTCTTGCGGCCGATGCGGTCGCCGAAATGCCCGGCGATCACGCCGCCCAGCGGTCGGGTCAGGAAGCCCACCGCGAAGCTGGCGAACGAACCCAGTTGGCTCGCGGCCGGATTGCTGGAGGGGAAGAACTGCGGGGCGAAGATCAGCGCCGCCGCGGCACCGTAGAGGAAGAAGTCGTACCACTCGATCGCGGAGCCGATGAAACTCGCGGTGGCGGCCTGCCGGGCCGCCACCGGATTGATGGCTCCGCGATCCTTGTGCTGGCTGTTCATCAACCGGCTCCTGTTCGGAATGTGATCTGGATCGCCGAACAGGAAAGGTCATGCGACGCCTACCCTCAACAGGGCCTTCCGTTCAATGAGAACCGGCTCACAAGTCGGCGCGGAGAGCTATAGCGCGGGTCGGTCCACGCCCAGCCCGAGTGCTCGAATCGCATTGTCCTTCATGATCTTCGGCCGCAGCTCGGGTTTGATCTCGAGCTTCTCGAAGTCGGCGATCCAGCGCTCCGGGGTGAGCGCCGGATAGTCCGAGCCGAACAGGACCTTGTCCGAGAGCATGCCATTGGCGGCCCGGATCAGCTGCGGCGGGAAGTATTTGGGCGACCAGCCGGACAGGTCGATGTAGACGTTCGCCTTGTGGGTGGCGATGGAGATGGCCGCGTCCTGCCACGGCACCGAGGGATGCGCCATGATCACGGTCAGCCCGGGGAAATCGGCCGCGACATCATCGAGCAGCATCGGATCGGAGTAGCGCAGCTTGATGCCGCGGCCACCCGGCAGGCCGGCGCCGATGCCGGTCTGGCCGGTGTGGAACAGGGCGGGCACACCCAGGGACTGCAACTCCTCGTAGAGCGGGTACACGCGGCGGTCGTTCGGCTCGAACGCCTGCAGGCTGGGATGGAACTTGAAGCCGCGCACGCCGTATTCGGTCACCAGCCGCCGTGCGGCCCGGACCCCGGCCGCGCCCCGGGCCGGGTCGATGGACCCGAACGGGATGAGCACGTCCGGATGCGCGGCCGCGGCCTCGGCCAGCTCCTCGTTGCTCAATGTCGGGTGCCCGGTGGTGAATTCGGCGTCGACGGTGAACACCACCGCGGCCATGTCGGCGGCACGGTAGCGCTCGGCCAGGTCTTCGACGGTGGGCTGGGGCATCGCCGGGCCCTTGAAGTAGCGCTCGGCGGCCGCCAGCAGTTCGTCGTCGAGGGAGAAGTGGCCGTGCCGGTCGGCGTGGATATGCGTGTGGACGTCGATCGCGACCAGGCGGTCGAGGTCGAGGGTGGGTGCGTTGACGGATGTCGTCTCGGAGTGGTACACATCTCATCTATATCAGTAATACTGATAATTCCGAAAGGAGCGCCCATGGCCAGATCGACGAGCGGCGAATCCCTGCTGTCCCGCGTGGTACGGATCTACGAGGCCTTCGGCCCGGACCACCGCGCGGTCACGCTGTCGGAATTGGCCAGGCGCAGCGACCTTCCACTGGCCACGGCGTCCCGGCTGGTCAACGAGCTGATCGAGTACGGCTGGTTGCGCCGTGACGCGCAGCGCCGGGTCTGCGTGGGAGTTCGGATGTGGGAGTTGGCGTCCCGGGCCGCTCCGACGGTCGGCCTGCAGGAAGCGGCCATCCCGTTCATGTCGGACCTGCACGCCGCCACCGGCCACCACGTTCAACTCGGTGTCCTCCAGGGCGGGGAGGTCCTCTACATCGAGCGGCTCTTCGCGCCCCGCTCGGTCCGCAACAGGGTGCGAGTCGCCGGCCGGCTGCCCCTGCACGCCACCTCCAGCGGCCTGGTGCTCCTGGCCCACAGCCCGCTCGAGGTTCAGGAGGCCACTCTCCGCCGCCCGCTGCAATCCCTCACTCCGCGCACCATCACCAACCCCGCCCTGCTGCGCTCGACCCTCAGCGAGATCCGCCACACCGGCGTGGCCTACTGCCCCGGCTACGTGGACGAGTGCGCGACCGGTATCGCTGTGCCGATACGCGCAACCGGCGGCCGGGTCGTCGCGGCGCTGTCCCTGCTCATGCCCAACGACGGCGCGGCCCGCGGTGCGATTCCCGCCCTGCGCACCGCCGGCCGCGGCATCTCCCGGCTACTCGGCGACACCGCCGAGGTCCGCAATATCGCCTGAGCCGCCAGGGCTGCGCCGACATGATCACCGGATGGGGTCTTGGCGTCTTGCAGCAACAGTGGGCCGCGCCGGCCCGCGCTCATACTGTCCTGGTTGTCGGCGACCGCAGCTCCGGCGGCGGTGGTCAGTGGTTTTGGGTTGTCCTCGAACATGATTGGATTCCTCGCCTATTCGGGCCAGCCGTTGTTGCGGATTATGTCGACGAAGTCCTTCCGTTCGAACGACGGGTCGAAATGCGCCAGGACGTCGTCGTTCATCGTGCCGAACGTGGTGTCGGGACGATTCGCCATTCCTTGGTAGAAGGCGCGCAGGATGCGGTTCTTGAAATCCGGTCGTGGATGGGCCGCGACCACTTCGGCGCGCTGCTGCTCGCTGATCTCGTCGAGATCGAGCCCGAGTACATCGGTCTCCACGCCCAGGGTGACGACAGCGACCTGCGGGGCGAGCCGCAGCGGAATCTCGGGGGTGGTGTGCAGCGCGATCGCCAGCCAGACATCGCGAGCGTCCTGTTCCGCGCGGCCGTGGTCGAGCAGGAATCTCGAGGCGGCATCCGCGCCGTCGAGCTCGAAACGCTGGTCCTTACTGGCGTATTCGGTGGTCAATCCGAGATCGTGGAACAACCCGCCCACATAGGCGAGTTCGGGGTCGACCTCGAGTCCGCGTGCGGCTGCCTTCAATGACCCCCAGAGAAATACTCGGCGGGAATGGTTGAACAGCGTGTCGTCGGCTGCTCTCCGCACCAACGAGGTGGCCTCGCGGACGAGTTCGGTATCCGGAATATCGACTCCGGCAATGGTTTCAGACATGGGATCTCCCGGATCAGACGATGCGGTTCTCGGAACCGAGCAGCCACGCCTGCTTCTCGATGCCGTCGATGATCTGGTGCAGCAGGTCCGCGGTGGACGGATCCTCGGCGTCGATGTCGTCGTGGACCTCGCGCAGCACGGCCGCGGTGCGGTGCAGCTGCTCGACGATCAGGTCCACGATGGTGCCGGTGTTCTGTTCACCGGATGGCAGCTCGGGCAAGGCGGTCGTCGCCGCCACGGTGGCAGGTCGGCCGTCGGGTACCGCCTCCAGCGCGCGCATGCGTTCGGCGATGGTGTCACCGGCGTCGCGGGTCAGCTCGACGATCTCGTCGAGCTGCAGGTGCAGGTCCCGGAAATTGGGTCCGACGACGTTCCAATGCGCCTGTTTTCCATTGAGCTGCAATGCGATCAGTTCGACGAGCACGCGCTGCAGCTGGTCAGCGAGGCGAATCGAAGCGCGGAAACCGGTGGTGGTCGGTAGGGAGGTCATGGTCTACTCCTCGGTTAAGTTGACTGATTCCAGTCTTGCTACCGGGCTGGAATCGGCCTACCGCGAGGATTGACGACTGTCCCACAGATTCGGACACGGCCGAAATGGCTCAGACGGCGTCAGGGGAGATGGCCTGCCGCCCCGGGCCCGTGGTTTCGAAACGGGCGCGGTACTGGGTCGGGGAGATTCCTAAGCGGGAGACGAAGATTCGGCGCATGGTCTCCGAGCTTCCGAATCCCGCCGCCCGCGCGGTCTCCGCGACGCCGCGCCCGGCGTCCAGGAGGGCCTTGGCATGATCGAGCCGCACCTGTTCGACGAACCTGGCCGGTGTGGTGTCCAGCTCGGTGGCGAACAGCCGCGCCAGGTGGCGCGGGCTGACGCCGACCCGCACGGCCAAGGCGCTCGCACTGTGATCGAGGGCGGGTTGCGCGGCAACCAGATCGACCACGGTGCGCAGGCTCGGCGCGGTCGGAAGATGGGTCTCGAGCGGCGCGGAGAACTGCGACTGTCCGCCGGGCCGCTGCATGAACATCACCAGACTGCGTGCGACCTCCCGCGCGACGCCCGGGCCGTGGTCCTGCTCGACGAGGGCCAGCGCGAGGTCGATGCCGGCCGAGACGCCCGCGGACGTGAAGACACCGCCGTCTTCGACGAAGAGGGCGTCGGGTTGCACATCGATGTCGGGATAGACGCGGGACAGCAACCGCGCGTGTCGCCAGTGCGTGGTGGCACGCCGACCCGAGAGGAGTCCGGCGGCCGCGAGAACGAACGAGCCGGTGCAGATCGATACGAGCCGCCGGGTCCGGGGGTGGAAATTCCGCACCGCCGCAATCAGATCGGCCGGGACCGGTTGCTCGACGAGTACATCGCCGCCCGCGATGACCACCGTATCGACCTCCGGGGTGCCGGTGGCCGGTCCGTCGACAGTCAGATCGATTCCGACCGACGTCTTGACCGGCCGACCCGACGGCGAAACATACCTGAGCCGATAACCGGCCCCGAACCGATTCGCCTCGGTGAGCACCTCGGCCGGGCCCGACACGTCCAGCATCTTCACGCCGTCGAATACGACGAACACGATCTGCCGATCCTTCGCCACGACACCTCCCTTCCGCGCTCTGCCCCTCTCGAGAGCATGACAGAAATCGCCGGACGCATGCCGCAGGCCGGGCGGTATTTACGTGCTCTTCCACGAACGCGTCGCGAAATCCAACCTGCTCGTAGTCGCCGGTGAAACCCACCAGTGCTTCGGACATTTCAGCGGCCAGGTGCACACCGACGACAGACGCCGCCTCGATCTCGACGGCGTCGTGGGCTGGGCGGAGCAGGCGCACAACCCGTGGTGATCCGGGAGGGCCCTCGTCACCGGAATCGGGACATCGTGATTCGCGTCGAGTGCGCTGCGGCCGCTAAGAACTCGACAATTTCGCGCCCGCACCGATGATGGAAGCGTCAAGGACCAAGGGGCGCCTTCCGGCTTGGGTATCCAATGGGAACCCAGGCCATGTCGAAGCTGGAGGCGAGGTTATGGGCATCATCGGCAGGGAAGTCAGGCTGTCGTCGGTCCATGTGCGGTGGTCGCCCACGGAGGAGGTGTACATCGCGCGGTCCGATCGGCATCCCGGTCTCGCCGCTCGCGATGAGTGGTCCTCCCTCGCCGCCGTCGACACCCTGATGGATCTGATCGAATGTCAAGGGCGGCACGATGATTGGTCGGGGCGGCCGGCCGCCTGAAATATGCGGGCCCGCCTACACCTCGATCTGCGAGCCCATGATGACCGTGCGGTCCCGGGGGAGGCCGAAGTATTCGGCGGCGTCGGCGGTGATGTGGCTGGTGGCGATGAACAGGCGTTTGCGCCAACGGGCCATGGTGGGTTGGGGGCCGGTGCGCAGTTCGATGGTGGACAGGAAGTACGAAGCCTCGGCCAAATTCAGCGGGCCTTCGGTTTCGGCGGGGTCGAGCAATGCGAGCGCGGCTGGGACGTCGGGGGTTTCCATGTAGCCGTAGCGGGCGGTGACATGGATGATGCCGTCCTCGCGGTAGTCCAGGTGGTCGACGGTGATGCGCCGGTCGGCCGGAACCCGCGGGACCGGTTCGGTTTTGATCGACAGGAATACGACCTGCTGGTGCCGTACGTGGTTGTGCTCGACGTTGGCACGCATGGCCAATGGAGCGGTTTCCTTGCCGCGGTTGAGGAATACCGCGGTGCCGGGGACGGTGACCGTTGCCGGCACGCCCTCCTGCAACTGGTCGATGAACACGCGCAGTGATCCTTCACGCTGTTCGCGTTCGGTGGTGACGAGCTCCCGGCCGTGCTGCCAGGTGGTCATGATGGTGAACGCGGTCAGGCCGATCATCAGCGGCAGCCACGCGCCGTGCACGAGCTTGGTGAGGTTCGCCGCGACGAACAGCAGGTCGACGGCCAGCAGCGGGGTCGCGGCGAGCACGATCAGCCACATGGGCGTATTCCATTTCGCCCGTGCGACATAGAAGAACAGCAGGGTGGTGATGGTGATGGTGCCGGTCACCGCCATACCGAAGGCGAAGGCCAATGCGGCCGAGCTGCGGAAGGCGAACACCAGCGTCAGGACCGACACCATCAGCAGCCAGTTGATCCACGGCACGTAGATCTGCCCGATGGTCGATTCCGAGGTGTGCGCGATCCGCAGCCGCGGTAGGTAGCCGAGCTGGGCGGCTTGGGCGGCAACGGAATACGCGCCGGTGATCACCGCCTGCGAGGCGATGACGGTGGCCGCGGTGGCCAGCACGACCATCGGCAGCCGCCCCCAGCCGGGGACGAGCAGGAAGAACGGGGCGCTGGCATTGGCGGGGTCGTCGAGGATCAGCGCCCCCTGGCCGAGGTAGCTGAGCGCGCAGGCCGGGAAGACGAGGAACAGCCAGCCGCGGGTGATGGCGCGCCGGCCGAAATGCCCCATGTCTGCGTAGAGCGCCTCGGCGCCGGTGACGGCGAGCACGATCGCCGCGAGTGCGAAGAACGCGATTCCGAAGTGGCCGAGCAGGAATCCCAGCGCATAGGTGGGTGAGAGCGCCTTCAGGATTTCCGGATGCGCGGCGATGCCGGTGCTGCCCAGCACGCCGATGGTCACGAACCACACGATCATCACGGGCCCGAACATTCGGCCCACCGCCGCGGTGCCGCGCCGCTGCACGAGGAACAGCCCGATGATGATCACCGCCGTGATCGGCACGACCAGCTCCGCGAGCGAGGGCTGCACCACCTTCAGACCCTCGACGGCCGACAGCACCGAGATCGCCGGGGTGATCATGCTGTCGCCGAAGAACAGTGACGCGCCGAAGATTCCGAGCGCCGACAGCGCGAGCGCGGTGCGCCGCCCGCCCGGCGCGACCCAGCGCCGCAGCAGCGTGATGAGCGCCATGATGCCGCCCTCACCCTCGTTGTCGGCGCGCATCGCCAGCAGGACGTAGGTGACGGTGACGATGATCGTGACCGACCAGAACACCAGCGACGCGACACCGAATACGTTGTCCCGGCTCACCGGAACCGGGTGCGGGTCACCGGGATCGAACACGGTTTGCAGGGTGTAGATGGGGCTGGTGCCGATATCGCCGAACACCACACCGAGCGCACCGACCACCACCGCCAGCCGGGCCGTGTCGTGCGCGACGGACGCGCCCGGTGCCGACTGCGGCGCGGGGGCGTCACCTGTCGCCCCCGTGGGTCGCTGCTCGGTCACAGTGTTACCTCCTCCGAGCGGGCGGCCGTGCGGCTGCCCGCGAATCGTGCCGGACGTTACCGGCTCGGAGGCACAACGTCCGATACGGCCTCATTCCAGCGCGCCGGTAACCACCACGGCCGATACGGGTCTCGGACTCCGCTACCGTGGTGCCACGGTCAGACTCGAGACGTCGCGGCGAGCCCTCTCACCCTGTTGCGACGAGCGCTCAGCACTCGGTCGGCGGCTCTTGCCAGGACTGAGCGATGCTCTGCGAGTCGGCCAGCATCGTGAGGAGTCCTTCTTGCGGCGATGTTCGACAACGCTTGCGCGACCGCCTCGCCCCGGTCGGTCAGCCGCAGCGGCCCGGGAATCGTCAGGGGCTCGTCCCAACTGCCGTGGTCATCGGTGGCGAGGAGTCCATGCGCTGCGATCAGGCGCAGGGCCGACGCCAGATCCGCGCCCTGCGCCGACATGAATCTCCTCAGAAGTGCAGTATTGCAACCTGATTCGGAAAGCATGTCGAGTATCTCGACGACGTGGCAATGGTTTGCCAGCTCGTCCAGCAGCACCGCGTCATCATGATCGCCGGCCATTCGAACCATCTCCTCGTTGCCCGGAAATACTCCGGGCGGGAGTTGGAAGATAGGCGTGTCCGAGCGGTGGCAACAGCTGCTTTGACGCACCCTTGGCGCTGTCGACCTGCTTCTTTGCAAGATCCATACGACCCGATGGCGAAGCCGCCGCCCCCTTTCGGGTTCGCGGCGGCTCCTGTCCTCGGCGCAACCATCACATGCCGGTGACGGCCGCGCCGGAGGTCGATCAGCCCTGGCCGGGCTTGTGGCCGTGATTCGCCTTCTTCTTGCGGCGGGCGCGCTTCTTACCGGCTCGTTTGGACACGTATTCCTCCCGGAGGATCGCCGACTGGGTCAGGCGGTGTGGGTGAGCTAATTGCTCCACGCGGCGAGCCGGGTGCGGGCACGCGAATTACGTACCAGCGCTGCGGCTTTCGTGGACTCAGCGCCTTCGTAGTAGCCGCCGTTCATGACCGGCGTGCTGGGTGTGGCCAGCTGCACCAGTAGGGCTGCGGCGCGGTCGAGCGGCGCGGTGCGGTGGCTGCGCAGGCGCGGCAGGTCGATCTCGAAGTCGGCCGGATGCACGCTGACCGAGGTCAGGCCGTCCGGCCCGGTCTCGGCCAGCGAGCGGCTGAACATGGTCAGCGCCAGCTTTGACTGCGCGTAGATCGCGAATGGGGTGTAGATGCCGCGGTTGCGATCCAGATCCGAGTAGTCGATGTTTCCGGCGGCGTGCAGCTTCGACGTGACAGCGACGACCCGCCCCCGAGCTGCTTCGAGCGCGGGAATCAGCGCCATGGTCAGGCGGTGCGGCGCGAGATAGTTGACCTGGAGTGTCAGTTCGTGCCCGTCCTCGGTGTGAGTGCGCGCATCGGGAGCCGCGATGGACGCGACATTGATCAGTGCGTCCAGGCGAGTGAACTCCGCGGCCAGGGTACGGCCGAGTTCGTCGACCTCGGCCAAGCGGGTGAAGTCGGCCTGCACCATGCGCACCTGGCCGGGCTCGGCCGTGGCCTGCAGGCGCCGCATCGTCTCGTCGGCGTGGTTCTTGTCCAGAATGTGCGCGATGACGGTATCGCCGTCGGCGATCACCCGCTGCGCCGTCGCGAAACCGAGGCGCGTATCGGCCCCGGTCACGAGGACGGTACGGGCGCTGGACAGGGTTGCGGACATAGCTCTCCGATCACTGAGGGGGTGGCCCGCGTCGAGGGACGGGAGCACACGAAAGGTTCGCGATGACGCTCGCGGGAAGGTGTGGAACGTCGCACTGACACTGGCGACACCGCGGCGCGAATACGCTGCGCGGCAACGGATATGACGAACGGGCTAGACCGGACTCGGCGGCTCGTCCTCACTCTGGAAGCCGAAGAGCTCCAAAGCGGACGGCATGCGCTCGACTCGGTGCCGGGCAACGTCGACAGCGACGCGCAGGGCGCGACGAGGGCCGACGATTGCAGTCACAACAGGGATATCACCCTATCGAGCAACTCTGGGCAAGACCTCCGGGCCCGGTTTGACGGATCTTTGACATGCCCCGAGCCGGAAGGCCGATAGCCCGCCATGACGGGTCACGCCCGCCCGCGACCATGTGGTGCTGCCGGGTCATGGCCGCGGTTGCCACGAGCAGCGTCGTCCTGCTCCAGGGCGATTGAACCGCCGATAGCCATCGGTGAAAATGGACAGTGCCGCCTTGTACCGATACCCGGAGGAGAGCGCCGAATGTGGTTGCAACTGGTGCTCATCGCGCTGCTGGGCATTGCGGTGATCACCGTGTCGCGACGGCTGTGGCCCGCCCGCAATCGAGGCCTGAGTGCCGACGCCACCGACAGCGACAACGATCCCGCCCACGAGTGGGGCGGACTGGCTGGTCTACTGGTCGCAGGGTTTCAACGCTTCGTAACCCCGAGAGTATGGCCACGGATCCAGAAACGACTGGACCGCCAGCGGGAGCGGCGGGAGCGGCGGCGACGCTGAGCCAACGGCGAGGCCGAACACGCAGATCGTGCCGTCCTCGTTGGCGCTGTATACGAATCGGCCGGGGTCGACGATGACGGATTCGGGTGGTGTTCGACGCCGCGGGCCTCGAAAGTTGTTGTCGCGGTTCGGCGGGCGAATCGGCGTCTCGACATGGACCGGTCGAATCGGGTGGGTGATGAATCCTTTTCGCGGTTGGTTGCTCTTATGGACGTGCGGGCATCGAGGTCGGCACGTGGAGAAAGGGTTCTCATGACCGTAGTCGTCGTCGCCGTGGTTGTCGCGGCTGTGTCGGTGTGTAGTTGCGTACTGTTCCTGCGTAATCGGAAGCGCTCGCGTGGGTAGGGGCGTGCCGTCCTCGTGGCCTGCGGCGGACATCGTGGTCGCGGCCCAGGGCGGAGATGAGGCGTCGATCGGGGCGTTGGTTTCCGGTGCGCATCCGCACGTGCGGCGGTTCGCGTATTCGTTGTGTGCGAGCAGCCAGGATGCTGAGGACGCGGCGCAGGAGGCGATGATCGTGCTGTATCGCAAGATCGGAACTCTGCGAGCCACGGGTGCGCTGGCCTCCTGGATGTTTCGGATCGTGCGGAACGAATGCTTGCGGCGAGTCACGGACATGGCCCGCCGCTCCGAAACGAGTGCCGAGGCGTGCACCGCCTCGGCCGAGGACGACGTGCTGGCCCGGCTGGAGATCGAGCGGGTGGCCGCGGCCATCGCATCCTTGCCCGCCGATCAGCGCCGGGTACTGATCATGCGTGACGTTCAGGGTCTGCCGGGAAGTATGGTGGCCGAATCGGTCGGGCTGAGCACTGCGGCGATGAAATCCCGGCTGCACCGTGCCCGCACCACCGTGCGCTCCGAGCTGGATTCCTGGAACGAGGCGGCAGCGGAATGACCAGTCGACTCACCTCGGGCGAACGGTCTTTCGCCAGCAAGTCCGTCCCCGCCCATCTGGCGCGAGGAGTCATCGGATTCGGGCTGCTCGCCGGATCGATCGCACTGGCACCGGTTTTCGGCGTACTCGGTCTGCTACTGCTGCCGGTCGGTGTCCTGGCCCTGCGCGGCTGTCCCATGTGCTGGGCGATCGGCCTGATACAGACGATCTCACGAGGGCGCCTGCAACGCTCCTGCACCGACGACGCCTGCCACCTGACCCGCGCGGGGCGTCGAGCCGGTGGTCGGTGACGGCACGTCATCACCCCGTGCCGGTGCCGATCTGCTGGGCACGGCGCAGCAGGAAAGGATCGTGGGCATTGATCAGCAGCAGGTCGGGGGCCTGCCCGGTCCACAGCTCGGCGAGGCGTTCGTGGTTGGCGCGAACTGCGTTCATGTCGTGCGCGACAAAGCGTTCCATCGCGGTCAGGGCTCGTGGCACCGGGCCGAGGCCGTCGATCTGGCCGTGGTGGTAGAAGGAGTCGCCGGCGTGGAGGATCCATCGTCCGCCGGTGTCGACGGCGATGGCGGCGTGGCCGCGGGTGTGGCCGGGCAGGCTGATCATGACGAGGCCGGGTGCGATCTCGGTGAGTTCCTTGGCGGCGGCGAAGCCGTACCAGGGATCACCGTCGCCGGGGGTGTGGCAAACCAGTGTCGGGTGGTGGTCGCGGTGGGTGGGCAGGTAGCGGGCCTGCTCGAGGAAACCTGCCGGTCGCCGGGCGGCATTCGCTTCATCGGCGGTGAGATGAACTCTGGCCCAAGGGAAGTCGGCGAGCCCGCCGGTGTGGTCGGCGTCGAAGTGGGTCAGCACGATATCGCGGACATCACGCGGGTCGAAGCCGAGACGTTCGAGTTGCCGGATGGCGGACTCGTTCGCGTCGAACCTGGGGCGCACGTAGAAGCGTCCCGGACCGAATCGGGCTGCGGGGTCGGCGGCATCGCGCAGACCCAGCCCGCTGTCCACCAGTACGAGTCCGGTGTCGGTCTCCAGGAGCAGGGCATGGCACACCAACCCCGCGGGGGTGCGTGGGGGATGCATTGTGCCGCAGTTGAGGTGGTGGACTTTCATCCCAGCGCTTCCAACATCGCCGTCATCACTGCGGGATCGCCCCGGATGAGGCCCGCGTCGATGGTCTGGATCGGGTTGCTGCCGTCCCAGTTCGCGGCTGCCATCCGCCGATGAGTGCACGCATTGTGGTCTTCTCCTTGCGTTCGTTCGAGTCCATCGTGGGAGTCAGTCGCCGAGGTCCGGGGGTGTGGTGTTCAGCAGGCGCGGGTCGGGTTCGCCGCCGGTGGCGGTAGCTCCGGCGAGGGCTCGCACGAGGGTGAGCAGGTCGCGGGGTTTGCGTCGGTCCAGCCCGGCCAGCAGTTGTTTGAGGACGGTGAGCTGGTCGAAATAGATCCGCTCGATCACCAGGTGCTCGTGCTCGTCGAACACGAAATAGGCGGTCATCCTGGTCCGATGGGCCGACCCGGTGGGCGGGATTTTGCCCAGCGGCCCCAAATGGGTTCCCAGCAGCCAGAATTCGACGATCACCGCGTCGTGACTGTGGCGCAGGGCGATGATCTCGTGGTCCTGGTCGGGGAACGCGACGCGGGTGTCGCGGTAGTAGTCGCGGACCTCGGTGTCGCCGTCGTGGACGACCATCGGTGCGATCAGCTCGTAGTGCGGGTGCGGGAACGTCGACAGCGTGGCGTCCCAGTCCTGGGCCACCTCGTCGTGGAAATGATCGAGGACCAGCTGCTCCCGAGCGCGCAGCACGGCCTCGGGCGGCAGGGTGAATCGTGAAGACATGGTTGGTCTCTCCTCAGCACTGAGGGCCATGAGTGAGGTGGCCGTGGTGGAAGGTGGGGTGGGTACCCGGGTTCGTCCACACGCCGGTGAGTTCGCTGGACGGGAAGAACTGCAGGAAGCGTGGGTCGGCTTGGCTGCGGTCGGCCAGCGTCTTCTCGAGGATGATCGAGTTGTACTGGTCGGCGGTGGTTTCCATGGTGTTGGCGTTGAGCACGATCTCCTGTCGCCATTCCCGCGCCCACCGCGCCAGCCCCGGCAATCGGGAGTGTTCCGGGGTGAGCGCCTCGGCCGCGATCACGTTCTCGCTGCTGACCCAGATCCCGGTCGAGGTGTTGACCACCAGGCTCTGATTGCCGAACACGTGCCCGGGAGTCTTGACCACGGCCACACCGGGCCCGAGGACGACCGAGCCCTCGATGGGCAGGAACGCCTCGGCGGGAACATCCCGGTAGGCGGCGGGCTGGTACCACGGCTGCTGCAGCGGATGCAGCTCGGCCATGCCCGCGAGCTCGTCGCGTTGAACGATGACCTTGGCGTTGGGGAAGATCGCCGCGGGTGTGGTGTCGAGGTCGGTCTGATGGACGGTGGTCCCGATCCAGCGCCGCAGGTCCTGGGTGTGGAGGTGGTCGAACATCAGATAGTCGACCTCGTCGCGCGCGATCCCCAGGCGCGACAGATGGCCCAGCACCGTGCCGTGTTCGGTGACCATCCGCCGCTCGATCATCGCCGGGGTCCGCTGGGAGAGACTGTCGAAATACGGTGTGTAGCGGCCGAGTTCGACGTCGGAGGGCTCGAACAGCAGGGTGCGGGGGCGTCCGCCGGAGTCTTGCCAGCGGATCACGAGCATTCGGTTGGTGATCGACAGGAACGGCGCGATCGCCCGCGAGGCGCGGAACAGACCGAACCGCGTCGGGTAGGGCAGGGTCACCAGATCGCAGGTGGTGATGCTGTCGGGGGTGCCGGTGCCCGGGAATTCGCGACGAAACGCTCGAGCCTGTTCACGAGCGACCCGCAGCCGTGCGCCCGGACCGCCCTCGACGTGCGCGAGATCGGTGAGAGTGTCGATACGGGTTCCAACGGTCGGTAGATCGACCACATCGGAAGTGCCCCAGGGGAAACGCATGCCGGACTCCAATATCCACAGCGTGGGTTTTATGCGGTCGTGACGATATACCCACGGTGTGGATTTAATCAAGGGTGTGCGGCAGAATGGCCGCATGACCAGCCCAGCCCCCTCGACGCGCCGGGGACGGCCCCCGAAAGGGACCGGCCAGCTCACCCGGGCGGGGATCGTCGCAGCGACCCTCACGGTGATCGACGGCGACGGCGTCGACGCTGTCGGGATGCGAGCGGTCGCACGCGTGCTCGGCGTCGATCCGAAGAGCCTGTACAACTACGTGGACGGCAAGGACGGGCTGCTCGATGCGGTGGCCGAGCATCTCCTGGGCTCGATCGAGCTGCCCGCCCGTCGCGGTGATCTCCGCGGCGACCTGCGAGCCATCGCGGAGGCGTTCCGCGATCGCGCTCTGCTGCATCCGGCGGCCGCCGCCCTGGTGCTCACGCGGCAACTGGCATCGGTGGAGGGCCTGGCACCGATCCAAGCCGTTCTGGAAGTACTTCTCGCGGCAGGCTGCGACCCACGGGAAGCGGTCCATCTGATGCGGACGATGGTGGCCGCCCTCATCGGCACCCTGCTGCGCGAAGTCAATGCCGGCCCCACCTACGGAACCAGCGACATCGCCGGGATCGCAGCACGCCAGGCGACGCTCGAACAGTCGGGATTGCCCGCCGTCGCGGAAGCCGCTCCCTACCTGGCGCGATTCGACAAGCAGGAGGAATTCGACTACACGATCGAGCTGGCACTCGACGCGGCCATCGCCCGCATCGACGGTTCGATGCGGAACCCCCGGTAGTCGGCGAAAGTCGCAGTCCTCACACGGATCCGAGATAGGCCAGGGCCGCCTCGGCGGCGTTGGCGCCGCACATGCCGTGGGCACCCGGGCCGGGTGGGGTCGCGGCGGAGCAGATGTACATGCCGGGGATTCCGATTGCATACGGGGACAGGGTGATTCGCGGTCCGAAGAGGAGCTGGCGGATGTCCTTGGATCCCGTCATGATGTCGCCGCCCGTGAAGTTCGGGTTGTGGGTGGCGAACTCGGTGGTCGGGTGGACGGTGTAGCCGATGACGCGGTCGCGAAAGCCGGGGGCGAACTGCTCGATGCGTCCGATGATCGCCTCGGCGGCATCGCCGGTATAGCCGTGCGGAACATGCGCGTAGGCCCACACGGGGTGGACGTCGCCCACCGAGCGTTGCGGGTCGGCCAGATATTGCTGGCCGACCAGGACGAACGGTCGCTCGGGCAGCCGACCGGCACGAATCTCGCGCTGCGCGGCGGCGACCTCAACGAACGGACCGCCCAGATGGACGGTCCCGGCGCGGCGGGCGTCCGGGTTGGTCCAGGGCACACCCTCCGCGACCGCGAAGTCGACCTTGAACGCACCCGGTCCGCGCCGGAATCGCCGGTACGCGTGCGAGATTCGCGATGGCAGCCGGTCGCCGAGGATCTCGGCCACCGATTCCGGGGCCAGATCGAACATGGTGAGGTCGGCCTGCGGCAATTGGGTGGCCGTCTCGATCCGGACGCCGGTCTCGAGCTTGCCGCCGAGGTCGGCGAGCAGGGCCGCCAGCGCGTCGGCGATGGCCTGCGAGCCACCGGCCGCCACGGGCCACCCGTAACGGTGCCCGGCGGTGAGGATGCCCAGGCCGATGGCCGAGGTCATGGGCAGGTGCAGCGGCCGGAAGGCATGCGCCGCAACACCTCCGAACAGCGCCCGCGCTTCCTCGGTCCGGAAGATCCGGGCCAGCGCCGAGGCGGGCAGCGGGGTCGGTGCGCCGAAGCGGGCCAGGGTCAGCGGGTGCCGGGGCACCCGCAGCAGGGGTCGCAGGATGTCCTCGGCCAGGGCGTCGTAGCGGGCGGCGGGCGCGCCGAACAACGACGTCCACCGCTGCCCGTCGCGGCCGAGTCCGGCGGCGGTGCGCTCGACCGACCGGTGCAGGACGCCGGCCCGGCCGTCGGCGAGGGGGTGCACGCAGTCGATCTCTGGTGTGCGCCAGGACAATCCGTATCGATCGAGTCCGAGTTCGCGCAGGAACGGCGAGCCCGCGGCCATCGGGTGAACCGCCGAGCAGTGGTCGTGCAGCAGGCCGGGAACGATGGCCTCCACGGTGCGGGTGCCGCCGCCGATCTCCCGGTCGGCCTCCAAGACGGTGACCCGCACACCCGCTCGGGCGAGGGCCACGGCGGCGGCGAGTCCGTTGGGCCCGCCGCCGACGACGGTCGCGGTGGTCATGCCAGCGCTCCGTGACCGTGCGCCTGCTCGGCGCGAATCTCCGCCGGGCCGGGCAGTGCCGGCTGCGGCCGGGTCCAGGTGACCGCGAGCGGGATCGGGCCGTTGGGCAGCCAGGGCTGCTCCGCCACGGCGTCGGCGACCTTCCAGGCGCCCCGCTCGATCACCCCGAGTGCGGCGTCGATGACCTGGTAGTGCTGCACCTTGCTGCCCCACGCCTGCGACTCCACCCACACGACGATCGCCTCACCCGGTTCGAAGCGGGCTTCGCGCTGCACGGCGGCGACGAAGTCCGCATTGTGCAGGTGCCCGTCGCCGAAGTTGAAGCCGATCACCGAGTTGCAGAGGAATTCGCCCTCGCGCACGGTGCGGGCATCGAGGTCGGGCAGGTTCTTCAGCAGCACCGAGAACAGGCCGCGACCCTGGCTGTGCATGGTGCGCCAGGCGACGACCTGCTGCATGGTCACCTCGGCCCACGCGGGCTCGTACCCGAATTCGACGAACTGGTCGACCTGGTTCTTGGCGGAGCGCGTCACCTGATCCAGTTTGCCCTCCGCGCCGGGGGCGAAGGCCCACACCGCCGAGGCCCAGTTGCCGGCGTACTGCCGCATGGACGGTAGGAACGACACCTTGTCGGGCCGGAAATTGCCGAGGATCGGGAAGACCAGCAGCCCGGCGATCAACCCGAGGGCCAGCCACGGCGAGGAGATGTCGAAGACGCCGTAGCCGTGCCAGTTCGGGAAGCCCAGGAACAGGAACACCGTCGCGTAGGCGAAGAGCGCGTTCCATTCCAGCGGCACCGCCAGCGGGAAGGTCGACACGATGAACAGATGGAAGATCACCATCACCGCGACGGCCGCCAGGGTGAGCCAGCGGTTGGTGGAGAAGAGCAGCACCAGCGGCGCGATCACCTCGACCGTGGTGCCGCCGACGTGCGCCATCACATCGGCGATGCGGGACGGGCGCAGATCGCGCGGGAAGTCCCGGTAGTGCGCGCGTTTGAACCAGGTGAACGGCACCGACGGGCTGTTGCTCACCATGGGCGGCACCACCAGCGCGAAGTGCTTGCCGAACTTCGACACACCCGCGCCCACCCATACGACGACGATGAGCAGTTTCAGCGCGATGATCATGTCGACGAAGGGCAACACCGCGAAGAAGAACAATGCGGGCAGGTACTGTTCGCCGCGCGCGGCCAGGAAAATGGTCTTGTCCCGCAACCCGTTCAGGACGAGCAGCACGATCGGCGCGACGAGCAGCGCCGGATTCACCAGGCCGGAGGTATTGCCCGGCACCGCCGCCGACAGCGAATCACTGTGCACGCCGGGCGAGAACAGCGCGACGGCCACGCTCACCAGCAGGGCGGCGTACAGCGTGATGTCGAACCAGCCGCGCCGGTCGCCCGCGGTGAACGGCACCCACGTCCACGGCCGCAGCCGGATGGTGCGCGGCCGCGCCCAGAACCGGATGCCGCCGGTCATGGGTTTCACCTTGCCCGCCAACGGCCCCCACGACCCGGCAATGCCGATGCTCTCCAGCAGGACGGTCCACAGAATGGCCTTCTGGTAGACGATCGGCTGATTCCACCACTGGCTCACGTGCCAGAACGCGGGCAGGTGTGAGGTGGTGGTGGCGACGACGATGCCGCCGAGGGCGTACAGCACGATCAGTTTCAGAATGTAGATCGTGTGCACCACGCGCGGTGAACCGAAGCCGTGTTCGGCCCAGTTGACGGCCAGGATCCGCATGCGCTCCATGAGCGGCAGCCGCAGGAAGTGCTCGGGCTCCACGGCGGGCAGATCGGGTTCGATGAATCCCATGACGATGCTCATTTCTGAAAAGTGTTGGTAATCAACGTGTTTGCGCGTCGAGTCGGCGCAGCGCGGGTTTGTCGATCTTGCCGACCGCGTTCTTGGGCAGCTCGTCGAGAATCGAGATGGACACCGGCAGTTTGTATTTCGCCAATCCCCGGCGGGTGTGCTCCCGAATGCTGTCGGCATCCAGGGCGGCGCCGGCGGTGAGGGCGGCGAACAGGATCGGCTGTTCGCCGTAGACCGGATCGGGCCGGCCCACGACGGCCGCCTCGGCGATCTCGGGCAGCTGGTAGACGACGGTCTCGATCTCCTTGGGATAGATGTTCTCGCCGCCGCGGATGATCATGTCCTTGGCCCGGTCCACCAGGACCAGATAGCCGTCCTCGTCCAGCCGCCCGATATCGCCGGTGTACAGCCAGCCGTCCACCACGGTGGCGACGGTGGCCTCGGGCCGATTCAGGTAACCGCGCATGACATTCGGGCCGGAGATCAGGACCTCGCCCGCCTCCCCTACCGGTGTGTCGTCGCCGTCCAGACCGACGATGCGGACGCGCTGGCCGGGCAGCGGCAGACCGACCGTACCCGGCTTACGTAGTCCGACAACCGGATTGAGCGTGCTTGCACACGTGCCCTCGGACAGGCCGTAGCCCTCGACGACCGGGATACCGTAGCGGGCCTCGAATCTCGCCAGCACCCCGATGCTCGCCGGGGCGGCCCCGCAGATGGCGAAGCGCACCGACGAGGTATCCGGGCGTACGTCCGCTGGCCGATCGGCCAGCATGGCGTAGATGGTCGGCACGGCGGAAAAGTATGTGGGACGGGCCTTTTCGATCCGGTCGAAGAAGGTGCCCGCGTCGAACCGGCCCGCGACGGTGGTGCGCCCGCCCGCCAGCAGCGGGGAGAGCACGCTCACCACGATCCCGTTGACGTGGAACAGCGGCAGGACGAGCAGGCTGTGGTCGCTCTCGTTGAGATCCAGCGCGTCGATGACCATGCCGCACATGGCGAGCAGGTTGGCGTGATCGAGCATGACCCCTTTGGGCCGCCCGGTGGTGCCGCTGGTGTAGATGACCAGGGCCAGCGCGCCGGGGTCCGCGTCGATCGGCTCGACGTCCATGCCAGGGCCCGCGAGCAGCTCACCCACGGGGACGACCGCGCACCCCGGGCCCTCGATCGGCGCATCGGTGACCAGAGCCTTCGCCCCGGCGTCGGTCACCTGGTACGCGATCTCGTCGGCGACCAGCGCCGGATTCACCGGTGTGACCGCCGCGCCCAGCCGCCATGCGGCGAACAGCGTCACCACCAGGTCCGCGGTATTGGGCAGCCGCACCGCGACCACGTCGCCCGCGCCGAGACCGTGCCCGCGCAGGGTCGCGGCGGCCCGCCGCACCGCCGCGAGGAATCGGGTGTTGTCGAGGTCGGCCCAGTCGTCGGCGAGGGCGGGGGCGGTCGGACGGGCGGCGGCCCTGCGATCGGGTAGTGCCGGGAGGTTCATGAGTTATGTCCTTGCGGGAGGAAAAGTGATGGCGACCACGGTAGAAATCGCCGACCGCCGCGCCACCGTCGTGCGTGAACGAAGTTCCTGGCCGCTTTTGTCGCCGGGAGACAACCCGCTCGGCCAATCCGCCGCCGCCGCGCGGTCGCAGATCTACCGTGGAGAGGTGACGGTTGCGCGGCGCGATAGCGATGTCGCGGTGGGCCGCTATGTGGAAGCGATCGCCGCCCGGCTGAACGTCAGGGTGACGCAGGTGAGCGCCGCCATTCGCGACGCGCTGGAGGACGATATCGTCGTGCTGCGTGGCGATCCCCGCACGGTGGACCTGCTCGGCGCGAGCGTCGAAGCCAATGTGGACACCCTGCTGCACGCCATGCGCCACGACATTCCGGTGGACCGCATCCAGGCCCCCGGCGCGGCCGTCGAGTACGCCAGACGTCTTGCGCAGCAAGGTGTTCCGGTCAATGCGCTGGTGCGCGCATATCGGCTCGGGCAGCGCCGGATGACCGAGATGGTGTTCACCGAGCTGCACACCATGGACATTCCGGCGGCCGAGCGCATCACCGCCATCGAGCGCATCACGGCGATCCTGTTCGAATACATCGACCGCATCACCGAGCAGGTCGTGGTGACCTACGACGACGAGCGCGAGCGGTGGTTGGAGAGCCGGAACAGCCTGCGCGCGCTACGCGTCCGCGAATTGCTGACCAGCCGCAAGACCATCGACACGGACGCCGTGTCCACGGCCCTCCGGTATCCGCTGCGCTGGCATCACGTGGCGCTGGTGCTCTGGTATTCGGACTCCGAGGACGACGAGATCCCCCGCCTGCAGCAGTTCGTCCGCGAGCTCGGCCAGGAGCTGGCCGTGGAGGCGAATCCCCTCTTCGTCGCCACCGATCCGGCCGGCGCGTGGGCCTGGCTGCCCTATCGCGCGGATCCCGGCGATCCGGTCGCGCGCATTCGGGCCCGGGTCTCCGCCGAGTCCGGCCCGCCCGGTATCGCCATCGGTCCGGCCCGGCCGGGCCTCGACGGTTTCCGGGCCTCCCATCGGCAGGCCGAGCGAGCCCACGGCGTAGCGCTCGCCCGCGGACTGCCGAATCCGCTGCTGGCCGCGTCGGAACCGGGTCTCGCGGCGGCGGCGCTGCTGGGCGGCGATCTCGGCGAAACCCGCGAGTGGGTGGGCGAGGTACTGGGAAAGCTGGCCTGCGACACCGGCAATGACGAACGCCTGCGCGAGACCCTGCGCGTATTCCTGCGCACCGGTTCGAGTTTCAAGGCGGCGGCCGGTGAACTGGATCTGCATTTCAATTCCGTGAAATACCGCGTCGGCCGGGCCATCGAGCGCCGCGGCCGGCCGATCACCGGCGATCGGCTCGATGTCGAACTCGCCCTGCTGGCCTGCCACTGGTACGGCCCGGCGGTGCTGCGACCGCAGGGCTGAGATCGCGAGCGGCTGCCGCACGCGGAAGACAAGACCCGGACTCATCTTCGTCTCCACGAGACAATGGCAGCGGCGCGCCGGCGGCCTACCTTTCTCGCCATGAATTCCCCCAATTCCACGAGGAGTGACTCATGGTGACCAATTCCGACTACGCCCGCGAACCAGCACAGGCCGACGAACTGGCCGCGCCGCTGGATCTACTGCTGACCGGCTCGGCAGTCGGCATCGGCCGCCGGATGCTGCCCAACAATTCCTGGAGCCGGCTGGCCGTGCACCTGGCCCGGCGGCCCGGCGTGGTGGGCGAGCGGGTGTCGGCGCTACGGCACGAGCTGACGGATATCGCGCGCGGACGGTCCCAACGGGCTCCGGCCAAGGCCGACAAGCGCTTCGCCGATCCGGCCTGGCAGAGCAATCCGATCCTGAAGCGCAGCATGCAGGCGTATCTGGCCGCCAGCGACACCGCCGACGAGCTGCTCACCGACGCACATCTGGATTGGAAGGACGAACAGTGGATGCGCTTCGTGATCGACAATGTCCTCGAAGGGGTGTCGCCGAGCAACAATCCGCTGCTCAATCCGCTGGGTTGGAAGGCGCTGGTCGACACCGGGGGGATGAGCGCGGTGCGCGGGCTCCGGCGCTTCGTCGGCGATATGACCCGAGCGCCCCGGGTGCCCGCCATGGTGGAGCCGAACGCCTTCACGGTGGGCGAGAACGTCGCGGTCACGCCGGGTTCGGTGGTGCTGCGCACCGAGGTCTTCGAGCTGATCCAGTACGCGCCGCAGACCCCGCGGGTGCATACGGTGCCCTTGCTCATGGTGCCGCCGGTGATCAACAAGTACTACATCATGGATATCGCGCCGCACCGCAGCATGATCGAGTACTTCCTGTCGCAGGGCCAGCAGGTGTTCGCCATATCGTGGCGCAATCCCTCTGCTGCGCAACGTGATTGGGGATTCGACACCTACGGCCAGGCCATCCTCGACGCGCTCGGCGCCGTCGAGACGATCACCGGTTCCGAACGCACCCACCTGCAGGCGTCATGCTCCGGCGGCATTCTGGCCGCCATGACCGCGGCACATCTCACCGAGATCGGGCAGGATCACCGGCTGGCCGGGCTGACCCTGATGGTGACCGTGCTCGACCAGGCCCGCGCCGGATTCGCCGCGGCCGCCATCGACGAGGAGACCGCCAAGACGGCCATCGCGGTCTCCCAGCGTCGCGGCTACCTGGACGGCCGCGCGCTGGCCGAGGTGTTCGCCTGGCTGCGGCCCACCGACCTGGTCTGGCGGTACTGGGTCAACAACTATCTGCAGGGTCGCGCGCCCGCGCCCTTCGACGTGCTGTTCTGGAATGCCGACACCACCCGCATGACCGCCGCCCTGCACCGCGACATGGTGCTGATAGGTGTGCACAACTCGCTCACCGTCCCCGGAGGGGTGCACATGCTCGGGACGCCCGTGGACCTGTCGCGGGTGACCGTGGACACCTATGTGGTGGCCGGGCTGGCCGACCACATCTCGCCGTGGCAGGCCTGCTATCGCAGCGCCCGGCTGCTGGGCAGCAAGGATTGCCGATTCGTGTTGTCCACCAGTGGCCATATCGCCGCGCTGGTGAATCCGCCCGGAAATCCGAAGGCCGCCTATCGCGTCGGCGCGCCCGACGACGCTGATCCGAGCGCATGGGTGGAAAACGCCGCGCAGCAAGCCGATTCCTGGTGGCCCGACTTCGCACACTGGCTCGCCGAACGTAGCGGACCGGACCGGGACGCACCGGCGACCCTCGGCGCCCCCGATCTGCCGGCACAGGACCCGGCCCCCGGCACCTTCGTGCTCACTCACTGAAAGGCATACCATGACAACACGACTCGACTCACCGGCCGACCTGATCGGCCTGACCGGACAGCAGCTCGGTACCACCGAGTGGATCGAAATCACCCAGCCGCAGGTAGAGCTGTTCGCCGACGCCACCGGCGATCATCAATGGATCCACACCGATCCGCGGCGGGCCGCCGACGGGCCCTTCCACGGCACCATCGCGCACGGCTATCTCACGCTCTCGCTGGCGCCGGTGATGATCGCCGACGTCCTCGAGATCCGCGACCTCACCGCGGCGCTGAACTACGGCCTGAACAAGGTCCGCTTCCCCGCGCCGGTGCCGGTGGGGTCCAAGATTCGGGCGGTGGTGACGCTGAATGCCGCCCAGCGGAAGACCTCCGGTGTGGAGGCGGTGTTCGGCCTCACCTACGAGATCGACGGCGGCAACCGCCCCGCCTGCGTCGCCGACGTCGTGGTGCTCTACCCGTGAGCACGCCGCTGCCCGCCGACGACGTCGAGCAACGGCTCATCCCCGTACTGGGACAACAGATTCAGGATCTCGCCGCGATTCTGGGCGAGCTGCTGCGCAAACTCGAATCCACGGGCAGGTCGATGTCCTCGGCCTGTCCCGGGGTGGCGCGCCGGCCCAGCAGTTCGCCTTCCAGCATCCACGCCGGTGCCACGCCCTCATCCTGGTCTCCACCGGCACCGGCGTGCTCATGGTCCCGGCGAACCAGGCGCGGGAATTGATGGGCGGCAATGACATTCCGATAGGGCACGCGGTGGTGCGAATCGACCGCACCGCCCGCGGCATCAGGAGACGACGCGGGCGGTATTCGCCTGTCGGAGCGCGGATTATTTGGCGGGTTCGGGGTGGGTCGTCGGGGTGTGGATGATGTCGAAGTAGACGGTTCTGTCGTCGGCCGTGGGATAGACGCGGTAGGTGAAGTCTTTATCGTTCAAGGTGACGATGTCGACCACACGGGTGAATTGTTCTTGGCCCGCATCATTTTTCGCGATGATGGTGCGAGTTCTGCCGTCCGGGGAGACTGACCAGTCGCCGTGCATTTTCGGAGTGTCGTCGAGGTTGAACATCGTGAAGGTGCCGTCGGACTTGAAGTAGGCGAAGCCCACGTAGTTTTTGACATGGTCGTCGGTGAGGGGGACCACGGTGCCGTGGGCGTCGGTCGCGGAAGTGGTTTCCCAGGGTGTGGCGGCCAGCATGGCGGCGGGCGAGCCCGGGGTGACCGCCGCGGATGCCGGGGTGGAGATGGTGGTCGGGATCGGCTCGCTGCTGTTGCTACTGCAAGCACCGAGCAGACCGACCGCCGCGAGGGCTACGGCAAGAGTCGCGATCCTTTTCGTCATCTCTTTACCTGTCATCGGACTCACTGTAGTTATCCGGCGGCGAGACTCCGCTCAACGAACCGCTGGCAGGCCTGGACCGCCGCGGCGAGGTCGAAGGCGTCGGGCGCGATGGGATGCTGGGCGTCGACGCCGCTCTCGAGGACGCGATCCGCTGCCGTCTTCACACTTACTGAACGCTCAACAGGTGTCGTGACGTTGGTCGGACGCCTTCGGCCGAACCGGGGATCCCCGGCAGGCGCACACAGCGAAAAAGCCCGGCCGGTCGGCGGGCCGGGCCACCAACCGGAGATACGACTCCGGAGGACGGGTCCGCCCGCCTGACCGGCCGGGTCGGGTTCGTCGACTCAGTTGCCCTGGGCGGCAACCGAAATCGGCTGCCACTTGCGCCAGGTCTCCAAGCGGGATTCGTAGTCCGCGGTGGCGATGGCCAGCGGAACCTCGCCGAGGAAGATGCGCAGCGGGGGCTCCTCGGCATCGACGACGGCGAGGATGGCCTGCCCGGTGGCGCCGGGGTCACCGCGGCGAACCGACGAACGCTGGGCGGCGCGGGCCGCACGGGCGCCGTCGTAAGCGGGATTGGGGCTGGCGTGCCGCGAGGACGGACCGGCCCAGTCGGTGTCGAAGCCGCCCGGCTCGATGAGGGTCACATGAATGCCGAAGGGCGCGACCTCCTGAGCCAAGGACTGGGACAGGCCCTCGAGTGCCCACTTCGAGGCGTGGTAGGCGCCCAGGTTCTGGAAGGCGGAGATGCCGCCGATGCTGGAGACCTGCAGGATGTGCCCGCTGCCCTGGGCGCGCAGGATGGGCAGTGCGGCCTGGGTCACCCACACCGCGCCGAACACATTGGTCTCCAGCTGATCCCGGAGCTCCTGCTCGGTGAGCTCCTCGATCATGCCGAACTGGCCGTAGCCGGCATTGTTCACGACGATGTCGAGGCGCCCGAAATGGTCGGCCGCCTGCCGCACGGCGGCGAAGTCGGCCGCGCGGTCGGTGACGTCGAGCCGCAGCGCCAGGAAGGTCTGCGGGTACTTGGCGACCAACTCGTCGAGGGTGCTCAGATCGCGTGCAGTACCCGCGACCCGGTCCCCGCGCTCCAGTGCGGCGAGCGCCCATTCCCGCCCGAAACCCCTTGATACACCGGTAATGAACCACACTTTGCTCATGTTCTCCGACCCTAAACAGCTGGAGTGCACTCCAAGCAAGGGTCGAGTCCGTCGACCCCGGACAGATGTGCCGATTCCGCCACGCATGCATATTGCGAGCCGGGTCACACCTGTGGCAAAGTGAGCTCCGCAATATTGAGACTATGCGGTCTCACAAGTGGGGATCAGGGTGAGGAAGTGGGTCGATGAAGACCAGGCGACTGACCGAGCGGTTACTGCGGCTCGGGACGGTGTCCATCAGTGCGCTGGTGGTGACGGGACTGACCGTGGGACCGGCGCCGGCCGATCCCGCCGCGCCCGTCCTGCCCTCGATTCAGCCGGCGCAGATCTTGCCGCTGCCACCGGAACTCGACCCGGGCTTCTACCAGCCACCCGCCGACGTGGTCGCAGCCGCCGCGCCCGGTGAGATCATCGCGGCCCGGCAGGTCAACCTCGCCAACCTCGGCCTCATCCCGCTCAATGTGGATGCCTGGCAGGTCTCCTACCGCTCCAACAACGGTCGCGACGAGGCGATCCCCGCGGTGGCCACCCTCATCAAGCCGCGCGGGGTCGCGCCGACGCCGCGCAAGCTGCTCTCGGTACAGATCGCAGAAGACTCGACCGCGGGCTACTGCAGTCCGTCCTATGCGCTGCAACATCTTTCGGCCGCGCCGTTCGTCGGGCAGATCGTCGCGCCCGCCGAGTTCCTGTTCGCGCAGGCCGCGCTGCAGAAGGGCGACGCGGTGGTGATCCCCGATCACGAGGGCCCGAATTCGGCCTATGCGGCGGGTCCGCTGGGCGGGCGCATCACCCTCGACGGCATTCGCGCGGCCACGTCCTTCGCACCCCTCGAGGTCGGCGCCGGCGCGCCGGTCGCCCTGTACGGCTATTCGGGTGGATCCATTCCCACCATGCATGCGGCCGAATTGCGCAAAACCTATGCGCCGGAACTGAATATCGTCGGTGCGGCGTCCGGTGGCACCGGCGCGGATCTGGGCACGGCCCTCCTCATGGCCAACAACCAGGCGACGGCGGGCCTGGTGCTCGGCGCGGTGCTGGGCCTGTCTCGCGAATATCCGGACTTCAACGCCCTGCTCGATCAGAAGCTCGATCCGCTCGGGCAGCTGCTGCGCGCAGTGAAGGCCCCGTTCTGTGTGCAGTACCAGACGGCGCTGCTGCCGTTCCTGAACATCACCGGCCTGATCAATTCGACCGACCCGCTGCAGGAACCGGCGGTACAGGCCATGCTCGAGGACACCCGCCTGGGCAAGAGCCTGCCCGATATGCCGCTGTTCATCTGGCACTCGCGCTGGGACGAGATCCTCCCGCTGCCCTCGACCAACCAGCTGGTCGACACCTATTGCCAGCATCCCGAGGCACAGGTGACCTATACCCGGGACTGGGCCAGCGAGCACATCATGGCCGAGGTCACCGGCGGCCCCGCCGCTCTCATGTGGCTGTTCGATCGACTGAACGGCGTTGCGGCGCAACCGGGTTGCGCCACCACCGACATGCCGTCCATGCTCGGCACACCCGGTGAGCTGCAGACCCTCGGCGACACCCTGGGAGAGACCCTCGCCTCCTTCTTCGGCAAGCCGATCGGAGCCTGACCGACGTCTGCAATGCGAGCCCAGTCCAGGCGTAGCAACGTGTCAGCTACCTTGGATTGGGCAGAAGAAATCGACTCCGTGGAGGGTGAGCATGCTGCATACAGATATCCCCACGCACGGCGAGATTCTGGCGCTGGCGTCGACCGCCGGACCGTGGTGCGTATCCGTCTACACCCCGACCGAGGCGGACACCCCGACCCCGGACAAGAACCGGCTGGTCTTCGAGAACCAGGCGAAAGAGGTGCTCGACCGGGTCACCGACAAGCAGGCCCGGATCGCGCTGACCGACGCGTTCGCCGACCTCGTCGACGACGAGGACTACTGGCGTTTCCAGTCCCGCACCCTCGCCGTGCACGCGACACCCGAGGGCATGCGCACCTACCGCCTGCCGAATCGGCTCGAACCCAGCGCCACCCTCGGCGACCGCTTCTACATCAAGCCGCTGCTCCGGGCGGTGACCTTCCCGCAAACCGCCTTCGTGCTGGCCCTGTCCGAGAACGCGGTGCGGCTGGTGGAGGTCGCGGCCGAGGGCCCGGCCGCGGAGGTGGCGGTCGCCGGACTCCCGACCGATCTGAACAAGTACCTGGATCTGCCGCCGCTGGGCCGCAGCCCGCACGGCCGCCTGCAGGGCAGCGAGGGCCGCAAGGTGCGGGTGCGGCAGTTCTGCCGGGCGGTGGACCAGGCACTGCGGCCGGTGCTGGCCGGCCACGACATTCCGCTCATCCTGGCCGCCGCCGAACCGACGGATTCGCTGTACCGGTCGGTCGACAGCTACCCGCTGCTGCTGGCCGAGGGCATCCCGGGCAATCCCGAGCACCTCTCCGACGGCGACCTGGCGACCCGCGCCCGGCAGCTGCTCGATCGGCACTACGCCGCCGAATTGGCCAATGTCCGAAGCGAATTCGAGAAGCGCCGCAGCGACGGCCGCGGCGTCATCGATCTCTCCGACATCGCCCGCGCCGCCACCTACGGCATCGTGCACACCCTCTTCGTCGATATCGACGCGTCGGTTCCCGGCGCCGTGACCGACGACGGTGCACTCACCGCGGCCACCGGTGACGGCGAGACCCCGGGCGTCCTCGACGAAATCTCCCGGCGCGTGCTCCTTTCCAATGGTCGTGTGCTGGCGGTCCGCGGCGACGACATTCCCGACGGCGCGCACGCGGCGGCCATCCTCCGCTACGCGCCCTAGCCCCACCCGGACACGCCGGGATCACACGGTCACCCGCACCCGACCGGTCCGCCGGAACCGGGCGCGGGTGACCGCGTTTGCGCTGCTCCAGCCCCCGCGCCGGGCCTGATCCAGGTCCTGGTGCGGTAACGACTCATTCGATCAAGTAACGTTCGGATCTCCTGTGGCGACGTCTCCGGTGATAAACGGCCCGGATGCGCACGGGGCCTGACAGTTCACTTGTCGGGGTGAGATGGGGATTCGGGCATGGATATTCGTGGCTTCATGAAGCGACATAGGATCGCGTCGGCCGTGGCAGCGCCGGCGACGCTGGGCGTAGCGGTGGCGGTAGCGGCCACGTTCGCGATCACATCGTCGCCGGACTCGAAGCAGGCCGATCCGGCGCTGAAGGCCTCGGTCACGGAGTGCCATGACATGGTGACCATCTCGGTGGCCGGGCGCAACGACTCGCCGCAGCAGGGCACCACGAAGATGCTGGTCGACGCCAATGGCAACGAGCTGCCCGCGGCCCTGTCGGACGACTACCAGAGCCACTGGGTGGATCCAGTGGTGAACGCGCCCGGCGGATCGGTCGACTCCAACTCGTACTGGGCCGTATACGTCTCCTATCCGGCGAACCTGAACAGCTACGAGGACGCCGTGAACACCGGTGTCGCCAATACCGAGCAGGTGATGCGCGACATCTCCGCGGCCTGCCCCAACACCAAGTACGCCATCGTGGGCTACAGCGAGGGCGCGGATGTCACGCGCCGCGTCGCCATGGACATCGGGCACCAGAGTGCGGGGGCGGACGGCAAGTACGGGATCGTCGATCCGGGCAATGTGGCCGGTGTCGTCATTCTCGCGGACTCGGGCCGGACGGCGGGCGAGGGCCCGTTCCCGGGCGCGAAGGACCCCAGCCATCCCGACAACTTCGACCAGAGCTATCAGACCGGCAAGGACGTCGCCGGCGGCCAGGGCGCGCTGCCGGACCACTCCGGTGATTTCGGCGCCTTGAACGGCCGGATCGCCTCCTTCTGCTCCGACGGCGACCTCACCTGCGCCGCGCCGAAGAACATCTCGCTGCTCCAACTGGCCATCAATGTCGGCCGCCAGATCAATGCCGACCAGATGCAGAGCGACGGCCTCACCCCCACCACGGGCATGGATGTGGCGGTGGTGCTGGGGAAGATCGCCGGTAACGCCTTCGCCGATATCGCGCACGACCCGGGCTGGTGGTCGAGCAAGGAGACCTTCCTCGACGTCCTGCTCAAGGTCTCGCAGCCGGGCTACAAACCGAATCAGGACAACCCGACCCCGGTGGCCGCGGATTCCATTCAGGCCGAGACCATGTCGCCGCTGGCGTACCTGCCGCAGAAGGTCTTCAACGAGGTCGTCGGTCTGATCACCACCAACCAGAACACCATCCCGGTGCTCCTGAACGACCCGTACAACCTGACCCTCGGCCCCAACGGCACCGGTCACCACTTCGACTACTGGCGAGATTCCAACCCGGACAACGGCAAGCCCCTGACCTCCGCGGACTACGCCGCCGCGTGGCTCACCGAGCTCGCCAAGGAGGCCCAGGCGGGCCAGCTGAACCCGAAGACGCTGACCTCGACCGCCACCACGGCCCCCAACGTGCTGGCCGCGGCACCGCAGAGCCTCACGTCCGGAACCACCACTCCCGCAACCGGTTCCACGACACCGGCCGCCGGTACCACCACCCCGGCCACGACGACGCCCGTCACCACGACGGCGACGCCGCCGACCACCACGGTCACCTCGGACGCGGCCACCCCGGCGACGACCACGCCGCCGGTCACGACCACCCCGCCGGTGACCACCACGACGGTTCCGGTCACCACCACTCCCCCGGTGACCACCACGACACCGCCGACCACCACTCCCACCCACTGACCCACCGACGAAACGAGCATGCGCTGGGCACACCCGGAAGGGTGACCCAGCGCATGCTCGTTTCCGAAGGAGCTCGCCGGTTCCGGCTCAGCGGATGGTGAACCAGACCAGGCTGCCGAGGCCCGCGACCAGGCAGTAGATGGCGAACGGGGTCAGGGTCTTGGTCTCGAAGTAGGCCGTGAGGAACTTGACCGAGATATAGGAGAGAACACCCGCGACCACACTGCCCGCGAAGGCCGGGCCGAGGATGGCGTGGTTCTCGTGCTTGAAGAGCTCCGGCATCTTCAGCACGCCCGCCGCCAGGATCACCGGCGTGGCCAGCAGGAAGGCGAAGCGGGCGGCATCCTCGTGGCGCATGCCCTTGAACAGGCCCGCGACAATGGTGCTGCCGGAGCGGCTGATTCCGGGGAAGAGGGCGGCGATCTGCGCGGCGCCGATCAGGGTGGCATCGCGCATGCTCAGCCGGGACAGCCGGACATCGGAGGCGCGGGCCGGGTCGGTCATGGGGAGCACGATGGTGTCCTCCATGGAGAGGTCACCGGTGCGGCCGGTGGGGCTGGCGAGCTGGAACTCGGGTTCGTGCTCACGCTTGCGCATGAGCTCGGCCGACAGCAGCACGAAGCCGTTGATCGCCAGGAAGATCGACGTCGGGATGGGCGTGCCGAGATAGTTGCGGACCGCCTTCTCCAGCAGCAGTCCGGCCAGGCCGACCGGAATCGTGGCGATCACCAGCAATACGCCCAATCTCGCTTCGGGCGTACGTATTTGGCGTGTCAGCACGACATCCCACAGCCCCTGAACGATGCGCACCCAGTCCCGCCAGAAGAAGATCACCAGGGCGAGCGCGGTGGCGACGTGCATGGCCACCAGCAGTGCCAGATACGGGGAGTCCTTGGCGGACATGCTCAGATCGTCGGCCCATTTACCGCCGACCCAGGCGGGCAGCAGGATGCTGTGGCCCAGGCTGGACACCGGGAAGAGCTCACTCACCCCCTGGAGCGCGCCGACGATGATCGATTCCAGGTAACTGATGGCCATTCGAATTCCTGTCGGGGGCGGTGCGGGGATCCGAACACCCCGGGCCGATACACGGGCATTGTGTGATCGCGCCGGGGCAGCTCGCTTGGCGAGGCTACTCGATGCGGTGTCCGCGTGCGCACACGTGGTGGATCGGCGGACGATGCGGCAGGATGAGAACGATCGGTATACCGGCGACTACCGGCGGGAGACGGAAATGCGAGCGGAACTCACGGAGTGGATGTCGCGGGGGAGCTACTTCGACT
Source organism: Nocardia sp. NPDC046763 (assembly GCF_040645495.1). Taxonomy (NCBI): domain Bacteria; kingdom Bacillati; phylum Actinomycetota; class Actinomycetes; order Mycobacteriales; family Nocardiaceae; genus Nocardia; species Nocardia sp. NPDC046763. The sequence continues at coordinate 111,405 of NZ_JBEYYI010000001.1, read as the reverse complement.
TCGGCAGGCATCGGATCTTCTACATCCGGGAGGGGAAGGGACCGACGCTGCTGTTGATCCACGGCTACCCCTTCAACTCCTACGACTGGCATCGCATCTGGCCGGACCTGACCGCCCACTACGACGTCATCGCGCCCGACATGCTCGGGATGGGCTTCTCCGACAAGCCCATTCGCCACCACTACAGCGTGCTCGAGCACGCCGATATGCACGAGGCCCTGCTGCGGCATCTCGGCATCGGCGAAACCCTGCTGCTGGCACACGATCTCGGCGTGAGCGTGGCGCAGGAGCTGCTGGCCCGCCGCCTCGACGGCACCGCGGCGGCCGACATCCGGGCCGTGGTGTTCCTCAACGGCGGGCTGTTCGTGGAGGCGTATCGCCCGCGCCTGGTGCAGAAACTGCTGGGCACCCCGCTCGGTCATCTGGTCGGTCCGCTCATGACCGGCGGGGTCATCGCGCCCGCGGTGCGCGAGGTGTTCGGCCCGGACACCAAACCCACCGACGACGAGATGCGGACGCTGCAGGAGGTGCTGCGCTACGGCAACGGCCGCTTCGTCAATCATCTGGTCGGTCGCTTCGTGGCCGAGCGCACCACCTACCGCGACCGCTGGGTCGAACCGCTGCTGCGCAAGGAGATTCCGATGCGACTGATCAACGGCCCGCTCGACCCGAACTCCGGTGCGCACATGGTGGCCCGCTACCGCGAACTGGTGGCCGACCCGGATGTGGTGAGCCTGGACCGGATCGGGCACTGGCCGCAGCTCGAAGACCCCGCCGGGGTATTCGATGCGGCGCACGCATTCCTGCGCGCGGCGAATTCGGCCTAGACGCAATCCATTTGCGCGACGCGGAGCCCGGCTGCGTGGAATACTTCCGCGATATGCAGTACAGGGGATTCGACAATCCCGACGCCGGCGAGGATCCCGAGTTAGCTCAGGCCCGCATCTTCCTGGACGAATTGGAAAGGCATGTAGTCAAACTGACCCGGCGATTGCAGACCGCGCCCACCCCCGAAGCCCGGCAGTCGATCAGTGCCGAACTCTCCACGGTGCGCCGGTATGTGGATCGCATTCACCGCAGATTCCCGGGAATTGCCGTCGCGAATCCATTTCGCGGCTCACCCCCCGGAGCGCCCGCGCTCTAGACCGGCCGCCGAGCCGGGTTCGATCGCGGCTCGACGAGCAGGCCTCGATTGCGGATCACCCGGCCAGGTGTGCGCGCCAGGCGTACAGGCGGGCCAGCACCGCCGATGCCATGCGCGGCATGCCGGACCGGGCGAACAGCGCCGCGAACTGGGCACTGAAATCGTCCAGCAGCGCCGCATTGCGGCCGTATTCGTCGACGGCAGCGGACCTTTCGCGGGGCCGGGGCCGGGGTGCGCGACGGCGTGAGCCCACCGCGGTGGCGGCCTGCGCCAGATCGGCGCGATAGCGGCCGGGCCCGCCATTGCGGGTCACCTCGCGGCTCACGGTGGACGTCGGCCGTTCGAGGCGGCGGGCGATCTCGGCATAGCCGAGTCCATGGGCCAGCCCCGCGGCGATGAGACGGCGATCCTCCTGGCTGAGTCTTCCTCCGGGCATCGGAGCGGCTCCTTCATCAGATGCCGCCGAGGCGGCGCGACTCACCCCATTGCAACACACGGCCTGCGGAACCGGCCTGGGATACGGTTGCGCCGAGACGCGAATTCCCTTGTCACACAGTCATTATCCGGGTCACGACGGCAGTCCCGCATTGCCATCCGTGTGAACGCAACGTAGCGTCCGCCCGCATTCGAACGAGCCCCCGGGGGCGAACGGCGGACGAGGACAGCCGATTCAGCGCCCGGTCAGATCGGCGATCACGCTGAAGTCCATGACATCCGCCCCCGCCAGGTACACCGGCTGCGTCGTGTGCGCCCCACGCACCCGCACCTCACCGCGCGGACCCCCGTAACTCACCCGCGCCGCCCCGCGCTCGATGACCCGCACATCCAGACTGCGTGCCGCCTCCGCCAGCGAGGCGAACAGCAGCAGGCCCTCGTAGCAGGATTCGCCGATATTGTTCAGCGCCGGGGACAGCTGCCCGAAGCGGGCCAGGTAGCGGCCGCCGAACGCCATGCCCTCGCGCGACACCAGACTCTCGAAATAGCCACAGGCCGTGAACAATCCGCGCGCGCTGTCCGGACCGCCCGCGTACAGCACGTCCTCACCGATCATCATGCTCAGCCGCAGCCGCCCGTCGTCCAGCCCCGCCGCCGCGAACGCCCGATTGAAGGCCGCGCAGTCCGCGCCCACCATGAACACCAGTACTCCCTGCGCGGGCGAGCGCCGGATCAGGTTCAGGGCGGCGGTGAAATCGCGGCCGCCCAGCGGGAGGAACACCTCGCCGACCACCTCGATATCGGTGCCGAGCGCGAATTCCCAAGTGGCCATGGCAGTTTCACGCGGCCACACGTAGTCGTTGCCGACGATGCACCAGCGTCGCACCCCCAGTTCGGAGCGGAACCAGCGCAGCGCGGGGAACAGCTGCTGGTCGGGCGTCTCCCCCACCATGTAGACGCCGTCGGAATCCTCGCCGCCCTCGTAGAAAGTGGTGTAGACGTAGGGCACCCGCCCCGCGGTGTGCGGCGTGATCACCTTGCGGGCATTGGACAGGTGCCAGCCGACCACCCCGTCGATCATGCCCCGGCTCACCATCCGGTCGATCTGCGCAGCCAGCACCGGCAGCGGCGCACCGGCGTCCACCGTGTGCAGCCGGACCGGCCGGCCCAGAATGCCGCCGACGGCATTGATGTCTTCCACGGCGAGCGTCGCACAGGCCTCACAGGACGGCCCGAAGATGCCCGCGGGACCGCTCAGCGGCACCACCAGCGCGAGGTCCACCGTGGCCCGGCGCGACCGGAAATCCCGTCGCGTCATCGATCATCACCACCGTCATCTCTGCCTGCGTCCGCCCGGTACGGAGCGGTACATGCCGAAGGGGCACGATAGTACCGTTTCGCGGCGAACCGGCGAATCGCTACAGCCGGGCCCGGCCCTATAGTGACCCCGGTGAACAGTCCTGACGCGCGCGAGCTGATCCTGCTCGCCGGTGAGCGCACCATCGCCGAACGCGGACCGGACGTGGCCCTGCGCGATATCGCGGTGGCGGCGGGACAGCGCAACAACTCCGCGGTGCACTACCACTTCGGTTCCCGGGACGGGCTCATCGCGGCCATCATCGAACGGCATCAACCGGCACTGGAATCCCGGCGCACCGCACTGCTGGCCGAACACGAGGCCACCGGCGCACCGGACAGCGTGGCCGCGCTGGTCGCCATTCTGGTGCGGCCCATGTTCGACGTGCCCTACGCCGAGGGGTCGACGCACTACGCGCGATTCCTCGAGCAGGCGCGCGCACATCCCGCCGTGACCGGGCCGAACCTGCACGAGAAACGCTGGGCCGCAACACGAGTCCTGGTGGCGCGGCTCTACCGCGCCATGCCCGAACTCACGCCGGCGCAACGCCGGTACCGGCTGCAGGCCATGACCACCGTCATGTTCGCCCTGCTCGCCGACTACGAGCGCCAGGACCTGCCCACCGCGGCCGAGCGGGCCGATGCCCGGGACAGCATCATCGCCATGATCGTCGGGCTGCTGACCGAACCGGTCGGTCAGGGCGCGGCGGTCCGGGCGTCCGGTTCGAAGCCGCCGGGGATCTCGTAAACCATCCCACATGCCCACCAACATGAACGCCATAGCCGAATGACTACGCCACACGAACTTTCGGCCCGGGAGCCGCCCCGGCGACGTCATCGTCGACTTCACCCGGGACGGGCATCCCGTCCTCGATGCGGCCCGCACGCCCACGTACTTCACGACCGGCGGACCGGCCGCGGCCCTCAACGCTCCGCCGGAACCGCTATGGGCCTGGGACCCTGGGCTTTTCGTGAGCGGGCAGCGGCTGCCCGATTCCGATCGCCCACTGTTGCGTGGCTCCGTGCTCTTCCTCTGATGCGATGATCCTGCCGCCCTGACTCCCGAGCAGATCGTCGCTCCGCTACGCACCCGGCTACCGATCATGGCCCAGCAATTGTGGGCGGGCACCAGCCGGACTTCCTCGGCCGCGCGTCCGCGGTCGGCTGGTCCTGATCAGAAGCGTCTGGCTCCGGCCATCGGCATGGTGGTCAGTGGTGAGATCTTCACGCCGGAACCGTAATCGCTGGCGTGGATGACGTTTCCGTCACCGAGGTACAGCGCCGAATGGCTGCCGCCGTAATAGGAGACCAGATCACCCGGCTGCAGATCGTCGACCGACACCGGCGTTCCGGCGGCCAGCTGCGAATAGCTGGTGCGCGGCACTTCGACTCCGGCCTCCCGATACGACCACTGCACCAAACCCGAGCAGTCGAAGGAGTCCGGGCCATCACCGCCCGTGCTGTAGCTCGCGCCGAGCTTGGTGCGGGCCGCCTCGACGGCACGTTCGCCGACGGTCTTCTTCGGCATGGCAGCGGGCACCGGTATCGGGGCCGCCGCGGGATCGGTCACGCCCGGAATTCCGACCAGCGGGGGCAGGATGCTGGGCACCGCGAAGGTGCCGAGACCGGCCACCACCACCAAGCGGGATTCCGGAGCCGGGCTCACGGGGTGCAGCAGCTCGGGCAAAAGCGACTGGACCGGAATCTGATCCGGCACGGGGTCGGCCGGAGGGACAATGATATGTCCCGGAATCCCGACCATGCGCGAGGCATCCGGCTCGTCGACGGCGAAGGTCTCGCCGACCGCGGGCTGCGGCGCGATATCCACACTCGGCACCGAAGCGAGGCCGAACTGGGTAGCGATCTCGGTGGGAATCTCGATCTCCCCGATACCGGGAACCGAGACCGGCGCCGCCTGCGCCTGGCCCGCTGTGAACAGCAGGGCTGCTCCGACGGCTGCCGCGCCGAGGACTCCTGTCACCAGGGTCCGCTGGCTCAGGCGCGGTAGAACTCGAACCTTCTGTCTATCACCGTTGGTTTCCATGAGCGGTCGTCCTCCGATCAAGCCGTGAAAGCTATTCGGTATCCGTCCATCACACTCGAACTCTTCGGTCCTGCAGCCGATCCGAGAGTGCATATTTCGCCGGAAGTGCAGAGGGTGCAACGAGTGACATGCGTGTTATCGATAACAAAACAGTAAACATTGACGATTGGGTCCAATTGGACACAGCCGATTTTCATCGAATTCGACGACATCGCGCGAGCCTTCACAGGCCTGGACGCGCGACCGTGTGAGACTGATCGACGGAAAAACAGCCCTCCCCATCATCAGGAGGATGATCGATGACCAAATCCGGTGCGCTGCCGAATCTTCCCGAACCCCTGGTTGTCACACTGGGGAATCTCAAAGGCGGCGTCGGTAAAACGACCTCTGCCTTCTTCCTCGCCTCGTATTTCGCTACGGTGCACGAACTTCGGGTGCTCGTGATCGACGCCGACCCGCTCAGCCAGACCGGTTATTCCTGGTATCGGCGGCTACAGCGGGCCGAGGTCGGTATTCCCTTCGAATTGCTCGCCTTCCCGTCCCGGCACGTGAACGACTGCATCACCGACAATTCCGCAAACTACGACGTGATCCTCGTCGACGCCGGCGGCGAATCGGCCGACATCTTCAAGGCCGCCGTCCCGGTCAGCGATGAGCTCGTTCTCGTCACCAGCGTCAGCCCGTCGGAGGTCAAACGCGTGCCCAGTACCTATCGCGCCGCGGAAGAGGCGGCCGCCGAATACGAAAAGGCCATCCGGGTACGGGTGCTCATGACCAAGGTGCCGGTCACCATGAAGAACGGCGTCAATGTCTCCACCGAATACCGCACACAGCGCGGCAATCTGCAGGACGCCGGATACGACGTATTCGAATCCTATGTGAGCGCCTGGAAATGGTACCGCGAAGCCGCCGACGGTGAGGTCGGCGACGGCGCCGAGAATCCGATCGAAGACCTCGGCGAATACCGCGCCGTCGGTGACGAATTGATCCGACCCTATCTGGAGGCCGCGCAGTCCGCTCGCATTCCGGTGGAGGTGTCGGCCTGATGCCGCCCCAGCGCCGCAAGAGTTCCATCGGCGGGGGCCTGGGCCGCAACCCGCTCGCCGACGAGGCCGAGCACACTCCCCCGGTCTCGCCGCTGCGCGACGCCAAATGGCCGCGCACCCCGAAGCTGTCCCAGGCCGCGACCACGGTGCTCATGGCACCGGCCAAACCCGCTCCGCCGGACGCGGACTCGGCGATATCCGCACCCGAACCCGAGCAGTCGAGACCGGCTCGGGCGACGGCCGCACCAGCGCCGGGAAAGCCCGAACCTGTGGCGCCGGCGCCCGAGCCCGCAGCGACCGTACCCGAACCGGTTGCCGCCCCGGCCGCTTCGGGACCGTCCGAACCGGCGCCGGCCCGGACGGTCACCCCGGCGGAGATCGAGCCCGTGCCCAGCGTGCTCGATCTCCCGCTGCCCAGTGCGGGTGGTGAGGGACCGCTCAGCCGGACCGAATTCGATCAGCTCGAGCTCTGCGAGTCCTCCATCGACGCGCTGCGGGTGGCCTTCTGGACCGCCGGGCGCGCCCTGCAGATCGTGCGCGACGGGCGGCTCTACCGCGCCGATCACGCCACCTTCGACGAGTACGTCGAGAAGCGGTGGGACATGCAGCGGTCCTACGCGCACAAGCTGATCCGGGCCTGGCCGCTGGCCGCCCGGCTGCACCCGCTCGCGCCCGCCATCAACGAGGGACAGATTCGCGAGCTGCTGCCGGTGGCCGCGGCCCACGGAGAGGATGCGGCGGTCACCATCTACACCACGCTGGCCGCCGACGTGAAGGTCACCGCGGGCAAACTGCGCGAAGCGGTCGCGGTGCTGCCCGACGACTACGACGAGGGCACGGTGGTGCAGCGGCTGCGGGCGTGGCTGCGCGGCGACCTCGTCGAGGAGCAGACGCAGACGCCCGACCTGTTCAGCTCGGCGGAGTCACGGCTCGCCGCGCTCACCCAGAAGGTGGTCAAGGGCTCCACCGACCATCCGGTCGCGGCCCGCGAATTCGCGGCCAAACTGCGGACGCTGGCCGAACTCATCGAGCGCCAGATTCCGGTTGCCGGGCGAATACCCGACCCCGAATAGCGTTTCTCCGTATCGCCGAAAAGGCCCGGCCGAGTGCCGGGCCTTTTCGATGTCCACGATCGAACCGTGGATTCTATAGGAATAGAGTCTTTCTGAAATAGAAATAACCTATTAACGTGGACTTTGCCCGCACAGCGAGAGGGCTCCCCGATCTCTCGGGGAGCCCTCGCACTGTGTCCGGTAGGTCTACTCGCCCACCGCGCGGCGTTCGCGGGCGCCGGCGGCGCGCTGGCGGGTGGCGCGGGCGGCCGCGGCGTCGAACAGCTCCAGGTGCTCGAACAGCGGGTCCTCGTCATCGGATTCGACCAGGACCGCCCGGCGCAGCTGGGTGCGGGTCTGCTCGCGATCCGGGCGCGGGCGTTCGCGGCGGCGCGACTCCTCCTCGCCCTCGCCGTCCTCGGCGAGCTTGCGGGCCAGGCGGGCAGCGCGGCGGCGGCGGATGTCCTCCTCGATGCGGACCTGTCTGCGTAGGTAACCCAGGTATGCCACCAGGACCGTGCCGGACAGGGCGCACAGCCACCACAGCACCGCCGAGACGGCGAGACCGGCGGCGGCCAGGATCAGGGTGGCCAGCGCCAGGCCCAGCACCGCGCGTTGGCGGAAGGTGTAGCGGGCCGCCCGGGCGGCGGCGTCGGCCTCGGGATCGAAGCCGCCGCGGCCGCGGCGGGACGGCACGAAATCCGGGTCCTCGTCCTCGGATTCGGGCTCCGGTTCCGGGGCCGGATCGGGCTCGCGCAGCGCGGGGGTGCGGGCGCGCTGGGGCGCCTCCTGCCGTTCTTCGCGCTCGGCCTTGCGGTCGGCGTCGTCTGCCACTGCCCCATCGTTCTCGGATTCATCCGCGGCCGTGGCGGTTTCGACGACCGTCTCGGACTCGGCGGGCTCGGACTCGGATTCGGCCGCGATATCCGCCGCTTCGACGACGTCGGCCGAATCCCCTTCGGGCTCGGGCGCTTCGGCCGGCGGCGTCTGCGCTTCGGCGATGGGCGCAGCCTCGGTGTCGACTTCCTTCTCGTCCGATGCAGCGGCGTCGTCCGATCTGGTCATCCGATCCTCCGGATCCTCGCTCGGGTGAAGCTTCCTGCGAACCGGCACGTAGTCCGGGTCGGTGTCATGTCCGGTCGCCGGACCTTTCCTGGTGCGCTGTTCGGCACCACCGCGATGCAGGACCCGCGTGGAGAGCGCGGCGTCGGTGTGCTGCCGGATACGGGGATGACGGTTGGCCAGCATCGGAAACAGGACGAAGACCCAGAGCACCACCAAACCGATCCACAAGATCGAATTCGGCATTGCTGTCACACCTCCGTCCCGCCCAGCTCATAGTCCCTTCGACGTGCACCGCAACGCCTACCGGTGGGAGAACAGACGTGCCACCGACGTCCGTAGGTTAATTCCACACCGAGGTTATTCCCCACAGGCGCGCCGACCACACAAGTAACACTAGTAACAGCCAACCCCTCGGTCGTTCTCCGGGTCCGGCCCCGGAAACCCGATTTCGAGGGGCAATTCTGGTGAGGCGCAGGCAGCGGCGGCAATCGGGCCGCCGAAATACACAGCGAGTTATCAGGCTCTGGCGGCGCGTCCGGCGCGAATCAGCCTGTCCACCACCGTCCCTGAGACCTCTTCGACCGTCATGCCGACCAGCAGGTGATCGCGCCAGGCCCCGTCGACATCCAGATAGCGCTCCAGCAGGCCCTCCTCGCGGAAGCCGACATTGCGCAGAACCGCCTGGCTGGCAAGGTTTTCCGGCCGCACCGTGGCCTCCACCCGATGCAGGCCCACCTCACCGAAGCAGTGGTCCAGCCCCAGCGCCAGCGCACCGGTGGCCACGCCCTGCCCGCTCAGCTCGCTCGACACCCAGTAGCCGATCCACGCCGAACGCAATGCGCCGCGCACGATATTGCCCACGGTGAGCTGCCCGCTGAACACGCCGTCGACCTCGATGACGAACGGGATCATGGCGCCGCGCCGGGCCTCGGCCTTCAGCGCCGACCACAATGCGGGCCAGTTGCTCGAGTGGTTGCGCGCCTCCCACGGGCCACGACCGGTCGGCTCCCACTTCTCCAGATAGTCCCTGTCCCGGATGCGAATCCGGCTCCAGGCGGAGGCATCACGCAAACGGATCGGACGCAGGGTGACGAGGCCCGCGGCGACCCGCACCGGCCCCAGATGCGCCGGCCAGCCCGGATGCTGGGCGGTCCGGAAGACATTCACGCTGTGCCCATTCGACATGCCCGGGGGCCCTCCATGGTTACGCTCGCAAGCACAGGGTGGTGGAGCGGCGACTCCGGGCCCTGACCGATCATGTCGGGCCTCACCCTCGCTGCGCAAGAAACGCGACCTGCACCTCGTCACCGGTGCGCACCTCGGTCACCTCGGGATCTATCACGATGAGGCTGTTGGCCTCCGCCATGGTCGCCAGCAGATGCGAGGACGCGCCGTTCGGGCCGCCCAGCGGCTGCACCAGGTAGTCGCCGGTCTGCTCGTCGCGCATGAGCTGCGCGCGCAGGTACCCGCGCCGGCCCGGAATCGAGGCGATCGGCAGGATGGTGCGCGCCCGCACCATCCGCCGCATGGGATGGCGGCGGCCCAGCGCGATCCGGATGAGCGGACGCACCATGACCTCGAAAACCACCAGCGCGCCAACCGGATTCGACGGCAGCAGGAAGGTCGGCACCTCGTCGCGGCCCAGCAGGCCGAAACCCTGCACCGAGCCCGGGTGCATGCCCACCCGGGTGATCTCCAGCTCGCCCAGGCCCTCGAGGGCCTCGCGCACCTGTTCCGACGCCCAGCCGCCGACCGCGCCCGCGATCACGACAACCTCGGAGCGAACCAGCTGGCCCTCCACCACATCTCGCAGCCGCTTGGGATCGGCGCTCACGATGCCGACCCGGTTCACGTCCGCGCCCGCGTCGCGCGCGGCGGCGGCCAGCGCGTAGGAGTTCACGTCGTAGACCTGACCCGGACCGGGGGTGCGGTCGATGTCGACCAGCTCGCCGCCGACCGACAGCACCGACAGCCGCGGCCGCGGATGCACCAGCACCTTGTCCTTGCCCACCGCGGCCAGCAGACCCACCTGGGCCGGGCCGATGATGGTGCCGGCGCGCACGGCCAGATCACCGGGCTGCACATCGTCGCCGATGCGACGCACGTAGTCACCGGAGCGCACCGACTCGTAGACCTTCACCCGAGCCCGGCCGCCGTCGGTGTTCTCCAGCGGCAGCACGGCATCGGCGAGGGTGGGCAGCGGCGCGCCGGTGTCCACGCGCACGGTCTGGCGCGGCTGCAGCCGGATCGGCTGACGCGAGCCCGCGACCACCTCACCCACCACCGGCAGGCTCAGGTGCACCGAATTACCGTCCTCGTCACGGATATTCGCGCCCGCGCCGGCCACATCCACACTGCGTACGGCGTATCCGTCGATGGCGGCCTGATCGAAGCCCGGCAGTGGACGCTCGGTCACCACGTCCTCGGCGCACAGCAGTCCCTGGGCCTCGCTGATCGCGACCCGGACCGGCCGCGGGGCCACGGCCGCAGCGGTCACCTTGATCTGCTGATCCTCAACCGAGCGCATGCCGCCCTTCCGTTGTCTCGCCCGCCGCCGTCGACGTGTCGCCCGCCGGACCGCCCACGCGACCCCGGCGTCTGTCCTTCACTTCTGTCCGTTGCGGCTATTCGTACGAGGTCAGCTGGGGATTCCAGCCGGACCCGAGTCGCTGCTCGAGCCACTCCCGCAGGGCGGGACCGTATTCCTCGCGTTCCAGAGCGAAATCGACCGCTGCTCGAAGATAACCGCCCGGGTTCCCCAGATCGTGTCGCGACCCACGATGCACCACGACGTGTACGGGGTGACCCTCGGCGATCAGCAGCGCGATGGCGTCGGTCAGTTGCAGCTCACCACCCGCGCCGGGGGTGATGCGGCGCAGCGCGTCGAAGATGGCGCGGTCCAACAGGTATCGCCCGGCCGCGGCGAAGGTGGAAGGGGCGTCGGCGATGGCGGGCTTCTCCACCATGCCGTTGACCTTGAGCACGTCCTGCGGGCGGCCCGGCAGCTCCTCGACGTCGAAAACGCCGTAGGCACTGACCTCTTCCTTCGGCACGTCGATGGCGCACAGCACCGAGCCGCCGTAGGTGCCGCGCACCTCGGCCATCAGCTCGAGCACGCCGCCGGGGAGCACCAGGTCGTCGGGCAGCAGCACGGCGATGGCGGACTCGTCCGCGTCGAGCACCGATTCCGCCTGTGCCACCGCGTGACCCAGGCCCAGCGGCTCCTCCTGCACCACCGAGGTCACGTCCAGCAGCGCGGGCGCCTTGCGCACCTTCTCGAGCAGATGGAACTTGCCGCGCTCGGCCAGGGTGCTCTCCAGCACCAGATCCTCGACGAAATGTGCGACCACACCGTCTTTTCCGGGCGAGGTCACGATCACCAGCCGATTGGCGCCGGACTCCGCGGCCTCGGCGGCGACCAATTCGATGCCCGGGGTGTCGACCACCGGCAGCAGCTCCTTGGGCACCGTCTTGGTCGCGGGCAGGAACCTCGTGCCGAGCCCCGCCGCGGGAACCACCGCGGTACGGAAGCACGACTCGGCTGCGCCGCCGTTCGACGACTCGGCTCCGCCGCCATTAGCTGTCATGAATTCACCCTATCCATCCGTCACACGCCCGAAACCGGCCCGGGGCCGCCTCGATATCCCCGAGAGCCTAAGGGGCGAGAGCGTCGAGAGCCCACCGAACGCCGGACCGGAGCGGAACTGGCAGACCGACCTGTTCATTTCATTTCATATTCGCCGCACTGTGACCTCTCACGTACCCAAAGGTTGTTAGCTGACACCCATGACCGACCGTGAGGATTCCCACAGCCCCGATTCGACCTCGGACAACCCAGCCGGATCCGCCGCGAACTCGCCCGACGCCGCGCGCGGGCTGAGCCGCCGCCGGCTGTTCGGGGCGTCCGCGGTGGCCGGCCTGGCCGGGCTCGCGGTCGGCGCCGGCGGAGCGGTCGCACTGCGCGGCAGCGCATCGAACGCCGAGGCGTGGCCGCGCTCGGCCGAACTGGTGACCACCCCCGACCGCGCGGCCGCGCCCCGGGTCGCGGGACTGCACCTGCAATTCGGATCCGACGCCACCCGCGAGGTCGTGGTCAGCTGGCACACCACCGGATCGGTCACCAAGCCCACCGTGCGCTACGGCACCGCCGACGCCGGCTTCGGCACGAGCGTGCAGGCCGAGACCCGGACCTACCGGGATGCCAAGTCCGGCATCGAGATTCAGGCCCACCACGCCCGGATCACCGGCCTGTCCCCCGACACCGACTACGTGTACGCCGCCGGGCACGACGGCGCGCCGCCCGAACTCGGCACCATCCGCACCGCGCCCGCGGGCCGCGCCAAGTTCCGGTTCACCAGCTTCGGCGACCAGGGCACCCCCACCGTCGGCAAGATCGTCGACGGCAAGGCCCTCAACGACAACCTCGGCTCCCAGTACGCCGGCGACGTCACCTCGGCGGTGGAATCGCTGGCCCCGCTGTTCAACCTGGTCAACGGCGACCTCTGCTACGCCAATATCGCCACCGACCGCATCCGCACCTGGAACGACTGGTGGGCCAACAACTCTCGCTCCGCCCGCTACCGGCCCTGGATGCCCGCGCCCGGCAACCACGAGAACGAGCTCGGCAACGGACCCATCGGATACCAGGCGTTCCAGACCTATTTCACCGTCCCGGACGCCGGCAGCGAGGACCACGCCAAGGGCCTCTGGTACTCGTTCACCGTCGGCGGCGTGCGGGTGATCGCGGTCGCCAATGACGACATCTGCCTGCAGGACGCCGGCAACTCCTACGTCAGGGGGTACTCGGGCGGCGCCCAGAAGCGCTGGTTGGAGAGCGAACTGGCCCGAGCCCGCGCCGACAAGGGCATCGACTGGGTGGTGGTGTTCATGCACCAGGTCGCCATCTCCTCGGCCGACAAGTTCAACGGCGCGGACCTGGGCATCCGGCAGGACTGGCTGCCGCTGTTCGACAAATACCAGGTCGACCTGGTGCTGTGCGGGCACGAACACCATTACGAGCGTTCGCATCCAGTGCGCGGGGTGACCGGGTCCGAGACACTGACCCCCAGGCCCGCCGACACCCGCAAGGACGTCGTCGACACCAGCAAGGGCACCGTGCACCTGGTGATCGGCGGCGGTGGCACCTCCGCGCCGTCGAATCAGCTGTTCTTCCCGGGCGACAAGTGCCGGGTCATCACCGCGGTCGGCGAGGTGGATCCGGCCACCGGCAAGAAGGCGCCGGTGTACGTCCTCGAGGACGCGCCCTGGTCGGCCTTCAAGGACGCCGAACACCCTTACGGTTTCTGCGCTTTCGACGTGGACCCGGGCCAGCCGGGCGGCCACACCACCATCACCGGCACCTACTACGCCCTCACCGGGCCGACCAGCGATCTGAAGGCCGTCGACACCTTCACCCTCACCCGGCCGCGCTCGGACCGCTGAACCACCCGTCCTAGGGTGGAAGCGTGACCGACGAGCGGGACAAGCGCGCCTGGCGCGAGGAGATCCTCGCGCGCCGCAAGGCGCTGCCCGCCGCCGACCGGGAGCGCGAGGCGGCGGCTCTGGCCACGGCGGCCGGGGCGCTCGCCGACGCGGAGTGGGTGTGCGCCTACGTGCCCGTCGGCGGGGAGCCCGGCTCACTCGCCATGCTCGACACACTCCGGGCCGCCGGAGCGCGGGTGCTGCTGCCGGTCACCGGCGAACCCGGGCCGCTGGAATGGGCCGAGTACACCGGGCCGGAGGGGCTGCGACGCGGGCGCTTCGGACTCCGGGAACCCGAAGGCGCGCCGGTCGCGAATGGGATCGCGAAGGCCGCCGCGATTCTGGTTCCGGCATTGGCGGTGGACCGGCGCGGGGTTCGATTGGGCCGCGGGGCCGGTTATTACGATCGAAGTCTGAGCGCATGCCGCACCGACGCGCGATTGATCGCGGTGGTCCGCGACGACGAACTCGTCGACCGTTTGCCGGAGGAGTCGCACGACCACCGAATGGGGTGGGCACTGACCCCGTTCGGGGGGCTGCGGCGGCTCGAAGATCGGATCGGGAATTGATACCCGATTGGCAGCGTTGGCACTGCCAGCTGTAGAGTGCTAATTCGACGAAGAGCGTGGAGGTTTCCCGATGCCTACTTACTCGTATGCATGCACCGAGTGCGACAACAAGTTCGACATCGTGCAGTCCTTCTCCGATGACGCACTGACCACCTGCGACCGGTGCAACGGCAAGCTCCGCAAGCTGTTCAACTCGGTCGGCATCGTCTTCAAGGGCAGCGGGTTCTACCGCACCGACAGCCGCAACGGATCGACCTCCTCCGAGCCGGCCAAGTCCTCGTCCACCTCCTCGGACAGCAGCAGCTCCAGCTCCACGGCGTCGAGCTCCTCGACCTCGACCTCGTCGACCAGCAGCTCCAGCACCTCCGCCGCCTGATCCGAGTTTCTCCACAGGCTTTTCGTTATCCACAGCCCGGGTTCCGCCCGGGCCTGTCGGTACCGGGGCGACCGTACGCTGCCCCGCATGACGCGACCGTATCGAGCCATCCTGCAGGAATTCCGTAGCCGCCTGATCTGGGCGGACTCGGTGCTACTGCGTCGGGCCGGGGCGGTCGCGCTGCTCGTTCTGGCCGGGTTTCTGGCCGTGCGCGCCGACCCCGCGGCCGGACACACCCCGGTCCTGGTCGCCACCCGGGATCTGCCACCCGGACAGGTGCTGAGCGACGGCGATGTGCGGGTCGCGGCGCGGGAGACGGCGACCCTGCCCGCCGGCGCCGTGCGGGAGGCCGCACGGCTACGCGGGGCCACCCTGGCGGGCGCGCTGGCGGCTGGTGAGATCGTCACCGAGGTCCGGGTGGTCGGGCCGCGGCTGGCGGCGGTGGCGGCGCAATCCGCCGATGCGCGCATCGTCCCGATTCGCCTGGCGGACAATGCCGTTGCCGAAATCCTGCGAGCCGGGGACCGGGTGGACGTGGTGGCGGGTGAGGACTCGGGCGGGGGCGGGCGTCCCGCGCGGCTGCTCGCCGCCGACGCGGCCGTGGTGCTGGTATCGGGAACGGAGAACTCGCGCGGGCGCACCGATCGGATCGTGCTGGTGGCATTGGATTCCCGGCGGGCCGCCGCGGTGGCCGCGGCCTCACTGCGCACGGCACTCACCGTCGTGTTCCACTGAACCGGCCCACGGGTGAACTAGCATCCCGTATACCCCTATTACTCTGCGTTCGATCCCTCAGGTAGAGGAGCTTCCGCAATGCTCAAGGGTTTCAAGGATTTTCTGATGCGCGGCAATGTCATCGACCTGGCGGTGGCCGTGGTCATGGGTACCGCCTTCGTCGCCATCGTCACCGCGTTCAGCGACGGCATCATCACGCCGCTGCTCGCCGTGTTCGGCGGCAACAGCCAGCTCGGCCTGGGCTTCCAGCTGGTGGCCGACAAGCCGGCGACCTATGTGGCCGTCGGACCGATCATCACCGCGGCCATCAACTTCGTGATCATCGCGGCACTGCTCTACTTCGTCATCGTGCTCCCGTACAGCAGGGCCAAGAAGCTGTGGGGCACCGCGGAGAACCCGGTCACCGACACCGAACTGCTGACCGAGATCCGGGACCTGCTCGCCGCGCGCAGCACCGGGGGCAAGCACGAGATCTGAAGGGGGACACAGCAATATCGAAGCGGAAATACGACGAACGGGCTCGGCGCGAAAAGCGCCGAGCCCGTTGCCATTACCAGCTGACGGGTTTTACCCCAGGCTGAAGGGCTGGCCCCACAGGGTGACCCAGCTGATGACGTTGTCGGTCTCGACCTCGACGCTCACGAAGGAGCGCGCCTGGGCGTAACCGGCACAGCCGTTCAGGCCGATGGTCTCGTCCGACCAGGTCACCGAACCGTCGGTGCCACTGAACTTGTTGCGGGTCTTGTGGGCTTCCTTGCCGTAGTCGTCCGGCATTTCCTCGTCGAGGACGTAGAACGACTTGGCCTGACCCGGACCCAGGGTCAGGTTGGCGCCGGAGTTGACGCCGGCCTGCGGGGTGACATTGCCGGAGTTGTCCCAGCTGGCACCGCCGGTCGCACCACCGTTGACGTTGCCGCCATCGATGGTGACCTGGCAACCCACGACGTAACCCGGGAAGATCTTCCCGCCGGTCGCGGTGGTGTCGCCATCGATGTGGACCTGCGCCGAGGCCGAGACCCAGGCGTTGCGGTGCACGGGGGTGGCACCCATCGACGGGCTGATGTTGGCGGACTCGCCGACCAGCTTCACCGTGACAACGGTGCCGTCGGACAGCGTCTGGGTGATTTCGCCGCCCGGCAGCGGCACGAAGGTGTCGGCGTTGGCCGCACCGGTGGAAAAAAGGCCAAGGGCAGCGGTGGCGACGGCACCGACACCGGCCACCCGCGCCGCGGTCTTACGGATGTTCATTTCTGGTTGTCCCTCAAAGGTTGAATTCGCTTACGCGAGAAAGGAGTTGGCGGGCGGGGACCACTAGCCGATGCTGAACGGCTGGCCGTAGAGAGTGGTCTTCGAGTAGTTGTCGCCGATGACCTCGACGACCGTGTACGCACGCGCCTGGGCGTAACCCGCGCAACCCTGGATCTGGATCTCGGCATCCCGGTACTCCACGGAGTAGGTGCCCGACTTCGGCACGTCCTTGGAGTCGATCTGCACGAATGCCACCTGGCCGGGGCCGAGGTTGACACCGATCGATCCGCCGACACCCGCGCTGTTGAGGCTCACGTTGCCGGAGATACCCGCCGAGATCGCGTCCTCGCCGATGGAGATCTGGCAGCCGACGATGTAGCCGGTGTTGATCTGCGACGTTCCATGCGTGGACGAATTGTTCGAGCCGGGGCCGCCGACCGGGCCGTTGTTCGGGCCGACGGTGCCGTCCGGCGTATCGATCACCGCGGAGGCGACGCCGCTCACCCACACCACACGGCCGGCACCGTTGGCTGAGAGTGACGGCGACACGATGGCGTGCTCGCCCGTCCGGGTAATGGTGACGGTGCCCGCCGGGTTCACCTTCTGGCCGTCCGGCAACGGCACGAAGGTGTCAGCGTTAGCGGCACCAGTGGAAAAAAGGCCGATGGCCACGGCCGCAGCCGCGCCGACGCCCGCAAAGCGGGCCGCGGTGCGCACACCGTGGGTGCGGTTCTCGCTCATACTTCCCCTCATCAGGTTTCAAGCAGTTCAACCTCGACCACCGAGGTTGAAAAGGGACCCTTCCGAATCCCCGGTTGAGTTTGTCGCCACATTGTTGCCGCCGTGTTACTGGCCACAAATTCTTTTGGCGTAGCGACGCAGGGCACTTTACATCACAGGAGTGGTCTCTGAGACGTGAGCGAACAGGATCGCTCACTCGCCAACACAAACCCGCAGGTATGTCGAGAAAATAGCGGATAGCAAAAGGGGCCCGGTGCGATATGCACCGGGCCCCTTGGGATTCCGCTGGAGGGAAACTGACTCAGCCGAGACTGAAGGGCTGACCCCACAGCGTGTAGGCGGTGATGACGTTGGCGGTCTCGATCTGGACCGCGACGAACGAGCGGGCCTGGGCGTAGCCGGCGCAGCCGCTCAGGTTGATGGTCTCGTCGGACCACGTCACCGAGCCGGAGTTGCCCCGGAACTTGTTGCGCACGTAGTGCGCCTCCTGGCCGTAGTCGTCCGGCGCTTCCTCATCGAGCAGGTAGAACGCCTTCGACTGGCCGGGACCCAGGGTCAGGTTGCCGCCGACATTGGCGCCGGCGGTCGGGCTGGAACCGTTGTAGTTGGCGCCCACGCTGGGACCGCCGTTGGCCCCGCCACCGGCGATATTGACCTGGCAGCCGACCACGTAACCGGGCACGATCTTGCCGCCGACATCGCCGTTGGTGCCGGACAGCTGCACCTGCGCGCTGCCGGAGACCCAGGCATTGCGGTGCAGCGGGGTGGCGCCCATGGAGGGGTTGATGTTTGCGGACTCGCCGGTCATGGTGATGGTCACGACGGTGCCGTCGTCCATGGTCTCGGTGATCGAGCCGCCCGGCAGCGGCACGAAGGTGTCGGCATTGGCGGCGCCGGTCGAGAACAGGCCCAGGGCGGCGGTGGCGACAACGCCGACGCCGGCGGCCCGCGCCAAGGTCTTGCGAACGTTCATAATGAAATCCCTCTAGGGTCGAATTCGCTTACGCGAGAAATGAATCGGGTGGTCGACCACACGTCAGCCGAGGCTGAACGGCTGCCCGTAGAGGGTGGTCTTCGAGTAGTTGTCGCCGATGATCTCGACCACGGTGTAGGCGCGCGCCTGGGCATAGCCCGCGCAGCCCTGCACGTCGACCGGCACATCCTGGTAGTCGATCGAGTAGGTACCCGGCTTCAGGATGTCCTTGGAATTGACCTGAACGAAGGTGACCTGACCGGGGCCGAGGTTCAGACCGATGGAGCCGCCCGCGTTCGCGCCGGTCAGGCTCACGCCACCGGAGACGCCGGCGGAGACCGCGCTGTCGGAGATGTTCACCTGGCAGCCGATGAGGTAGCCGGTGTTGATCTGCGACGCACCGTGGGTGGATGAGTTGTCGGAGCCCGGGCCGTTCTTGGGTCCGTTGTTCGGGCCGACGGTGCCGTCCGGGGTGGCGGTGACGTCGGCGACGGCCTTACCCGAGAGCCAGGCGGTACGGCCCGCGCCGTTCGCCGACAGCGACGGCGAGATGACGGCGTGCTCGCCGGTGCGAGTGACGGTAACGCCGGGTCCGACCTTCTGACCGTCCGGCAACGGCACGAAGGTGTCGGCGTTGGCGGCGCCGGTCGACAGGAGGCCGAAGGCCACGGAAGCCGCCGCGGCAACACCTGCGACACGTGCCGCGCGACGCAGACCGGCGGTCCGGTTCTCACTCATAGTTCCCTCATCAGTTTTCTTGCGGACAACCCCGACCACCGAGGCTGAAGAGGCCACTACGACACAGAATTCCGACGGAGGCAACGTTCAAGCACGCTACTCACACCTGTCAGAGCCGTAGCTTTGGCAACTAGAGAGAGATTTTAGCCACAACAGCTACTAGATGGCAACAATCTGATAACGGGCAGATCAAATCAGATAACAGCGCATCGGCAATTTTTTGGCGAATGACGCCGTCAGCCAGTGAACAGGCGTGCGGCATCGACGGCATCCAGCCGGACATGAATACGTCGCGAGCGACTCGACCGTGATACGGGAGCAGACTCAGCCGTGATGCGGCGGAACTTGGGAACGCAGCCAATCATCGGAGGATCGGCCGGATTCGGGCTCGGGAGTGCGCTCGTCCGTGGTCGTGGACGGCAGCTCGTCACCGAAGATGCGCGCCAGCCGGGCGCGCTCGGCGGGTGTCAAACGACGAGACCCCGCCCGGCGCTCGGCCGGACGGGGTGAGTCCGAGGTCTCGGATGACCCTGAAGTCTCCGATGACGCTGGAGGCTGCTCGGCGTCTGTCATTCCGACAGACCGGACAATTCATCGATGACCCGGCTGGCCAGCGGGCCCAGGGTGGCCATGCCGTCGCGGATCGCGGCACGCGAACCCGGCAGGTTCACCACCAGCGTGCT
Source organism: Nocardia sp. NPDC046763 (assembly GCF_040645495.1). Lineage (NCBI taxonomy): Bacteria > Bacillati > Actinomycetota > Actinomycetes > Mycobacteriales > Nocardiaceae > Nocardia > Nocardia sp. NPDC046763. The sequence continues at coordinate 91,719 of NZ_JBEYYI010000001.1, read as the reverse complement.
GCCCGAGACCCCGGCCAGACCGCGGGACAGGCCGGCGTCCAGCGAACCCGAGGCCAGCCCGGACGAACGCAGCGCCTCGCTGATGCCGGGCAACACCCGGTCCAGCACCTCCTCGGTGGCCTCCGGGGTGACGTCACGCGGCGACATGCCGGTGCCGCCGACCGAGATGACCAGGTCGACGCCACCGATCACCGCGGTATTGAGCGCATTGCGGATCTCCACCTCATCGGCCTGCACCGACACCGAGGCGTCCACCAGGAACCCGGCCTCGGTGAGTAGTTCGGTGACCAGCGGACCCAGGGAGTCCACCCCGCCATGGGCGGTTCGATCGTCGACGACCACGACAAGAGCACGGCCCGCCACAGCGGTATCGATTTCCATGGTGCTCACCGTAGCGCCCTTGTCCGACAACAGCTCCCAGCCCCCGTCCGTGGTGACGCGAATCGCCGGGGTCGGTTCTCTACCGCTCTCGTGAATCATCATCGGCCGCCCTCCGTAGCTGCCACGCCGAGGGTCACCTCGACGGTCTTGGGGTTCTTGCCCTGGTCGTCGGTGTAGGTCACCTTGACCTTGTCACCGGGCCGGTGCGAGCGCACCCCGGCGATCAGCGAATTGCCCGAATCCACAATCTGGTCATCGATTTTCGTGATGATCGCGTTTTTCGGAATGCCGGCCTTGGCGGCGGGGCCGTCGGGCGACACGTCCATCACGCGCGCGCCGTTGACGTCGTCTTGCGCCCGCACGGTCACCCCGATCTGGGCGTAGGTGGCCTTGCCGTTCTTGATCAGCTCGTCGGCCACCCGGCGCGCGGTGTCCACCGGAATGGCGAAGCCCAGGCCGATGGAGCCGCTCTGCGCGCCCGCCGACTCGGCGGTGCCCAAGGTCGCGATGGCGGTATTGATGCCGATCAGCTTGCCGCTCATATCGACCAGCGCGCCGCCGGAATTGCCGGGGTTGATGGCCGCGTCGGTCTGGATGGCATCGATGACAGTGCCCTGCGAACCCGGCTCGCCACTGGTGGAGACCGGGCGGTTGAGCGAGGACACGATGCCGCTGGTCACCGTGCCAGCCAGGCCCAGCGGCGAACCGATCGCCACCACGCCCTGGCCGACCTGCAGGTTCGCCGACTGGCCCAGGTCGATCGGCTGGAGACCGGTCTTGCCGGTGACCCGGATGACCGCGATGTCCGACACCGAATCCGCGCCCACCACTGTGGCCGGGGCGGTCGAGCCGTCACTGAAGGCCACATCCATCTTGGCGTTCTGGCCCGCGCCGCTGACCACGTGGTTGTTGGTGAGGATCAGGCCGTCCGAGGACAGGATCACGCCCGACCCCTCGCCCTCGGCCCGCGCGCCGGCGACCCGGATCATGACCACGCTGGGCAGCACCTTCTGCGCCACCGCCTGCACCGAACCGTCCGGCGCGGGCGCCGTCTTGCCATTGCCGACCGGCTGATCGAGTGCGTTGGTCACGGTGGAGCGGGTGTCGTTGTGGTGGGTGGCCAGCGCACCGACCGCGCCACCGATGCCGCCGCTGAACAGCGCCAGCACCACCGCACCCGCGACCAGACCCGTGCGGCCGGACCGCTTGGGCGCGGGCGCGCCCCCGTAGGGCATCCCCGGCACACCCGGCATGCCCGGGCCGTTCGGCGCACCCGGAATCATCTGTGTCGGATGCTGTCCGGTGGCGTACCCGGCCCCCGACGCCGCGTACGCCTGCCCGTAGGCGCCGACCGGAATCTGCTCGGTCGGATGCTTCCCTACCCCGTACTGCTCCGAATAGGGCTGTGCCCCACCGAAAGCCGCGCCGTAGGCCGGAGCACCCTGCGGCGCACCGTAACCCGCGCCCGGCAGGATCTGGGTCGCCGGGTCTGCGCCGTAGGCGGGGCCACCGGCACGAGGAAAGGCCGGTACGGGACCCGGAACCGGTTGTCCCGTAACGCCGGAACCGGGTCCGGGACCCTGTCCCTGCGCGGTGCCGGTGGAAAAGGACTGCGCCGCACCGAGTCCGGCGGGAGCCGCGGATTCGGGGGTGGCCGCCTCGGGGGCCGCGGGCGGGCCGGCGGGGGCGGGCGGGCCGGCGGGGGCGGGATGACCCGGCTGCGGCTGCGGGGCCGCGGAGGCGGCGAAGCCGTCGAAGGGCTGGGATCCGGCCTCGGGGGTGGCGGAGCCTGCGGGGTCGCGCTTGGGCAGGCCGGAGGCGGTGGTATCCGGGGTGTCGCCTTCGGGCCCGGTGCCCCGGGTGTTCGAATCCTCGGTCATTTCTCGTTTTCTCCTCGAGTCTCGTCGCCAAGCCTGGCGGGAACGACTGAGAGTGGACTGAGACCGTGCTTGCTTTTCGCCGAGCTTTCCAGCGCTCAGTCCGGCGCCGAGTCTGGCAGCGGCGGTGCGCCTTCTCCAGGCAGCACGATACGGATCAAAGCGCCACCACGGTCGGAAGTATCGATGTTGATGGTGCCACCGTGTTTGGTCACCACCTGCTTGACGATGGCCAGCCCGAGTCCGGAGCCGGGCATGGAGCGCGAGGCGGTGGTCCGGTAGAAGCGTTCGAACACCAGCTCCCGTTCGGCGGGCGGAATGCCGGGCCCGGCATCGTCGACGGCGAACTCCAGCAGCCCGCGTCCGCTCTCGCGCATGGCGACGAAGACCTTGGCGCCGTGGGGGCTCCATTTGGCAGCATTGTCGAGCACATTGAGCAGTGCGCGTTCCAGTCCCGGTTCGTCGCCGTAGATGAACCAGGGGCGCAATTGGGCATCGAATTCGATCCCGGTGCGCCGCCGCCGGACTCGCTCCAGCGCCCGCTCGGCCACGTCGCCGAGGTCGATCTGCTCGTAGACGGTCTCGGGCGCGTCCTCGCGGGCCAGGTCGACCAGATCGCCGACCAGTGTGGACAACTCCTCGATCTGGGCCATCACGTCGGAGCGCAGTTCGGCCATGTCCTCATCCGGGATGCGGGGCGCGCCCGGCCGGGAGGAGGCGATGAGCAGTTCCATATTGGTGCGCAAAGAGGTCAGTGGCGTCTTCAGCTCATGACCGGCGTCGGCGACCAACCGGCGCTGCCGTTCCCGAGATTCGCCCAGGGCCCGCAGCATGGTGTTGAAACTCTCGGTGAGCCGGGCGAGTTCGTCGTCGCCGGTGACCGGGATGGGGGTCAGGTCGTCGGTGCGGGCGATGCGTTCGGTGGCCGCGGTGAGCCGGGCGATGGGCCGCAAGCCGGTGCGGCCCACGGTGGTTCCGGCCGCCGCGGCCACGATGACCCCGCAGCCGCCGACCACGAACAGCAGCCAGGCCAGCCGGTCCAGCACCTCCTTGGTGGGCTCCAGCCGCTGCGAGACGACCAGGGTGGATCCGGAGTGCGTGCGCCGCGCCAGCACTCGCTGATCCTCGACGGTGCGCAGCGAGAAGCTGATCTCGCCGCGGGCCACCGCGCGCTCCTGATTGCCGATGGGCGGAAGCGTGGTCTGCGGGGGCACGTATTGCGACTGGTCCGGGAAGACCAGGGCGACGCCGACATCGCTGGAGTACAGCCCGGCGAACACCAGCGACTGGAAGCCGAGGCTGTCGAGGTTGTTGTCGATCATCACCGAAGCCCGCGCCCGCAGTTGCGAATCCACGTCCGCGTACAGCGAGCGCGCCACCATGGCGTAGGCGGCGATCGAGGTGAAGGCGACCGCGACGGCCACCACGGAGGCGGCCAGCAGCGTGACCCGCCAGCGCAGCGAAACCGACCGGGTCAGCGGCATGGGCGGCCGCAGCTCGGCCGACTCCGGACGCGACCCGAGTCCGGCGACCACCGGCCGCCGGGGAACGGTTCTTCCCACGAGCACGGCTCCTACGGCGGGGTCTCGCGCAGCACGTAGCCGACGCCGCGCACGGTATGGATGAGACGCGGTTCACCGTCGGCCTCGGTCTTGCGGCGCAGATAGCCGATGTACACCTCGAGCGCATTGCCGGAGGTGGGGAAGTCGTAGCCCCACACCTCCTCCAGAATGCGGCTGCGGGTGAGCACACGACGGGGGTTGGCCATCAGCATCTCCAGCAGCGAGAACTCGGTGCGGGTCAGGCTGATCTGGCGTTCGCCGCGGGTGACCTCGCGGGTGACCGGATCCAGCGACAGGTCGGCGAAGGCCATGGCCTCCGAGGAGGCGTCGACCGGATCGCCGGCGGTGCGGCGCAGCAGCGCGCGCAGCCGGGCCAGCAGTTCCTCGAGGGCGAAGGGCTTGGGTAGGTAGTCGTCGGCGCCGGCGTCCAGTCCGGCGACGCGTTCGGAGACCGAATCCCGTGCCGTGAGTACCAGAATCGGCAGATCGTCGCCGGTGCTGCGGAGTCGGCGGCACACCTCGAGCCCGTCGAGCCGGGGCATCATGACGTCCAGGACGAGGGCGTCGGGTCGCTGACTGGCGGTCTTCTCCAAGGCGTCCAGACCGTCGACCGCGAGGTCGACGGTGTACCCGTTGAAGGTCAACGAGCGACGCAGCGATTCCCGGACCGCGCGGTCGTCGTCGACTACCAGAATGCGCATGGTAACCAGTCTGCCCACAGCGACTGAGAGGTGACTGAGAAGGTCCCCTTCGACACGCCGGACGGGTTGGGCAGATGACCTGCGCATTTCGCGGAGGACCGACGCCAAGTGGTTGCGGTGTCACCCAAATTCGCGCGAAACCCCTTGCGGGAAGCCCTCATTCGGAAACTAAACCTCAAAGTCCTACGAATTGCCGTTAGTCAGCCCACGCGGTATGTTGCAGGCCGTAAAAGAAGACCCTTAGTTGGTTCCGCGCGGGTTCGACCCCAAAGCCGTACAACCGCATACGTACCCGAGGGGCAATCGTGAAGCGGAGGCGACGGAAGCGGGATGGAAGCAGCACCCCGGTCCTGGCAATTCAGCCTGTCCAACTGGCCCGTTACCCGCAAGGTCGGGATCGTACTGGTGCTCCCGGTGCTCCTCGCCGCGACCTTCGCGGTACTGCGCATCAACAGCGAATTGCAGACCATCTCGAAACTGAGCGCGGCGTCCGAGCAGATGGACGTGCTCCACCCCACCGTCAAATTCCTCGTCAGCAGCAACGAACTCGCGGTCGCCGCGATCACCGGCGGCAATCAGGACGCCGATCCCGACCTCGACGGCGCCACGGCCAAGTTCGATCAGGCCGAGGCCGAACTCGAAACAGTCCTCAAGTCCTCCAACGCCGATCCGGGTGTCACCAAGGAACTCGGCGCCGCCATCGCGGTCGCCAAGACCATGCGCAACAGCCTGCGCACCAGCTCCCCGCAGACCATCGGCGATCAGGTCGACGAGGTGCAGACCCGGGCGCAGAACGCGCTCGCGGGCGCTCCCACCGTCGGCGACCTCCGGGTGCAGCAGTCCTTCCTGCAGTTCGGTGCGGCCCAGACCGCCGCCCGCCTGCTCACCCAGGAGCGGATCATGCTCGCCGCACCCGGAGCGGGTTCCAATCCGGCGCTGCGGACCAAGCTGCTCACCGCCATCGGCGCCGAGATCACCATGATCGAGGTGTATCGCGGCATGGCGCCGGACGCGGCGCAGAACGCGAACACGCTGAAGGACAATGCCGGTGCGCGTGTCGGCATCCTGATGCAGAACGTGCCCGATCCGGGCAGCCTGCCGGCCATGCAGGACTCGTTGCGAGGCAGTGCCGACACCTACGACAAGGAAGTGTCCACGGTCGCGAGCTCGATGGACTCCAAGCTGGCCCAGCTCACCACCGAGGCGCGCAACAACGTCCTGCGCGATACCTCCATCGTGATCGGCATGCTGCTGGCCGGTCTCGCGCTGGCGCTGGTAGTGGCCCGCTCGCTGGTGGTCCCGGTCCGTCGCCTGCGACGAGACGCCTTGCAGGTGGCCCACATCGACCTGCCGCAGGAACTCGAGGTGGTGCGCGCCGGCGGCGCGACCCCGGAGATCTCGCCGGTCGACGTGCACACCACCGAGGAGATCGGGCAGCTGGCCCGAGCCGTCGACGACATCCACTCCCAGGCCCTCCACCTGGCCGCCGAACAGGCGCGCCTGCGCCTGCAGATCGGCAATATGTTCGAGACCCTCTCGCGTCGCAGCCAATCCCTCGTGGAGCAGCAGCTGTCGCTGATCGAGGAGCTCGAGCGCGACGAGGACGACTCCGAGCGCCTGCAATCGCTGTTCCGCCTCGACCACCTCGCCACCCGCATGCGCCGCAACGGCGACAACCTGCTGGTGCTGGCCGGAACCGCCCTGCGCCGTGGCCATCTCGCGCCGGTGCCGCTGTCGGACATGCTGTGGTCCTCGGTCTCGCAGGTGGAGGACTACCAGCGCGTCGAGATCGGCACCGTGCCCGACGGCATCGTCGCTGGTGAACCCGCCGTCGACATCGAGCACCTGCTGGCCGAGCTGATCGACAACGCGCTCCGCTACTCCCCGCCCACCACCCCGGTCGCGGTATCGGTGGCGCGCGCCGTGGACGGCGGCTACCTGATCGAGATCACCGACCGCGGCCTCGGCATGAACGCCGAGGACCTGCAGGGCATCAACGACCGCCTGGCCTCCGGTGGCGAGGTCAATGTCGAGACCGCCCGCCGCATGGGTCTTTTCGTCGTCGGCCGCCTGGCCAAGCGGCACAACATCACCGTCAGCCTGCGCCGCACCTCCGCCATGGTGCAGCAGCCGGGCATCACCGGCAGCGTGCACCTGCCGGGCAGCCTGGTCTCGCCCGCGCCTGAGCGCGTCGGTGACCCCACCGGGCAGTACCCCGTTGCCTCCCCGCTGCCGGTGCCCCCGGCGGCCCTGGCCTCCGGCCCGATCGCGGTGCCGTCCGGGCCGATTCCGGTGCCGTCCGGGCCGATTCCGGCGCCTGCCGGCCTGATTCCGGCACCCTCGGGCCCGATCACGGGCTCACAGCCCGCGCTCACCCCGCCGCGGCTGACCCCGGTGCCGAACCTGCCCGAGCCCGCCGCGGCCACCACCACCGGACGTTTCACCAGTTCCGGCCTGCCGCAGCGCAAGCCGGGCCCCGACACCGGTGAGCAGCCGATCGTCCCTACCTTCACCGAGCCGCCGCAGGTGGCGCAGGTGGAGGACCGGTTCTCCGACGGCTTCACCGACGCCTTCACCGAACCCGAGGACGCGCGCGCCTACAGCGTGTCCGCCCCGCGGCCGGAACCGGCTGCGCCGCAGCAGAGTCCCGCGCCGACGCACTACTACTGGGGCGAGGCGCGCACGCCCGAGCCGGAGCAGACTGCCGAGCCCGTCCGGATGCCCGAGCCCGTCCGGATGCCCGAGCCCGTCTGGATGCCCGAGCCCGTCGCGCCGGCCCCCGAGCCGCAGATCACGGAGCCGGCGCGAGGCTGGAACCCGAACGGCCCCGACACCGGCAGCTACTTCGGCAACGGGTACAGCGCCTTCGGCGACAACGATCGGCCCACGGTCCCCGCTGACGCCAACGGCGGCACGAACGGCAACGCCGACACCATTGTTCGCGGCGACGAGGCCGCACCCGCTGCCGCGCGCCCGGTCGCTCCCCCGCCCGGCCTGCGCCCGGTCGGCGCGGCCCCGACCCCGATCTATCAGCGCATGGTCTCCGAGTGGCTGGTGGAACCGGCCGACGGGAACCAGAACGGCGCTGCCTGGTCGTCGAGTTCGGACAGCGGCTGGGCCGCGGCCGAAGAGGCGGCCAACCCGACCACAACCAGTCGCACCGAGGGCGGCCTGCCGATTCGGCGACCCGGCGCCCAGCTGGTGCCCGGTGCCGTCGCCCAGGAGGACGACGGCAGCGGCCGCAATCCGGACGAGATCCGCGACAGCCTCTCCAGGCACCTCAGCGGCGTCCGCTCCGGGCGGGCCGACTCCCAGTACAACGACGGAGGGCATGCATGACCGACACACAGCGCACCACCACCGATGAGAATCTGAACTGGCTGGTCACCCGCTTCACCCGGGAGGTACCGGGCGTCTCGCACGCCGTCCTGGTCTCCGCGGACGGTCTGCTGCAGGCCACCAGCCCGCATCTGCCGGCCGACCGGGGTGAGCAGCTGGCCGCGGTGACCGCCGGTCTGGCCAGCCTGTCCGCCGGGGCCGCACAGCTTTTCGAGGGCGGCAAGGTGATGCAGTCCATCGTCGAAATGCAGCGTGGCTACCTGCTGGTCATGAGCGTCGGCAATGGCTCGCACCTGGCGGTGCTGGCCAACAAGCAGCACGACATCGGCCGCATCGGCTACGAAATGGCCCTGCTGGTCGACCGGGTCGGGTCCGTGGTCTCGGCCACCGCCCGTACCGCCTAGACGAGCTGCGCATGACCAATCCCCTTGGCGGCAGTAACCGGCCACCGACCACACGTGTTCGTCCCTACGCGCTGACCTCCGGCCGTACCGAGCCGGCGGTGGAGCTACCGCTCGAGGCGGTCGTCGAAACCCTGTCCTATACCGCCCATTTCGACTGGCCCGCCGGTGACGTGCGCACCGAGATCCTGCGACTCGGTACCGCGCGGCTCTCGGTCGCCGAGATCGCGGCTCATCTGGGCCGGCCGCTGGGTATGGTGCGAGTCGTCATCGGCGATCTCGTCGTCGCCGGAACCCTGCGTGTGCATTCGACTTTGAGCGATCAGGCGACCTTCGACGAGCGCCGGTCACTAATGGAGAGGACACTGCATGGACTCCGCGCCCTATGACGGCGGAGGCTACCCCGGTGGCCCGCACGGGGCCCCCGCATACACCACCGGGCAGTTCCCGAACCTGGCGCTGCAGTACCCGCCGCGACCGGGTGAGGAGTCGCGCACGGCCTCGACCAAGATCGTCGTAGCCGGCGGTTTCGGCGCGGGCAAGACGACCTTCGTGGGCGCGGTCTCGGAAATCGTGCCGCTGCGCACCGAGGCCATGGTGACCGGCTACTCCGACGGGGTCGACGACCTCGCCGCCACGCCGGGCAAGGAAACCACCACGGTGGCCATGGATTTCGGCCGTATCATCCTGCCCGGCAACCTGGTGCTGTACCTGTTCGGCACGCCCGGGCAGCGGCGGTTCTGGTTCATGTGGGACGACCTGATCCGCGGCGCCATCGGCGCGGTGGTGCTCGTCGACACCCGTCGCATCGAGGACAGTTTCGCGGCCGTGGACTTCTTCGAGGCCAAGTCGCTGCCGTTCCTGATCGCGGTCAACCGTTTCCCGGACGCACCGCGCTTCCCGGTCACCGAACTCCGTGAGGCGCTCAGCGTGCGCGAGGGTGTGCCGATCGTGGACATCGACGCGCGCGACCCGGCCGAGGTGCGCCGGGCGCTGGCCGCCGTCACCGAGTACGCGATCGAACGGCTGGCGGCCGCGCAGCGCGAAACCGCGCAGCACGGTTAGCGGTTCGCACGTCCAGGGTCGCAGCAGACGAAGACAGAGGTGTCGGGATGATCTACTTCTCCATGGGCTACTGGGTGCTGGCGCTGGCGTTGATCGTGTCGTTCGCGGGCGCGGCATGCGGTCTGGCCTGCATTCGCCAGTCCACCAAGTCGGTGACCCAGCGGTTCCGGATCGTGTGGCTGTTCGTGGCGGCGATATCCATCGGCGGCGTCGGCGTCGCCATGCCGGTCTTCGTGTCGATGCTCGGCTTCGATGTGCGGGGCAGCCAGCTGCGCTACGACAACGTGTCCATCACCCTGTTCTCGGTGCTGTCGGCGGCCACCGTGTTCGCGGCGCTGCTCATCAACGGCAGGCGGCTGGCCTGGTGGCGGCTGCTGGTGGCGGCGGCGGTAATGGCCTTCGGCTTCGGTGACGTCCACCAGTTGCTGCTGGGCGCCATCCGGATTCAGGGCAGTGTGGACCGCAGCCTGGTGTCCTCGGTGGCGGTGTACGTGATCGCCTTCGTGCTCTCGGCGCTGATGCTGTGGTTCAGCCTGTGGGTCGGCTCGGTGCCGATGGTGCTGGCCGGCGCGGTGCTGTACGCGATCCTGGTGATCGGCATGCACTACGCCGGGCTGACCGGGCTCCAGGTGCACGTGGATCCGGCCGCGGCCACACCGCACGGAAACGTGCTGTTCAACTTCTTCGTGCCGACCTTCATCATCGGCACGCTGTCGCTGGCGATTCCGATCACGGCCATTCTGGTCGCTCCGGACCGGCGCGCGGCGCGGGCCCCGATGACAACCGCGGATCCGCAGACGGCACAGGGCACTTCGCTGCAGGCGGCGTCGCAGCAGGCCGCGGCACGGCAGGGTCTGCGACGGCCGGAATCGGTGCGCTGAGCGTTCTTCCGCAGCGCGATCGTTCCTTTCAGCCTGCGGCTGCGGGCGTCTCGGCGGTGGTGGGATCGAGCAGGCCGAACAGTTCGCCCTGGGGCGCGGCCATGATGGCCATCCGGCCGAACGGTCCGTCGGTGGCGGACATGAGCACGGTCGCGCCCAGCTCCACGGCCCGGGTGAGGCCGGAGTCGATACGTTCGAACTGGAACCAGGTCAGCCAGTAGGGCTGGGCGGCGGCCACGCCGTTGACGCTGTCGTCGTTGATGCCGCCGACCGACTCGGTCCCGCCGGGCGGGGTGAAGGTGGCGTAGCGGATGGCCTCGTCGTCGAATTCGGTGAAGGTGAAGCCGAAGACCTCGCCGTAGAAGGCCTTGGCGGCCGCGAAATCGCCGGTGTGCAGGTCGTTCCAGACGTAGGCGCCGTGTTCGTTGTACACCGCCGCGCCATCGTGCGCGCGGGCCTCCCAGACCGCGAAGGGCGCGCCGGAGGCGTCGGCGGCCACGAACATGCGGCCGAACTCCATCACGTCGAAGGCCGGCACCAACAGGCTGCCGCCCGCCGCGGTCACCTGCTCGGCTGCCTTGTCGGCATCGGCGACCGCGAGATATGTGGTCCACACCGACGGCACCCCGGCCTCCGGCTTGGGCCCGATGCCCGCCACCGCCTGTCCGTCGCGTAGGGCCATGAGGTATCCCCCGGCGTCCTCGCCGCCGCCTTGCATGTCCCAGCCGAAGAGCGCGGCGTAGAACTCACCGGCCTTGGCCGGATCGTCGACCTGACAGTCGACCCAGCACGGTGTTCCCGGGGGCCAGGCCTCATTGCGTATCGGCATCGGTCATCACCTTTCCGCCTCTCCGCGACTTCAGCGCCCGGCTGAGAGCCGTTGACAGGCATGCATGCGGAGTGAAGTTGAGAGCCAACCCGATTCTGGACGTCCCCGGCGAGTTACCCCGATCGTGCGAAATCAGTTGTCGCGTTCGCTCATAGCCGACCAGTCAACCACCGCAATCCAGCACAGTCGGCGTGTCCACCGAATTACAGTGGGAACCATGCGTTTCGGGCTGGACTACGCCGCAGGTCGTCCCGCGCCGAGTGCCATCAGGGCAGCCGGATACGACTTCGTGATCCGCTACCTGTCCGATGGCGGGCCCACCCTGCCGGGCAAGCTCCTCACTCCCGCCGAGGCGGACGGCCTGCGCGCACAGGGCATTTCCATCGTCTCCAACTGGGAGACCACCGCCGCCCGTATGCTCGACGGCTATGGCGCGGGCGTCACCGATGCGCGCGCCGCGCTGGCCCAGGTGCTGCGCTGCGGGGGCCGGGCGGACCGGCCCATCTACTTCTCCGCCGATTTCGACGCCACCCCGCAGCAGCAGGTGCCCATCGACGCCTACCTGGACGGTGCGGCCAGCGTCATCGGACGCGCGAATGTCGGGATCTACGGCGGATATTGGCCGGTGAGCCGGGCGCTGGACAGCGGGACCGCGGCCTGGGCGTGGCAGACGGTGGCCTGGTCCGGCGGGAATGTCGATCCGCGGATCGCCCTCTATCAGACCGGCGAGCAGGTCACGGTCGACGGTGTGCAATGCGATGTGAACCAAACCGACAGAGCCGACTTCGGCCAGTGGGATGTGGAAACGGAGGAACCCGACTTGACTCCCGAGCAGGACGAGGTGTTGCGCGACATCCAGACTCAGCTGCGCGGTCCGGGCCTGCACGGCTGGCCGCAGCTGGGCACCGACGCCCAGGGCCGCGACCGGACGGTGGTGGACGGGCTGGCTGCGGCGCTCGCTCAGATCGACGAACTGCGTACCGAGATCAGCGATCTGGAGACGACGACGGCCGAGCTCAAGGACGAGGTGGCGCGGTTGTCGGGCCAGCATCGCTGGCCGTTCCCCTTCTCGCTGGTGGAGGGTCCGGCCACGGCGATCGCCGATCAGCTGGCAAAGCTCGAGCAGTTGCTGCCCGGAGTGCCGCTGCCCGGCTGGGGCACCGGCCCGAACGGTCATCCGGCCGCCGCGGGACAAGCTCCGGCGGAGCAGCAGCCGAAAGCGGTATCCGACAGTTGATTTGGCTGATTTGTCGGATTTATTTCAGCACACGGCCAGCGACCGAACGGACTGCACGTTACTGCGGAACAGTGCGTGAACTGCCGTTGAAGCGAGCCCGAACCGGCCCTGAAGTGGCGATGAGCGGGTTCTTCTGTAATCAGAAGAACCCGCCCTCAAGGCATGAGGATACCGTCGCCAGGCCACGAGTTCACAACTTCGGGGAAACTTTTTCGCGCCTGTGCAATATTCGGACGACCGAGCCCTGGCCGGGCCACGCTCGAGCAGATCTCCGGCGGGACAGCAATTTTGGGGCTATTGTCGGGCTTGTCCGATCTTCTTGTTGCGGTTCCCGACGGAGGAGGCTCCCGTGGCCGGCAGCGTGGTACTCGACAAGGCTCTCGAAGGCTGAGGCCGGGCAGCCTGATCGATCAGAGCTTCGCCGGATCGATCAGGCCGCGCTCCACCGCCCGCGCGAGTCGGCGCGGCACCTGGTACACCGCTCCCCCGACCTTGACCGGAATCAGATCCGGCGGGGCCGCCTTCCACTGCGAGCGCCGGCTGCGGGTATTGGCCCGCGACATTCTGCGCTTCGGAACGGCCATGGTCAGTTCTCCTCATCCGCAGTCGAATTGCGATTGCCGCGAACACGTTTGCCGTAGCGGCGCTCGAACTTCTCCACGCGGCCCGCGGTGTCGAGCACACGCTGATTCCCGGTCCAGAACGGATGCGAATCCGAGGTCACATCGACCACCAGCAGCGGGTAGGTATTGCCGTCCTCCCACTCGATTGTGCGAGTGGACACCGCGGTGGAACGGGTCAGGAAGCATTTTCCGGTGCTCACGTCCTGGAAGACCACCGGATGGTAGTCGGGGTGAATTCCCTGTTTCATCACTTCACCTTTCGTTGTTGCGAGTGGCGCTGTCCCCGGCGGCGGGCGCGGATCGAGCTGTGTCACAAGGCTCTTCGTGCTGGTCGGCGAACGGGTCCGGCCACAGCGCGAGGCGTTCGGGCGCGAATCGCACCTGTCGCAGTTCGTCCTCGTCCACCAGCGCCCAGTGCAGCGCGTGGCGGATCTCCTCGGCATCGGCGTCGGCGACCAGGATCACCAGCGAGGTGTGGCGGTCACCGAAGTGTTCGTGCCAGCGCAGAGACGCGAGCGCGCGGCGCTCCGGATCCACCTCGTCCAGTTCCCGGGATGTCATGGCGGCCAGCCATTTTCCCGCGCCGCCGACCCGCAGCCCGCCACCCGCGGACTCCAGCCAGACCACCTCGTCGGGCTGGGTGGCGAGCCACACCCGGCCGTGAGCGCTCACCACACCCGCGAGCAGGACATCGATCGCCGAGTGCAGTCGATCGGGGTGAAAGGGGCGGTCGGTGGCGAATTCCACCAGTGCCACACCGCAATCCGGCTCCAGCGGCGGACCGCCGGCCAGCAGCGGCGCGTGCGGGTCGAAGGGTGCGCCGCGCCGCGCGTCGGCGGGCACCCGACGCAGCAGCCAGGTCAGATCGTCCACCCCCAGCCCGGCCGGCCCCGCCACCCAGGCGACCGGAGCGCGCGGGGACAGCCGGGCCAGCACAGCCGCGGTGCGCTCGCGGTCTACCAGATCGGCCTCGCCGTCGAAAACCATCAGGGCATCGGCGAATTCGACCTGACCGACGGCCAGTTGCGCCACCGTGCGCTCGTCTTCGGCGGTAGCGTGGCCGCGTTCGGACAGCGACTCGTCGCCGGTGGCGTCGGCCAACCAGTCGCGGGCGTCGACACAGGTGAGGACGGTGTCGATGCGAACGCTGCGCCCGGCCGGGCCGTCGACGCGCCCGACCACGCCGGTCACCGTCACGTCGGTGATGGCCTGGCACACCGCCTCCGCCTCGAAGGCCGGGTCCAGCGCGAGCACGATGCGCCGCACCGAATCCCGCTCGGCCAGCAGACACAGGTAGGGCAGCAGGTCGGCGCGCAAGGTGCACGAGACACAGCCGTGCGCGAGTTCCAGCACGGTCGTGGTCTCCCGACCGTCGATGCGGACGATGCGCCGCACCACGCCCTGGCGCAGCTCGCTCAGGTCGTGCCGGACCACGACCGTTCCGGGCTTCCCGCCCAGCAGGTGGGCGGCCTGCTCGACACCCTCGGCGGCGCGTCCGGGGAGTCCCGCGAGGACGAGCACAGGCTTGCGTTGGGACGGCACCGGTCCCCCTTTCGACAATGATTTTCAATTACCGGAGAGTCAATGTACCTTGGAATAACTTCGTTGTCGAAAACGATTGTCATGAACGTCTACCACCGGAAGGGAGTGCCCATGTCGGCCATCTGCCAGGTCACCGGCCGCAAGCCGGGCTTCGGCAAGTCCGTATCGCACTCGCACAAGCGGACCAACCGGCGCTGGGACCCCAATATCCAGCGCAAGACCTACTACCTGCCCAGCGAAGACCGGCGCATCACGCTGACCGTCTCCGCCAAGGGCATCAAGACCATCGACCGCGACGGCATCGAGGCAGTGGTAGCCCGGTTGCGCGCCCGCGGCGAAAGGATCTGAAAGGGAGAACGATGGCATCGAAATCGACCGACATCCGGCCCGTAGTCAAGCTGAAGTCCACGGCCGGGACCGGCTACACCTACGTCACCCGCAAGAACCGGCGCAACGATCCCGACCGCATGATCCTGAAGAAGTACGACCCCATCGCCCGCAGGCACGTCGACTTCCGCGAGGACCGGTGACATGGCCAAGAAATCCAAGATCGCCAAGAACGAAGCGCGCAAACTCGTCGTGGCACGGTGGGCGCAGCGGCGCGCGGAATTGAAGGAGATCATCCGCAAACCGGCGAGCAGCGACACCGAACGGGCGGCCGCGCAGGCCGCCCTGCAGAAACTGCCGCGGGATGCCAGTCCGGTACGATTGCGCAATCGGGACGCCGCGGACGGACGCCCGCGTGGTCATCTCCGCAAGTTCGGCCTCTCGCGCGTGCGCGTTCGCGCGATGGCCCATCGAGGAGAGCTGCCCGGTGTGCACAAATCGAGCTGGTAAGCAACCACGATTCGTGAGTGAGGAACCGCTGACATGGCAGTGAAGCGAGCACCGTCGAAGAAGATCCGTGCCGAGCAGGCCCGTCGCCCGAAGAAGAATCCCCTGATCGCCGCCGGCGTCGAGACCGTCGACTACAAGGATGTGAACCTGCTCCGCACGTTCATCTCCGACCGCGGCAAGATCCGCAGCCGTCGCGTGACGGGGCTGACCCCGCAGCAGCAGCGCCAGGTCGCAGTCGCGGTGAAGAACGCCCGCGAGATGGCTCTGCTGCCCTTCACGAGCCGATAGCTCGCGACATCGCCGGACGAAAACCCAAGAGTTGAAACAACTCTCGGACTCTCAGGGGCTTCCCCTGAAACCCCAACTACGAAAAACAAGGCCCCCGAGTGCATTTGCACTCGGGGGCCTTGTTTTCACGTATGCGTGACGGAGCCGCGATTACGGGATGGTCAGCACCTGGCCGGGCTGGATGAGGTCGGGGTTGTCGATGCCGCTGGCGTCGGCGATCTCCTGGTAGCGGTTGCCGTCGCCGTAGAAGCGCTCCGCGATGGCCCACAGGGTGTCACCCGGCTCGACGGTGTAGGTCTGGGCGGCGGGCGGCGGCGGCGGGGGCACGTCCTCGACGACCGCGGCGGCCTGGACCTGGACCGGCTCCGGCGCGGGGAGCGGGTTGTCGGTGTTGGTGCCCGACGACCACACGGCGCCGTCGGAGCCGTACAGCACCACATTGCGGTCGGCCTGGACGACCAGGCGGTCCACGCTCTTGCCATTGGTCTCGGTGGACCAGGCGGCGCCGTCCTCCTTGTAGAGAACGAAGTTGCCGTCGTCTTGCAGGGTGGCCCGGACGACGCCCTGGCCGTTGGTGCCGGTGGCCCACACGACATTGCCGTTCGGTTCGGACAGCACCAGGTTGCCATCATCTTGCAGAGTCAGGGTGTAGGCACCGCCTTGCAGCGCCTGTCCACGACCGAGTTCTTCGCCGACCTTCAACGAGTCGCCCACGGTGTGTCCTTTCGGGAGGGGTGATCAAGAGATAAGCCGATGGCGCGGAACCGCATTCGCGCATCTGTCACGACACTACCGATCCAGCGCCGGTCATCGCACGGTTACGCGCCGGTTCTGCGAAGATTTCGGCGTGTCTTCGCCAGCAGTTCGCCAGGGGGTCGAATCCGGTGCGGGGAATCGGCCGCGCGGTCGCGGACACTAGGGTGTCAGCCATGTACTGGACATGGGGACGCCGCCTGATCGCTGCCGCCGCAGCCACTCTGATCGGACTCGCCATCGCGGCGTGCGGAAGCACGGAAAGCACTGGCGGCCAATCGAAGGCCAGCGCCGCCGCGACCAGCACCAAGACCACGCCCACCGAGGCACCCAGCGGACAGATCGGACGCGCTTTCACGGCGGATCCGAGTATCGTCAGCCCACACGGCATTTCGTTCGACAGCTGGACCCGCGTCGCACCCGACCGGATCGCGGTCAACTTCCAGACCGGCTCCCCCGAGTGCTACGGCGTGAACGCCACCGTCACCGAAACCGAAACCTCCTCGACCGTCACCGTCGACCTGAAGTCCGGGACCCTGCCCGACGCGGTCGGCAAGATGTGCACCATGATCGCCGTCTTCGGCACCCTCGAAATCCAGCTGAAGTCTCCGCTGGGTGATCGAAAAGTCCTCAGCGCCAACTAGTTCCCGGCACTGCGGCGGAGCCGGTCCACGCACGCGGCAGGGGCCCGGATCGATGTGCGATCCGGGCCCCTGTCCCGATGTTGTCGTCCCGCTACATGACTCGCGTCAGCGGGGGCTCACGCTCAGTGTGCGAAGTGCCGGGAACCGGTCAGGTACAAGGTCACTCCGGCCTCACGGCACAGCTCGATGGTGTCCTTGTCACGGATCGAACCGCCCGGGTGCACGATGGCGCGCACGCCGGCGGCCACCAGGATCTGCGGGCCGTCCGAGAACGGGAAGAACGCGTCCGAGGCCGCCACCGAACCCTTGGCGCGGTCACCGGCCCGCTCCACCGCCAGCTTGCAGGAATCGACCCGGTTGACCTGACCCATGCCGACGCCGACGGCCGCGCCGTCGTCGGCCAGCAGGATGGCGTTGGACTTCACGGCACGGCAAGCGCGCCAGGCGAATTCGAGATCGCGCAGGGTGGCCTCGTCGGCGGCCTCACCCGCGGCCAGCGTCCAGTTGGCGGTGCTGTCACCCGCGGCGTCGAGGATGTCGCGCTCCTGCAGCAGCACACCGCCGCTGACCGGACGCAACTCCGCGCCCTTGCGCCGGGCCGGCTCGGCCACCAGCACGCGCACGTTCTTCTTGCGCTGCAGCACCTCGACCGCGCCATTGGCGTAGGACGGGGCCACGATGACCTCGGTGAAGATGTCGGCGACCTGCTCGGCCATCTCCACGGAGACCTCGCGGTTGGCCGCGATCACGCCGCCGTATGCGGAGACCGGGTCGGTGGCGTGCGCCTTGCGGTGCGCCTCGGCGATGTCCGCGCCGACCGCGATGCCGCACGGGTTGGCGTGTTTGATGACCGCCACGGCCGGCTCGTCGAAGTCGTAGGCGGCGCGCCAGGCGGCGTCCGCATCGGTGTAGTTGTTGTACGACATCTCCTTGCCGTGCAACTGCTGCGCCTGCGCCAGCCCGACCGGGCCACCCTGGTTGGTGTACAGCGCGGCCGCCTGATGCGGGTTCTCGCCGTAGCGCAGCACATCCGCGCGCTGCCAGGTGCCGCCGATCCACTGCGGGAACTGCTGCGCGCCTTCAGATTCCGGCGCGACGGCCGGGACCGCGACACCGGTCATCCAGCTGGCGACGGCCACATCGTAGGTGGCGGTGTGCTGGAAAGCCTTGGCGGCCAACGCGGTCCGCTCGGCGAGGGTGAAACCGCCCTGCTGCACGGCGGCGATCACGCCGGCGTAGTCACCGGTGTTCACCACGACCGCGACCGACGGGTGGTTCTTGGCGGCGGCGCGAACCATGGACGGCCCGCCGATGTCGATCTGCTCGACGCACTCGTCGACGCTCGCGCCGGAGTCGACCGTCTGGGTGAACGGGTACAGGTTCACCACGACGAGCTGGAAGGCCTCGACACCCAGCTCGACAAGCTGGTCGACGTGCTCCTCCTTGCGGGTGTCGGCCAGGATGCCGGCGTGCACCCGCGGGTGCAGCGTCTTGACCCGGCCGTCCAGGGTCTCTGGGAAACCGGTCAGGTCTTCGACCTTGGTGACCGGAATACCGGCGTCGGCGATCTTGCCGGCGGTCGAGCCGGTCGACACCAGCTCGACACCGGCCTGGTGCAGACCGGTGGCCAGTTCGATCAGACCGGTCTTGTCGTAGACGCTTACGAGGGCCCGCTTGATCGGCTTGCGTTCACTCACCGGAGAACTCGCTCATCTGGGATAACTGCCTTTCGTCCATCGGAGACAATGCCTCGGGTAGCGACAGCGGCGACGACCTCCGCCAGCAGCCGGCGCTCCACAACCTTGATGCGCTCGTGCAGGGTGTCCTCGTCGTCATCGGGCAGCACCGTGACCGCCTCCTGCGCCAGGATCGGCCCGGTGTCGACACCCGTGTCGACCAGATGCACGGTGGAACCGGTTACCCGCACGCCGTAGGCGAGCGCGTCCCGCACCCCGTGCGCGCCCGGGAAGGCGGGCAGCAGCGCGGGATGGGTATTGATGATGCGACCTCCGAAACGCTCCATGAAAGCCGGGCCGAGAATCTTCATGAAGCCCGCGGACACCACCAGATCGGGTTCGAAGGCGGCGACCACCTCGGTGAGCGCGACATCCCATGCGGCGCGGTCGGCGAAATCGCGTAGCGCGACCTTGAACGACGAAACGTTGAAGGCTTCCGCGTGCTCGGTGGCGGCGCAATCGCGATCCACCCCGACGGCGACCACCGTGGCCGGATAACCCGGCTGCTGCGTCGCTTCCAGCAGCGAACGCAGCAGGGATCCGGTGCCGGAAGCCAGCACCACGACGCTCGCGGGCGCGGTCGGCGGCAGCTGCGGGGCGGGCGTGGACGTCAGCGCACTACTCCCTGTCGATCGGAGCGGGATGGGGACGGCGGAAGCGAACCCGCCGCCTCAAGCGTAACGACCGTCCAATTGCTACTTGTCCGGCAGGTCTCCCTCTACCACTTCGGCGTCGACAATGTCGGGGTTGTCGGTGGATTTCACAGCGGTATCGGTGGCGTACTCGTCCTGGTCGTCGACCAGTTCGGCGTCGAGGGCGCCATCGAGATCCTCGTCGTCGTACCAGCCGCTCTCGTCGTCGTGGCCGGCGCGGGGTTCGGTGTCGCCGGCGGCCTCGTCGTCGAAATCCTCGTCGTAGTCGTCGTACTCGTCATCGTCGTAGTCGTCGTAGTCGTCGTCCTCGTAGCCGCCGGGCTCGTCGTCGTAGTAGTCGTCCTCGTATTCGTACTCATCGTCATAGGCGTCGTCGACGGCCGCGGGGGCCACCACGGCCGGGCCACCGAACCACCGGGCGCCCAGCATGCCCACGTATCCGGCGAGGGCCAGCCAGACGAACACCAGCGCCGCGCCCACCGCATTCGGCGCGATCCGGCCGAAGGTGCCCAGCTCGCCCCCGGCCACCACGCCCAGCAGCGCCACCACGACGGCCGCCACCCCGGCGGCGGTCAGCGTCGCCCACGGCCCGGTCGCCCGATCATGCGAGGTGCGACCACAATCCAGGCCCGACAGCACCCCGATCGCCGCGGGCACCAGGAGCAGCACCAGCCACCACACCGCCACCGGACCCGACGGCACCGCGGCCGCCACCGGCACCGCGGGCACCGGCGCGCCCTGAATCGCGAACAGGCTCAACGATCCCGGGCCGATCTGTACCTGGCCGCCGGCCAGCACGCTCACCGCGTCGACCGCGACATTCGGCAGGTAGGCCAACGACAGCAGCGTCAAACCCAGTGCGCCGACCACGTTTCCGGCCGCATGGTAGGTGTCGCCGAGGCGGGACCAGTGCAGCAGGAACGACACCACCGTCACCGCGGTCGCCGCCAGCAGCAGGCGGCCCACCGCCCGCAGCCCCGCCCGGAAACCGGGAACCACCCAGTCCGGCAAGGGAATCGGCAGCAGATCGGCGAAGTCGCGCCAGCGCCGCGAACCGATGCCCACGAGCGCCGCCAGTAGATTCAGCCCGAGTACCCAGGCGAAGGCGGCCAGGGTGTCCGGCGGCTGCAGCGACACCACCGCCGCCGCGTCCTCGGCCACCGCGAGGCACACCGCGGTGATCAGCAGCGGGCCGCCCACCGCGGCGCCCACCACCCAGCCCAGCTCGGCGGTCTCGCACTCGGGCCCGGCGGCCTGCGCGCTGTCCCGCGCCACCAGCCACAGCATCAGCAGGGTGGGCAGCAGCGGCCACAGCCCGATCCCGGTCTTGCCGATCACCAGCGGAACCTGGTGCACCGCAAGCCAGCTCGCGGCAATGGCGCCCGACGAACCGCTCATCTCGCTGCCCGCCGCGAACAGGGTGCCGTACACCAGCACGAAGATCACCAGCAGCGTGATGGCCGACGCACGCGCGGCGACCAGCATCAGCACCCGGGCACGTTCCGGCGTCAGCGATCCGAAACCCCCGCCGCTCCCGCCGCGCCGCCGGACCGGCGGCCGCGGCCGCTCCCGGAGATCGGGGTCGCTCAGGCGAGCCAGGGCAGCTCTCGGGGCACTCATGGACATCCAGCGTGGCAGCATCTCGGAAACCGTAGGGTCAGGCGCGCCGGGACGACCGGCGCGCTGGCAAAAGAGAACGGCCCCCGGTGACATACCGGAGGCCGCTCCTGACTGGAGGCGAAACTACTTGTCGTCCTGGCCCGGCCGGAAGGCCCGGGTGGCGTCCGCCGACGGATCCGCCGCCTGCTCGCCGCCGAACGGCTGCGCCGGGCGCTGCGCCTGAGCGCCGAAATGCTGGGTCGCGTCCGCGCTCCCGGCCGGCTGCTGCGGCGCGCCGTACGGCGACTGCTGTCCGTAACCGGGCTGGGCGGGCTGCTGACCGTAGGACGGCTGCTGCTGACCGTAGGTCGGCTGGGATCCGGTGCCGTAGCCCGCGGGCTGCTGACCGTAGCCGGCCTGCTGACCGTAGGCCGGCTGCTGCGGCTGCTGACCGTACCCGGCCGGCTGACCGAACGACGGCTGCTGCGGCTGCTGACCGTAGCCGGCCTGCTGGCCGAACGCCTGCTGCTGGTACTGCGGCCCGGTGGAGCTGAACGGCTGCGGCTGCTGACCGTAACCACCCTGCGGCACGGCCGGTTTCGGCTCCGGCGCCTTCACGATGCCGAGCTCGAACAGCAGCGCCAGCACGGCCACCACGGCCTGCACGAACGACAGGAACAGGATCACCCAGCCGCCCCACTTCAGCGTCACGCTGTCGCCGAGGTCGAAGGAGCCGAACAGGATGCCCAGGAACGCGCCGAACGAGGCGGCCGCCACGATGCCGGTGTTGCCGTTCTGCTTGGGCAGCAGTGACAGGCCGGCCAGCAGACCCGCGATCAGCAGGATCGTCACCAGCGCCGCGGAGCCGGTGCTCTCGAACAGGCTGAAGCTGGTGTCACCGCCGACCCGGGTGTTGCCGATCTCGACGGCCTTGGTGCCGACATAGGGCGCGAAGCCGAGCAGGAAGTTGATGACGCCGAGGACGGCCACGCCCACGGCGAGGAAGAACGGCAGGCCCTTACCCGCAACGGGCGACGTGCCCGACCCGGCAGCAGGAGCGCCCATGGGCTGCGAGCCGTAGCCGGGTGCGGAGGAGGGCGTCGGCTGGGGCGCGTTGTATCCCGAGCCCCCGGTCGGGTATGACATGTCGTCGTCTCCTATCGAGTCGTTCACGAACCTCCACCGACGCTACTGCACTCGACGGCCGCGGGCCATCTACCACCAGCCGTGCCCTGACCGCAATACCCGAATCGGCGCAGCACACGATCGCCTCACCCGCCCCGCCGCGCCTGGAAAACCCCGCCCCGGCAGGTAGGTCACAGTCCCGCGAATCACGAAGGCCGCCTGTCGAATTCGACAGGCGGCCTTCGTATTCAGCGGTTGAGCCAGGCGGGACGAACCCACCGCCTCCCGGCCTGCGCCCCGCTTCCGCCGGGAAGCGGGGCACGAGAATTCATCAGGCGCTGATGGAAGCCTTCTCGAGGATCTCGCGCGCCAGGGCGGCGGTCTCGGACGGGGTCTTGCCGACCTTCACGCCCGCGGCCTCGAGGGCGTCCTTCTTGGCCTGGGCGGTACCGGCGGAGCCGGAGACGATGGCGCCGGCGTGGCCCATGGTCTTGCCCTCCGGCGCGGTGAAGCCCGCGACGTAGCCGACGACCGGCTTGGTGACGTTGGCCTGGATGTAGGCCGCGGCCCGCTCCTCGGCGTCGCCGCCGATCTCGCCGATCATGACGATGAGCTTGGTCTCGGGGTCCTTCTCGAACGCCTCGATGGCGTCGATGTGGGTGGTGCCGATGACCGGGTCGCCGCCGATGCCGATGGCGGTGGAGAAACCGAAGTCCCGCAGCTCGTACATCATCTGGTAGGTCAGGGTGCCGGACTTGGAGACCAGGCCGATCGGGCCCTTGCCGGTGATGTTGGCCGGGGTGATGCCGACCAGCGACTCACCCGGGGTGATGATGCCGGGGCAGTTCGGGCCGATGATGCGGGTCTTGTTGCCCTTGTCCACGTTGTAGGCCCACGCGTAAGCGGTGTCCTGCACCGGGATGCCCTCGGTGATGACCACGAGCAGCGGGATCTCCGCGTCGATGGCCTCGATGATGGCGTCCTTCGAGAAGGCCGGGGGAACGAACGCGATGGAGGTGTCCGCGCCGGTCTTCTCCATGGCCTCTGCGACGGTCGCGAAGACCGGCAGCTCGACCTCGTTGCCCTGGGCGTCGACGTGCTTGACGGTGGTGCCCGCCTTGCGCGCGTTGACACCGCCGACCACGTTGGTGCCCGCCTTCAGCATCAGGGCGGTGTGCTTGGTGCCCTCGCCGCCGGTGATGCCCTGGACGATGACCTTGTTGTCCTTGTTCAGGAAGATAGACATGTTGGTTCGTGTCCTTACTTGGCCGCAGCCAGCTCGGCGGCCTTGTCGGCGCCTTCGTCCATGGTCTGAGCGAGGGTCACCAGGGGGTGGTTGGCGTCGACGAGGATCTTGCGACCCTCCTCGACCTTGTTGCCGTCCAGGCGGACGACCAGCGGCTTGTTGGCCTCGTCGCCCAGGATCTCCAGAGCCTTCACGATGCCGTTCGCGACCGCGTCACAGGCGGTGATGCCGCCGAAGACGTTCACGAACACGGACTTGACCTGCGCGTCGTTGAGGATGACGTCCAGGCCGGCGGCCATGACCTCGGCGGACGCGCCGCCGCCGATGTCGAGGAAGTTGGCGGGCTTGACACCGTTGTGGTTCTCACCGGCGTAGGCGACGACGTCCAGGGTCGACATGACCAGGCCGGCGCCGTTGCCGATGATGCCGACCTCGCCGTCCAGCTTCACGTAGTTGAGGTCGTTCTGCTTGGCCTTGAGCTCGAGCGGGTCGGTGGCGTCGATGTCCGCGAACTCGGCATGGTCGGCGTGACGGAACTCGGCGTTCTCGTCCAGGGTCACCTTGCCGTCGAGGGCGAGGATCTCGTCGTTGGGGGTACGCACCAGCGGGTTGACCTCGACCAGGGTCGCGTCCTCCTTGATGAACACCTCCCACAGCTTCTGGATGGTCACCGCGGCGGCGTCGAGGATGTCGGCGGGCAGGTGGCCCTGCTCGGCGATGGAACGGGCGAAGGCCAGGTCCACGCCCTTGACGGCGTCGACCGGCACCTTGGCCAGGCGGTCCGGCTTGGTGGCGGCCACCTCCTCGATCTCCATGCCGCCCTCGACCGAGCACATGGCCAGGTAGGTGCGGTTCGAGCGATCGAGCAGGAAGGAGATGTAGTACTCCGAGGCGATGTCCTTGGCCTCGGCAACCAGGATCTTCTTGGTGATGTGGCCCTTGATGTCCAGGCCCAGGATGTTCTGCGCGTGGGTGAGGGCGTCGTCGGGGGTGGCGGCGTACTTCACGCCACCGGCCTTACCGCGGCCACCGACCTTGACCTGCGACTTGATCATCACCGGCTTGCCGATTTCTTCCGCGATCGCACGGGCGTCCTCGGCCGAGTCCGTGACGCGGCCCTCCGACGAAGGCACTCCGTGCTTCACGAAGAGTTCCTTCGCCTGATATTCGAAGAGATCCATGTACTCACCGTCTCGTCTGCGTTGTTGTGACAACGTCTTGGTTGGCGGCCCGTCGTCGGAGGCGGGTCGGATCGGACTCTAATCAGTCACATGGAGCGGAAATCAGCCGCATACAGCCTAAGTGGCGCAGGTCACGGTACTGTCTCCGCGATCCCAAAAGCCCTCGTCAATGCTACTCATCGGTAGCTTGTTGACCCCGCGCCAGGTGGGACACACGAACCCCGGACGGTGATACCGGCTACTACGTTGCGTCGTCGACAAACCTCACCCGGTTACCCGATGCACAGTGAGCGCATTCCCGCTCGGAATGTGATCAATATCACAGCAGCGTGTCGAACCAAGTCCATCGCTTGCTGAGCCGCAATCGTTTCGTTACCGTCGTTGCGGTCGATGTCACAACCCGGTCACGGACAGGAGGACGGCAGGCTTGACGCAGCACAGCGCTCCCCAGGAAATGAGCCGCTCCGCAGGCGACTTGTCGGCCCCGCAGCACTCTCCGGACCGGCGCAAATGAGCGACGGCCCCTTCCCCTCGCAGCCCCGCGCCCGCCGCGGACATCGCTATCGCGAGGACGCAGAGAATTACGGCGGCGCGATCACCTTCGATGATTCCGCCACTACGCACAGCGGGGTCGCCCACGGCGACTGGGAGGCCACCCAGTCCTGGAACGGCGACACACACTGGGATTCCGGTGCCGAGTGGAAGTCCGATGCGGACTGGAACGGCGGTCAGCAGTGGGGTGAGTCCCCGCAGTGGGACGAATCCGCCGACCGGCAGCCCGAACCGAACTGGGACTACAACGCCCAGACCACCGTGAACGGCTGGGCCGCACCGAATCCGAGTGATTGGGCCCCGCAGTCGCGGACCAACTGGGATCCGACCGCGGACCCGACCCCCTCCGACGAGTACCGACCGGTCTACACATTCAAGACCGCGTCCGGCGAGAAGCTCCAGTTCTCCGGCGACGGCGCCCGCCTGAATCGCAGTGCGCGGGAAGCCGATGTCGAGCACGACGCCGACTACGACGAGCCGCGCCCGACCCGCTCCGGCGGCAAGCGTCGCTCCGGCGGCACCCACCGCCTACCCGCCCCGCCCACGGCGCTCAAGGGCCGTGCCGCGGTCGTCGCGGTCGCGGCCGGTGCGGTCGTGGCCGCGGGCCAGGCCACCATCGAGTCCACGGGCCACGACAACAGCAATGTCGACTACCAGGCCGCCAATCAGGTCAAGGAGGTCGCGGCGACCTCGGTGGTCGGCGACGGCGCTCCCGGATCGCCCCAGGTGGTGAGCCCGAACGCGCCCGCGAGCCTGGACCAGTTCAACGACATTCTGGCCAAGGGCAAGCAGTTCGCCACCGACATGGCCAACCAGGAGGCGTCGAAGAACCGGCCGCTGTGGACGAGGTTCGCCAACGGCACCTTCACCTCCGGCTTCGGTATCCGCTGGGGCGTCGCCCACCAGGGCGTGGACATCGCCGCACCGATCGGCACCCCGATCTACGCGGTGGCCGACGCCACCGTGCTCGAGGCCGGTCCCGCCTCCGGTTTCGGCATGTGGGTCCGTCTGCTCCACGACGACGGCACCGTCACCATCTACGGGCACATCGACACCGCGACCGTCTCGCAGGGCCAGCGCGTGCTGGCGGGCGACCAGATCGCGACCGTCGGTAACCGCGGCTTCTCGACCGGCCCGCACTGCCACTTCGAGGTCTGGCTGAACGGCGTCGACAAGATCGACCCGCTGCCCTGGCTGGCCTCGCGCGGCATCTCGCTCGGCCCCGAACGGGACTGACCCGCAACCGAACCCGATCGAAAGGCGCGCCCGGCAGGGCGCGCCTTTCGGCGTTCGGGCGGCTCCCGGCGGAATCGGGCACGGCGGCGTCAGGGTGACCCTGCTGGGCCGGTCGGGGCGTGCCGGACGGGCTGACCCCCGTCGACAGGATCGAACCCGTCATGCGAATCGTGCGGATAGCCGATGATGCGGAGGCGTCGTGGCGGACCGGTCGGGTGCCGCGGTCGCGGAGGTCTATCAGGCGCTCGCGGAGGACCGGCCCCATCGCGCGGCCCTGACGGCCTCGGAGCGGGTCCGGCCGCTGCGGCCGAGGCACGGTCCGGGCGATTGGATCCCGTCGCGGTACGGGCGGTTCTGGACGCCGCGGGGCATCGACCGCCACGCCGCGCACCAATGGTGCCGCCCGGCCCGTTCGAGCTGACCTGGCGCGGGAGGTGGCGGGCCGGTTCGAATCGGCCGCGCGGAGCGGCGAGACCCGATCAGCGCGGCCCGGACCCGATCAGTTGCGGTTGGAGCGGTACCAGCGGATCAGTTCGTCGGTGGACGAATCCGATTGCGGCGCGGGCTCTTCCGCCGCGGTCAGCAGCGGCGCCAGGGCCAGCGCCTGCTGCTTGCCGAGCTCCACTCCCCACTGGTCGAAGCTGTCGATGCCCCAGATCGCGCCCTCGGTGAAGACCTGGTGCTCATAGAGGGCGATCAGCTGGCCCAGCACCGACGGGGTCAGCTGCGGCGCCAGGATGGCCGTGGAGGGCCGGTTGCCGGGCATCACCTTGTGCGGCACCAGGTTCGGGGCGGTGCCCTCGGCCGCGATCTCCTCGGCGGTCTTGCCGAAGGCCAGCACCTTGGTCTGGGCGAAGAGGTTGCTCATCAGGATGTCGTGCATGCTGCCCGAGCCGTCCATGGTGGGCAGATCGCTGACAGGACGGGCGAATCCGATGAAGTCGGCGGGCACCAGCCGGGTGCCCTGGTGCAGCAACTGGTAGAAGGCATGCTGGCCGTTGGTGCCGGGCTCGCCCCAGAAGATCTCGCCGGTGGAGGTGGTGACCGGGGTGCCGTCGGCACGCACGGACTTGCCGTTGGACTCCATGGTCAGCTGCTGCAGGTAGGCCGGGAAACGGGCCAGGTCATTGGAGTACGGCAGCACCGCGCGGGACTGCGCGCCGAAGAAGTTCGAGTACCAGACGCCCAGCAGCCCGAGCAGGATCGGGCCGTTCTCCGCCAGCGGCGCATTCGCGAAATGCTCGTCCACGGCGTGCATTCCGGCCAGGAACTCGGCGAAGCGCTCCTTGCCGATGACCGCCATGACCGACAGGCCGATGGCCGAGTCCACCGAGTAGCGGCCGCCGACCCAGTCCCAGAAGCCGAACATGTTGGCGGTGTCGATTCCGAAGTCCGCCACCCGCTGCGCGTGGGTGGACACTGCCACGAAATGCTTTGCGACAGCGTCCTCGCCGAGCGCGGCCACCAGCCACCGCCGGGCCGCGGTGGCATTGGTGAGCGTCTCCAGGGTGGAGAAGGTCTTGGAGGCGACGATGAACAGCGTGGTGGCCGGGTTCAGGCCGTCCAGCTTCGACACCAGATCCGCCGGATCGACATTCGAGACGAACCGCGCCGAGATGCCCGCGTCCGCGTAGTGCCGCAGGCCCAGCGTCACCATGGCCGGGCCCAGATCCGAGCCGCCGATGCCGATGTTCACCACCGTGGCGATACGCTCGCCGGTGGCGCCGCGCCACTGCCCCGAACGCACCTGGTCGGTGAATTCGCTCATGCGACGCAGCACTTCGTGCACGTCGGTCTCGACGTCCTGGCCGTCCACCGTCAGCCGCCGGCCGACGGGCCGGCGCAACCACACGTGCCCGACCGAGCGGTCTTCGGAGGTGTTGATGCGCTCGCCCGCGAACATGGCGTCGCGCCGCTGCTCCACCCCGGCGGTCTGCGCCAATTCGGCCAGCAGATCCAGGGTTTCGCGTGTCACCCGATGCTTGGAGTAGTCGATGTGCAGGTCGGCGACCTGCACGGTCAGGTCCCGACCGCGCTCGGGATCCTCGGCGAAGAACTCACGCAGATGCCGCCCGGCGAGAGAGGCGTGGTGATCGTGCAGTTTCCGCCAGACCGCCGATGCGGTGATGTCGCTGCTCACGATCGCCGAGGTTACAACCACTGTGACTTTTTTGCCCTCCGCTTCACTCCGGGCGGGTTCGCGGCCCTGAGGTCTCGATTCTTCCCTCCTCCGCTCCTCCGCTCCGCTCCCCCGTTCCAAGGCGGAGGTCTATTCCAGCCGCAGTCCAGGATCGAGACGGCCGCGAACCTTTCAGGTGAACGAATAAGTGCTGGTTGCAAACAGACACGGCCTGATTCAGGCCAGCAGGTAGCGGTCCGTCCTAGGCTGGCGGCATGGTGTCTGCGAGCGAGCTACTTTCGTCCATTCCCACGCGACTTTGGATCGGCGGACCGGTGGATGCCACCGGTGGCGCGACCTTCCCGGTGCACAATCCGGCCACGGGTGAGGTCATCGCCCGGGTCGCCGACGCGACGCCCGAGGACGCGGTGCGCGCTCTCGACGCGGCCGCGGCCGTGCAGGCCGAATGGGCCGCGACCCCGGCCCGGCAGCGCGGGGAGATCCTGCGCGCGGTGTTCGAGGCGATCACCGCGCGGGCCGAGGAGTTCGCTCTCCTCATGACCCTCGAAATGGGTAAAGCGCTGCCGGAGAGCCGCAATGAGGTCCGCTACGGCGCGGAGTTCTTCCGCTGGTTCAGCGAGGAGGCGGTCCGCATTCACGGCCGCTACCAGCCCGCCCCGGCCGGGACCGGGCGAATCCTGGTGCACAAGCAGCCCGTCGGCCCGTGCCTGGCCATCACGCCCTGGAACTTCCCGCTGGCCATGGGCACCCGCAAGATCGGCCCGGCGCTGGCGGCGGGCTGCACCATGATCGTGAAGCCCGCGGGCGAGACCCCGCTGACCATGCTGCTGCTGGCCCAACTCTGCAGCGAGGCCGGCCTGCCCGACGGCGTGCTGTCGGTCATCACCACCTCGCACTCGGGCGCGGTCACCGCGCCGCTGCTGAACGACCGGCGGCTGCGCAAACTGACCTTCACCGGTTCCACGCCGGTCGGCAAGAAGCTGGTCGAGCAGTCCGCGCACGGCCTGCTGCGCACCTCGATGGAGCTCGGTGGCAATGCCCCGTTCGTGGTCTTCGACGATGCCGACCTGGATGCCGCCGTGCAGGGCGCGCTGCTGGCCAAACTGCGCAACGGCGGTGAGGCGTGCACCGCAGCCAACCGCTTCCACGTCCAGAATTCGGTTCGCCAGGAATTCACCGACAAGCTGGTGGCGGCCATGGCGGAGTACAAGCTCGGCAATGGCGTGGACCCGGACACCACGCTGGGCCCGCTCGTCAACGAGAACCAGCTCGACACCGTGAGCGAGCTGGTAGACGACGCGGTGTCGGCGGGCGCGCAGGTGAAGCTGGGTGGCAAGGCCCCCGGAGGCCCGGGCTGGTTCTATCCGGCCACAGTGCTCACCGATATTCCGGCGCAGGCCCGCATCCTGCGCGAGGAGGTGTTCGGCCCGGTCGCCCCGATTGTCGGCTTCGACACCGAGGAGCAGGGCCTGGCCGCGGCCAACAACACCGAATTCGGCCTGGTCTCATACGTTTACACGCGCAGTCTGGACCGGGCGCTGCGGGTGGCCGAGGGCCTGGAGACCGGCATGGTCGGGGTCAATCGGGGCGTCATCTCCGATCCGGCCGCGCCCTTCGGCGGCGTGAAGGAATCCGGTTTCGGCCGTGAGGGCGGCTTCGAGGGCATCGAGGAATACCTCGACACCAAGTACATCGCCCTGCCCTAGACGGACACGGCGAGACCGTTCAGCACCGAGTCCAGTGCCAGCGCCCAGCGCCGGTCCACGGATTCGGCGGTGCCGCCGAGGCGTCGCGCTGCCTCGGCGGCCGCCAAGCCCTGTACCAGCGCCACCACCACGTGCGCGATGTCGGTGGCGTCGCCGTGCACCACGCCCGCGTCCACGCAGCGTTGCACCAGGTCCACGATGAAAACCCGCAGTGCGGCACTGCGTTTCAGCTCCTCGGGGCCGGGGTCGAAGTCGGTGAACGGCCGCGCGAACATGATCTCGGCGAGCACCCGGTGGTCGAGCATCCATCCCCGGTAGGCGTGCATGACGGCCTCGAGATCGGCGCGTGGATCAGTGGTCCGGGGGAACTCGCCCAGGTGCGCACGCAGCAGACGGAAGCCTTCGAAGTACACCGCACGCACCAATCCGGCCTTGTCACCGAACGA
The DNA here is from genome assembly GCF_040645495.1 of Nocardia sp. NPDC046763. NCBI lineage: Bacteria > Bacillati > Actinomycetota > Actinomycetes > Mycobacteriales > Nocardiaceae > Nocardia > Nocardia sp. NPDC046763. The sequence continues at coordinate 61,139 of NZ_JBEYYI010000001.1, read as the reverse complement.
CCCCGGGGCCACGGTGGCGCTCGGACTTTCGATGAGCGGTTCCGAGTACCTGACCGCCATGGCCGAGGGGAGGCTGCCGTCCTCACCGATCGTGTCGACCACCGGAATGGAGGCGATCCGCATCGAACCCGGCGACGTGCTCATGCGCTGCGCCGCCGCCGAATCGTTCCTCAATCCGATCGGCGTGGTGCACGGCTGCGTGCGGTGCGCGCCGGCGACGAACTGCTGGTGCACGGCTGGGTGGTCAAGCCGGGCTCGCGGATCGCCTTCGCGGAGGCCGACATCCGCTCGGCGGAGGGCAAAACAGTGGCCACGGCCTCGACCAGCCTGCTCGTCATCGGCGGCTGAGCTCCGAACAAGACAAAACCGCCCCGGGGCCGAAACACCCGGGGCGGTCTAGGGGAGCTGCATCCGTGACACGCATGCAGCGTGGTCTGCGCGGTGCCGCACTTCGCGACGTGCCGCATGTTGTATCGAGCATGCAATGCCCGCCGTTAACGGGCCATGCCGAACGCGGCAGGTCCGGAGGTTTCAGGGGGGCGCAGCAGGTCCCCGAGAGTCGTCAGTGCCCGAGACGGCCGCGGCCCAGGCGCAGCAGCAACATCGCCAGGGTGTGACCCTCCTGACCCAGCTCGCTGAATCGCTCCAGCACCTTCATCTCGCGGGAGTGGACGAGCTTGGGCCCGCCGTTCGCCATGCGCGTTCGCCCGATGATGCGCGAGACCTCGGTGCGGCGCTTGATAGCGGCGAGGATTTCGGCGTCCAGCTTGTCGATTTCCAAGCGCAGCTTGTCGATCTCAGCCTCGGAGGGCAGGGCGGAGTCCGAGCCGGTGGCAGACTCGGAATGTCCCGTCGTCGAGATGCTCATTCTTCAACTCCTCGTGGTCCAGAACGTCGATCGGCGGGTGGACCCAACCTGTTACCGATCGGTTCTTCACCAAGAATCAGACCTGTTGGCCATACATTGTCCCCCTGGGACTGCACAACATTGTCCCCCCGGGATCGGGCTCAGGTGCAATGCGTCGCCTTCGAGCCGGTCATGGGACGAGTGTGCCATGCATAGGGACCTATGCAAAACAGGTACGTTTGTGAATCTCCTGAATTTCCCGACCAGGTACGGTTCACCGGATGTTCGCCGGACCGGCACTTATCGGACACCTGTGCGATCCGCCCCGCCGCCTGTCGGTGCGCGCCGGTAGCGTGGATGGGCGATGAATACGACGGTGGCACAGGACGAGCAGAACACCGAGCAAGCGCGGGGAGGCGAAGCGTTGCTCGAGGGATTGAACCCACAACAGCGCGCCGCAGTGATGCACACCGGCACCCCGCTGCTGATCGTGGCCGGGGCCGGGTCGGGAAAGACCGCGGTCCTCACCCGTCGCATCGCCTACCTGCTCGACGCCCGCGGGGTGCGGCCCGGCGAAGTGCTGGCCATCACCTTCACCAACAAGGCCGCCGCCGAGATGCGCGAGCGGGTGGCCGGGCTGGTCGGCCCGCGCGCGGCCGGCATGTGGGTATCCACCTTCCACTCCAGCTGCGTGCGCATCCTGCGCACCCAGGCGTCGCTGCTGGCGGGGCTGAACTCCAACTTCTCCATCTACGACGCGGACGATTCCCGGCGGCTGCTGGGCATGATCATTCGCGACTTCGAGATCGACGCGAAGAAGTACTCGCCGCGCCTGCTGGCCACCGCCATCTCGAATCTCAAGAACGAGCTCATCGACCCGCCGCAGGCCGCGGCCGACGCCGAGACCGAGGACAGCGAGCTGCCGCGCATCGTGGCCCGGGTCTACGACGAGTACCAGCGGCGGCTGCGCGCGGCCAATGCCCTCGACTTCGACGATCTGATCGGTGAGACGGTGTCGCTGCTGCAGCGGCATCCGCAGGTGGCCGAGTACTACCGGCGGCGCTTCCGGCACGTGCTGGTCGACGAGTACCAGGACACCAACCACGCGCAGTACGTGCTGGTGCGTGAACTGGTGGGCCACCATCGGGGCGGGCGGGGTGACGATGCCGCTTCCGCGGATCGGGTGCCGCCCTCGGAGCTGTGCGTGGTGGGTGACGCGGACCAGTCCATCTATGCCTTCCGCGGCGCCACCATCCGCAATATCGAGGAGTTCGAGCGCGACTTCCCGGATGCGGAAACCATTCTGCTGGAACAGAACTACCGCTCCACCCAGTACATCCTGACCGCCGCCAACGCGGTGATCGCCCGCAACGAGGGCCGCCGCGAGAAGAAGCTGTGGACCGATCAGGGCGACGGCGATCTGATCGTCGGCTATGTGGCCGACAACGAGCACGACGAGGCCTCGTTCGTGGCCCGCGAGATCGACAGGCTGGTGGATCAGGGCGACGCCAACTACGCGGATGTGGCGGTCTTCTACCGCACCAACAACAATTCGCGGGCGCTGGAGGAGATCTTCATCCGCATGGGGCTGCCCTACAAGGTGGTCGGCGGGGTGCGCTTCTACGAGCGCAAGGAGGTTCGCGACATCGTGGCCTACCTACGCGTCCTGGAGAACCCGGATGACGCGGTGAGCCTGCGGCGGGTGCTCAACACCCCGCGCCGCGGCATCGGCGACCGCGCGGAGGCCTGCGTGGCCGTGCACGCCGAGCAGCGGAATATCGGCTTCGCGCAGGCGCTCCGGGACGCCGCCGCGGGCAAGGTTGCCCTGCTCAACAGCCGCTCACAGCGGGCCATCGCCGGATTCCTGGAGCTGCTGGCGGAGATCCGGGCGGCGGGCGCGCAGGCAGACATGGACTTCCCGGATGTGGGTTCGGTGGTGGAAGCGGTGCTGGACCGCACCGGCTATCGCGCCGAGCTGGAGGCCTCCGACGATCCGCAGGACGGCGCGCGCCTGGACAACCTCAACGAATTGGTCAGCGTCGCACGCGAATTCAGTTCCGAGGCGCGCAACAATGTGGAGGCCGCGCGGGCCGAGGGCATCCTGCCCGAGCAGGCCGAGGGTGAACCGGAGCCGGGTTCGCTGGCGGCGTTCCTGGAGCGGGTCTCGCTGGTGGCCGATGCGGACCAGATTCCCGAAGAGGGTTCGGGCGTGGTCACGTTGATGACCCTGCACACCGCCAAGGGCCTGGAGTTCCCGGTCGTGTTCGTGACCGGCTGGGAGGACGGCCAGTTCCCGCACATGCGCGCCCTGGGCGATCCGACGGAGCTACAGGAGGAGCGCCGGCTGGCGTATGTGGGCATCACGCGCGCCCGCAAGCGCCTGTATCTGACCCGGGCCGTGGTCCGTTCGGGCTGGGGGCAGCCGGTGTCCAATCCGGAATCCCGCTTCCTGCAAGAGATTCCGGGTCATCTCATGGATTGGCGGCGGCTGGAGCCCGCCCAGTCACAGACTTCGCGCGGTTTCCGTCGGCGCGGCGAAGACGAAGGGCTGGAACGGGATTGGACCCGCGGTGACGGCTGGTCGGAGCCCCGCCCCGGTCTGCGCGATCGCGGCGAACGACGGCCCGCGCCGGCCGCCTCGGGGGTCAAGCGCAACAACACCGGGCTGGTGCTGGCCGTCGGCGACCGCGTCAACGACGACAAGTACGGCCTGGGCCGGGTGATCGCCGCCGAGGGCTTCGGCTCGCTGGCGACGGTCACCATCGACTTCGGCACGGCCGGCAAGATCCGGCTGATCCCGCAGTACAGCCGGACCCTGACCAAGCTCTGATCAGCTGGTGTGGCGACTGAGGACGTCGTAGGCGCGCACGGCGTCCTCGGGAAAGACCAGGATTCGGAAGCGGTCCTTGATGTTTCGCCAGCGGTGGATGCGCGCCCGGCCCATGGTGGCGCGCACCCCGTGGGTGTGCAGCAGCTGCCGGACGGCGCGCGCGGACTGCATGTCGTAGACGGTGGCGGCGGGCACCAGCAGCCCGTATTCCTCGTCGTCGGTGCGTGTCCGGAGTTTCATCCTCGACTCCCGTTGTCCTGCTTGGCTTTCAGCATGGTGAGCTGTGCGTGTTCCTCATCATGATGCTGGGCGGTGAGGAGCGCACGCTCGTCGGGTGGGTCGGCGGTGAGGAACCCGCCGGGTCCCGGTTCGCCCGCGGAGCCGAGCTTGCTCATCTTCTTCGGGACGGCCGCGCCCTGGTACTCCAGGGGAATCGGATGGCCGTGCCGGTCCACCGGCCCGAGCGACTGGTGCACCTCGATGTACTCGCCGTGCGGCAGCCGCTTGATGATGCCGGTCTCGATACCGTGCTCGAGCACCGCCCGATCGCTGCGCTGCAGGCCCAGGCAGAACCGGTAGGCCACGGCGTAGGCCAGTGGCGGCAAGGTCAGCAGCGCGATCCGGAAGAACCAGGTGGTCGCGTTGAGGGAGACGTCGAACTTCAGCGCGATGATGTCGTTCACGCAGGCGAAGGTGAGCACCAGATAGAAGGCGATGGCCATGGCTCCGATAGCGGTGCGCACCGGCACATCTCGCGGCCGCTGCAGCAGATTGTGGTGCGCGGTGTCCTTGGTCAGCCGCTTCTCGATCCACGGGTACAGGGGGATCACCGCCAGCACGATGCCCATCACCACCGCCACCCAGAACGGCGCGGGAATGGTGTAGCGGCCCAGGTAGATCTCCCAGGGCGGCATGAGCCGGGCCAGGCCGTCGGTCCACATCATGTAGAAGTCGGGCTGGGATCCGGCCGACACCTGGGCGGGGTTGTAGGGCCCCAGATTCCAGATCGGGTTGATCTGGAACAGCCCACCCATGAGCGCGACGGTGGCCAGGGTGAACGCGAAGAACGCGCCCTGGTCCAGGGAGAACACCGGAACGATGCGCGCGCCCACCACATTTCGCTCGGTACGGGCGGGGCCGGGGAACTGGGTGTGCTTCTGGTACCAGACGAGTGCGATGTGAGCGCCGATGAGCGCCAGCATGATTCCCGGGAACAGCAGCACGTGGGTGATGTAGAGCCGCGGGATCAGGACGGTGCCGGGGAATTCCCCGCCGAAGAGGAAGAAGTGGATCCAGGTGCCCACCACCGGGACCGCCATGGTGATGCCGCCCAGCGGTGACCGCAGGCCGGTGCCGGAGAGCAGATCGTCGGGTAGCGAGTAGCCGAAGTAGCCCTCGAACATGGCCAGGATCAGCAGGACCGCGCCGATCACCCAGGTGGCCTCGCGGGGTTTGCGGAAGGCGCCGGTGAAGAACACCCGGAACATGTGGATGATGATCGACGCCGCGAACAGCAGGGCGGCCCAGTGGTGGACCTGCCGTACGAACAGGCCGCCGCGCACGTCGAAGGAGATGTCCAGGACGCTGCGGTAGGCGGCCGACATCTGGACGCCCCGCAGTGGCTGGTAGCTGCCGTTGTAGGTCACCTCGGTCATGGACGGCTCGAAGTAGAGCGTCAGGTAGACCCCGGACAGCAGCAGGATGATGAAGCTGTACAGCGCGATCTCCCCGAGCAGGAACGACCAGTGGGTCGGGAAGACCTTGTTGATGGAGCGTTTCAGGCCCGCGGCGAGGTGATACCGCTGGTCGGCGGCATCGGCGCGGTTCGCGGTGGCGTTCATGAACATGAGACGCCGGAGCGGGCCGAAACGTGACACCCGGATCGAGTGGTTGTCCCGGATCACATCTCGGGGACGGCCGGGATCGCCGGGTCAGCGCGGCAGCAGGTCCGACAGCGCCTCGTCGAGGGTCGGGTAGCGGAAGCGGAACCCGCTGTGCCGCAGCACCTCCGAAGTGGCGTGCCGGCCGGTCAGCCCGAGCGCCGGATCGGTGCGCAGGAAGACCGCGCCGACGGTGAGGGCGGCCGCGGGGGTGGGCGGCGACCACGGGCGGCGCAGCTGCCTGCGCAGGGTGGTCATGAGCTCCTTGTTGCGCACCGGGAAGTCGGTGGCCGCGACCACCACGCCGGTGGGCAGGCCGACTCGCGGGTCCAGGCCCAGCCCGGCGCGCACGATGGCCAGCCAGTCCTCGACGTGGATCCAGCTGAACCACTGCCGGCCGCTGCCGACACTGCCGCCCAGGCCCGCCTTGGTCAGGCCCACCAGTCGCCGCAGCGCGGGGGCGTCCGGGTCCAGCACGATGGAGGTGCGCAGGATGGTCCAGTGCGTGGCATTGGCGCCCTCGAAGGCCGCTTCCCAGGGTGCGGCCACGCCGGTCATCTGCGGCAGGCCGGGCTCGGGCAGGGGTGTGCCCTCGGTGCAGCGGAGTTCCCCGGCGTCGGCCCAGATGGCGGTGGTGCTCGCCTGGATCCAGTAGTCGACGGGCCGGTCCAGTGTCTTGGACGCCTCCACCAGCGCGCGGGTGGAATCGACGCGGCTGCGGCGCAATTCGGCGATATTACGGGCGGTGGGGCGGCAGTCGACGAGCTTGCCGGCGAGGTTGATCACCGCGGTGCGGCCCGCATTGCGCAGGGCGTCGGCCCACGTGCCGACGGTGCGGCCGTCCCATTCGTATTGCGGGTAGGGCAGTTCCAGCGCGGTGCGCCGGGTGAGGACGACGACACGCTGGCCCCGGCAGGTGAGGTCGGCGGCCAGGGTGCGGCCGAGGGCGCCGGTGCCGCCGGCGATCACGACGGTGAGCGCGTCCGCGGCGGGCCGCAGTCCGGCCAGCTGGGCCAGGCGGGTGAAGCAGGTGTGGGTGTCGGTCTGCAGCAGGTCCCCGACGACCTTGCGCATGACCGCGGCCGAGGTGCCGGTGAAGGTGAGCTGCTGCCGGAGTTCGGTGCCACCGTCACGCGGGGTCAGCACCCAGCGCAGTCGCATGGTGCCCGCGGGTTCGGGTTGTTCCAGGGTGATTTCGCGGTCGGGTACGAAGGTGGAGACGACGAACGGTTTCGCGAGCCGCCCGTGCACGGCCTCGGTGACGCGCCCGCGCGGCAGATAGTCGCCGGTGACGCCCGCCGCGGGGGTCCCGTGCAGCGTCACCGCGGTGATGGCGGGATTCCACTCCGGCCAGCGGGCGGGATCGCCGAGCACGGCCCACAGCTGCTGCGGCGGGAGGGCGATCCACTGGGTGTACGTCGTTGTACGAGGCATACTTTCGACGCTATTACCGGCGGGCTGCGGCGGGAAGCGTGGTCTTGGTCGCAGCCCGCGCGGTGTCCTCGGGGCCGGGTGTCAGCCGATGCTGGTCTGGGTGCCGAGGGTGAAGGTGTGGCCGTGCGAGGTGCAGGTCATGCCGTTACCGTGCGGACGCCCGCCGAGGCAGGTCGCGCCCGCGTAGTCGAACTGGGTGCCGGCGTACACGTTTCCGGGCGGGCGCGGCACGTCCCAGAGCTGGCGGGCATTCGGATTGCCGTGCTGGCCGCCGAGGCCGAAGGTCGGGTGGGCGGGCAGGAAGGAGCCGTCGATCACGATGTCGGAGATGGGAATCAGGCCCCACAATTTGTTGCCCTGGCCGAGATCGCAGGCGACATCGCCATTCGCGTGAATGGCGCACTGGGTGGCGAATTCATTGAAATACAGGGTGTCGCCCACCAGGAAATCCGAGTTGTCCGCCTCGATCACACCCGAGTCCGCCGAGGCGGCGCCGGTGCCGAGGATTGTGAGCGCGACCGCTGCCATCGCACTGCCGATAACACTACGCACGTTCATGATCATCGACACTAGAGCACCGGAACCCCTTGACACCAGCGCGAATTCGCGTTTTTCACAATTCGGGCATCGATTAACGAGACTTCTCGATCCACCCCGATTCGCCACTTGATGAATGTCCCCGTACCGCCTGAAGGTGGAGGACGACAGTCGCGCGCCGCGGGCGCATTCCGAAGAACAGGGGCATGTGATGAGCGAGAAGATTCGGGTCGAAGGCACCATCACGGTGCACAAATACGAGCCGGTTCCCTACGACGAGCCCGAGCAGGGACCGGTGCTCACCCGAATTCACGTGGAGGAGAGCTTCTCCGGCGGCATCGAGGGCGACGGTGTGGTGGAATTCCTCCAGTCCTCCACCCCCGACGGCGCGGCCAGTTTCGTCGGCATCGAGCGGATCGCCGGTTCCGTCGACGGCAAATCCGGCACCTTCCTCCTCCAGGACGCCGGCACCGTCGCCGACAACATCGTCAGCGGCACCTGGTTCGTAGTCCCCGGCTCCGGCACCGCCGACCTGACCAACCTCCGCGGCGAAGGCGGCTTCACGGCCAATCTCGGTGAGGGCGCAAAGGTCTGGCTCGAGTACTGGTTCGACTGATGCCGAGGGTGGCCGCCCACAGTCAGCCGGAGCCGGCTCAGTCGACGTAGGCGCGCTGAATGATCGCCTCGGTGTCGACGCCGGTCGGCAGCGTGCCGAAGGCGATGCCCCAGTCACCTCCGAACCTGGTGGCGCAGAAGGCGTCCGCGACGGCCTGGTGGCCGTGCCGCACCAGCTGCGCGCCCTGCAGCACCAGCGCCATCAGCTCGACCACGCGGCGCGCGCGGTACTCGATATCGGCGAAGTCGGTGAGCTCCTTGCCGATTCGGTCGATGGCCTCGTCCAGGTGGCGGTTGGCGCCGCGGGCGAGGTTCACCTCGGTGAAGAATGCCTCGACCGTCTCCGGCTGCCGCCCCATGGCGCGCAGCGCGTCCAGCGCGGCCACATTGCCCGAGCCCTCCCAGATGGACATGAGCGGTGCCTCGCGGTACAGCCGCGGCATGCCGGACTCCTCGGCATAACCGTTGCCGCCGAAGCATTCCAGCGCCTCGGCCGCGTGCGCGGGGGCGCGCTTGCACACCCAGTACTTGGTGACCGCCAGTGCGATGCGGCGCAGTGCCGCCTCGGCGGGATCGGAGTCCGCGCGGTCGGTGGCTCCGGCCAGGCGCATCATGATGGTGGTCGCGGCATCGGATTCGATCACCAGGTCCGCCAGCACATTCCGCATGGCGGGCTGGTCGACGAGGTGCTTGCCGAACACCTGGCGATGCCGGGCGTGGTGGGTGGCGTAGACGGCCCCGGCGCGCATGCCGGTGGCCGAGCCGATCACGCAGTCCAGCCGGGTCATATTGACCATCTCGATAATGGTCTTCACGCCCGCGCCCTCCGCGCCGACCGGCCAGCCGATGGCGTTCTCGTACTCCAGTTCCGAGGAGGCGTTGGACTTGTTGCCCAGCTTGTCCTTGAGCCGCTGGATGCGCAGCGCGTTGCGGGTGCCGTCGGGCAGCACCCGGGGCAGCAGGAAGCAGGACAGGCCGCCCGGCGCCTGGGCCAGGGTCAGGAACATGTCGCCCATGGGGTGCGAGGTGAACCACTTGTGGCCGACGATGCGGTAGGTGCCGTCGGCGAGCGGGGTGGCCGTGGTGGTGTTGGCGCGGACGTCGGAGCCGCCCTGTTTCTCGGTCATGGACATGCCCGCGATGAGTCCGGCCTTGCTGGACGGCTCGCGCAGGCCGAAATCGTAGACGCGGGAGGCCAGCAGCGGCTCGAACTTCGCGGCCAGTTCGGGATTGTGGCGCAGCGCCGGCACCACGGCGTAGGTCATGGAGATCGGGCACATGTGCCCGGCGTCGGCCAGGCCCCAGGTGAAGAACTTGGCGGCGCGGGCCGCGTGCGCGCCGGACCGGTCGTCCTGCCAGGGCGAACCGTGCAGGCCGTGCGACACCGCGGTGTCCATGAGGTTGTGCCAGTACGGGTGGAACTCCACCTCGTCGATGCGGTTGCCGTAGCGGTCGTGGGTGTGCAGAATCGGCGGGTTCTCGTTGGCCAGCCGGCCCCACTCCTGCGCGGCCGCGCCGCCCGCGAGCGCGCCCAGCTCCCGCACCTCGGCCTCGGCCCAGCCCGCACCCTCCCGGTGCAGGCCCTCGAGCAGCGCGGGATTGCGCGAATTGTCGAAGGGGACGATGGGCGGCACCTGGTTGAAGACGTCGTGCGTGTGCATTGCGGGTGACTCCTATTCGTGTGGGACGCCGCGAGATTCGGGGTGGCCGCCGGAGGCGTCCGGCTGGACACCGAGGGCGCGCAGGGCGAACGCGACCAGTTCCGGCAGCACCGATTCGCTCTGGAGTTGTTCGGAGAGCGGGCCGACGAGCACCTCGCCGATCGCCCCGACCAGCGCGGTCGCGGAGGTGCGCGGATCCTGCGGCGGCAGTTGACCGGTGGCGATGCCGTCGGAGATCGCGGACACGTAGGTCTCGGCGAAGGCCCGGCGGAAGCGCAGGCGTTCGGCGTCGACGACGGTGTCCACGGGTTCGGCGAGCAGCACATAGGCGAGTTTGGGGTTCTTGAGGGCGCGGCCGGCGAAGGTCTCGACGGCGGCGGTGACCCGGTCCGGGGCGGTGCGTCCCTCCCCCGCCGCGCCGGCCTCGGCGACGGCGTCGACCTCACGGGTGACGACCTCACGGAAGACGGCGGTGACGAGTTCGGCCTTGCCGCTGAAGTTCTTGTACACCGTCCCGGTGGCGACCCCGGCCTCGGCGGCGACCGCGGCCATGGACAGTCCGGCGAACCCGTCGCGGGACAGCACGGTCATGGCCGCCCGCACGATCGACCCCGCCTGAGCGTCCAGGCGAGCCTGGACAGCGGGGGTTCTGCGATAGGCCATACAAGAAGTGAACCACCAATTCATTTCTTGACGCAAGCCCACCCGTCGCCCACCACCACCCGCAACCGAGGCGCTCCGCGCCGCTGTGCAGAATCCACTTACGGCGTACTGTCGGCCGCGTGACAGTACGAGTCGAGCGCAACGGCCCCGTCTACACCGTGATCCTGCACCGCCCCGAAGCCCGCAACGCGGTCGACGGCCCCACCGCGAAAGCCCTGGCCGACGCCTTCCGCGACTTCGACGCGGACCCCACCGCCGCGGTCGCCGTGCTGTGGGGCGACGGTGGCACCTTCTGCGCCGGCGCCGACCTCAAGGCGCTCGGCACCGAACGCTCCAACCAGGTCACCGAGGACGGCGACGGACCCATGGGCCCGACCCGCATGAAACTGTCCAAACCCGTCATCGCCGCGGTCTCCGGGTACGCGGTCGCGGGCGGCATCGAGCTGGCGCTCTGGTGCGATCTGCGAATCGCGGAGCAGGACAGCACCTTCGGCGTGTTCTGCCGCCGCTGGGGTGTGCCGCTCATCGACGGCGGCACCGTGCGACTGCCCCGCATCATCGGCGAGGGCCGCGCCATGGACCTGATTCTCACCGGCCGGGCCGTCGGCGCCACCGAGGCGCTGCAGATCGGACTGGTCAACCGGGTGGTGCCGAACGGCGAATCCCGCCGCGCCGCCGAGGAACTCGCGCGCGAACTGGCCACGCTGCCGCAGACCTGCCTGCGCTCGGACCGCATGTCGGTGCTGGAGCAGAACGGGCTGGAGGAGTCCGAGGCCATCGCCAACGAGCTGCGCCACGGCATGACGGCCCTGATGGACGGCGCACTGGACGGGGCGCAGCGCTTCGCCTCGGGCGAGGGCCGCCACGGCCGCCCGGCCTGATCGGACCTCGGGGTCGACCGGTCGCGCGAAAGCCCCGAATACGCGCGGCAGCACCCCATGGAACCGATCGGTACGCTAGCCGTTCGATGGATCGGCTGAGCGTGCTGGACGAGATCTTCCTGCGGTCGCATCGGGGCATGGGCACCCCGATCGTCCTGCAGGGACTCTGGCGTACCGCCGAACCGGTGCATCCGGCCCTGCTCTGGCGGGTGCACCGCGATCTACGCACCGGGCCGCTCGGCCGCCGGGTGGTGCGCTCGCGGGTGCCCGGGGCGCGGCCACGCTGGCAGCCGAACGAGACCGCATACCCGTTCACCGTGACGCCGGAGCCGATTCCGCGCGCGGCCGCACTGGATTGGGCCGACCGCCAGGGCGCGGACCTCGATCCCGAGGCCGGGCCGGGCTGGCGGCTGTCGGCGGCGCGGCTGGACGACGGCGGCTGCCTGGTCGCGCTGACCTGTTCGCACGCGTTGGCCGACGGCCGCGCGCTGACCCTGGCCATCGACAACGCACTGTCCGGTGTCCCGCTCGCGGCACCCCTTGCGGGACATTCGGATTGGGCCGACGCCCGGCGCATGTGGGCCACGGTCCTGGGTGGGACCGCCCGCGCGCTGCGGCGCGGCATTCCCGAACGCCCGGCCGCGCCCGAGGCTCGGAAGGTGTTGCCGGGCAACGAGAATGCCTTCGCAAGCCCCGGAACCTCCACCACCTGCGGGACGGTGCTCGAGATCCCTGCCCGGGACTGGAACCGCGTCGCGGTCGCGCACGCGGGCACCGCCAACAGCCTGTTCGTCCATCTGATCGCGAAGATGCTGTGGTCCAGCGGTTTTCCCGCGGACACCATCGCCGCCAGCCTCCCGGTCGACACCCGCGACGAACCGCGCGTGGACAACGACATGTCCATGACCGAGGTCGCCATCACCCGCGACGACACCCCGGCGACCCTGCGCCGCAAGGCCCGTGCGGCCTACGAGCACCGCATGACCAGTCCGGGCGGCATCCCCGAGGAGATCCTCCAGGTCATGCCCGACCGGTGGGCGTATCGGCTGGCGAGGGGCGCGGGCGAGCGAGACGTCCTGTGCTCCAATATCGGCAACCTGCCCGAGTCGCTGCTGGCGCTGGGCCCGCACTCCTGCACCGGGGTGGCGGCCCGCGCCATCCACCCCGGGCTCCGGCCCGACGCGCTGCCCCGAACCCGGCTCTCGGGGTACCTGACCCGGATCGCCGACACCTACACGCTGTCGCTGATCGGCCTGGATCCGGACGCCATCCCGACCGGGGACGCGCTCACCGCGCTGGCCGAGACGGAACTGTCCGCGCTCGGCCTGCCCTGCTCGACGTGGTGACCGCCGCTCAGGTGAGGGCGGGAATCCGAACTCCCTGCCACGCCAGGCGTTTGGTGCGGTCCGGGTCGAGTTCGACGCGGCCGGGCGAATCGATGATCAGCGTCGCGCGCTGTTCCTCGGTGTAGGCGGGCCAGGCCGGCAGCGGAGTTCCGGTGCGGGCGAAGGCCAGCCAGTTGTCCTGGAACTGGCTCGACACCTCACGAAAGGCGCGGTGGCCGCCGAGCGCGGTCATGGCACGGCCGAAGGACGAATCGACCGCACCGAAGACGGGGATCAGATCCAGGGCGTGCGTGGCGCCGAAACCGCTCAAATGGATTGCGCGCGGGGCGAAGTCGTAGCGGTACGCGTAGGTCGGCGCGTAGCGGCTGTGCGCCTCCATGACGCGGACCGAGGGCCGCCAGAAGGTGAAGTCGCCGCCCATGCGGACGGTGGCCTTCTTGCCCGGAAAACCGGGATAGGCCGCGGTGACCCGGGATTCGACGGCCGCACCGAACTCGGACAGCGTCTCGTGCAGCCGCTCCCGCGAGGTCGGCATGGACTGGCCGAGTTTGGTGAAGATGGGGCTGTCGTCGCCCACGTCGAGGGCCTGGTCCACGTGGCGCAACAGCCAGCGCATGCGATCGGGGGTGGTGGGCAGGGTGTCGTCGAAGCGCACGAACAGGGTGGCCTCGTCCCGGTTGGTCCCGATGATGAGCGGCACCCGGTGCGCGGTGCCATTGGCGAAGGCGGCCAGCGGTGCGGCGGGCAGGAATTCGCCGTCCACCACCGGGGCCACCGGGAACAGGCCCGGCTGCTGGTGCATGATCCGGGCGACCGCGTGATCGACGGCCTTGCGGATGTCGTTCGCACCGGCGATGCGCAGTTCCTTGGCGGCATCCCCGGGGGCGATGCCGAGGTCGTCGAGGCAGCGGCGGGCGAACAGCCGGGCCTCGGCCTGGCTCGGGGCCCAGTCCGCGGGCGCGCTCTGGGCGATGCCGCGGTGGAACAGCCCGGCCGCGGCGGGGGTGGCCATGAGGGCCAGCACCGCGTGCGCCCCGGCCGATTCGCCGAAGATGGTGACATTGTTCGGGTCGCCGCCGAACGCGGCGATATTGCGCTGTACCCATTCCAGGGCCGCGACCTGATCGCGCAGGCCCAGGTTGGAATCGAATCGGCTGTCGGGCGTGGAGTATTCACCGAAGTCGACGTAGCCGAAGGCGCCGAGCCGGTAGTTGACCGACACCACGATGACATCGCCGCGGACCGCCAGCCGGGCGCCGGAGTACAGCCGCAGCGCGGAGGTTCCGATCATGTAGCCGCCGCCGTGGATGAAAACCATGACCGGGCGGGGCGTGGCCGCAGGCGCGTTCGGCGCGGTCACGTTCAGCGTGAGGCAATCCTCGCCGGTCGGCTGTGCCTGCCGCGGCCCGATCCGTGCACCGTCGCGGTGTTGCATTGCGGCATAACCGAAATCGGTGGCGTCGCGCACCCCACTCCACGGTTGCACCGGCTGCGGCGCCCGGAAACGGAACTCCCCGACCGGAGCCGCTGCGAAAGGAATGGACCGCCAGCGTGAAACGCGGCGGCCCCGGAGTCCGCGAACCCTACCGTCCGCGGTCGTGATGTCTGTCGTTGCCACCATTCACAAAGGGTAGACCCAACTCTCGGGGGCTCCCAGGGGCTCGGACCATGGATCCCGAAGGTGGCGGGAACGGCCGACCCGCCAGGCAGAGCGGAACGGCCGGACGGCGGACGGGCGATTACTGCAGGTAGCCCTCGACCTGGCGGGCGGGGTTGACCTGGGCCTCGTCGGGGTTGCGCCCCTGGTCCATGCGGGCGCGGCGCTGACGCAGCAGGTCCCAGCACTGGTCGAGCTGGACCTCGATCTCGGCCAGCTGGCGGCGCTCGGCCTCCGGATCGAGTTCGCCACCGGTGGTCTTGGCACGCAGCTCGTGCTCACGATCCACGAGTTCCTTGATGCGCGCGTGGATGTCCTTTTCGGTCATGCGGACCACTCTACGACCCGGGCCAGCGCCGCCCCCGCCGACCGGACCGCGCCCGGGAGCTCTGCCGCAGGCAGCGCGGCATATCCGAGGACGATGCCGAAGGTGTGCCGGGCGCCCAGATGGTGGCGGGCCAGCGCGTCGAGGTAGACGCCGCGCTCGCGGGCGGCGGCCACCGCGCGGTCCTCCTGCTCCGGGGTGGCGAGTGGGACGAAGACGTGTGATCCGGCGTCGTCGCCACGCACGTCCAGGCCGCGGCCGCGCAGCTCGTCCACCACCAGGGCGCGGCGGGCCGGCATGTCGCGGCGCAGGCGGCGCAGATGGCGGGCCAGGTCACCGTGCCGGGCCAGTTCGGCCACCACCTGCTGACCCGCCGGGGCCGGGCCGGTGCCGGTGAGTTCGCGATGGGCGAGCACCGCCGCGGCGATGGCCGGATCCGCCACCAGCCAGCCGATGCCGAGGGTGGGCGTGAGGATCTTGCTGGTGGTGCCCAGATGCACGACCACATCGGGGGCCAGGGTGGCCAGCAGCGGCAGCGGCGCGGTGTCGTACCGCAATTCGCCGTCGTAGTCGTCCTCGACCACGAGTGCGCCGGTGCGGCGGGCGAATTCGATGAGCTCGACCCGGCGGGCGGCGGGCATGCGCGCGCCGAGCGGAAACTGGTGCGCGGGAGTGCAATACACCAGGCGGGCGTCCTCGGGCAGCCGCTCGACCCGCAGGCCCTCGGCGTCCACCGGCGCCGGGACCGGCCGCATGCCCGCCGCCCGGAACGCCCCGGCCGCCCGCTGATAGCCGGGATCCTCGATGGCCACCACGTCGCCGGGTCGCAGCAGCGCCGCCGCGAGTTCGCCTGCGGCCGCGCTGGTTCCGGCGGTGGCCAGCACGGTGGTTCCGCTGCCCGCGCCCAGCCCGCGATGCCGCAGCAGGTGTTCGGCGACGGCCTCCCGATAGTCGGTCTCCCCGCGCCGGTCCTTGCGGATCAACGGCATTCGATCCGAGGCGGCCCGCCACGCCCGCCGCCAGGCGGCCGGGTCGATGGCCTCGATGGACGGCGCGCCCGCGCCGAGATCCAGCAGTCCCGCCAGCGGATCGGGCCGTTCGGGCCCGCCGGTTTGCGCGCCCACCGGTGCGGGCGCGGCCGTGAGGTAGGTGCCCGAGCCGTGCCGCCCGTCCAGCCAGCCCTCGGCGTGCAACTGGTCGTAGGCGGCGGTGACGACGGTCCGGCTCACCCCGAGCCGATTGGCCAGCTCGCGGGAGGAAGGCAGCCGGTCACCGCCGCGCAACGCGCCGGTGGTCGCGGCCCGGCGCAGTCCGTCGGCCACCTGAACGGCCAGCGGCACGCCGCTGTCCCGTTCGACGATGAACGGCAGATCGTCGTCGACCAGCCGATTCGCCCGCAAGTGGCCTCCTGATCACTCGACAACCGGTCGATACCAGAATGCCACTCAGCGCACGACAGTGCGCTCAGCGAAGTCCCCTGACGGCCGCAACTACCATGGAGCCGAGGGCGTACACCACGAAACCCGTTGCGGCGCTGGTGATTGCGTAGACCAGCAGGTGCCGCACGCAGTCGTAGAGGCTGGCGTGCGCCACCGGATCGGTTCGGGCGATGAGACCGGCGAGCACCGCCACCGCGAGCAGCGCCGCCAGCACCGGGGCGCGCCGGGAATCCGGCGCCACCGGCCGGGCTCGCCGGTACCAGGCGGCGAAACAGCCTGCGAGCAGCAGCATTCCGCCGATCGAGGAGATGTACCCGATCACGTTGTACACCCGATGCGGTCCGATCACGGACTCCCGCAACACGTCCCAGTGGCGCACGGCGGGACCGTCGGTGTGGGTGAAGGCATCCCAGGCGAGGTGGGTGAGGGCCCCGATGAGCAGGGCCGCCGCGGCCGTCACCGGCCCCGGCCTGCTCGCGGCGATCTCCTTGCCGATCATGCCCGAGACGGTGCCGCGCAGCGCCCACCCGATGGCCACCAGGATCGCGCCCAGCAGCACGTCCACCGGGAGCCCCCGCAGCGAATGTGTCAGCTCGCCATCCACACCGATCCACAGGTAGTACGGCATGTCGGGCGCGATGCTCCCGGCGACGAGTCCCGGAAACCACAGCACCCGCCGCATGGGCAGCACGGCAGCCGGATGTGCGAGCGTGAACGGCACGGATCCCCCAAGTGGTCTGTAGATCTTGCGGAGAATTGGCTATTCAGGAATGCCATTTCTCCCACGAAACTGGTCATATGAGTGAGACAGCTTCGACCCGGACCCCATTGTCACCCACCCCGCGCAGCAGCCTCACCCGGTCCAAGGAACGGGGCCGCACCGACCGCGCCGAACTGGACGCGGTCCTCGACGCCGGGCTCATCTGCCACCTGGGCGTGGTCCTGAACGGCAGCCCGGTGGTCATCCCGACCATCTACGGCCGCGACGGCGACACGCTGTACCTGCACGGCTCCACCGGCTCGGGCAACATGCGGGCCGCCATGACCGGCGACGTCTCGCTGACCGTGACGCACGTGGACGGCATCGTCTACGCCCGCTCCGCCATGCACTTCTCCATGAACTACCGCTCGGCGGTCATCCACGCCCGGCCGGTCGAGCTGACCGACCCGGACGAGCGCATGCACGCGCTGCGCGTCATCGTCGAACAGGCCGCACCCGGCGCGTGGGACGCGGTCCGTTCACCGAACAAGAAGGAGATGGCCGCGACCATGGTCCTGGCCCTCGACCTCACCGAAGCCTCGGTCAAGGTCCGCACCGGCGGCCCGCGCGACGAGCAGGACGATATCGATACCGGTGGCGTCTGGGCCGGCGTCCTGCCGCTGCGGCAGGTCTTCGACGCCCCGATCCCGGCCGCGGATCTGGAAGCGGGAGTAGAGATTCCGGCGCATGTGCTGGACCGCCGCACCGATGCGGTGGCCGGGGTCTAGGGCCTACTTCAGCAGCCGGGACATGCGGCGATCGGCCAGGATCTTGCCGCCGGTCTGGCAGGTCGGGCAGTACTGGAACGACTTGTCCGCGTAGGAGACCTCGCGGACGGTGTCGCCACACACCGGGCACGGCAGGCCGGTTCGGGCGTGCACTTGGAAACCGGACCGCTTCTCGCCCTTGAGGCGGGCGGCATCCTGGCCCACCGAGCGCAGGATGGCGTCGGACAGCGTGGCGCGCATGGCCGCATGCAGGCGCGCCACCTGTTCGGCGTCCAGCGTGCCGGAGGTGGCGAACGGCGAAAGCTTTGCCGTGTGCAGGATTTCGTCGGAGTAGGCATTGCCGATGCCGGCCAGCAGGCTCTGATCGGTGAGCGCGTTCTTCACGCGCTGCGATGTGCCGCGCAGGATCTCGGCGAATTCCGGTTCGCTCACGGCCAGGGCGTCGGGCCCCAGCCGCGCGATGCCGGGCACCGAGAGCGGATCGCCGGTAACCCACACGGCCAGCCGCTTCTTGGTGCCGGCCTCGGTCAGATCGAAGGCGGGGGTGGCGCCCTCGGTTGTGAAGAAGTGCACGCGCAGGGCCAGCGGCCCCTTGCCGGGCTTGGGCGGATTGGCGCCGGGCTCGTCGATCCACCGCAGCCAGCCGCCGCGCGACAGGTGCGTGATCAACCACAGCCCGTCGCAATCCAATCCGAGGTGTTTGCCCCAGTGCCCCACCCCGGTCACGTCCCGCCCCGAGAGCGCGGTCACCGGCGGATCGAAGGTCTTCAGCACGCTCAGGGCCGCCACGTCGACCCGCCCGACCACCGCCCCCACCGCATGCTCGGCCAGGAACTGCTCGAGCGCCACAATCTCCGGTAGTTCGGGCAACGGATCTCCTCCAATGGGCGACCATCTCCGTCGTCCACCCTAACCGCACACCCCGACACCCGGCCGATTCAGCGCGCGGCGCCCGCCTGCCGCAGCAGGTAGATGTCCATGATCCAGCCCTTGGCCGCGCGCAGGGCCGCACGCCGGCGGGCGATACGGCCCTCGACCACGCGCAGCGGACCCTCGACGATCACCTCGTCGGGCATGCCCAGGTACGCGCCCCACCAGATGTAGACATCGTCGCCCGGCACCTGTACGAACGAACACTCACCGTCCAGCATCACCAGCGTGGACTGCCCCGGGACCAGCCCCTCCTCCCGCAGCCGCCGCCCGGTGGTGATGTGCAACGGCTCGCCGATCTCGTGCAGCACGATGCGGTGCGCGGCGGCCAGCGCCTGCGCGCTGGTGACGCCCGGAATCACCTCGTACTCGAACTGGATGCGCTCGCGTTCGAGCACCCGCTCCACGATGCGCAGCGTGCTGTCGTACAGCGACGGGTCACCCCACACGAGAATGCCGCCCACACCGTCGGTTTCGGCGAAGGCCCGCTCCAGCAGCTCGGCCCGCGCCTCGTGCCAGTCCGCGACCGCGCCCTGGTAGACGACGTCCGCGCCGCTGGCGGGCACGCCCCGGTCCCGCGGCGGGTCGATGATCTCTACTATCGAGTGCGGCTGGCGCGCGTACTCGGCCAGGATGGCCGACCGCACGTCCGTGAGCTCCTGCTTCTCGGCCCCCTTGCCGATGAGAAAAAACACGTTTACCTGGCACATGGCCTTGATGGCCTGCACCGTCACCTGGTCCGGGTCCCCCGCCCCGATTCCGATCACAAACAACTTCCGCACGATGCGTAAGCTTGCCAGGCGTGGAGAGCGCCCGAGATACCCAGTACGAGGACCTGCTCCGACTGGTGCTGGAGTCCGGCACGCCCAAGGCGGATCGGACCGGAACCGGCACCCGCAGCATTTTCGGGCACCAGCTGCGCTACGACCTGTCGCAGGGCTTTCCACTGATCACCACCAAGAAGGTGCACCTCAAGTCGATCGTCTACGAGTTGTTGTGGTTCCTGCGCGGTGACTCCAATGTGCGGTGGCTGCGGGAGCACGGCGTCACCATCTGGGACGAATGGGCCGACGCGCAGGGCGAATTGGGCCCGGTCTACGGCGTGCAGTGGCGGTCCTGGCCGACCCCGGACGGCACCCACATCGATCAGATCTCGCAGGTGCTGCAGACGCTGCGCACCGATCCGGATTCGCGGCGCATCATCGTCTCGGCGTGGAATGTGGCCGAGCTGAACAAGATGGCGCTGGCCCCCTGCCACGCCTTCTTCCAGTTCTACGTGGCCGACGGCAGGCTGTCGTGCCAGCTGTATCAGCGCAGCGCGGATCTGTTCCTGGGCGTGCCGTTCAATATCGCCAGCTACGCGCTGCTGACCCACATGGTTGCCCAGCAGACCGAGCTGCTGCCCGGCGACTTCATCTGGACCGGCGGCGATGTGCACATCTACGACAATCACGTGGCCCAGGTGCGCGAGCAGCTGACCCGCGAGCCGTACCCGTTCCCGCAGCTGCACCTGCGGCCCGCGCCGACGCTGTTCGACTACGCGTACGAGGACGTGGAAATCCAGGGCTACCAGCATCATCCGGCCATCAAGGCGCCGGTGGCGGTATGAGTGGTCAGGGCCGGAGGCGCCGCTCCACCTCCCTGCGCTTGCGGAACGTGACCAGGGAGGCCCCCGGCTCATATCTGGCGGGCACAGCGTGAACCGGACCATCGGGCTGATCTGGGCCCAGACGCCGGAGGGAATCATCGGGCGGGACAACACGATTCCGTGGCGCGTCCCCGAGGACATGGCGCACTTCAAGGACGTCACGTTGGGGCATCCGGTGATCATGGGCCGCAAGACCTGGGATTCGCTGCCGGTGCGCTTCCGGCCGCTCGACGGCCGCCGCAATATCGTCGTGACTCGGCAGGCGGACTGGTCCGAGGCCGGGGCGGAGCGGGCGGGCTCGCTGGCCGAGGCCCTGCACATGACCGGCGAGAACTCGGTGTGGATCATGGGTGGCGGCGAGATCTACCGTGCCGCAATGCCTTTCGCGACCGAGCTGATGGTCACCGAAATCGACGCGGACATCGCCGGCGACACCCTGGCCCCGGCCATCGATCGCGCGTGGCAGACCGATGCCGCCGACTGGAGCGAGTCCTCGACAGGTCTGCGGTATCGCTTCCGCCGTTATCGCCGCGTCGCCCAGGGCTTGCGGTAACGCCTGCATTCCTAGTCCGGCAATTCCTGCACACACCGCCTCGAAACCGCCGATCGTCCCGGGTGCGTCCGGCATACTCAGCGATATTCCGGCGAAAGGCAGTCCATGGACAAGAAATCGCTGACCGCGGTTGCCCGCCAGCAGCTGAAGCTGGCGGCCAGCGCCTCGAGCGGGCGCAGTTCGTTGACCATCTATGGCGGCCACACCCACAGCCTGCGCCAGACGGTCATCGCGATGACTGCCGGACAGACGCTGGCCGAGCACGAGAATCCGAGCGAGGCGACCCTCGTGGTGCTGAGCGGGGTGCTGGTGGTGATCAGCGGCACCAACGAGTGGAAGGGCTCGGCGGGTGACCTGATTGTGATCCCCAACGCCCGTCACAGCGTGAAAGCCGTCGATGACGTGGCATTTCTGCTGACCGTCGCCAAGTAGTCCGGGGAACGAGGCATACCGGGCAGGTCGGCGGTCGACCGCAGCGCATAAGGTGGTGCCCATGGGTGAGCCACAGCCGATCCTCGACCCGCTCACACCGGCCGCGATCTTCCTCGTCGTCACCATCGACGAGGGTGGCGAGACGGTGACGCGGGATTTGCTCGCAGATCTGCCCGGGTTGCGCCGCTCCGTCGGATTCCGGGTGCCCGGATCCGGCCTCGCGTGCATCACCAGCATCGGGTCCGCCGCCTGGGACCGCCTGTTCTCCGGGCCGAAACCCGCACAGCTGCACGAGTTCCCGGGTTTCATCGGTGAGCGGCACCAGGCCCCGGTCACACCGGGCGACCTGCTGTTCCACCTCAAGGCCGAAACCCAGGACGCCTGTTTCGAATTGGCGATGAAGATCGCCGAGCGGCTGTCCGGCGCGGCCACCATCGTGGATCAGACGGTCGGCTTCCGCTATTTCGAGCAGCGTGATCTGCTCGGATTCGTGGACGGCACCGAGAATCCGGAGGGACAGCTCGCCGCCACCGCCGCGCTGGTCGGCGACGAGGATCCCGAATTCGCCGGTGGCAGTTACGTCATCGCGCAGAAGTACCTGCACGATCTGGGCTCATGGAAGGCGCTGTCGACCACCGAGCAGGAAAAGGTCATCGGGCGAACGAAACTCGACGACTTCGAACTTTCCGACGCCGACAAGCCCGCGAATTCGCATGTGGCCGTGAACGACCAGGACGAGATCGGCAATATCGTGCGCGCCAATATGCCGTTCGGCTCGGTCCAGGACGGCGAATTCGGCACCTATTACATCGCCTACGCCGACGACCCGGCCATCACCGAGAACATGCTGGTCCGCATGTTCCTGGGCACCGCGGACGCCGCCTACGACCGCATCCTGGACTTCTCCACCGCCGTCACCGGCACCTCGTTCTTCGCGCCGCCCGCGGGGTTCTTCGACGCGCTGCCGGCCGCACCCGCGCCGGAGGCGGCCACCCAGCGGGAATCCACCGGCGGCAATGGCGTTGTGTCCCGGGACGGATCTCTCGGCATCGGGGCGCTACGCAATCGTTGAACCGCCGCTACGCAATCGTTGAACCGCCGCTACGGAATCGTTGAACCGAACGGAGCTGACGCATGAACAACCTGCATCGCGAACTCGCGCCCATCACCTCGGAGGCCTGGTCGGCCATCGAGGAGGAGGCGACGCGAACCTTCAAGCGGCACATCGCCGGTCGCCGCGTGGTCGATCTGTCCGGACCGCACGGCACCGACTACTCCGCCGCCGGACTGGGCCGCACCTCCACCATCACCTCCCCCGGTGACGGCGTGCAGGCCCGCCAGCGCGTGGTGCTGCCGCTGGTGGAGCTGCGGGTACCGTTCACGCTCTCCCGCGAGGAGCTGGACAATATCGAGCGCGGCGCGCACGACGCCGATCTGGATCCGGTGAAGACGGCGGCCAAGAAGATCGCCTTCGCCGAGGACCGCGCCATTTTCGAGGGCTATCCGGCGGCCGGGATCATCGGTGTCCGGGCCTCCACCTCGTGCGAGCCGGTGAAGCTGCCCGGCGACCCGCGCCTGGCCCCGGAGGCGGTGGCGCAGGCGCTGAGCAAGCTGCGGCTGGCGGGTGTGGACGGGCCGTACTCGGTGCTGCTGTCGGCGGATCTGTACACCGCGGTGAGCGAGACCTCCGATCACGGGCACCCGATCCGCACCCATATCGAGCGACTGATCGACGGTGACATCATCTGGGCGCCGGCCATCGACGGCGCGTTCGTCCTGTCCACGCGCGGTGGCGATTTCGATCTGCAGATCGGCCAGGATCTGTCCATCGGCTATCTCTCGCACGATGCCGAGACGGTGCAGCTGTACTTCCAGGAGAGCCTGACGTTCCTGGTGTACACGGCCGAGGCGGCGGTCCCGCTCGAGGCGTGACCAGGTGATTCGAGGCGAGATCAGGTGAGCCGGAAGCGGTTTCGATACTCCGTCGGCGTGATGTCCAGTACGCGCCGGAAGGCCCGGGTGAGGGTGTCGGTAGTGTTGAAACCGCTCAGGGTCGCCACCCGGTCGAGCGTGTGGTCGGTCGTCTCGAGCTGATTGCGCGCGAATTCGACTCGGGCGGACTCGATATAGGCCGCCGGGGTGGCGCCGAGATCGGTCTTGAAGATGCGGGTCAGCTGCCGTTCGCTGACATGGGCCTGCACGGCCAGATCCGCGACCGTCAGCGGCTCGGCGAGATGCCGGGCGATGTAGTGCCGCAGGTCGTCGATCCGGCGCGTGGCCGAGATGGGTTCGAGTGACACGCTGAACTGGCTCTGCCCGCCGGGCCTTTTCAGGAACATGACCAGCTGCCGCGCCACGCGCAGTGCGAGGGCGTCGCCGAAATCGTCGGCGACCAGTGCGAGGGACAGGTCCAGGCAGGCGGTGAGTCCCGCGCCGGTCCAGACGTTCTGGTCGCGAATGAAGATCGGATCGGCGTCCACGGTCACGGCCGGATGTTCCGCCGCGAGCTGCTGTGCGGTGGACCAGTGGGTGGTGGCGCGCTTGCCGTCCAGCAGCCCGGCGTCGGCGAGAATGTGCGCACCCACGCAGACCGAGGCGACGCGGCGGCTGTTGGCGGCCAGCTTCGCCACCCACGCCACCACCTGCGGGTCGCTGAGCGCGCGCACCCGGCCGGCGCCGTCCACCTCGACCGAGCCGGGCACCACCAGCGTGTCGATCGCGCGCCCGGCGAGGTCGGCGAAGGTGATGTCGGGCAGCACTCGGACTCCGGCGGAGGTGGTGACGGGGTCGAGGGTCTCGGCGGCCAGCGCCACCTGATACCCGGTGTCCCCGTTCATCTCTCGCTGGAGCAGCGCGAAAACCTCTGGCGGCCCGGTCACATCCAGCAGATCGACCCGGTCGAACAGCACGATGACGACGAATCTCGCAGGTGCGTTCATCGTTCCTCCACCCTCGCCGTGTCCGAATCTGCAGGCTACATGACATTTCCGACACGCCTGTCGGCTCATAGCGTGGAAAACGTCCACCGCACCGGGCGGTCCGGACGCGTGACCCAGGAGGATCTCCATGCCCGCACAGACCCTGCGTGACCTCGGCGGCTTCGATCAGACCCCGGCCACCCTGGCCGACGCGACCCTGATCCTCGTCGACTACCAGAACACCTACACCCGCGGCGCGATGGAGCTGACCGGCTGGCGGCCCGCCCTCGACGCCGCCGCCGACCTGCTGGGCCGCGCCCGCCGGGCCGGCTCCGCGATCATCCACATCGTCAACGACGGCGGCCCCGGCACCCCCTACGACATCACCGCCGACATCGGCGCGATCCACCCCGCCGTGGCCCCGGCCGACGGCGAACCCGTTGTCGTCAAACAGGTTCCGAACGCCTTCCACGACACCGACCTGGCCGCCCACGTGGACGCCGCGGGCAACAAGAACCTGATCATCGCCGGCTTCATGACCCACATGTGCGTCACCTTCACCACCGAGGGCGCCTTCCTGCGCGGCAACCACCCCACCGTCGTGGCCGACGCCTGTGCCACCCGCCCCCTCGAATCGGCCGTCGGCGAGGTGACCGCCGCACAGCTGCACGACAGCGCCCTGGCCACCATCGCCGACCTCTACGGTGTCGTCGTGGCCTCCGCCGCCGAGCTGAACTGATCCTCGGGCCGGCTGGGTATGGCGAGCGTCAGGGCTGGCGGGGCATCGCGCGGCTGGTGTGCAGGTAGCGGGCAGCCGGGCCACCGTCGCCGTTGATCAGGCCGTAGACGGCGTGGCGGCCACGAACAGAGCGCGCGGCGATCAGCGCGTCGGACCGTAGGTGCAGAAGTTCCATGCGGTCCGGGGCGGAGGCCAGGGCGGCTTCCGCCGTCAGGGGCATCGTGGACAGCCAGGCCCGGCCGTCGGGGCCGACGTCGATGACGTGCTCGTACATGACCGAGCGGTAGCGCCCGCTGACCCGCGCCGCATCCACCGGTTCGGGCCGGGCGGGCGGCACGGGCCGGGCGGGCAATCGGATACCCGCGTGCACCCACAGGAGGTCTCCGACGACATCCTGGTAGAGCGCGAACGCGTCACCTCCATTGGCCAGCAAGGCGATTGCGACGTCGGCGGCGGGCGCGATACGCAGGAAAGCGTTCTGGCCGATGGTGCTGCCGTCGTGCCCGAACAATCCGGTTCCGGCGGGATCGAACAGCTGCCAGCCCAGACCCCAGTGGGTGCCGTAGCCGATATCGGGCACCTCGACGTGGGGCCGGGTCATCGCCTGTACCGCGGTCTCGGAGAGCACGGGGACGCCCTCCATGGTGCGACCGCCGGTCAGGTGCAGCCGGGCGAATCCCAGCAGATCGCGCGCGGACATCGCCAGCCGCGCCCCGGCCGGAGCGTTGGAGGCCGGGAGCGCCCATACCGGCGCGGGTTCCGGGCCGACCCCCGCCGCGGATTCGATATGCCCTACCGCGGCGCGGAACAGGATGGCCTCGTCGGCGTCGGTGGCCACCCGGGTCAGCCCGAGCGGGGTTACCAGCCGCTCCCGCAACACCGCGTCGAAAGGCTTGCCGCGCAACACTTCCAGTATTCGACCGAGTAGCACGTATCCGCTGTTGCAGTACGAGAACATGTCTCCGGGCGGGTGCACCTGCCCGGCGTCCGCGATGGCGGGCACGAACTTCTCCACCGCGTCCGAACCGCGCCCGGTGTCGAGGAACAGGTCACCATCGATGCCCGAGGTGTGGCCGAGCAGCTGCCGGAGGGTGATGCCCGCCGCGGCCGCTTCGTCACGCACCCGGAACTCGGGCAGGTACCGGCGCACCGGGGCGTCGAGCTCGATCAGCCCCTCGTCGGCGAGCTGCATGATGAGCGTCGCGGTCCACGCCTTGGTGACCGAGCCGATCTGGAACACCGAATCCGTGGTCGCCGCAACACCTGTCGCGGTGTTCAGCACCCCGGCCGCCGCGGCCGTGATCTCGCCGCCGACCAGCACCGCGACTTGCGCGCCGGGGACTCCGTGCTCCTCGATCGAGTCGGCCAGTCGGCGCGCGAGGTCGACGGCGTGCGGCATGAGTCGCTCCTTCGGGTGATGCGGGACCACCGGTTACCGGTGAGCGGTAGTAGAGGCACGGTAGGTCGCCAAGGGCGTCGATGTCGAGATCGGCTGGGAATCCGCCGGTTTCGCCCCCCTCAGGAGTCCGTCTGCATGACGTAGAAGCGGTTGTCGTCGGGGTCTCGGAAGGCGAACATGAGCGGCGCGGAATCCCAGTCCAGCAGCGCGCCGACGGTGAGGCCGAGGCCGGCGAGCGTGGCATGGGCGGCGCGGGCATCGGGGGTCGCCAGCCGGATCCCGGTGTCGATGCCCGCGGGCAGTTCCGCGGACGCGCGCACCAGCGCCAAGGAGGCCGTCCCGCCGGGTAGCGACATCTCTATCCAGCGGAAGCCCGGCTGCAGTTCGGCGTCCATGCGGGTCACCAGCCCGAGCCGCTCGAGCAGCGCCTTGGTCCGGTCCTGATCGGTCACGGGCACCGCGATATTGACGACCGCGGTGAAGGTCGATTGCGTCATGCGGATGAGGACGGTCCGTCCGCGTCGAATTCATCGACGACGCGCACCTGGGGGTACGGTGACCGGCAGTCGGTTTCGGGAGGCGGAATGACGATGGTGCGGGCGGGCGTGGTGCCGGGGCGGCGCATGGCCGGGTACGTGGCCGCGGGGATATTCGTGGTGGCCGTCGTCTGCGCGGGGACCGTCGTGGCGTTCGGGCTGAATCGGGTGTTCACCGGGCTGTTCTTCGGCGCGGCCGTCGCGGTGGGGATGATGGTCGCGCTGTTCGGGCGGGACCGGGTGGAGCTGACCGAGGATGCGATCGTGCGGCGGACCCCGTGGGGTGCCTCGACGGTGGCGTGGGATCGGGTGGTGGCCGGACGGTTCGCGCTGGACGAGAAGGGCCGCTGGACCCTCGCACTGGATCTCAACGGCGGCGACGAGCCGCATCGGGAACTGGTGCTGCTGTCCATCCCGCCGGTGCAGCGGCCCATCGCCAACGCCTACGACATGCGCAAACGCGAACAGGTCGACGAGATTCGAACCATGTTGCGGCACAGGCGGATCCCGGTGACCATCCTGCCGGAGATCGCCGACGCCCTGCAGCGGCACTGGAAGATCGCCCCGCCCACCCGCTGAGCCCGCACGCCTGGGGGATCTCCCTGAGCGATCGGCGACCACAGGACGATGCATCCGCCCCGGTCACAGCCGAGAATCCTTGGTGTGGCCGGTGATCGCAGCGTTCTCTCGGGAACCTCACAGCCACGGCGGATCGGATGCACAGCCGCAGGTGTGAGGGTGATTATCGTGGCGTTGAGCGTTGTGGCGGAGGACTTCCGCCGGTACGGATGGACGATCGAGACGACCGGCGACGGCGTCGACTTGATCACCGGCGAGCAGATCGCGGCCATCGAACTCACCGGGTCCGTCGCTGCGGGAGTGCGCCGATACCTGCGCGCAAACAATCTCTCGGGCCCGGTCATCGAGGTCCCGGGTCCGCAACGGCGGGAAATCCATCTGGTCATCGGCGTGGCCAAGGCCGCGCGGGCCATCGAGAGCCTGCGCGCCGCGGGGGCGATCGTGCACACCGACGGTGACCGGGTCCCGCTGCCGCAGCCGGGCCGCGGGATCGCGTGGAGCGTCATGCCCCACCAGGCGCGCTGGGTGCCGCCGGTGGTCGCCATCGCCGCGGCCGTGCGCTGCGTCGCGGCCGGCGATCGGGCGCGGCTGCGGACCGTGGCCTGCTGACACCGGGCCGGTTCGAGGGCGCCCGCACAGCCCGCGCTACCAGGGCTGGCTAGGGTGGGACGGGTGATTCGCACCGCGGCACTGGCGCATATCAGGGACCGTCGCATGTTGCAGACCCGGTCCACCGGCAAGGGCGTCTTCTATATGGCGGGCGGCAAGATCGATCCGGGTGAAACCCCGGAGATGGCCCTGCACAGGGAGATTCACGAGGAACTCGGGGTGGCCGCCACCGGCGTCAGCGAGCTGGGCGTGTTCGAGGCGGAGGCCTACGGGCACGCGCCCGGCACCCGCCTGCACATGACCTGCTTCCTCGGCGAGCTCACCGACGAGCCGCGCCCCTCCGGGGAGATCGCCGAACTGCGCTGGTTCACCCTCGGCGAATACGCCGCCATGGACGCGGTCGCCCCCGGCTCGCTGCTGGTCTTCCGGCGGCTGCGCGCGCTCGACCTGATCGACTGACCCTCGCACTGTAACCACCCGCGCTATTTCTGAATGGCAGCTACGCCAACCGGATCCGCGCCCCGAGATGCGCCGGTCCGGATTCCGGATCGCACCGAATCAAGGGTGATTGCAGTGATCAAACCGCTTACTCTGCTCGCGACGGCCGTGATGGCCGCGGGTGGCCTCGGCTTCGGAACCGTGGCGGACACCCGTTTCGACTCCGGCGCCGACTGCCTGTGGGCGGGCGGCACGCACCCGCGGGGGTCGCAGGTGGTGGCGGGAGGCTCGGCCTTCACCTGCGGCAGCGACGCGGCCGGTCCGCACTGGTACCGGGGCGGCGCTGCGGGCGGGAGCACCGTGCCGAATCCCGGGGCGGACGCCGATCCGGCGGGCCGCTTCAGCGCGGGGGCGCGCCAGCCCGGCACCGATTACGACGACTACTGCGTCGGCGATCAGCTCATCCCCGGTGTCGGGGACGTCTTCGAGGCCGTCCCGACCAGCGGCGGCCTGCTGTGGAAGTCGGCGGGCCCGGTCTCGCAGTGGACCTTCGATCCCGGTGTGGTGCAACCGAAGACGTCCACCCGCTCGTCCGGGATGTGCCTCGACGGTCAGCTGCTCTGAGCGTCCTCGTTGTCGTCCGCCGCCGTGTACGGCCGATTCGGGATGAGGGCGGCCGAGGCCAGGCCGACGAGCAGGAACAGCGCCGCGGCCAGCAGCGTGGTCCGGGTGGAGTCGGCGAAGGCCCGGCTCAGCGCGTCCACGATGGCCGCGGCGCCGTGGTGGTCCCGCAACCCGGTGATGGCCCCACCGGCCGACTGTCGGGTCGCGGTGGCGAGGGTGTCGGCGGCAGGCTTCTGCAGATCGGGCACGTGTGCGAGCCGTCTGGGAAGATCGTGGGCCAGCGCCGCCGACAGCAGCGCACCGATGACCGCGGTGCCGAAGGCCGATCCGATCTGCCGCACCGTGGACTGGGTGGCCGATCCCTGGCCCGAATTCTCCGGCGGCACATCGGCGAGCACGGTCCCGGTCAGCTGCGCCGAGGCCATCCCCAGCCCGATGCCGTACCCGATCAGCAGCACCGCCAGCCACCAGCCGGAAATGTGCGGGGTGACGAACAGCGCGGCCAGCGCCACGGCGACGGCCTCGAACAGGAGGCCCAGCTGCACCACCCGCACCGGCCCGAACCTGCGCACCAACCTCTCGGCGAGCCCCGCGGCCAGGAACGCGCCGACGGCCATGGCGGCGAGCACATAGCCCGCGCCGAGGGTGGACAGCCCGAGCGCGTTCACCATGAACAGCGGCAGCACGAACAGCAGGCCGAATTCGCCCAGCGCCACCAGGAACGCGGTGATATTGCCCCAGCGGAAGCTGGGGATCCGGAACAGCGCGGGATCCAGCAGCGCCGAGCGGCCGATCAGACGGCGGTGCTGCTCCCAGCGGATGAACAGGTACAGCGCCACCACCCCGAGCACCAGCAGGATCGGGATCAGCGAGACCGGCGCGCTCGCCGGCCAGTTCCACCCGGCGAGCGGGAATTCCCGCAGCGGCTTCCACCACCCGTAGGTCTGGCCCTCGATGAGCGCGAACACCAGCAGCGCGAAACCCGCTGCGCTGAGCAGGAATCCGTCCACATCCAGGCCGGGCGCGGCCTTGCCCATGCGGGTCTCCGGGACGAACAGCACCAGCCCGATCAGCACCACCGCTCCCAGCGGCAGGTTCACCAGGAAGATCCACGGCCAGGTGAAGTAGGTGGTGAGCCAGCCGCCCAGCAGCGGGCCGATGGCGGCGACACCGGAGACGACCGAGCCCCAGACCGCGAAGGCGATCACCCGGTCACGGCCCCGGAAGAGGGCGTTCATCGTGGCCAGCGTGCCGGGCATGACACCGGCCGCGCCGATGCCCTGCACGGTGCGTCCGAGGAGTAGGGGCCAGGCGCCGTGCGCCTGTGCCGAGAGCACGCTGCCGAGCATGAAGATCACCACGCCGAGGGCGAACATCCTGCGCCGCCCGAGCCGGTCGCCGAGGCGGCCGCTGGTGATCAGCAACGCGGCCAGCACGACCGCGTAGATGCTGTTGATCCATTGCGCCTGAGTGAAATTCAACTGCAATTGGTCGATGATGACGGGCAAGGAGACCGCGACGATGGTGCCGTCCAGCACCACCATGGACAGTCCCAGCGCCAGGACACCGAGGGTGATCCATTTGTTGCGACCCAGGTCGAGCTGCGTTTCCGTCATTCGTCGCTCCCGCCGCTGAACAGCCGTCCGAAGAGTCCGATAGTCCGTTAGCCACCTATGCGCCAATTGTCCGTTCAACAGTGTATGTCGAGGCGACTGGACAGCCGAATATTTGCCGACGGGTGACCTCTGCGCTCGGACGCCGATTTCGTCTTCTATGACCAGCCGCTGCACGCCGCGGGCGCGGTCCGCACCACTGCTAGCGGACGGGACCGGTGATCGTGGACGCGCTCTCGGTGCCGGTTCCGGGGCAAACCGGCGGTAGATCAGGTCTACGGCTGGGGTCTCGAGTGGGGCACTTCGACGGGCAAGTCCTGATGCCGATCACTCCGGAGCGAGTCGCCGCGCCAATTCCAGTGCGGCGCACCGGGTTTCGGCCAGCGAGCCGGGCCAGCAGAGCAGCCGCAGGATGGCGTCGGGAATGAGCTGCTCGGCGTACTCCGGCGCCGCGCCCTCGTCGGAGCGCATATTGATGACCGACTCCACCAGCCGGAACGGCAGCAGTTCGGCCCCGGCCACCGCGCCCGCGCCGGCCTCGGCGATGACGGCGGCGGACAGGGTTTCGTAGTGGCCGCGCAGCTCGTCGCGGCGTTCCCGGAAGCGGGCGAAGCGTTCGCTGCGCAGTTCCGGCAGCAGGTACAGCGCGCCGAGATTCCAGCGGCTGGCGCACAGCTGGCTGACGTCGTGCCAGGCGAGCGCGTACAACCGCACGGCCGCGGACTCGGGCCGCCCGGCCAGGATGCCCGCCAATTCCAGTGGCGTGGTGACAGTTTCGGCGAGCAGGGCGTCGAGAATGTCGTCCTTGGCCCCGAAGTGGTGGTACAGCGAGGCTTGCCGGATGCCGACGGCGTCGGCGACCGCGCGGGTGGAGGTATTGCCGTAGCCGTGACTGGTGAACAACTCGGCGGCGGCGTCGAGGATTTCAGCGCGCGGCGTCTGGCCCGCGCGCCGGCGCGGTTCGAGGCGAGGACGGCCGGGTCCGAGTTGGGTCACCATGCCATTGTGTCCTACCCGCACCATCGACCCGCCCACCCGCGCTGCCGACCTGCCCACCCGCGCTGCCGACCTGAACGGTGAGGTTCCTGTCATTTGACAGAAATACCGGCAATGCAGAAGTTACGGCGGGCCATTCGACCGATACAGCGGCGTCACCCGAGCCGCGATCGCGAACGGAAAACTTTCAATCGATAGATATTCGCCTCGCGAAAGACTCACCACCATGGTTGCCTCCGCCGACGCCGTCATCCCCCAGCCCCCGCCGGCCACCGCCGGGACCAGCACCGAAACCAGCTCGGACAGCGCCGATCTGGCGCGCTTCGGCTATCAGCCGGTGCTGCACCGCAAGCTCGGCCGCTACGCCTCCTTCGCGGCCGGATTCTCCTTCGTCTCCATCCTGACCACGATCTTCCAGTTCTTCGGCTTCGGCTACTCCTTCGGTGGCCCGGCCTTCTTCTGGACCTGGCCGATCGTGTTCGCGGGCCAGTTCCTGGTGGCGCTGAACTTCGCGGAACTGGCCGCCCGCTACCCGATCTCGGGCTGCATCTATCAGTGGTCGCGCCGGCTGGCCGGCGAGGTTGTCGGCTGGTTCGCGGGCTGGATGATGATCATCGCCCAGATCGTCACCGCCGCGGCGGCCGCGATCGCGCTGCAGGTGGTGCTGCCTACCATCTGGTCCGGATTCCAGCTGATCGGCACGGACAGCGATCTCACCTCCCGTGACGGGGCGTCGAACGCGGTGCTGCTGGGCAGCGTGCTGCTGGTGATCACGACGCTCATCAATGTGGTGGGCATCGACTGGATGGCGCGCATCAATTCGCTCGGGGTGACCATCGAGATCATCGGCGTGATCGCGGTGATCGCGGTGTTCTTCACCCACACCGACCGCGGGCCTGGGGTGGTCACGCACACCGATCAGGCCGCGGCCGGGCCGTACTGGGCCGCCTTCCTGGCCTCCGGATTGATGGCCGCCTACGTCATGGTCGGATTCGATTCCGCCGGTGAGCTTTCCGAGGAGACCAGGAACCCACGGCACGTCGCACCGCGCACCATTCTGTCGGCGCTGGCCGTGTCCGCGCTGGGCGGCGGGCTCATCCTGCTGGGCGCGCTCATGGCCGCACCGAGCCTGACCGACGACTCACTGGCCAGTGGCGGGCTGGCCTACGTGATCGAGGCCAAGCTGACCAGCGTGCCCGGCAAGGTGGTGCTGGCCTGCGTGGCGTGCGCGATCACGGTGTGCACCTTGGCGATTCAGACGGCCGGTTCGCGGCTGCTGTTCTCGATGGCCCGCGACGGGCGGCTGCCGTTCGCCAAGCCGCTGTCGACGGTGCATCCACGCTTCGGCACGCCGGTGTGGCCCGCCGTGGTGATCGGCGTGCTGGGTGTCGGCCTGCTGGTGGTGAACCTGGGCAATGCCGCCATCTTCGCGACCCTGGCCAGTGTCTGCATCGTCATGCTCTACCTCGCGTACCTGCTGGTCACGGTGCCGCTGCTGGTGCGCCGGATCAAGGGCTGGCCCGCCGATATCGCCGGTGACGCCGCCGGCACGAAGCTGTTCACGTTGGGCCGCTATGGCATTGCGATCAACGCGATGGCCGTGATCTGGGGCATCGCCATGGCGGTGAACCTGGCCTGGCCACGCGCCGAGGTCTACACCCCGACCGGCGGTGGCTGGTGGATGCTCTGGGCCGCACCGCTGTTCGTGCTGCTCACAGTGGCGGTCGGCGCGGTGGTGCACCGGATGGTGACCCCCGCGCGCGGCGTCCCCGCCGATCCAATTCCCCAAATCGCCTGATCCACAGGACATTCCGATGATATCGCCGGAGCCCGACCAACGCCTCCGTGGACGACCTGGACTGGCGATGGTGCTCGACGACCTGCGGCACCGCGCGTACCGCAGGTGGCGCCAACGCCGCACCGTCGGCCGGGTCTCCGGCGATCCCCGAGAAACGGAGTAGCAATGACCACAGCCAATACCACAGGCGCGCGGGATCATGCCCGCTCCCAGGCGGCCGCCGCCGAGCACGTCGCGCCCGAGCTTCCCGTGGACGTCGAAATCGCGAAAATAACGTTTGCCCAGCGGATTCCGGCGGGTGGATACGCGAATGCGGTGCTGGCGCGTGGCACCCGGGTGCGGCTGTCGGATCCGTTCGGCGCGGCGTGTGCGCATCTGCTGCTGCTGCGGGCCGAATCGCCCTGGGAACGGTTGAATGTCGCCGACACCGTGAAGGTGCCGTGGCAGGCGTATCTGCGCGTCGGTCATCCGCTGCTCTCCGATCAGGGGCGGGTGCTGGCTACGGTGATCGCGGACTCCTCCGGCCGTCACGACGCCCTGTGCGGTCCGTCGCCCGCAGCGCGGCTGAGCCTGCGGATGGCCGGGGCCAAGCAGGGGCTCGAGCCGCGGGATATCGGCCCGACGGTGTCGTTCTTCCAGGGTGTGCGCGTGGAATCGGATGGCGCGCTGACGATCACCGGCGGCGCGGCGGCGGGAGCGGCGGTCGATCTCCTCGTGCAGCTGCCGGTGACCCTGCTGGTCGCCAATGCCGAACACCCGCTGGATCCCACTCCCCCGACCGAACTCGACCTCGTGGCCTGGTCCGCGCCGGAGGAACTCGCGCTCGCGCACGGTACCGACCCGGAATATCTGCGCGCGGTTGAGAACACCGAACAGGACTGGCACGCACGCACTCCGGAGGCCCGCGCATGATCACCACCGCCCGCACCGTCGTGCTCGACGAGACCGTCCCCGCCCGCGCCCCCTGGTCGGCCGTGGTGCGCGCGGGAGACCAGCTGGACATCATCGATCTGCACGGCAATCAGGCGGTGGACTGCCTGCTCTACAACGCCGCCGATCACACCGATCGGTACAGCGCGCAGGCGACGATCACGGCCCAGCGCAATATCTTCCTGACCACCGGCAGCGTCCTACTGACCGAGGCGGGCACCCCGCTCATGACGGTGGTCGCCGACGAGGTCGGCAATCACGACACCGTGGCCGGGGCGTGCTCGCAGGAGTCCAATACCCTGCGCTACGGCCACCACACCCGCCACCAGCACGCCTGCGTGGAGAACTTCCTGGCCGAGGGCCTGAAGTGGGGGCTGGGCAAGCGTGATCTGGTCTCGAACATCAACTGGTTCATGAACGTTCCCGTCGAGGCGGACGGCACGCTCGGCATCGTGGACGGGCGCTCCGCGCCGGGAAAGAAGATCACGCTGCTCGCCGAGATCGACACCCTGGTGCTGATCTCCAACTGCCCGCAGATCAACAACCCCTGCAATGGCTTCGATCCCACGCCGGTGCGCATGGTGGTTGCCCGATGACCGCCGTGCTGCCGAACCTCACCGCACCCGAGCATTCGTCCCCCGCCGCGACATTCCAGGTGATCCGGCCGGGAATGCAGACGACCGTGCAGGATTGGCCGGGCCGCGTGGGCTACTGGCATGTCGGGGTGCCGCCGTCCGGCCCGATGGACGATCTGTCGTTCCGGCTGGGCAATCGGGCGCTCGGCAATCCGGAGGGCGCGGCCGGGCTGGAGTGCACCCTGGGCGGACCGGCCCTGCGCTTCGACGCCGCCACCTGGGTGTGCGTCACCGGTGCACCGGTGCCCGCCACCGTGAACGGCCGCGCAGTGCGGCAATGGCGCAGTGTGCTGGTTCCGGCGGGCGGCGTGCTGGACATCGGCATGGTGCGCGGTCCCGGAATGCGGTGCTACCTGCTGGTGGCCGGCGGTATCGAGGTGCCCGAATACCTGGGCAGCCGTGCGACTTTCACCCTAGGCAAGTTCGGCGGCGGCACCGGCCGGGCATTGGCGGCGGGCGATGAGTTCGCGCTCGGCGCGCCCGGGCGGGTGACGCCCGGGGTGACAGGCGACGATCAGCCCGTGCTGACCCGGCGCTGGGAGCTGGCGGTCACCGAGGGACCGCACGGAGCGCCGGAGTTCTTCACCCGCAGCGATTTCGACACCATCATCGGCACCGACTACGAGGTGCATTTCAATTCCGATCGGACCGGGGTGCGGCTCATCGGCCCGAGACCCCGGTGGGCGCGGCGGGACGGCGGCGAGGCTGGACTGCACCCGTCCAACATCCACGACAACGCGTATTCCGTTGGCGCGCTGGACTTCACCGGCGACACCCCGATCCTGCTCGGCCCGGACGGGCCCAGCCTGGGCGGCTTCGTCTGCCCGGTCACCGTGGTGGCGGCCGAGCGCTGGAAGCTGGGCCAGCTCACGCCCGGCGACCGCGTGCGCTTCGTCCCGGTCCGCGCCGACCGCGCGGCCTCGCTGCGGGAGCTCGGGGCCGAGCGCCGGGCCGCCTGGCCGGTCGTGCTGTCCACGGGCGGCGACGGTGACGACGGTGTCCTGGCCCGCCGCGACGGCGCGGACACCGCGGTCACCTATCGACGCGCGGGCAATGACGGCCTGCTCGTCGAATACGGGGATATGACACTGGATCTGGAGCTGCGCGCCCGCGTGCACGCCCTGCACCAGGCGCTGCTGGAACGATCCGAACCGGGGATCACCGAACTCACCCCGGGCGTGCGATCCCTGCAGGTACGCCATGATCCCGGCCGGCTGCCCACCCGCACCCTGCTGGGCCTGCTCGCCGAGGTGGAGGCCGAGCTGCCGCCCGCCGATGAGCTGGTGGTCCCCAGCCGCACCGTGCGGCTGCCACTGTCCTGGGACGATCCGTCCACCCGCGAGGCCATCACCCGCTATATGCACGGCGTCCGCGCGGATGCCCCGTGGTGCCCGTGGAATATAGAGTTCATCCGCCGGATGAACGGACTGGCCTCCGTGGACGAGGTTTTCGACACCGTGTTCGCGGCCGAATACCTGGTCCTCGGCCTGGGCGACGTGTACCTGGGCGCGCCCGTGGCCACCCCGACCGATCCACGGCATCGGCTGGTCACCACCAAATACAACCCGGCCCGCACCTGGACGCCGGAGAACGCGGTCGGCATCGGCGGCGCCTATCTCTGCATCTACGGCATGGAGGGGCCGGGCGGCTATCAGTTCGTCGGACGCACCACCCAGGTGTGGAACCACCGCTCCAACGGCATCGGCGAAGACCCTTGGCTGCTGCGGTATTTCGACCGCATCAGCTGGTATCCCGTGAGCGCCGCGGAACTCCTCGACCTGCGCGCCGACACCGCTGCGGGCCGCGGCGAGCTGCTGGCCGAGGACGGCGAGTTCCGTCTCGTCGACTATCGGAAGTTCCTGTCGGACAATGCCGCATCCATCGACGAGTTCCGCGCCCGGCAGGCCGACGCCTTCGCCGCCGAACGCAATTCCTGGCGCGAGGCGGGCGAACTCGCCGAAACACCCTGAGCGCCTCCGCCCCATCCCAGATCCAGGAGACCCCATGACCGTGTGGATCCACCACCGCCCGGATGCCGAGGTGGACGCCGAAATCGCCAACGCCGCAGGAACTCTGGCCGGACTGCGTCTCGCCGTCAAGGACAATGTGGATGTCGCGGGCCTGCCGACGACCGCCGCCTGTCCCGACTTCGCGTATACGCCGGATCGCGACGCGCCCGTGGTTGCGGCTCTGCGTGCGGCCGGTGCGGTCGTGGTCGGCAAGACCAATCTCGATCAGTTCGCCACCGGCCTGGTCGGTACCCGCTCGCCCTACGGCGTCGTCGAGAACGCGCTGCGGCCCGGATATGTCTCGGGCGGTTCGAGTTCCGGGTCGGCGGTCGCGGTCGCGACCGCGGAGGCGGAGATCGCCATCGGCACCGATACGGCCGGGTCCGGGCGCGTGCCGGCCGCGTTCCACGGCCTGGCCGGTATCAAGCCCACCGTCGGCGTGATCTCCACCGAGGGCGTCGTCCCCGCCTGTCGCTCCTATGACTGTGTGACGATCCTCGCCGCCGATCTGCGCCTGGCCAATCGGGCGATGGGCGTCATGGCCGTGGGTGCGCCGGGCCGGCCGTGGCCCGCCGACGCCCGGCTGGCTGCGCCGCCGCAGCCGGTGATCGCGGTGTTCAGTGCGCTGCCGGATCTGGATCCGCAGTGGCACAGCGCCTTCGAGCGGACCGTCACGGCACTGCGCGATCGGGGCGCGACCATCGTGGAAGTCGATCCGGAGCCTTTCCTGGCCGCCGCCAGACTGCTGTACGACGGCGCGCTGGTCGCCGAACGCTATGCGGCGGTAGGCGAATTCATCGACGCGCACCCCGAATCGGCCGATCCCACGGTCGGATCCATCATCCGTGCCGCCCGCGAGCTACCCGCGCATCGGCTGGTCACCGATCTGGCCGCGCTCGAGCACCTGCGCGCCACCGCCATGGCGAGCCTCGCGGGCGCGGACGCGCTGCTGACCCCGACCGCACCGGCCCACCCGACCATTGCCGAGGTCGCCGTCGATCCCATTGCCGTCAATGCCCGGCTCGGCACCTACACCAACTTCTGCAATCTCTTCGACCTCTGCGCGGTCGCGATCCCCACGGACGAGCCGCATTTCGGCGTGACCGTGCTGGCCCGCGCCTTCGAAGACGCCGTCGCGCTCGATATCGCCGCCCTGATCACCGGCGCCCCGCTCGACCCCGGCGAGCCGTGCTGGCCGACGATGGTCGCGGCCGCGCACGATCTGGTCGTCTTCGGCGCGCACCTGCGCGGCCAGCCCCTCGAAGATCAGCTGACCGACCTGGGCGCGCGGTGGTGCGGCCCGGTCGAGACCGCTCCGCACTATCGCCTGGGCGCACTGGTCACGGTGCCGCCCAAACCGGCCGTAACCCGGGTCCCCGCAATGGAATCCGGTGTCGCGGTGGCCGGGGAACGCTGGCTGCTCTCGCCCGCGGCCCTGGGCCGCTTCCTCGCGGCCCTGCCCGCCCCCATGCAGCTGGGTGCCGTCGAACTCGCCGACGGCACCTGGCACACCGGGTTCGGCTGCACCGGCTCTGCCGCCGAATCCGCCAAGGACATCAGCGAATACGGCGGCTGGCGGGCGGCGCTGGCGGCGGGCGCCGTGAGCTGACGGTCCGTCAGTTCTGCCAGAGCGCCAGGACGCGGTCCGCGTCCGCCTTGCCCTGCGCGCGACCGGCTTCCAGTGACGGAACGCGGGTGGCGGTGTCGAGCGGGTTGAGGCCGAAGGCGGCGGTGGCCGCCTCGTCCGGGGCGATCACCTCGACCCGGGCGCCGGCCGCGACCAGGCCCGCCACCTGGGCCTCGAGTTCCGCGTCCGGCATGGGCGCGATCACCAGCACTCGGGCGTAGCCGGTGGCGAGATCGGCGTTCACCGACGTCCGGACGCCGCCATCGGTGTAGCGCGCGCCGTCGACCGTGGCGCAGGGCCACACCATGGGCACCGCGGAGCTGGCGGTCACCGCGTCGACCAGTGCGACACCGGAATCCTTGTCGAAGATCCGCAGCTCGCCCGTCTCGGCGTTCACCGCGGTGATCCGGACATCCCGATCGGACCATTCGTGCACGGGCAGCCGAGTCTCGATGACGGCCCGCCGTTCCGGCTCCGGGACCGACTCCGCCCGCAGCGCGAGCGCGCCGATGCGCTGCCGGCGTTCGACCGAATCCACCTGCAGTTCCTCGATGATGGCGGCCAGCGTCTCCCAGAGCCCGGCGAACTTCTCCATCGAGGGCACGATCTCGCGGCTCTGCACCGCCGGATCCACCTGCCGCCGCACCAGTTCCGCGAGTTCGACCCCGCTGCCCACCTGAGCGGCCACATTGGACCCGGCGGAGGTGCCGAGCAGCAGATCCGCCCCGGTCACGTCGGCGCCCGCATCTGCCAGCCCGGCGAGAATGCCGGTGGCCCAGGAGATTCCGGCCACCCCGCCGCCGCCGAGGACCAGCGCACGTTCCGTCGTCATACCCGCTCTCACTTCCTACCCGCTGAAAAAGACACCCTGCGGTACGAAAACTACCGGCTAGGCGGGCAGAACGGCGGCGATGGCTTCGATTTCCACCACACAGCCCGGACGGCCCACCCCCGCGACCCGGCGACGGTGATGGCGGGCGAATTCGGCCACATGCCCCACCGCTCCACGCGGGCCGCCAAGCGGTCCTGGACAGACCGGCCGTACCGCGGAGCCTGGCCAGGCGTCCCGACAGGTTCGCTCATTCCGAGACGTACGTCGCGTTGGGATTGGTGGCGTCGCGAATGATGCGCAGGCTCGCGGTGAGCTGGTCGAGTTGCTCGGGGCTGAGCAGGCCGGTGAACCAGCGGTCGACGCCGTCGAGGTACGCGGGCAGCACGCGCGCCACGCGGGTGGCTCCGGCGGCGGTGAGCACCGCGTGGGAGCTGCGCCGGTCGGCGGGATCGGCCTCGCGGCGGACGAACCCATTGCGCTCCAGGCGATCCACCAGCCTGGTGACGCCGGAGGTGGACAGGCTGGTCTGGGTGGCCAGATCCGTCATGCGCAGCTTGCGGCCGGGTGAACGACTCAGGCGCATGAGGGCATTCAGGTCGAGTCCCGACAGGCCATTGCGCTTCCAGGTCTCCTCGAGCCGGGCGATGAGCCCGTCGTGAGCCTCGTACAGCAGGCCGACCGCGGTCAGCCGGGGGTCATCGAAGAGATGCTTGGGGTCCACGGTGAGCAGCCTAGACCAGACGTTTTCAGTGCGGATAGTTGACACGCGGAACATTTTCGATATCTTGTTGCTGACGCAATATTCCGCATTGCAACTATATGGAGGTACCGATGACGACCGAGCGCTGGGTGGCGGGATTCCGTGCGCCGCTGGTGAATCCGACCGAGGAGATCAAGCTCGCCGAGCCGCGGGCCTTCGCCGGCGAGACGGTGCGGCAGGTGGTGCGGGTGGCCGGAGGCGGGTCACGGCTGCGGGTGCGACTGACCAATCGCTACGGCACGGACGAACTCGCGATCGGCGCGGCGCGCATCGCCGTGCGCAAGACGGGCGGCGAGATCGTGCCCGAGACCGATACCGCGGTGCGGTTCGCGGGGTCCGCATCCACCCGGATCGCGGCCGGGGCCGATATCGTCAGCGACCCGGTGGACCTGGCCGTCGAGGCCGGGACCGAACTCGCGCTGAGCGTGTATCTGCCCGAACCGGCGCTGCCCGCGTTCGCGCAGCTCCCGGTCGACAGCAGCTGGATCAGCGCCGACGATCGGACGGGCGACGCCGCCCCGTCCGATGCCGAGGAGACCGCGGCTCGGTTCTTCCTCACCGGAATCGACGTCGCTGTCGACTCCGAGGCTCCGGTGCTGGTGGCCTTCGGCGACTCGTGGTTCGAAGGCGTCGGGTCGACCCACGGTGCGAACCGCCGGTCGGTGGATGCGCTCAACCAGCGGCTCGCCACCGGGTGGGCGGTCAATCAGGGCATCAGCGGCAACCGGCTGCTCACCGACCAGATCGGCGAGCACGGGCTGGCCCGGTTCGAGCGGGACGTGACATCGGTGCCGGGGGTCGCGGCGGTGTGGGCCAACTTCGGCATCAATGACCTGATCCTGGCCGGCACCGCGACCGCCGGAGCGCTCATCGCCGGCTTCACCGCGCTGGCCGAGCGGGCGCACGCGGCCGGACTGCCGATCTACGCCAACACCATCGGACCGTTCGGCGGGGCCATCTACCCGGGTCTGGCGGTGGCCGAGGGCATTCCGGTGCGGCGCGCGGTGAACGAGTGGCTGCGCACCACCACGATGTTCGACGCCGTCTTCGATGTGGCCGCGGCCGTGGAGAATCCGGCGGATCCGGACTTCATCCGGCCCGAGTTCGACACCGGCGACGGCATGCATCTCAATGACGCAGGGGCCCGGGCCATGGCGGCGGCGGTGGATCTCACCGCGCTGCCGCCGGCCTTCCGGTGAACGGCCGGGCGGCGGGTCGGGGCGGGCGCGGTACGGCGGCCTGATCATCCGCTTTCGCTGTCTCCCGAAGAATTCGAGCACTACGCGGGCGGCGCGTCGGAGCACGGCCGGGTCGAATGACCTTCGGGAGAGGCGAATGCGCTGTTCAGCGCGGTTTTACCTCCGCGAGCAGCTCGGGTCCACGGGCCTCCAACCGGGTGGTCGCCCAACGGATTCCGAGCACGGCGACCACCCCGCCGAGCAGTGCGCCGATCGGCAGTGCCGCCCACTGAACCAGCGAGTTGTGGAGTGCCACACCGATTCCCAGTATCGCGAGCACCGGGGCCGCCGTCAGCAACTGCACCAGGCCCACCGCGAGCTGCATGAGGAGCTTCAGGCAGCCGGGATTGCCCGAGCCCGCGAACGGGTTGCCGCGCTGTGGCGGCAGGGCGAAGGCGGCATGCGTGGACAGGAACACCACGGCCCCGACACCGACGCCGACCAGCACCGGCAGCGTCGACAGCGCCCAGACGTACAGGTACGGCCGGCCGAGCGCGCCGGGCAGGATGAGGGTGGCGAGCACCGACGGCGGGGTGACCAGGAGCAGCCAGGCGTAGGCGCGGCCGCGCACATCCGCGCGTGGCGCGCCGGGCGTCACCAGCGTTTGCCAGATCGCGGTGCCGTCGAATCCGTACAGGTTGGTGCTGGCCATGGTGGCCAGCCACACCACGAAAGCGCCCGAGAACGGGATGGTTCCGCTACCGCCGTTGCGGAGCGACAGGAAGATCGGCAGCACGAAACCGACGAGCAGCAGCGGCAGCAGGGCGGCGCGGCGACGGCCGTCGCGCCACCAGGTGCGCAGCTCCTTGGCGACCACGGCGCCGACCGCGTTGGCGGGGATGAAACGATCGAGCAGACCGCCGCCGGTGTCGACCACCTGGCCGGCGAGTGCGGCGGGGGTGGTGAGGCGGCGTTCCAGCAGGACCGCCCAGGACTGCCACAGGATCAGCGACAGCAGCGCCAGGCCGAGCAGGGGCAGCAGGGCGAGCAGGTAATTGCCGCGGTCCGCGGCCTCGACGGCGTAGGGTGCCCAGCCCGACGGGACCGCGCGCAGCGTCACCGACAGGCCGCTGCGATCGCCCTCCAGTTTCGGGCCGACGGCCGAAACCAGCAGGTTCAGCGGGTAATACGCCAGGCCGATGAGGGCGGCGAGGAGCACGCCGAGGTCCTTGCCGCGCCGGGACCGCATGGCCGCGCCGAGCCAGGCCACCACGACCCGCGACAGCAGGACCACGAACACCAGTTGCAGGACCGCGCCGAGAGCCGCGATCGCGGTGGCGCCCAGGCCGATCGGTGCAGCGAGCAGGACCAGACCACCGAAGGCGATCAGGTTGACGATGGGGGCGGGCCCGACGAAGGCCGCCGCGCCGAGCCCGTAGGCCAGTTGCCGAGTTGTCAAGGGCAGCAGGCGGAATTGCTCGGGTTGCAGGGTCTCGTCGCTGCTGCCGGTGAGCACCGGGCCGCAGATCCAGCCGAGGGTCCAGGCCGCAAAGATCGCCGCCGCCACCGTCACTCCCCCGTGCACGGTCTCGTGCGCCCTGGCGATGATCAGCGCGGTGGCTGCCGCGGCGACCAGACCGAAGATGCTGCCGGTCCAGAAGTTCAGCGCCGCACGGCCTTCCCGCATGTGCCGCGCGGTGATACGCAACCGCATGCGGATCAGGACGCCAACCACGACAACCCGTCCTCCCCGCCCACGTGTCCGCCCACCAGCCGCACGAAGGCCTCCTCCAACGTGCCCCCGCCCCGCACCTCGGTGAGTGTGCCGCCCGCCACCACCCGCCCCCGGTTGATCACGGCGATCCGGTCGCAGATCGACTCCACCAGTGCCATCACATGACTCGACAGCACCACCGATCCGCCCGCGGCCACGAACCGCTGCAGGATCGTTCGAATGGTCCCCGCCGACACCGGATCCACCGCCTCGAACGGCTCGTCCAGCACCAGCAGTTTCGGTGCGTGCAGCAGAGCGGTGGCGAGGCCGATCTTCTTCCGCATACCAGCCGAATAATCGACCACCACGGTGTTTTCCGCGCCGTCCAGCTCGAGCACGTGCAGCAGCTCGTCCGCCCGCCCGACCACGGTCGCCTTGTCCATCCCCCGCAGCAACCCGGTGAAGTTCAACAACTCCCGCCCGGTGAGCCGCTCCGGCAACGCCAACCCATCCGGCAGCACCCCCACCACGCTCTTCGCCCGCGCCGGATCCGCCCACACCTCATGCCCGAATATCCGGGCAGCCCCATGATCCGGCCGTAACAACCCCACCGCCATCGACAGCGTCGTCGTCTTCCCCGCCCCGTTCGGCCCCACCAACCCGAAGAACGACCCGGGCGGCACCGCCAGACTCACCCCTTCGACGACCC
Source organism: Nocardia sp. NPDC046763 (assembly GCF_040645495.1). Classification (NCBI taxonomy): domain Bacteria; kingdom Bacillati; phylum Actinomycetota; class Actinomycetes; order Mycobacteriales; family Nocardiaceae; genus Nocardia; species Nocardia sp. NPDC046763. The sequence goes on along the minus strand of NZ_JBEYYI010000001.1, from coordinate 17,330 downwards.
AAGGTCCCCCGAACCTCTTGTAGAGCCCATCCAGCTCGAGCGCCGGTCGCCCATCGACAGTCATGTGCCCTCCTCGGAGCTCCCACCTACCGCCCTTTCACGATAAGCATGCTGCTCCACTGCCAGACATATCGCTCAACCCGCACTCCACCGCAACCGGGCGCTCGATTCCGGCGCTCGCGCATTACGGTGCGCTACGGGCGGAGCGACGCGGGGTCGAAGGCGATGTCGAAGGGGAGGTTCAGGGCGGCAACCCGGCCGGCCGGGCAACGAGCGACCAACTCGTATTCGCCGCTGTCGGTGAGCGCGTACGCGAACAGGACTGGGATCTCTTCGCTGGACAATTGCCCCTTGAAGCGATTGGTCTCGATCCGCCAGAAGTTCGGGATCCCGCCGTCGGCGTAGAGGTCCGGTTTCATCCGGCGATCCATAGCTGCGGTCGAGCGCGAGTCGACCTCCACCGCAAGTGCGACCAGCGCCGCAGGTATCCCCCGCTCCTCCCAGGGGACCGGGCCCGCACACACCAGTAGATCCGGGATCGGCTCATCGTCGCCGATGAGCACCCCGACTCCGGGGATCATGAAGAGCCCGTCCGGTAGCGCCGAGTCGAGTATCCGCCCCAGCTGGGACACCATCAGCTGATGGATGGGTTCGGCGCGGCATTCACGACAAGCTGCCCGTACACGACCTCGTAGCGGAGTCCGTTCTCGGGAAGGTGATCGAGATCGGCCGCGGTCCAACGATCGGAAGCAGGCACATGCATAGACGAATTGTCTGGCTCGAGTGCCGGCATCGCCAAGGCAAACACCCCCCTTTCCCCAATCTGGTTGTACACCACCGCCAACAAGGCTGAACGGTAGCTCGATCCCGACGGCGACTCGCCGGTGACGAACATTTGTTCGTTCGTCACCGGCGAATTGTGGCGCGCTCCGATCAGCGGGTGAGGGCGGCGAAGAATTCGCGGATGTCGCCGGTGAGCAGGTCGGGGACTTCCAGGGCGGGGAAGTGGCCGCCGGAGTAGAACTCCGACCAGTGCACGATGTTGTGGGCCTTCTCCGCGAAGCGGCGGATGGCGAAGTCGGCGGTGGTGAACACCGCGACGCCGGTCGGGACCGTGCCCTTGGGCTTCGGGGCGAACATCGTGTAGTCGTGAAAGCGTTCGTAGTAGTAGTTGGCGACACTGCGGGCGGTGTCGGTGAGCCAGTAGATCGCGACGGTGGTCAGGATCTTGTCCCGGTCGATCGAGTCCTCGGGCAGCTCGCGGCCGGCGTCGGTCCACTCCTTGTACTTCTCCACGATCCAACCCAGCTGTCCCGCAGGCGAATCCGCGAGCAGCTGCGCGATCGTGTTCGGGCGCGACCCGGCCAGGTTCATGTAGGCGGAGCCGTCGTCCTGGAACTGCTTCATCGCCGCCAATCGCTGCTGTTCCGCCTCGGTGAGCGCGGCCATGTCGGCCGGGTCGCCGGTGGGGAACGTGACCAGCGCGTTGACGTGCACCCCGATCACCCGGTCGTCGAAATCGCGGGCCACACGCGGCGCCACGAATGCGCCGTGGTCCCCGCCGTGCACCCCGAACCGCTCATACCCGAGCCGGGTCATGAGCTCGGCCAGCGCGGCGGCGACTTTCCCATCGTTCCAACCGGTTTCGGTCAGCGGCCCGGAGAACCCGTGCCCCGGCAGGGTCGGGATCACCAGATCGAAGGCGGGAGCGTCGGTCTCGGCAGGGTTGGTGAGGGGCTCGATCATGTCCAGGAAGTCGGCCGGGGTCCCCGGCCATCCGTGGATCAACATCAACGGGGTGGCCTCGGGACGCTCGGACCGAATGTGGAGAAAGTGCAGGTTCTGCCCATCAATGGTGGTGCTGAACTGCGGGTGGGCATTCAACCGCGCCTCCACGGCCCGCCAGTCGAATTTCTCGGCCCAGTACCCGGCCAGCTCCCGCAGGTAGGAGGCAGGAACCCCACGCTCCCACCCGGCGCCGGGCACCGCGTCGATCCAGCGGGTCCGAGTCAGGCGCTGCTGCAATTCGTCCAGCTCGGCCTGCGGAATGTCGATGCGGAAGGTGCGGATCTCGTTCTCGCTCATGACAACGAGTCTTCCGATAAAGAGGCCCCCTCCACATCACGAAGATTCGTTATCTACACCCCGGTGTGCACCACACTTCACCCCAAGATCAGGGAGCACTGGTCGCCGGAACCGGACAGAATCCCACACCCAGAGCTCCCTGATCTTGAACTAGTCGAAGACCTGCTCGGCGGAATCTACTTCCAGCGTCCGATCCAGCCAATAGGCCAGCAGATCGGGATCCGAACAGCCGACGATGCGGTCTCGAACGGCAGCGTCGACAGCCAGCCCACGACGCTCCAGAATCCGCAACACCGATCCGGCCAACGCCTCGGCCCGCCCCTCGGTCCGACCCTCAGCGCGGCCGATGGCCTGGTGTTCGCGGGCGAAGTCACTCTCCCAGTGGTAGTTCTCGATTGCGATGGCCACGAGCTCCTCCCACTCCTTCCGGTACCGGGAAGGTACACATTTGCTGATGTAGTCATGGTAGTGGACGCGCAGGTCGGGCTCGAGGTGTTGCATGGCCTCCAGTGCCATGGCGAGGACTCGGCGACGCTCGGTATCGCCGAGGTGACCCGGTGCGGAGAGCAGCGCTAACTCCGGCCATTGGTCTGCCTCGGCGACCGTGGTGATCGCCGGCAGCATGCCGGGCCAGTAGGTTCGTGCTCGGAACACGAAATCGGGATGCCCGGTTTCGACGGGTGTGGCTACCTTGCCGGCGATCCGTTCGTCGGGGCAGAACGCCAGCAGTACGACCGGACAGCCCAGGCGCTGACGCACGTGGGTGACGTAGGCCGGCCAACTCAGGGCGATTCGCTCCAGTTCGTCCGTGCAACCCGAGTTCTGGACCTCGTGAATGATGGCGAATTCTGGTTTGTCGGCGGTCGTGCCGACCAAGACGATGTCCAAATGGAGTTCGCCGGGAGAGAGCAGGGTGACCGTCTCGGGTCCCGGCCGCCAGCACGGCAGGTCCGGTACCGGCAGGCCGAGCACGTTGCGGGCGATTCGGGGTGCCACCTCGGGTCTATGACGCAGCAGTTGCAACGGAACTTCGTGGCGGATGGACGGCACCCCAGCAACGTATCGTCTTGCCCGAGTGTGCATTTCGAGTTCCGATGAACGGTCCGTTTTGCCCGCGTACCCGACGCTCGGCGTGTCCCACAGTTGAATGCTCGGATCCTCACCGTATCCCGGGCGGCCCGAAGCGGTCCGGCTGGCGGTTCGAATCCTCTAGGGCGCGTTGACGATTCGGGACAGCAGGCCCGACAGCTCGTCGACCTGTCGCGCGTCCAGGTCACCGAAGACCGTACGGGTCGCGACCCCGGACAATTTCTTCGCTTCGGCCAGCGCCGCCCTGCCCTCGGGCGTGAGCGTCAAGTCATAGACACGGCGGTCGGTGGCCGACTGCGAGCGTTCCACGAATCCGCGGCGGTCCAGGTCGTCGACCGTTCGGACCATTCCCGCCGACGCCGGTGACGAACGGTGCGTTCGTCACCGGCGGGGCCGGGTCAGTCGATGAGGCGGATATCTTCGCCTGCTTCGTCTCTCGGGTCGCCCGGGGTGGTGAACCAGTGGGTGACCTCGCCGTCTTCCAGGTCGGCGGGGGTGTTGCCGCTGGGAAGGACGGAGAGGGCGCCCGCGGTGGCGGAGGCGAGGAATTCGTTGATCGCGGGCCGGCCGATGGAGGCGGTGGTGTACGTCGTGGACTCGTAGTCGACGTCGTTGTCAGCGCGCAGGGTGGTTGCGCGATCGAGGGCCTCGGACTGGGTGAGGGTGGCCCAGGTGTCGGCGTCGCGGTAGACGAAGGCGGGGTCGGTTTCGGACAGGGGGCGGACGCGGTCGGTGTAGGAGACCGGGTGCGCGGGGCGGGTGGCCAGGTCGGACTGGATACTCGGGTCCGACGGGACCAGCCAGCGGACCGAGCTGGCGGCCGGTTCCTGGGCGATGCCGAAACCGGCTCCGGCGGCGAGGATGTCACCGAAGGAGAGGCCGTCGGCGAAGAGCACCGCGGCACCGGCCTTGTGGATGGCCCAGACCGCGACCACCGCGTCGACCGTGTGCGGGAGGGCCACGGCGACGACGTCGCCGGGGCCAGCGCCGCGCTCGATGAGCAGGCGGGCCAGCTGGGAGCTGCGGCGGTCCAGGACTGCGTATGCGATCTCCTGGCCGTCGGACAGCAGGGCCGGGGCCTGCGGGTCCTCTTCGACGACCTCGGCCAGCACATTGGCCACGGTCGCGGTGCCGACGCGCGCCGCGTCCACCGCGGAATCGGCGGGGGTGACGGCGCTTTCGGCGAGGATGCGGGCGCGTTCGGTGGCATCGAGGATGTCGATGTCACCGACCAGACCCGCGGCGTCTCCGACGAGCGCGTCCAGGATGCGGTTGAAACGCGCGGCGAGGATGGCGACCTCGTCGGCGGTGAACCGGCTGCCCAGGTAGCGCATGGAGATGTCGATGGTCTCGCCCGCCATGATGACCAGGCTCATCGGGTAGTGGGTGTTGTCGTTGATGCCCACACCGCTGACGGACATGCCGTCGATGGAGCTGGCCGCGGCGATGGCGTCCTTGTCCACCGGGTAGGACTCGAACGCCATGATGGTGTCGAATTCCGCTCCGGCGCCGGCCAATCGCTGAATCTCGGTGAGCCCGATGTGGTGGTGTTCGAGCAGATCGGCCTGATCGTGCTGAACCCGCTGCAGCAGCCCCGCGATGGTCAACCGGTCATCGACCCGGATGCGCACCGGCACCGTGTTGATGAACAGACCCACCATGGACTCGACACCGGGTAGATCGCCCGGGCGACCGGAGACGGTCGCGCCGAACACCACGTCACTACGCCCGGTCAGGCGGCCGATCAGCACCGCCCAGGAAGTCTGGATCAGCGTGTTCAGCGTGACATTGAGTTCCCCGGCGCGCTTGGTCAGCGCGCGGGTGCGGTCGGCGTCGATATCCAGTGTGTAGCGGCCGATTTCGTAGTTCTCGTCGCGGGTCGCGGCGGGAGCGAGCTGGGTCGGCTCACTCACCCCGGCGAGGGCGCGCTGCCAGGCGGCGAGCGATTCGTCCCGGTTCCGTCCGGCCAGCCAGGCCAGGTAGTTCCGGAACGACGCCACCCGCGGCAGCACCGACATGTCGCCGCGCACCGCGTACAGCACCAGCAGGTCCTGCATGAGCAGCGGCATGGACCAGCCGTCCACCAGGATGTGGTGGGTGGTGATGACCAGGTGCACCAGGTCGTCGCTGATCCGGAACACGCTGAACCGCATGAGCGGCGCCGCGGACAGATCGAAGTGATCGGCGCGATCGGCCTCGATCATCTCCCGCATGCGCGGATTGCGTTCGGCCTCAGGCAGATCCGTGAGATCGATGACGGTGAACGGCGCTTCGACGTGGTCCAGCACCACCTGGTGGGCCTGGCCGTCCGCGTCGGTGACGAACGCGGTCCGCAGGCTCGGGTACCGGTCCAGAATGGCCTGCGCGGCCACCTTCAGCCGATCCACGTCCACCACACCGCTCAGGTCGAGCACGGTCTGAATGGTGTAGACGTCCACCGTGTTCTGGGTGAGCAGCGCGTGGAACAGCAGACCCGACTGCAGCGGCGAGAGCGGCCACACGTCGGACAGCGCCGGGTACGTCTGCTCCCACACCTCGATGTCGGACTGCTCCACCCGTACCAGCGGCAGGTCGGACGGCGTGAAGCCACCCGCCTCCGGCCGCTTGGCGTGGGCAGCCAGCGCGGTCAGCGCCGCCACGAACAGGTCGGCGAACTCCTGCACCCGCTCGCGCTCGAGCAGCCCGCGCGGGTAGGAGAAGGCCGCGCCCAGCTCCGGGCCGTCCGCACCGTCGGTGACGATGGCGTTGATGTCGAGGGTGGCGTTGGCGGGCATGTCCGCGTCCATGTCACCGTCGAGGCGGCCCAGGTCGTCGACCGGCACCCAGCCCAATTCGGCCATGCCCTCGGGCACCTCGCCCGCGGACATCCGACCCAGGTAGTTGAAGCTGATCTGGCCGACATCGCGCAGCTGCGTGGCGGTTTCGGGGTTGAGGTAGCGCAGCAGACCCCAGCCGAGACCCTTGTCGGGCAGCGCCAGCAGCTGTTCCTTGACCGACTTCACGATGTCGCCCAGGGCGTTTCCGCCCTCGAAGGCATCGGCGAGATCCGCGTCGTTCAGGTCCAGTCGCACCGGGAAGGCGGCGGTGAACCAGCCGACCGTGCGCGAAAGATCCGCGCCCGGAACGATTTCTTCCTCACGGCCGTGACCCTCGAGCTTGATCAGCGCCGAGCCGCCCGTGGTCTCGCCGCGCCAGCGCGCGACCGCCAGGGCCAGCGCCGACAGCAGACCGTCGTTCACGCCGCCGCGGTACAGGCCCGGGATGGCGGTGAGCACGGCGTCGGTGACCGTGGCCGGCACCGTGACCTCGATCCGCTCGACGGTGTCGAAGGTGTCGACCTTCGGGTCGAACGCCCGCGTACCCAGCTGCGGATCCGGAGTCTCGGTGACCCGCTGCCAGAACGGCAGTTCCGCGACCCGCGCCTCGCTGCGCGACTCCTCGACGAGGGCGTGTGCCCAGCGCCGCATGGAGGTGCCGGTCTCGGGCAGCGCGATCGGCTGGTCGAAGGCGACCTGCGACCAGGCCAGGCCCAGGTCCGGGATCAGGATGCGCCAGGAGACGCCGTCCACGACCATGTGGTGCGCGACGATGAGCAGCACGTCACGACGGACGCGCGCCTCGTCGGAGCCCTCGGGGGCGAAGGCGAACCAGACGAACTGCACCATGGCGGCATTCGCCGGATCCAGACGTCCCAGCGCCGCATCGAATTCGATGCTGCCGACCCGGGTCAGCTCCTCGTCGGAGATGTCGGCGGCCAGCTCGACCCGGTGCACCAGCGCGTCGACGTCGACGGCCCCGCGCGGCAGCGCTTCGAATTCGAAGCCCTCCGAAGCATTCTTTGGATGGGCACTGCCGAGGAGTCGCGACCGCAGCACATCGTGGTGGTCGAACAGCGCACCGATGGCCCCGACCAGCACCGCCCGCGTGATGCCGTCCGGCAGTCGCAACGGCATGGTCTGCGAGAACCGTTCGTAGGACGACCCACTCGACAGGATCGCGTGCATGATCGGCGTCAGCGGAATGTCGCCGACTCCGCCGCCCGGCAGTTCCGCCAGCTTCTCCTGCGCCGTGTCCCCGCCCAGCGTGGCGACCTCGGCCAGCCCCGCGACGGTTCGCTTCTCGAACACCTCGCGCGGCGAGAACACGATGCCGCGCGCCTTGGCCCGCGAGACGAGCTGGATGGACAGAATCGAGTCGCCGCCGAGTGCGAAGAACGAGTCGTCCGCACCGACCTTTTCGACGCCGAGCACGTCGGCGAAGACCTCGGCGATGGTCGCTTCCAGTTCGGTGACCGGGGCGCGGAAGTCCCGCGCGGTGAACACCGGCTCGGGCAGCGCCCGGCGATCCAGCTTGCCGACCGGGGTCAGCGGGATGGCGTCCAGGATCGTGATGGCCGTCGGCACCATGTATTCCGGCAGGCGGCCCGCGACATGCTCGGTCAGCGCCAGGATGTCGATGGTCCGGCCCGCCACCGGCAGCACGTAGGCCGCCAGGATGGTGGCCCCGGCCTCGGTCCTGTGGCCGACGGTGACCGCGAAGTCGACCGTCTCGTGCGAGGCCAGCGCGGCGTCGATCTCACCGAGCTCGATGCGGAAGCCGCGCACCTTCACCTGGAAGTCGTTGCGGCCCACGTATTCCACCTCGCCGGTGGGGGTCCAGCGGACCACGTCACCGGAGCGGTACATGCGCTCGCCGGCCACGAACGGGTTGGCGACGAACCGCTCGGCCGACAGGCCCGGGCGGTCGTGGTAGCCGCGCGAGAGCTGGATACCCGACAGGTACAGCTCACCCGCGACGCCCACCGGCACCGGACGCAGGCGCGCGTCCAGGATGAGGGCCTGCATACCGCGGATCGGACCGCCGATGGTGACCAGATCACCCGGCACCAGCGCATCGCTGATATTGGTCATGATCGTGGTCTCGGTCGGGCCGTAGCCGTTGTGGAACGCACGAATCGTGCGGTTCTGCTGCGTTCCCTCTCCGATGGGCACAGCCCACTTCTCGACCAGGTCGGCCGGCACGGCCTCACCACCGGCGACGAGCACCCGCAGCGAGTCCAGACCCTTCGGGTCGAGGGTGGCGAGCGCGGCCGGGGTGATGAAGGCGTGCGTGGCCCGCTCGCGCTTGATCAGCTCGGCCAGTTCCTCGCCGCCGTAGACGCCCGGCGGGACCACGACGAGGGTGCCTCCCGCGCCGATGGCGAGCAGGTACTCCAGCACCGACGCGTCGAACGACGGCGAGGCGAAATGCAGTGCCCGCGAACCGGAGTCGAGGTGGTAGCGCACGATCTGCTCGGTCGCGAAGTTGGCGAGGCCGGAGTGCGTCACCACGACGCCCTTCGGCATGCCCGTGGTACCCGAGGTGTAGATCACGTAGGCCACGTGGTCCGGCCGGACCGGGGCCCACCGCTCCGCGTCGGTGACGGGTTCGGCGAAGTGCGAGGCGATCTCGGCCTGCACCATGGGATCGTCGAGCGAGATCCAGCCCGCCAGGCTCTTGACCGGCGGCAGCCCCTCGAGCTCGGCGTCGACCGTGAGGCCGAGCACCGCGCCGGAGTCGTTGACCATGTGCGCGATGCGGTCCGCCGGGTAGGACGGATCGACCGGCACGAAGGCCGCGCCCGACTTGGCGACGGCCCAGATGGCCAGCACCGATTCGAAGGAGCGCCGGATCGCCACGGCGACACGGGTTTCCGGTCCGGCGCCGCGCTCGATGAGCACCCGCGCCAGGCGCGAGGAGGCCGCATCGAGTTCGGCGTAGCCCAGGGCCTGGCCCTCGAAGGCCACTGCCTCGCCGACCGGGTTGTTGGCGACGGCCTCGGCCAGCAGCTCGGGCAGCACGCGCGGTTCGATGGCCGGACCGCCCGTGCGGGAGATCAGGTCGGCGCGCTCGTCGGCGGCCAGGATCTCCAGGTCGCCGACCGCGGTACGCGGCGCGTTGATGATCTCACCGAGCAGGCGGAGGAACCGCTGCGCGAAGCCCTCGACGGTGGCCTGGTCGAACAGGTCACGGGCGTAACCGAATTCGGCGTACATGCCCGCGTCCGCGTCGGCCGGGGCCTCGGTCAGGGTGAGCATGAGGTCGAACTTGGCGATCTCGTTCTCGAAGTCGACCGCCGCGGCCCGCAGCGCGGGCAGTTCGAAGGAGCTGTCGGGCAGGTTCTCGAACGACAGCGCCACCTGGAACAGCGGGTGCCGCGCGGTGGACCGCTCCGGGTTGAGCAGCTCGACGAGCCGCTCGAACGGAATGTCCGCGTGCGCGAACGCCGCCAAGTCACTGTCCTTGGCCTTGGCCAGCAGCTCCGTGAAGCCGGCCTGTCCGCTCACCTCGGTGCGCAGCACCAGGGTGTTGACGAACATGCCGATCAGGTTGTCCAGCTCGGCCTCGCCACGGCCCGCGATGGGCGCGCCGATGGCGATGTCGGCGGTGCCGGACAGGCGCGCCAGGAACACCGCGAGGGCGGTGTGCACGACCATGAACATGGTCGCGTTGTTGGTGCGCGCGATCTGCTGGAGTCCGCGGTGCAGGTCCTTGCCGATCGGGAACAGCACCCGGCCGCCGCGGAAGGACTGCGCGGTGGGGCGCGGGCGATCCGAGGGCAGGTTCAGCTCGTCGGGCAGATCCGCCAGTGCGGTGCGCCAGAATTCGGCTTGCGCGGCGATCAGGCTGGTCGCGTCGTCCTCGGAGCCGAGGACCTCGCGCTGCCAGATCGAGAAGTCCGCGTACTGCACCGGCAGCGGCGCCCAGCCGGGCGTGACACCGGCGGCGCGGGCGGCGTAGGCCACCATGACGTCGCGGGTGAGCGGGCCCATGGACCAGCCGTCGGCTGCGATGTGGTGGGTGACGAAGACGAGCACGTGCTCGACGGCGGCGGTGCCGCCAGTGGACACGGCGGCGGTGCCGCCAGTGGACTCCGCGGCGGTGCCGCCAGTGGACTCCGCGGCGGTGCCGCCAGTGGAGTCCGCGGCAGCGCCGTCGACGCGGAACAGCTTGGCGTGCAACGGCACTTCTGCGGTCACGTCGAAGCCGGTGGTGACCAGCGCGGCAATCCGCTCGGTCACCGACTCGGCCGAGACGACGACCGGCGTCAGATCCGGAACCGCCTGCGCCGCCGGCACGATCACCTGTGCGGCCGCGCCGTCCACCTGCGGGTAGACGGTGCGCAGCGTCTCGTGGCGGCCGATCACGTCGGCCACGGCCTGCTGCAGCGCCTCCACATCCAGCGCACCGGTCAGGCGCACCGCCACGGGGACGTTGTACGCGGCAGACGCGGTGTCGAACTGGTTGAGGAACCACATGCGCTGCTGCGCCAGCGACAGCGGCACATTGTCCGGTCGCGGTCCGGCGGTGAGCGCCTTGCGGTCTCCCGCGCCGGCGTGCTGCTCGACCTTGGCGGCCAGCCCGGCGACGGTCGACGCCTCGAACACGGCGCGCACCGGCACCCGCGCGTCCAGGGCCGCGCCGATGCGCGCGGCGACCTGGGTGGCGAGCAGCGAGTTGCCGCCGAGGGCGAAGAAGTCGTCGTCCGCGCCGACCCGCTCGGCTCCGAGGACCTCCGCGATGACGCCCGCCACGATCTCCTCGATCGGGGTGGACGGCGCTCGGAAGGCGGTGGTCTCGAACTCGGGCTCCGGCAACGCCTTCCGGTCCAGCTTGCCGTTCACATTGAGCGGCAGGGCATCGAGGACCACGAAGGCCGACGGCACCATGTACGACGGCAGTGCCGCCGACAGCGCCGACTTCACCAGCGGCACATCGACACCCGATCCGGACGGCACCAGGTAGGCCACCAGACGGTCACCCGTCTTGGCGTCCTGTTTGGCCAACACCGCGGTCTGCGCGATCTCCGGCAACGCCAGCAGCGCCGCCTCGATCTCACCGAGCTCGATACGGAAGCCACGGATCTTCACCTGGAAGTCGGTGCGGCCCCGGTACTCCAGTTCCCCATTCGCCGACCAGGCGACGAGGTCACCGGTGCGGTACATGCGCTCACCGGTCGCGAACGGGTTGGCCACGAAGCGATCCGCGGTCAGGTCCGGCCGCGCGAAGTAGCCGCGGGCCAGCTGCGCACCGGCGAGGTAGAGCTCACCGGAGACGCCGTCGGGCACCGGGTTCAGGCGCGCGTCGAGCACGTAGACCCGCGAATTCCATTCCGGCGCACCGATGGATACCGAACCCTGATCGGCGTCGGTGACCCGGTGGCTCGTGATGGACACCGCGGCCTCGGTCGGGCCGTACAGGTTGAACAGTCGAGTTTGCCGGTTCAACGCACGGAAGCGCTGCGCGACTGTCGCGGGCAGCGCCTCACCGATGGCGAGGACCCGCCGCAGCGAATCGTTCAGCGTCCCTTCGGCCTCGGTGAGCAGCGCGTCCAGCATGGACGGCACCACGTGCAGGGTGGTGACCCGCTCGCGTGCCATCAGCTCGTTGAGGTACGCCGGATCCCGGTGCCCGTCGGCCGCGGCGATCACCAGGCGGCCACCGGACACGGCGGCCGACCAGAACTCCCAGACCGACAGGTCGAAGGTGGCGGCGGTCTTGAGCAGCACCGCATCGTCCGCGCCGAGCCCGAATTCCGCGCTCTTCCACTGCAACTGGTTGGCGATGGCCGCGTGCGGCAGCGCCACGCCCTTCGGGCGACCGGTGGAACCGGAGGTGAAGATGACGTAGGCGGTGTGCTCGGGCCGCAGCGGGGCGACCCGCTCGGCATCGGTGACCGGGCCGGGGTTCACGCCGGACAGCGTGAGCTCGTCCATCCGCACCAGCGGCGCGATATCGGTGGCGAACTCGGCCGCGAAGCGCGGGGAGGCGGAGCGGTTGGTCAGCACGCACACGGGCGCGGCGGTTTCCAGGATGTACCCGGTCCGCTCGGCCGGCTGGTCCGGATCCACCGGCACGTACGCGCCACCCGCGACGGAGACCGCATACATGGCCACGACCAGGTCGACGGAGCGCCGCAGCGCCAGCGCGACCCGCGCCTCCGGGCCCACGCCCAGCGAGATCAGATGGCGGGCAAGGCCGTTGACCCGCGCGCCGAGTTCGGCGTAGGTCAGCGTCTCGCTGTCCGGTCCGATGAGCGCGATGGCGGTCGGCTTGGCCGCCACCGTCGCGTTCAGCATGGACACCAGCGTCGCGGCCGAATCCACCTGGTGCGCGGTGGCATTGCGCCGCTCCAGGATCTCGGTCCGCTCGGCCACGGCCAGCAGCTCGATCTCGCCGACCGCGGTACGCGGTGCGGTCACGATCTCGCGCAGCAGGTGCACGAACCGATCCGCGAAGCCCTGCACGGTGTCCCGGTCGAAGATATCGGTGGCGTAGGTCAGGATGCCGGTGATGCCCTCGGCCGCACCGTCCTCGCCGTAGATGTCGGAGACGATCAGGTGCAGGTCGAACTGCGACAGCTCGGTGTCGACGTCCAGGCCGGCCACGCTCAGGCCCGGCAGTTCCAGGGTGGAGCGGGTCAGGTTCTGGAACGACAGACCCACCTGGAACAGCGGGTGCCGCGCGGTCGAGCGGGCCGGGTTGAGCACCTCGACCAGGCGCTCGAACGGCACGTCGGCATTGGCGTAGGCCTGGATGTCGGTCTCGCGCTGTCGCGCCAGCAGCTCGGCGAACGGCTGTCCGCCGTCGACCAGCGTGCGGAACACCAGGGTGTTGACGAACATACCGATGAGGTCGTCCAGGACGGCCTCGCCACGACCGGCCATCGGGGTGCCGATGGCGATGTCGTCGGAGCCCGACAGACGCGACAGCAGCACCGCGAGCGCGGTGTGCACGACCATGAACAGCGTCGCACCCTCGGCGCGCGCCAATTCGACCAGCGCCGCGTGCAATTCGGCGTCGATGCGGATGTCGATCTTGCCGCCCGCGAAGGACTGCACCGCCGGACGCGGCCGGTCGGCCGGGAGGTCCAGCTGATCCGGCAGGCCGGCGAGCGCCTGCGCCCAGTAGGCGACCTGCTTCGACGCCAGCGATTCCGGATCGTCCTCGCTGCCCAGCAGTTCGCGCTGCCAGATGGAGTAGTCCGCGTACTGCACCGCCAGCGGGGTCCAGCCCGGCTTCTGCTTGATGGAGCGCGCCGCGTAGGCGGTCATCAGGTCGCGGGTCAGCGGGGCCACCGAGGAACCGTCACCGGAGATGTGGTGGATCACCAGGGCCAGCACGTATTCCGCGGGCGCGGGGCCGTTCGGGTCCACGATCGGGAACTGGCCGGTGGGCTCGATATCGGCGAAGTCGAAGGTGTAGGCCGCCGCGTGCGCCGCGGCTTCCGACTGCCCTCGCGTCGCCGAACCGGACTCGGCCGCCGGAGCCGACGTCTCGCCCTCGATCTTGAACAGTGCGACCTTGATCGGCACTTCGACGGTCACGTCGAAGGCGGTGGAGGTCAGCTCGACCACCGCGCCCACCACCTCGTCGGCGGTGACGGTGCGCACCTCGAGCTCCGGCACGGCCTGCGCCGGCGGCAGGATGACCTGCACCGGCCCGTCCTCGGTCTGCGGGTAGATGGTCCGCAGGATCTCGTGGCGGGCAACCACATCCGCGACGGCGGCCCGCAGCGCGTCCTCGTCCAGCAGGCCCGACAGACGTACCGCGACCGGCACGTTGTAGGCGGCAGAAGCGGTGTCGAAGCGGTTGAGGAACCACATGCGCTGCTGGGCCAGCGACAGCGGGATGTTCTCCGGCCGCGGTCCGGCGGTGAGCGCCTTGCGGCCACCGGCGCCGGCGTCGTGTTCCACGCGGGCCGCCAGCGCGGCCACCGTGGACGCCTCGAACAGCAGTCGCACCGGCACCCGGGTGTTGAGCGCCTCGCCGAGGCGCGCGGCCACCTGGGTGGCGAGCAGCGAGTTGCCGCCCCACGCGAAGAAGTCGTCGTCCAGGCCGATGCGGCCGGACTCCACGCGCAGCACCTCCGCGAACACGCCCGCCACGATCTGCTCGATCGGGCTGACGGGGGCGCGGAAGACGGCCTTCTCGAAGGTGGGCTGCGGCAGCTCCTTGCGGTCCAGCTTGCCATTGGCGTTGAGCGGCAACGCGGTCAGCGGCATGAAGACCGACGGGATCATGTACGACGGCAGTTCGGCGGCCAGCGCCGACTGCAGCTGCTGCTTGTCGGGCTCGCCGTCGCTGCCCACGACGTAGGCCACCAGGCGGTCGCCGAGCACCGGATCGGTGTGCGCGACCACGGCCGCCGAGGCGATCGAATCCAGGCGCAGCAGCGCGGATTCGATATCGCCGAGCTCGATGCGGAAGCCGCGGATCTTCACCTGGAAGTCGGTGCGGCCCCGGTACTCGAGTTCGCCGTTCTCCTCCCAGGCGACCAGGTCACCGGTGCGGTACATGCGGGAACCGTTGTCGGCGAACGGGTTCGCCACGAATCGGTCGGAGGTGAGGTCCGGACGGCCGTAGTAGCCGCGCGCCAGCTGCGCGCCGGCCAGGTACAGCTCGCCGGAGACGCCCACCGGCACCGGCCGCAGACGCGAATCCAGCACGTACACCTGGGAGTTCCACTCGGGCGAGCCGATGGACACCGACAGCTCGTCGCGGACGGTGACCCGGTGGTTGGTGATGGACACCGCGGCCTCGGTCGGGCCGTACAGGTTGAACAGCTCGGTGCGCGACCGCTCCCGCAGCACGCGCTGCGCCAGCGGGCCGGGCAGCGCCTCACCGATGGCCAGGATGCGCCACAGCGAATCCGGCAGCCCGTCGGTGAGCAGCGCGTCCAGCATGGACGGCACCACGTGCAGGGTGGTCACCCACTCGCGGGCCATGAGCTCGTTCAGGTACGCCGGGTCCTTGTGGCCGTCCGGCGCGGCGATGACCATGCGGCCACCGCAGGCGGCGGCGGACCAGAACTCCCAGACCGAGAGGTCGAAGGTGGCGGCGGTCTTGAGCAGCACCGCGTCGGCCGGGTCGAGGCCGAATTCGGTGACCTTCCACAGCAACTGGTTCACGACCGCGCCGTGCGGCAGCGCCACACCCTTGGGGCGGCCGGTGGAACCGGAGGTGAAGATGATGTACGCGGTGTTCGCGGCGGTCAGTTCGCGCACCCGCTCGGCGGCGGTGATCGGCTTCGCCGAGTGGCCGGACAGGTCCACCTCGTCGATGCGCAGCACGTCGGCCAGGTCGGCCTCGAAACCGACTGCCGCCGTGGTGAGTACGGCCTTGGGCGCAGCCGTCTCGAGGATGTAGCCGACGCGCTCGGCAGGCTGATCCGGATCGATCGGCACGTAGGCGGCGCCGGACTTGGCGACCGCGTACATGGCGACCACCAGGTCGGTGGACCGCCGAATGGCCAGGGCCACCCGGTCTTCCGCGCCGATGCCGCGCGCAATGAGCTCGCGGGCGAGCTGGTTCACGCGGGCGTCGAGCTCTGCGTAGGTCAGCTGCTCGGTGCCCTCGGCGGTGTCGGCGACGATGGCCACGGCCTTCGGGTCGTCGGACACCGACCGGTCGAGCAGCGAGACCAGGGTGGCCTCGGAACCGCCGTCCATGACCGCGTCCACGTCCTGCGCGGTGTTGTTCCACCGCTGCAGGATTCGCGCGTTCTCGTCCTCGTCCAGCAGGTCGAGGTCGCCGACTGCGACGGTGGTGTCGGCCAGAATGGCGTCCAGCACCCGCACGAACCGGTCGGCGAAGGACCGCACGGTCGATTCGTCGAACAGGTCGGTGGCGTAACCGAATTCGGTGAGGATCTCGGCCGGGGTGCCGTCCTCGGTGTACCGGTCGTAGAGCGTGACGTGCAGGTCGGTCTTGGCCAGCTGCGAGTCGAATTCGACCGCGGCCACGTGCAGGCCCGGCAGTTGGAAGGCGGTCTCGGCCAGGTTCTGGAACGAGAGGCCCACCTGGAACAGCGGGTTGCGGGCGGTGGAGCGGACCGGGTTGAGCACCTCGACGAGGCGCTCGAACGGCACGTCGGCGTTGGCGAAGGCCTCCAGGTCGCGCTCGCGGACCTCGGAGAGCAGGTCGGCGAAGCTCGCGGCGCCGTCGACCTGGGTCCGGAACACCAGGGTGTTCACGAACATGCCGATCATGTCGTCGAGTTCGCGTTCACCGCGGCCCGCGATCGGGGTGCCGACCGCGATGTCGTCGGTGCCGGACAGGCGGGCCAGCAGCACCGCCAGGGCGGCGTGCACGACCATGAACAGCGAGGCGTTGTTGGCCCGCGCCAGCTCGTGCAGCTTGGCGTGGCGCTCGGCGTCGATGTCGAAGCGCAGCGCCTTGCCGTGGAACGACTGCGCCGGGGGGCGCGGCCGATCGGTCGGCAGCTCCAGCTGATCGGGCAGTCCGGTCAGCGTGCGGGTCCAGTACGAGACCTGCTTGGCGGCAAGCGATTCCGCGTCGTCCTCGCGGCCGAGCACCTCGCGCTGCCACAGCGCGTAGTCCGCGTACTGCACCGGCAGCGGAGCCCACTGCGGGACATCGCCGTTCACGCGGGCCACGTAGGCGGCCATGATGTCGCGCGCCATCGGGCCCATGGAGGAACCGTCGGCGGAGACGTGGTGGATGGTGAAGGCCAGCACGTGCTGGGTGGCGGGCACGTCAGGCCTGGAGGCGGCAGCGCGCGTAACCACGGAAGGCCCCGTGCCCGCCGAATCGGATACAGCCTCGCTGTCCGCGATGCGGAACATCTTGACCGCCAGCGGCACCTCGACGGTGACGTCGAAGGTGGTCATGGCGAATTCGATGACCTTGCCGAGCAGTTCGCCCTCGGTCACCTCCTCCGGCACCAGCGACAGATCGGTCTGCGAGGCGGGCAGCACGACCTGGTGCGGGCCCTCGCCCGACGCTCCACCTCCCTGCGCTTGCGGGTACACCGTGCGAAGCACCTCGTGGCGGGCGATCACGTCGCCGATGGCCTGCTTCATGGCGTACAGGTCCAGCGCGCCGGTGAATCGGACCGCCAGCGGAATGTTGTCGACCGCCGAAGTGCTGGTGTCGAACTGGTTGAGGAACCAGTAACGCTGCTGTGCCGGGGACAGCGGCAGGTGCGCCGGCCGCTCACCGGCGACCAAGCTCGGACGCCTACCGGAACCGGCGTTGCGCTCCACCCGCGCGGCCAGCGCCGCGACCGTGGACGCCTCGAACAGGTCGCGCACCGCCAGCTGTGTGTCCAGGGCCGCGCCGAGGCGGGCGGTGACCTGGGTGGCGATCAGCGA